>NZ_JAUCGJ010000006.1 GCF_030378065.1 Candidatus Venteria ishoeyi | reverse complement strand
AATATTTGAACTGGAAAAAAAATGATTGTTTTTTTCAAGGTATGTTTGAACAGAGATTGACTTGTTTTTATCTTGTATAAATGCCATGAGTCTATTTAGTGTTTCACGCATTCTTTTAATATCAACTAAAGCACCTGTAAATTTTTTTATATCTTGTGCGTGAACATTAATAAAACAAGCTTCCATCAAAGCCGTTTTACCCACATTATTTTTGCCGCCAATAAGGTTGACGCGCTTAAAACCACTGGCTTTGAAGTTATCAAAACACTTGAAATTTTTAATTTCAATTTCTTGAAGCAGGTGACTATCCATTAAAAAACCTTATAAGCCTTACTATTTTTTCATTTCTATTTTAGAGACGTAGCAGTGCTACGTCTCTACAGCTTAAATTATCCCGCATAGCTGATATATACCAACCAGCCCTGATAGCCAATAAAGGCCGAAAACAATGCTGCGCCTTCCCAACGTACAATGCGCCCCGGCCCAGGTTTGTGGAAATCACCCGCCAGTATAAATAGCATAATGGTCATGCCCAGCATTAAGGGATAGTCGCGGCTTAGTGCCATCGCATCCACCGGGCCGGGGCCGATTAAACCGGCAATGCCCAGCACTGCAAGCAGATTAAACAGGTTGGAACCGACGATATTACCCACGGCAATATCATCTTCACCTTTGCGCACTGCCGCGATAGAGGCGGCTAATTCCGGCAGACTGGTACCAATGGCGACAATGGTTAAACCAATCACTAAATCACTGACACCAAAATGTTCAGCAATACCTACAGCGCCCCATACCAGCATACGTGAAGCCAGCAACAATAAAATTAAACCCGATAATAATAGCCAGAAGGCTTGGCGGGTGGATAAACCAGCTGCTAATTCTTCCTGCATTTCTTGAGTAATCGGATCATCGGTTTTGGTCTGGCGCGCCAGATGAACGGTCCAGGCAATAATCATGAATAAACCAGCGACCAGTATAATACCGTCAATACGGCCTAATTGCGCATCCCATAGCAGGGCAAATGTACCCAATGTCACCACCAGCAATAAGGGAAATTCCCGGCGTAAGGTGTTTGATTGTACAGTTAACGGCATCAGTAAAGCGGTTAAGCCCAATACCAGTCCAACATTGGCGATGTTGGAGCCGATGGCGTTACCAATCGCAAGGCCGCTGTTGCCCTGCCATGCCGCCATGGCTGATACCAGCATTTCCGGTGCAGAAGTGCCAAAGGCAACAATGGTCAAACCGATAATCAGCGTGGAAATGCCCAGGTTACGCGCCAGACTGGCAGCCCCCGTGACAAAACGATCGGCGCTCCAGCCTAGTAAACCTAAACCCAGCAGGGTGGCAAGAATAAAGAACAACATGGTATGCACTGATTATTATCCTGAATAAAAAATGGGGGTCAATTATACATTTAATGTTATGATATGCGGTTATTTTATTTAGTTCGAATTCGACAAGATTTCTTAGGAACGAGGATGAAATAAGAACCGAAACCGGGCGCAGGATTTTTGTTCATTTTCAAGACATGAAAATAGGCGCATAGCAAGCTATGTAACTGTTTTCATAATGCAGAAAATGGAGGAAAAGGCCAGCTTGGTTTCGGGAATTATAAAATCCTCGTTCCTTAATATCTGTACCTACGGGGAATAACATGGCTGGACATAGTAAATGGGCAAATATCAAGCATCGTAAAGGCGCGCAGGACGCTAAACGAGGCAAACTTTTTACCCGTTTGATTCGTGAAATCACTGTTGCCGCTAAAATGGGCGATCCTGAACCGAATAATAATCCACGTTTGCGTCTGGCTGTGGATAAGGGGCTGAGTGCCAACATGCCCAAAGACACCATAGAGCGCGCGATTAAACGCGGCGCTGGTGCAACCGAAGGCGATGATTACGAAGAAATCCGTTATGAAGGTTATGCGCCAGGTGGCGTTGCAGTGATGGTTGATTGCATGACCGATAACCGTAACCGGACGGTGGCTGAAGTGCGCCATGCTTTTACTAAATGCGGCGGCAATCTCGGTACCGGCGGCTCAGTGGCTTATTTATTTGAAAAAATTGGTGTCATCAGCTATGTCGAAGGCGCGGATGAAGAAGCGATTATGGACGTGGCACTGGAAGCAGGCGCAGATGATGTTGCCAGCGATGATGACGGTTCTGTGGACGTACTGACCAATCCTGATGACTTTTTACAGATTAAAGATGCGCTGAAAGAAGCAGGTCTGGAGCCAGACGATGCCGAAGTCACCATGCGCGCCAGCGTACAACCGGAATTAGGCTTGAAAGATGCGGAAAAAGTCGTGCGTATGGTCGGTATGCTGGAAGAATTAGATGATGTACAGGAAGTGTATTCCAATGCGTCTATTGCTGATGATATTCTGGAACAGTTGTAAGTAATCTGAATTCGACGTAAGCTTTTTTCAGTGCTTAGGAGTGAGGATGAAATAAATGCAGAAACTGGGCGCAGGATTTTTATTCATTTTCAAGGCGTGAAAACAGGCGCATAGCAAGCTATGTAACTGTTTTCACAACGCAGAAAATGGAGGAAAAGACCAGCCAAGTTGCTGAAGTTATAAAATTCTCACTCCTTAATGCACTGAAAACCGCTTCCGTCTCATGCTAAATATATTGAGTACGGGTAAATAACATGTTTGAAAATTTAACCGAACGCCTGGGCCAAACCCTGAAAAATATCAGTGGTCAGGGGCGCTTAAGTGACAACAATATCAAAGATGCCCTGCGCGAACTGCGTATGGCTTTGCTGGAAGCTGATGTTGCCTTGCCAGTGGTCAAAGACTTCATTGAGCAAGTGCGCGCTAAAGCCGTTGGTCAGGATGTCATTGGCAGTCTGACACCGGGGCAGGCGCTGATTAAAGTGGTGCGCGATGAATTAACCGCGCTCATGGGTGAGCAAAACGAGTCGCTGAACTTACGCGCAGCACCACCGGTTGTGGTGCTGATGGCGGGCTTGCAGGGTAGTGGTAAAACCACCAGTGTTGCCAAACTCGCGCGCCTGCTTAAAGAGCGGGAAAACAAGAAAGTCATGGTGGTCAGTTGTGACGTTTATCGTCCTGCAGCAATCGAGCAGTTAAAAACCCTGGCAGATGAAGTTGAAGCTAACTTCTTTCCCAGTGATGTCAAACAAAAACCAGAAAAAATTGCCGCCAACGCCTTAAAACAAGCACGTAAACAAGGCATGGACGTGCTGCTTATCGATACCGCAGGGCGCTTGCATATCGATGCGGAAATGATGTCGGAAATCAAAGCCCTGCATCAATCGGTTGAGCCTACCGAAACCCTGTTTGTAGTTGACAGCATGACCGGGCAGGATGCGGCAAATACCGCCAAAGCCTTTAATGATGCCTTGCCACTGACCGGGGTTATCCTCACCAAAACTGACGGTGACGCGCGTGGCGGTGCAGCCTTGTCCGTGCGTCAAATTACCGGCAAGCCCATCAAGTTCATGGGGGTGGGTGAAAAAACCACCGCGCTGGAACCCTTCCACCCGGAACGTATTGCTTCCCGCATTATCGGTCAGGGTGATGTCCTGAGCCTGATTGAGGAAGTCGAGCGCAAGGTTGACAAGGATAAAGCGCAGAAGCTGGCGAAAAAAATGGTTAAGGGTAAAGGTTTTACCCTGGAAGATTTTGCCGCACAGCTAGAGCAAATGCGTAACATGGGTAACTTAGATGACCTGATGAATAAAATCCCCGGCATGAATCAGGTGCCGCAAGCCGTAAAAAATCAGGTTGATGGTCGCCAACTGGTGCGCATGGAAGCGATGATTTCTTCCATGACCCCGCATGAGCGACGCTTTCCCGCAGTCATTAAAGGCTCGCGCAAGCGCCGCATTGCCGGCGGTAGTGGTACTCAGGTACAAGACGTTAATAAAATGCTCAAGCAGTTTATGCAAATGCAAAAAATGATGAAACAAATGAAGAAAAAAGGCAATATGGCGAGAATGATGCAGGGCCTGAAAGGCAAGATGCCGCCGGGTATGTCTTTCTAAGCTGAATTCAACATAGTACATCAGCAACATTTTATTGTCGGGCTTCATAGCAAAGACCTGACAGGTTTTTAAAACCTGTCAGGTCTGCACTTCCGTCAAAACAAGTCATTGCCAGAACAAGGAGCGTAAAATATGGATACACAATTATGGCTGATTATCAGCTTGGCCAGCATTGTGGTGATTGCGCTGATTATCGTTAAAGTGATCTGGTTGTTAAAGCTTACCAAGCCTAAAGCAGAAGTCATTGCAAGCAACCCTGGCAAGTCGCCAGAAACTGACTGACAAGAAAGCCTATTATGTCTCAGCGTACATTTTTTGCTTATTGCCTGCTGCTCTGCGGTCTTGCATTGCAAGCCCTGGTATCAGGTTGTGCGCCACGTCCTGCGTTTGGCGATTGTGCCTACCGTATGCAGACCGGGGATTGTTACCCCGATCCCCACATGACGGCAAACTTACCCACTGACGAGGACTTGATTGTCGTCATGGGTAAGGCGGCAGAGGCGCTGCTGAAAAACTTGAGCGAACCACTGCAAACCGATCAAAGATTATTGGTGACCAGCATTGCAGATCTCAATCACCTGGAAAAAAGCACCGCTTTAGGACGTTTATTAGGTGAGCAACTTGCCGCGCAATTAACTGTGCGTGGCTATCAGGTGATTGATCCACGCACCCGCGAAGATCTTAGCGTGCAGCACAAAAGCGGGGAATTTATACTGTCCCGCAATCTTGAGCGAATCAGTCGTGAGCACTCGGTATACGGTATTGCCACCGGCACCTACAGCGTGGCGGCACAATCGGTTTATATTACTTTAAAACTCATTAGACCTGATGGACTAACCTTGTCTTCTTATTTATTCCGCTTACCCTTAGGCCCCGACACGCAGCGTTTATTGCATAACCCCGAATAATTATGAATTTTCATACTCCAAGAAAGCGTTTTGGTCAGAATTTTTTACATGACCCCAATATCATTCGCCGTATCGTACAAAGTATCGCGCCACAAACAGGCCAAGACCTGGTTGAAATCGGCCCCGGCATGGGTGCGCTGACAGACGCTTTGCTATTGTATGCAGACTTTCTGAATGTCGTAGAACTGGATCGGAATTTAGTGGATTATCTCCAGAAAACTTATGGGGACAGGGCCAACTTAAAAATTCACCAGGCAGATGCACTGAAATTTGATTTTTGCGACCTGAAAAAAACGAAAAAGTTACGGATTATCGGTAACTTACCTTATAACATTTCCACGCCACTGTTATTTCATCTGATGCAGCAGCTCGACTGTATTGAAGATATGGTGTTTATGTTGCAAAAGGAAGTGGTCATGCGCATGGCGGCGCATTCTGGCAATAAATGTTATGGACGTTTATCGGTCATGCTGCAATATTATTGTCAGATCACCCCTTTATTTGATGTACCACGCGGGGCGTTTAAACCCGCCCCCAAAGTTGAATCCACCATTGTATCGCTGCGGCCTCACGCTTCAGCACCGGTAACAGCCGATCCTGAAAAAATGTCTAATATCGTTGGCAGCGCTTTTTCCCAACGCAGAAAAACCCTGCGTAACAGCTTAAAAGGTTTATTCAGTGAGCAGGAGATTGCTTCAGCTAATATTGATCCCGGCCTTAGAGCAGAAAATCTGACTTTGGAAGATTTTGCAAAGTTATCCTTGTTGCTTTAAGGGGTGGGATTAAATAACTTGTACAGTTGATGCAGGGGTTTTTGTTCGCTTCACAGCTATCGTCCCCCCTATCGTGTAGATAAACCCGACCCAGATTGGGTAGGATTAACCAACGACAAACCTTGCCGATAATAATCCGCGCCGCGCTGGGTTTCTCCCATTTGCAGCATTAAATCGCCTAAGGCCTGGTAGGTTTCCGGCAGTTTTTCTAATGCCAGACTGGCTTCCAGGTATTGTTGTGCCTTGCCCCAGAGACGATTGCGCGTGGATAACTGGCCTAAGGTCAATAATAAAAAAGGATCCTGATCATGCTGTTTTAACCAACTTTCTGCACGGCTGAGCTGCTGGGTGGGGTTGGTATTGACATGGGCATACAGTGACAATAAATCTTTATCCCAGTGCTGTTTCAGGGTGTCACGCAATAAACCTTCAACCGCTTCGGTCTGACCTTCCTGCAATAGTTTTCGCGCATAACAGGCGGCAATTGCAGGTTGCAGGCGAGTGGCTTTGGGCAGACGCTCCCAGTTTAATCTTAAAGCTTCCAGACTTTGCTGCGCCGCTTCGGTTAAGATGCCCTGTACCGCTTTGATTTCCAATACTTGTAACTGCTGAGCATCCAGTACTTTGCGTTTACGCAGATCCGGCAGGAGTGCTGCCAGATTTGCCCAACTTCCCAGATGCTTATAGACCTGCGCCAATAAACCTAAAACCTGTACTTGTTGTGGCATTTTTTCGTGTAAGGGCTTGAGGGTTGCCAGGGCGAGATTATATTGTTGTTGTTCAATTTGCAGTTGACTTTGCAGCAGGGAAACACTGAGTTGATACTCGCTGGGACTGTATTCCAGTGCTTTTTCCAGGTGCTTATCACGTTTATTGATCTGTCCGAGTCTTTGGCTGGCAAAGGCTGCACCCAGATAATGCAGAAATTGCGGCTGGCTGCGTAAAAAGCTGCGTCCGGCTTTTTTCCATTGACCTTCAACCAGTTCGGTAAAACCTTGTTGCAAAGCGAGTTGCGCGCGGGTACGCATTTTTTTCTGGTAACGACTTTGCCAGCGTTCCGGTAAATACCACAAACCATGCCATAGACGAATCAGAAAATACAGCAGGATAAAACTTAATAAAACCAACATTGAGAAAACAGCCAGACTGCCTTCCACCGTCCAGGGGCCGCGACTGATAACCACGAATCCCGGATCATCATAAGCCAGCAAGGCCAGCCCGACAGCCACTGACAGTACAATCAGTAAAGAAAACAGCCACTTCATGTTGCAGGCACCTCTTCGCTGGTCGTATTTTCTATTTCTGGCATTTCACTCTCATGCTTTTCCAGGGCTTCTTCGTTAGCCAATGGTACCGGTATGATTGGCTCATTCTGCTTATTGTTCATCATACCTGTCTGCATTTTCTGGTTCAAGCGTTCTAAAGCGTGTAATGAACGTGAGATATCCGGCCACTGTGGATTTAACTCGGTATTGAGCATGGCAGTCAGATTGTCCTGCAAATGTATGACCGCAGAATCGTCTAAATCATAATAATGCTTAAGACCCTGTTGTATGGCCTGAATTTCTACATGAAACTGTCGGGTGCTTTTATTGAGCAATAACAGGCGGGCAATTTCCAGTTTAATACGCATATTCTCGCTGAGGAAATTACGCTGTTCAGGGGATAATAAACCGGTTTCATTATTTTGATTATAACGCACCACGACCAGTTGACGCAGTTCATTCCAGACTGCCGCAGAGATATTTTCCCAGTTGTCATCTTCGGATACGGGGGCTTGCTTTTGCTCGTTACCGGTATCATTACGCCGTTTTTTCTCCAGCACTGGACGCTGATGCAGCATACCCTGGGCAAGCGGTAGATCCCCAATTTTTTGGCTGGCACTTGCCAGTTTAAATGCCATGCCATTAATATCCGGGGCTTTAACTTTTTGTAGTTGTTCAATATCCTCGGTCAGTTGCCGGCGAACGGATAAAAACAGCGGCCCTGCATTTTGCATTCTGCTATCTGCGGTGGTTAATGCCAGTAAAGCAGCGCGGGCATCCTGTCCCAGCAACAGACGTTGATGGGCAATACGCAGCAGATAACGCACTTCTGCCAAACTCCAGTCATCCTCATCACCGACTTTATGCAGACGCTGGTATAAGGTCTGATAGGCACGCTGTAACTGTTGCTGTTGTTGTTGCAGGGTTTTTATTTGTTGCTGGAACTGGCTTTGCAACGGGGTTTGTTGTTGCTGTTGTTGTTCCAAATCGGCAAATTGTTGTTGCAGTTGTCCCAGCGAGCCACGATCCGGCTGGCTCCCGGTTTCCAGTTTGGCGTAAATGGTTTGTAACTGCTGCCATAATTGCCAGCTTAGGAAGCTACTACCCGCAGCCAGAGCGGCTAATAAAACCAACCACAACCAGACCCGTTTTTTTTGTGTTGGCGGTGGATTGACAGGCTTGTTTTCTGTCACTTGCGCTGTTTCCGAAACATTGGAAACAGGTGTTTCTTCCCTGTCGGAAGTGTTTGCTTCATCACTCATGCGACTGCGTTTCCTGCGATTTTTTGCTTGTGGGTATGCGCAAAATGGCTGCAATAAGGAACTGGCCTGCAACAACTTCCCGTTATTACTGGTCTTGTTGGGCAATTCCTAAGTTTTAACCATCAAAGCTTAACAACTGACTGACTTTTTCAACACGTTCTAAATCAGCATTGCTGATTTCTATGAACAGACAACCGGTGCAATGTAATTCAGGATTAATATCCGGTGCCGTCCAGCGAGTTTCAACTTCAGCATCCAGATGATCCTGATCAAAATCCTCATCTTCAGGTAATCTGATTCTTAATTTACGCAGTACATTCAAAGGCATGGCATGATCGGCAATAATCATTAAGCCTTCGTCAGAAATATCGCCCAGATGGCCTAATAAACGTCCAGTTTCCCGGTCAAAGACATCCAGGTATAAAAACAGATTTTTACGTCGTTGCTCTCGATGTTCCATGGCTACTGCCCTTTATGTGGTGCTCTCTTAAGCTTTCGCTCAGCTTTTAAGGCTTGCATCGCTGCCTTTTTATTGGCACGGCAGGTCTTGATATTTGGCCTGACTTTAGCGGCCTGAACACAGATTTTATAGGTGTTTAAAATCTGAATACGTTTATCGACATCGCTGCTGATATTCTGTTTAATCTGGTTGATATTTGCTTTTTCGGCAAATGCTGTCTGCGCATACAAGCTTAATAGGCAAATGCTTAATAGCACTTTAATCGTTTTCATCTGAATGTTCCTCTTTATATATATTATAGTGCGTTATCAGGGGTCAGCCTGAGAAGCTATTGGTAAACCTATTGCGCTCGACATAGCGGCGTTGCAGTCAGTGTGAAAAATCCTCATGTATTTTATATACACTCCGGTTTTTCGCACTGGCTGCGCCTTGCTCTGCCTTCGCTCATGACGGTTTAGCAACAACTTCTGATAACGCTGGTCTCGTAATATCGGCTATGGCCTTTTAGGCATCAGTCACGCAACCTTCCGAGGCATTTTTCACCGTTTTAATAAAACGGTATAAGGTGCCGCGTTTGGCTTTATATTCAGGCATCGTCCAACCGGCTTTGCGTTGTTCCATTTCAGTGTCGCTGACATCCACAGCCAGCAGGTTATTTCCGGCATCAATGGTAATTTGATCGCCATTTTGAATCAATGCAATAGGGCCGCCTTCCTGTGCTTCCGGGACAATATGCCCCACGATAAAGCCGTGAGAACCACCGGAAAAACGTCCATCGGTTAATAGTGCAACATCGTTGCCAAGCCCTGCGCCCATAATGGCGGAGGTGGGCGTTAGCATTTCCGGCATACCAGGGCCGCCCTTAGGCCCTTCGTAACGAATCACGACTACGTCACCTTTTACGATCTCTTTGCGCTCCAGTGCTGCCAGCATGTCTTCTTCGCAATCATAGACTTTAGCCGGGCCTGAAAAACGTAAACCTTCTTTGCCGGTGATTTTAGCAACGCTGCCACCGGGAGCCAGATTACCTTTTAAGATTTGGATATGACCGCTTTCCTTAATCGGTTTTTCCAGTGGCAAAATGACTTCTTGCCCAGGCGTTAAATCTGCTGCTTCAGCCAGGTTTTCCGCTACGGTTTTACCGGTGACTGTCAGGCAGGAACCATTAATCAAACCTTTGCTCATCAGGTACTTCATGACCGCTGGCGTGCCACCCACATTATGCAGGTCTTCCATTACATAACGACCACTGGGTTTTAAGTCGGCAATGAAGGGGATGCGATCACTGATAGCCTGAAAATCATCAATGCTCAGTTCCACATCAACTGAACGCGCCATCGCAATTAAATGTAATACCGCATTGGTGGAGCCACCCAGCGCCATGAGCAACACCATCGCATTTTCAAATGCGGCACGGGTCATAATATCGCGGGGTTTAATATCCTGCTCCAGCAAATAACGAATTGCCTTGCCTGCGCGTTCGCATTCTTCCCGTTTACCGTGTTCTTCGGCAGGCATGGAAGAGCTGTAAGGCAGGCTCATGCCCATTGCTTCAATGGCGGAAGCCATGGTGTTTGCAGTATACATGCCGCCACAGGCACCCGCGCCGGGACAAGCGTGCGCCACGATATCCTGGCGTTCTTCTTCAGTGATTTTGCCAGCAAGAAAAGCACCATAAGACTGAAAAGCAGAAACGATATCCAGCGGCTGATTATTTTTATCATACCCCGGTTTAATGGTACCGCCATAAACCATTAAGGCTGGACGGTTCAGCCGTCCCATGGCAATAATGCAACCCGGCATATTTTTATCACAACCAGGCAGCGCAATCAGTCCATCATACCATTGCCCACCCATAATGGTTTCAATGGAGTCGGCAATTAAATCCCGCGATTGCAGGGAATAACTCATACCCCGCGTACCCATGGAAATACCGTCACTCACACCAATGGTATTAAAACGCATCCCCACTAAGTCTGCCGCCTGCACCCCTTTTTTCACTTCCCCGGCCAGTTCCAGTAAATGCATATTACAGGTATTACCTTCATACCAGACACTGGCAATGCCTACCTGGGCTTTGTCCATATCTTCGGTGGTTAAACCTGTACCGTATAACATCGCTTGCGATGCGCCCTGAGATTTAGGCTGGGTGATACGGGAACTATACGGATTAAGGGGTTTATTCATACGGTTTATACTCCTGACCGGATTGCCAAGTTGAAACAGGCTTGGGAAAATAAGATTATATAAGAAATAGTGCATTATAGCCTGAAAGACACGAACAGGTTAATAGCATCTTTAGTAGATAAGTGAATTATGCCTATGATTTTATCCAGCAATTCATCAGCCGATCCCGAATGGTGTGATATAAAGATAATTAAGCATGATGAATAAATTGCTATTATGCTCTCTTTAGGAGTGAGGATGAAATAAATGCAGAAACTGGGCGCAGGATTTTCATTCATTTTCAAGGCGTGAAAACAGGCGCATAGCAAGCTATGTAACTGTTTTCACAACGCAGAAAATGGAGGAAAAGACCAGCCAGGTTGCTGAAGTTATAAAATTCTCACTCCTTAATTAACGCAACTAAAAAACTACGATTAAACTCATGCATCTGATTAAACTTGCTGCCGCCTGTCTGAACCAGACACCGATGGATTGGGACGGCAATCAAAAAAATATACTGGCAGCCATTCAACAAGCGCGCTCCCAACAAGTAGATATTCTGTGTCTGCCGGAACTGTGTATCAGCGGTTATGGTTGTGAAGACGCTTTTCTGGGTGCGGGTTTATTACAACAGGCGTTGCGGGTGCTGCTGGAAATTGTACCATTCACCCAGGATATTATCGTTGCAGTCGGTCTGCCGGTATTACATCAAAACCGTGTATATAACACCGTGTGCCTGCTTAATAATGGCAAAATCGGTGGTTTTGTTGCCAAACGTTTTTTACCCGGTGATGGCATTCATTATGAACCACGCTGGTTTCATCCCTGGCCCGTTGAAGTGCAGGACAGTCTGCAAATTGGCGAAGACTGCGTGCCTTTTGGTGACATTTATTTTAATTGCGGTGGGGTGCGCATTGGTTTTGAAATCTGTGAAGAAGCCTGGGTGGCGCGTCGTCCCGGTACCCGTCTGGCGCAGGCGGGTATCGACATTATCCTTAACCCCACCGCCAGCCATTTTGCCTTCGATAAACGTGAAACTCGCAAACGTTTAGTGTTGGAAGGTTCACGCGCCTTCAGCAGCAGTTATGTCTACGCTAATCTGCTGGGCAACGAAGCCGGACGGGTGATTTATGATGGCGACACCTTGATTGCCAGCAACGGCGAGATGTTAGCGGCTGGCGAGCGCCTCAGTTTTGCATCGTGGCGTTTGATTTCTGCGCTGGTGGACGTGGATCGTACCCGCATGAACCAGGCGCGCACCAGTCGTTTTGTTGGCAACCCGCAAGCATGTGTACATTTGGATTTTAACTACCCGCAACGCTTGCCGGAAAAACAAAGCGAGAGCAAGCCGGTATATCCCGCCTGGGAAACGGGGGAATCTCTCAAGCAAGAAGAATTTGCCCGTGCCGTGGCCTTGGGTTTATATGATTACTCAGCCAAAAGCCGTTCCCAAGGCTTTGCGCTTTCGCTCAGTGGTGGCGCGGACTCTGCGGCTGTCGCCTGCCTGATTCGTTTAATGGTGGAACTGGGCGTGGCAGAAGTGGGCATAGAAAACTTTTGCGCCCGCCTGAATCTGCCGCAAACTGAGCTGAACACCATAGAACAACTCATGCCGGTGTTATTGGTCTGCGTGTATCAGGCCACCCGTAACTCTTCGGAAACCACCCGCAACGCGGCTGAAAAAATAGCCCATGCCGTTGGCGCGGAATATCTCGAACTGGATATTGAAAACATGGTTTCCGGTTATCGGCAACACATTGAGCAGGCTATTGGGCGCTCCCTGAACTGGGCACAAGACGATCTGGCGCTGCAAAACATCCAGGCCCGCGCCCGCGCCCCTGGCGTGTGGATGCTGGCAAACCTGCGTAATGCCTTATTGCTCGCCACCAGTAACCGTTCCGAGGCGGCAGTGGGTTATGCAACAATGGATGGTGATACCAGCGGCGGCCTGAGTCCGCTGGCAGGCATAGACAAACACTTTATTCGCCACTGGTTGCACTGGCTGGAGCAAAACGCACCAAACAGCCCCGGCGTGAACCCCATCCCCGCGCTCTCTTATATCAACACCCAGCAACCCACCGCAGAATTGCGTCCCGGCGCGGAACAAACTGACGAAGCGGATCTAATGCCCTATGTATTGCTCAACGCCATTGAAAAAGCCGCGATTCGGGATCGGCAAACACCCTGGGAAATTTATTGCTTATTAAACAGCCGTTTTGATTATACAGCCGAACAATTGCTGACATGGATAGAACGTTTTTTCCAGCTCTGGATACGCAACCAATGGAAACGCGAGCGTTACGCACCGAGTTTTCACCTTGATGACGAAAGCCTCGACCCCAAAACCTGGTGCCGTTTTCCTATACTCTCTGGTGGCTTTTCTCACGAGCTGAAGGAAATGCGTAAAAATGCCCTGTCTCAAATGGGAGAGGAACCGGGTTAAAGTAACTCGCAAGAAATAACACCCTCGTAGCGCGCAGGATTTTTATTCATTTTCAAGGCGTGAAAACCGGCGCATAGTAAGCTATGTAATGGTTTTTACAATGCAGAAATAAACAACCACCCGCTAAAAGACGGGTGGGTTGGAGCATTTGGTGACTGAAAGCCGAGATACAGGGCGGACAAGCCCTGTTGTTTAGCCCCAACGGGGCGCATTAATAACGTATTTTGATGACATCCATATTTTAATGTTTTCCATACAATTAGGCTGTTTTTTCTGACTTATTTCTGAATTTCAATAATTTGACTGATTGAGAATATTGGAGTGATAGTGTAGTTTTATTTTTTTATTTTCTTGGCTGTCTATATTTTGTAGTCTATATTTTGTATATTTTTAGTCTATATTTTTACACACCTTAAATGGTGATCGATTAGCGGAAATGCCAGCGGTGGTGATTTTGTAATCAGTATTTTGCACTGAAATGGTGCGATTTTGCGGAGAAAACCATTGAAGTGGCATGGGTTTAACAAAATATTCAGATTTATCTTTTAATATTAAAGGCTATTGAAACTTTTTAATAGCCCGTAGTGGGTAAGCTACGCCGTTTCAGGCATGCTGGCCGCTAAGGCTATTGAAACTCCGATCAACAAAACACCACCAACCAATACAACGTTTCAGGCACGCTGGCCGCTAAGGCTATTGAAAACAAAAAACCTCGGTACTGTTTAAGTACCGGGGTTTTTTATTGCCTCTAACCTGATTTTTAATATTCCACCAATGGGTCGTGGTTTATAACTGCAACCCAAATGTTGAAATATCCAGATTTGAGTTACAAACTCAGACCCACGCATTTCCCTTGCTTTTACAGTTGATATAGCAATAAAAACTTGATAGGGTAAATTAGCGTGGTAGCACCAAACAGAAAAAAATAACAAATCAGAATTTATCTTCTGCGTTCCTAATGTGGACATAGTGAATGAGGTGAATTCACACAAAAACAAAAATAGTTGCTAAGGAGTTGTAATGCCCACTGTTTATGGATTTGAAATAAAATCGATCCAAAATTATATTTTGGATGGTAATAAATTAAGGGATATGGTTGGGGCGAGTGAACAAATTGAATATATTTGCTTTAATACAAACAATACTAAAAATTTAAGTTTAATTGATGAAGTCCTGGCAGTCTTGGGAATTAATAATCCGCAACCGCAGTTTGTTCGCAAGGCAGGTGGGGCATTTTTAATCTGTTTGGATGATGAAGAACAGGCTCAACAATTACAAGCTGTTTGGACTCTTGCTATTCAGCGATTTTTACCCGGTGTCAGTTTTGCTCAGGGGTTTGCCAGCGATAAGACTTTACCCAAAGCAGTTGAGCAAGTTCGGGCTAAACTGGTGAGCAATCGTAATATTCACTTCCCTTCTTTACCACAAGCCAGTCCTTTTAGTTTCCGCAGTCCCAGAACAGGGCAGGCGGCTTATAGCAGCCGTAAGCGTCGAGACCAGCAACAAGAACAAATGGATGCGGCGATTACCCAAAAACATGAATTTTATCGGTGTACTTTTGGCTCCAAGGTGTATGAAGCGGGTAACAGTCGCTTATTCAAAAAATTAGCTTTTGATGTTGAGGGCGATAATCAGGATCTTGCTAAATTTCACTGGCCAGTGGACTTAAATGCTGAAGACGCAGATGCCGATGTGGAAAATTATCAGCAAGATAGTTTTCCTTTTTTGGGTGACAACCGTTATGTCGGGATTATCCATGCCGATGGCAATGCTTTAGGGCAGCTATTGCGTGATTTAGAAGTAAATATTAAAGCGCAAGATTTGAATGATAAAGCTTATAAAGCTGCCTTTTTAGCATTTTCTAAAGCGATTGAAGACACGACTTTACAGGCGATAAAAACAACTCTAAATAAATTAATTACCCGCCTTAAGCTCCATCCTGATGGAAAAGATACCATGCCCGCCCGCCCTTTGGTTATTGGTGGTGATGATGTGACGTTTGTTGTTCGCGGTGATTTGGCTTTGGATTTTTGTTCAGATTTTCTGCAAAATTTTGAGCGGCTTAGCCAAAAAAACTTAGCACCTTTGGTGAGTGAGTATGGCATTAAAATTAAATCCTTAACAGCTTGTGCCGGTATTGCTTTTGTTAAAGCGAATCAACCTTTTTATCTGGCTTATCAATTGGCTGGGAAGCTCTGTGATCATGCTAAAGATGAATCAAAACGTGAGACTTCATGCCTGGCTTTTCATCGCATTACCAACAGTGTGATCGGCGACTATAAAGGTCTTCTCCGTGAAGAATTAAGCTTAGCGGATAAGAAGTTCTTGACTATGCAACCCTATAAAGTCAATAAAATGGATGCTTCCGCTTTAGCTTCATTGGAAGACTTGCAGGACTTTGCCAGTTTTATGAAAGATGAAGATAATCATATCAGCAAAGGCGCAGCACGCGAACTGCTTAATCTACTGCATTTAAATCCAATTGAGGCGGAACATGCCTTTAATCGCTGGCGTGAAAATATGCAAAAAAGCCAATTACAGGATTGGGAAGGATTTATTGATAAGCTCAGCAAACTGACAGGTAGTAAAGCGATGAACTTATCTTGCTTGTTTAGCGATGATAAAACCCCTATCGGTGATGCGTTGATGTTAAATGCAGTCAGTCAGGGCAGGGAACTGTAATGCAATTAAAAATAGAAATTTTATCTTATTGGCACACGGGAGCCGGTAAGTCTGGCGGAGCCACTATAGATGCACTGGTAGAAAAAGATGATGGTATACCGTATTTACCGGGGCGTAACTTAAAAGGCCTGGTGCGGGATGCGGTGTATTGTGCTGAGGAATGGGGGCGGGTTCCAAAAAACCTGACCAACACCTTATTTGGCACACGCGCAGAAGAACAGGGAAAACGCCGTCATGACACGGATTCAGGTGCTTTGCGTTTTTGTAATGCAACACTGGAACCAGCACTGGCAAGCTGGCTTAAAAACCCTGCATCATATGATGCCGCCGCATTGCAAAAACATCTTTTTACCACTTTATATGCAACCCGGATTGAGCATGATAGCGGTACAGCTTTTGATAAGTCTTTGCGTAGTATTGAAGCAAGTATCCCGCTGACACTTTATGCACAGTTAGATAATATCAAACCCGAACAATTGACGGCTTATCCTGATTGGCAAAGTAATCTAAAAAAATGTTTAGTTTTAATGCGTGCAGTGGGTTCCTGGCGCAATCGTGGTTTGGGGCGTGCGGTTGTGACTTTGGTGGAGAATAATCATGCAGCGTCTTAACTATACCCTGAAATTATTAGAGCCTGTAATCATCAGCGAACGTGGCGCAAATGAAGGTGGTCATGGCAGTCTGGATTATATCAGCGGCGCGAGTTTATTGGGTGCAGTTGCCAATCGTCTGTATACCCAACTCAGTGCCAAAGACAGTTATTTCCTGTTTCATTCCGGCAAACTGAGATTCCACAATGCCTTACCGCTTAGTCCGCATCGTCATCCAACTTACCCTATCCCTTTTAGCTGGCATGAAGCCAAAACGGGTACAAAAGTTGTTCGTGACGATCATGTCTGCCTGGAAAACCTTTGTGATTTAGCGGATAAAACGCAGCAGCCCAAACAATTGCGCCGGGGTTATATCAGTTTTTGTAGTGAATATGTTTCGCCCAATAAACAATTACAAATGAAAACCGCCGTAGATCCTGAAACAGGGCGTAATAAAACTTCAGCATTATTCGGTTATGCCAGTTTGCCTGCGGGTTTATCTTTTGGTTTCAGTCTTGATGTTGATACAGATATTGATGATGCCTTATTAAGCAAGGTAAAAAATTGTCTGCAAGGTATCCTGCACCTGGGGCGTTCCCGCTCGGCACAATATGGTCGGGTTGAGGTTTCTGTTGCAGATTGGGAAGAAGATGATTTGTTGATACAAGAGGCAGATAAAGGCTTCTCCATTTGGTTATTGGCGGATATGGCATTGCAAGATTCGCATGGACAAGTTTCGTTTTATCCTGAGCCTGCCCATCTCAGTTTTCCTGAGGCTTGGAAAGCTTCTTTCAACCTGGCTAAAAGTTTTATTCGTCATCGTAGTTACAGCCCTTTTAATGGGCATTATCGTCAGCGAGAATTGGAACGCCCCGTGTTACAAATGGGTAGCATGTTACATTTTGACTGTGAAAACACCCCAAGTATTGAAGATTTGCAGCAACTGCAACAAAAAGGTCTGGGGCTTTATCGTCAGGCAGGATTGGGACGGGTGTGGATTAATCCACCCAGGCCCTATATTTATAAAGCGCAAAAAAAACCACCCGTGCCTGCGGTTTCAATGCCTGAACATCCTTTGGCACAGTGGCTTGTTAATCAGCACGATAAAATTAGAAAAGATGATGAAATTGAAAAAACTGTGAAAGTTTGGCTTGATGAGTATCAAACTTATTATCTCAAAGCCACTAAACTCCATAAAATTGCACCGGGTGACTACGCAGGCCCTGGCCCTAATCAATGGGGGCGGGTATTGGAGGTTGCACAAACTGTTTCCGACCTCTCAATGCTTAAAAATAACTTATTTTCAGGTGAGCATGCGGTTTGTAAAGAAAAAGATGAGGCCTGGGGGCTTGCTTTTTATGCACCTGGCGACATCAAGAACTTTCGCGCATGGTTAAAAGCAAAAGTTAAGCTTTGTGAAAAAGAAAACCAAACACCCGCAACCATTGCTGCAACTATTGCCCGCCTCGCTCATCATATCCGTCGTGATATTAAACAAATCCAAGGAAACAGCCAATGATAGCCAGCAAGCCCTGTTTTCATATTGCCCAACTGGTTTTAGAAACCCTCACGCCATTATCCATTGCTACCGGGCGGGGTGATGGTTTATTTGATAATTTATTGGTACGTGATGCCAATGGTTTACCCGCTATTCCTGGTAGCAGCCTCGCGGGTGTTTTACGCCACTTATACCAACAAGTTTATACTGAAACATCGGCCAATGAATTGTTTGGCAAAGCAAAAGATAAAAATGATGAACGGGAACTTGCCTCTACGGTGCAAGTCTCTTGGGGCGTATTACATAATCAAGATAATCAACCCGTAGAAAAATTTGATCCCAACTTGGCAACGCTTACTGATAGTGTATTAAAAGATGCGCTGGGGCAGGGTATTAGCCGTGATCAAGTAAGGATTAATCACCAGGGTGTGGCGGCCAGTGACGAACAAGGTAAATTTGATCGTACCAGCCTCAGAACAGGGCACCGTTTTAGTGTTGAATTATCTTTCTGGCGCGGCTCTGATCAAGACCCAAAACCCTGGCAGCAACTGCTCACCCTTTTGCAACACCCTGAATTTCGCCTGGGAGGTAATACTCGTAGCGGTTTGGGTAAGGTTAAATTGATTCAATGCCAGGAAACCTGCTTTGATTTAAGCACTGAGCAGGGCTTTGATGACTTTAGTGCGTTAGCGCGTCATTTAAATAGCCTGGATACTGAAACCACCCTCCCCGCACTCAATACTGACAGCAGTGCTGTGACAACTTATCAGCTAAAGCTCAAGCCATTAGAGCCATTTCGGTTTGGTGGCGGTAAACGCAGCTTAAACCCGGCCAGTGAGGCTGATGATGTTCCAGTGTTAGAGCAAAAGATTAGCTGGACTGAAGACAAAGGTACTTTAGATACCAAACGCTATGTGCTTGTGCCTGCCAGCAGTATTAAAGGCGCAATCAGTCACCGTACCGCCTTTCATTACAATCGGCTTAAACAGGTTTTTTGTGAAGAAATTGAATCTGATAATTATGCCTGTCATGTCGGTGAAAATAATGAGGCCGTTAAAGCCCTGTTTGGTTATGCCAAAGACAGCAATGATCAAGACAAAGAAAAAGGACGGCGGGGCATTGTATTATTTGATGACTTATATCTGGATATTGACAGCCGTAAAGCCGGGGACTTAATTCACAACAGCATTGATCGTTTTACCGGTGGGGTATTAAATGGTGCATTGTTTGTGGAAGAAATTATCAATGATCCAAATATCAAACTTAAGCTTGATATCAGTCTGCTACAAACAATAGAAGATGAAGATATTCTCAAGGCCTTTGAGTTAAGTCTGGACGATTTGAAAAACTCCAGATTGGCTTTAGGGGCTGGCAGTGGTCGCAGTGGCTGGGGCTATTTTTGTGCTGTAACGGATTAAAGGAAGTATTTCTATGCAAGCTGATGACTTATCAAAATACCTAAAAAAACTACCTGAAGAAGTAAAAGCACATCTGCAATTATCTGATGAAATACAACTGTCGGGTTTATCTATCCAAACAAAAAACTATAATTTTGAGCAACATGAACAATTATTAGCCGATGTACAAGCTTTTGAGACAACCCAAGCCTGGTTATGTTTTCAACAACAACCTATTGCCGTTAAAACTGAAGCGGGTCAACTTAAACTCTATGATAAGCGACTCAATGAAGTCCAGTTTTATGATGATCATGCCAGCCTGTTTAAACAATTTAATTTAGAACATTATGGGTATCTGCTTTATGGCGAACTTGCTAAGGGTGATGCCGCGTTACATATACGCCAGGATGGACAGGCAGGCTGGATTGTTACGACATACGCGCCAACAGATAATGATAGTTACCTGCTTGAATCAATCACCCAAATGGCAGAGTTTGATGAAATTGGCCAGCCCAATTACCGGGTTTACTGGCAGTTTGATCCGAAAACACAACGCTATTGCCAAGCCCATGCTCATTTTTGTGGATTTTTATAAGAGAAATCGTCATGCCTGAGAAAATTACTTCACCTTATAACTTTGTGCCACTGTCCCACTTTATTTATTTCCCAAAATGGGCGGATAAAGTCTCGCATGACATACCCTTCAAAGAAGGTTTTAGCGGTAGTCTACAGATTAAAATTACTGCCAATACGCCTGTTTTAGTGGGGGGAAAGCCTAAAAGTGCTGATAGTCGTCATGCAGGAGAAGTTCACTTTTTTGAAATGAACAATATGCCGACCATTCCCGGTAGCAGTCTAAAAGGCATGACACGCGCTGTATTGGAAATCATCAGCTTTGGCAAAATGCAAAGGGTTAATGATCAGCGTTTGGGTATTCGGGATATTTCCTGTTCCGCCAGTATTGGGGACAACTATATTCATACAGGGCAAAAAGCGGGGTTTTTACGTTTAAATGAAAAAACGGGGCAGACTGAAATTGTGCCTTGCACAGGCTTGGCTAAGGGCAAATCAGATGATCTGGGTAACTGGATAAATGATTCAACCAGTATTGCTGATAGGTATAGAAAAGCAATAGTAAAAGCTAATAACCACACAACCCAGATTCAACATCATTTACCTACCATTCGATTTAATTTATCCAAAGGTAATAATTTACCCATAGCCAATCCTGATGATACGGGGAGTCATGAAGGTATTGTCGTTTTTACAGGCCCTATTTCTCAGAAAAAACATGATTTTGTTTTTTTTGACCGTGATGAAAGCAGTCCTATAAAAATTCGCCCACAAACATTAAAAGACTTCCTGCAAATTCATGGGGAAGATAGTTGTGATAAAAATATTAATACACAAAAAAGCCCCTGGTGCGGATATTGGAGAAAACAATTCTTTAATCACCAGGAAATCCCCGTTTTCTACCGCTTTGATAAACATAAACCTGATCAAGTCAAATCTATTGGTTTGGCCTACATGTACAAACTGGCCTATAACTACAGCATCGGTGAAACCATAGATTACACGAACCCTGAACACGCCAATCCTGATAAAAGTGATTTAGCTGAATTGATACTGGGCAAAATCCATCCTGATGAAAATAAACCCAGCCTGAAAAGCCGGGTTAGTTTTGGCAGTTGTCGCCTGCAAGGTGAAAAAATATTGGCAGCACCCATGGCACAATTTAAAACCACGCAACGCTATGGGCAAGCAACCATCTTAAATGGGCCAAAACCCACATATTTTCCTAATTACATCACCCAGGAAACCAATGCTGCTGGAGATAAGGTGGACAATAAACAGCAATATCGGACTTATATGCAGCATGACAGCGAGATTCGTGGCTGGAAACGTTATCCGGTTAGAAACGAGGAAGAAATCAATATTCCAGAACCCAGCGGTGCGATTAATGCAAATAACCGGGGGCAGGAAAGCAAAGCAACACAAGTAAAATTATTTCCACTGCAAAAAGGCAGTGTATTTGCAGGTACAACCCGTTTTCATAACCTCACCCGTTTAGAATTAGGCGCATTGATTTGGGTATTAAAATGGGGATTTAAGCCTGACTGCTATCATGCCATAGGCATGGGTAAACCTTTTGGTTTAGGGCAAATCAAGCTTGATATTACAAAAATGGAGGCGCAAGCAAATGATCCTAATGAAAACCCCCTGGCAGAAAATAATTTAGAAAAGCTCTGTAAGGAATTTGAACAACATATTAATACGCAATATAACCAGGAAAGTGGCATTAACTGGTTAAATTCACCACAAATGCAACAATTACTGGCAATGGCTAATCCAACATTAGCACAGGCAAATAAAGGAAATTTAGCCTATATGCCATTAAATGATTTTGTTGAGGCCAAGAAAGATCACCTGGTTTTACCTCCCTACATTTCGATGCAGAAGGATGATAAAGAGATATTTTCACGTCCACAGCGTCCACTGGATCAGCGTTCAGCCTCTTATTCGGAAGATGATTTGGCAGCTGCCAGTACTGAAAGTGAAGAAAAGGCCACAGAACAGGTAATAGATGAGGTTCCCACCATTGTAGAAGAGATAAATCCTTATGTTCAATGGGTTGATAAGCAAATACAAGAAATAATGGCAGCGGGATCAGATGAATTTAAAGCCATAACAGGGAAACAGTTGGCGCAACGCTGGCAACAAGCCGATGAAACTATTAAACCAGCATTACGGGTAGAAATTGCAAAAAGGTGGTCTATCGATTTTGATTGGTGGAATAAACCTAATATGTCAAAAAAAATGACAAAAACCCGTAAAATTTATGATGAGGAAATATGAACAATAATCGCCCCCATAAACAACAAGCCGAATATGCCATTCGTGTACTACAAAAAACATTGGGTTCAGCTAATTTACTGATTGTCAGTGTTATGATTGTAGTACTTGTTGCTGTTGGCATTTTTATTAATGGTGTTTATGAAATGCTCACCTTGTTTGATAACCAGGACTGGCAGCAGTTATGGAGTTGGAAAATGATTATCAGTCTGGGGACTTTCCCAATAATGTTCATTATTTTACTATACCGGGCAAGAGTGGAAACCGGGCAAATTAGACCTATAGTGATACAGGATGACAAACCGGCTGAAGTCAAAGGTCTGATTTTATTTCTCAGTCCACCGGGTAGAGATGAGCAAACCATAAAAGCTATCAATCAGGCACCAGATAAAAAAACTCATAATATGACGGACAAGGTATTCCGGGAAAGTTTTTCAGGCCCTTGGCGCATGCCTATTGAAGCTATTAATTATCATTTGGGGCGGCTTAAAACCATTATCATTATTCCTTCCAAAACCACTGAAACGCAAACCAGAAAGCAAATAGGCACCATTAAAGACATGGAAGATTTTAGGCAACTTATTTGCAATATCCACCCATTTTCTCCAGACATCAAAAGTATCAGTGAACTTAAGCCTGAATACGCCTCTGGAATTGACTTTGAAGACATTCGTGAACTGGCAGATGTAACGAATTATGCTTATGAGTATTTACAGCAAAAAGACATGTCATTGTGTGACATCATCGTTGATATTACTGGTGGTCAAAAACCCTCAAGCGCGGCGGCAACCGCCATCGCACTTATGGAAGGCAGGCAATTTCAATATGTCAGTATGCATGACTATAAAGTGCGCGCCTATGATGTCACCTATCTGAACTAAAACCATGACCACCTATTTCATCAGTCGCCACCTCGGTGCCAAAGTCTGGGCAGCGCAAACCGGGTTTAAAATTGACAAGCAGGTCAGTCACTTTGAACCCCGGGATACCCAGTCCGGTGATAGGATACTGGGCACATTACCGGTTCACCTTGCCGCAATTGTCTGCGCCAGAGGCGGCCTGTATTATCATTTGTCATTAAATATACCACCTGATCTGCGTGGTAAAGAACTTAGTGTTGAAGAGATGTTGGCTTGTGATGCCCGTTTAGAACAATATGAGATCAAGGTAGTGACACCAAAATAACCATTCACAATAGATTTTCTGATTTTTGAAAAATAAGCTGATACAAGAAATTTTACCATGCAAATTGCCAATCCCATTTACGATAGTGTATTCAAATTTTTGCAAGAAGACAGCGCCAGTGCGGTTTTACTCTTATCAGCCATGATTGATGAACCTATTGAATCACTGGATTTTCTGCCACAGGAAAATATGCTTCAATTAGACCAATGCTCACTGATGGTTTATTGCCTGGATTTTTGCACCAAAATAAAAACCAAAAAACAAGCAATTGAAGAAAAATACAAACTCATTGCATAACATCAGCTAAAAAACTAAACCATGCCCCTCTCAAGCCTGCTTCCACTTCGTGCCATCTCCGTCACCCTGCAATTCACTGAAAACAGCAAACTGCCGTTTTACCACCAATCCATCGTCAACGCTTGGCTGCGTTATTTATTTGAACTGCCTGATACTGCCTACGAAAACTATCTCTGTATCGACACGCCTGAAACCGGCTGCATAGACTACCGCGCCAAAGACTATTACCGCTTTACCCTGATTGCCATACGCGGCGGTGAAACCGGCCTGCAACACCTGCTGGAAAAATTACAACAACTGCCGCACAGTGTCCGCCACAGCAAAACCAAGCAGCCGTTGCGCGACAACCTGCGTCTGCATCAAGCCTGCGATCTGTTTACCGGCAAAGCGATTGAACACACAACACAACTCAGCGTCTATGACCTGCCGCAACTGCAAGCTGAAACCAATCTCTGGCAATACGCCCAGACCTGTTACATCCGCTGGCTCTCCCCCTTGCGCTTACTGCTGCCAAAAGCACAACGCGATAAAAATGCCAAAGGTGAAGCCCGTTTCTGCCGCGAAGCAAGTGAACTTAACTACAAACACCTCAACGAAGCCCTTTATAACACAATCAACACCCTGCTGCGGCAACGTGAGCAAACTGGCTTTTCCCTGCCCGACATTCCCTCTGGAACACTTAATCATCATCAACTATTCTGGATGGATCAACACTACGGCAAACAACAAAAACCTATGGGCGGATTTCTCGGTCTACTGCAACTTGACTGCCGCCAATTCACCCCACAACACTGGCAAAACTGGATAATAGGTCAATACCTTGGCATTGGGCGGTTTCGTATTTTTGGTTGGGGGCGTTACCAAATCGAAGGCATGGAAGGTGAAATCAGCCTGCAACGCAGTGAGCAGGCCAGCACCCAGCTCCAGCGCGTCTGCACGCCTGACAACATGCAACGCGCATGGCAGCACGTCTCGCGCCAACAACAAGTAGAGCGCATAACTGATAGCACCATGCACCAGATGGAATCCGACATCCCCACGGACAAAGTTGCCGCTAGACTCGAACAACAAGCGCAGCAACTGCTAAACCAGACTTACGCCATCCCCCCGCTTAAAGGCATTATCCTGCAAAAAACTGGACGCGATCCGCGCCCACTTGCCGTGCCTCCGTTTTTTGACCGCATCAGCCAACGCGCAACCACCCAAATTCTCACCCCCGCGCTGGAAACCCTGATGTATGAGCACAGCTACGGCTACCGGCGCGGACGCTCACGCCATCAAGTTGCACAAAAAATCCAGCAAGCCTACCGTCAAGGTTATCGCTGGGTATTTGAATCCGATATTGAAGACTTTTTCGATAACGTATCCTGGGAACAACTTCACACTCGCCTGCACGCCCTGTTCGGTGATGAACCGCTAATCGAACTCATCATGACCTGGATTAGCGCGCCGGTGCAGTTTGACGGTAAACTGATTCAACGCCGCGCAGGATTACCGCAAGGCAGTCCTCTCAGCCCATTGCTCGCCAACTTGCTACTGGATGATTTTGACAGTGACCTGGATACCGCAGGCTACCTGTTGCTGCGTTTTGCCGATGATTTTGTCATCCTCGGCAAAACTCGCGCTGAAGTTGAAGATGCCGCTCGCCACGCGAACGCCTCCATCAGCGAACTGGGCATGACATTCAACCCCAAAAAAACTGCCATCACCGACTTTGAACAAGGCTTTCGTTTTCTCGGCTACTTATTTGTCAACGGCTTGGCATTGGATGCAGGTGGTGAAAAAGACCCCGATTACCAACCACAAATCCCACCCGGCAGTTGGCTGGCAGACACAACAATAACGCCTGAGACGCTGCAACAAACAACAAATGCGCAGGCGGGCGCAGGTTTGCAACCTGCGCCCGAACGTTTTAACAACGCCGGATTACAAACCCAGTCCCACAAGACGCAAGCACCTGAAACAAATCCCGACACCCGCATTGGCGAACGCGAAGAACTCGGTATCTACCTGTTTATCAATGGCAGTTCCGCCCTGCTCTCCACCCGCGAAGAACGCCTGCATATCCAACAACAAACCGAAGACCCGGAACAACCGGAAACCCATAGCTACCCCTGGCGCAACCTCGAAACGGTAATACTGTTTGGCAGTCATCACCTCACCACCCCCGCCCTGAAAGCCGCTTTCAAACACCAGGTTGCGATACACTACGCCACCCGCAGTGGCGAATATCAAGGGCTGGCAAGCAGCATTCACACCCGTCACCAACACAGCCGCCTGTGGCTGGAACAACACCTGCGCTTTCAGGACAAACAGCAAAGCCTTAATGCCGCTTTATCCCTCGTGCAATCACGCCTGCGTCACCAGGGCGAAGTGCTGCGCCGCTACAACACCGATAAACAATTTAACCAAAGTCTCACCCAACTGCAAAATCTGCTGGCAAAAGCCCGTTATACCCAGGATTTTGAAAACCTCAATGGCTACGAAGGCCAGGGCGCAAAAATTTATTTCCAGGCATTACAAAAACTCGTCCCTGAAGCACTGGGTTTTGGAGGACGCAACCGCCGCCCACCCCGAGATCCGTTTAACGTCCTGCTCTCACTGGGGTACACCATTTTATACAATCATGTCGAAACCCTCTGTTACGCCAGCGGTCTGCAACCCTGGGTGGGTTTATACCACCAGCCCCACGGTCGCCATGCCGTGCTCGCCTCGGACTTAATGGAACCGTTTCGCCACATCATCGAACGGGTCGCGCTTACTGCCGTGCGCCAAAACCAGATTAACCCGGATGATTTCTCCATAAAAGCCGATGGCAGTTGTTACATGGCAAACGAAGCACGTAAAAAATACCTGATTTTGCTCAGTGAAGCCTTTGAAAAACCGTTTAAGGCGTATCGTGATGAACAACCCTATAAACTGCACGAGCATTTGCACCGGCAAAATCTGCAATTGATAGACTGGATACATGGAAAAACCGATCATTTTCAGGCTTGGAAAATCAAATGAGAGCCTATATCGTCTGTTACGATGTCACGGAAGATAAAATCCGTAATCGTATCGCCAGGGTACTCAAAGAATACGGTGATCGGGTGCAATATTCCGTGTTTGAAATTTCCCTGAAAAACGAAAACGAGCTTGAGATACTCTGTAATCGTCTCAAAATCATTGCCGATGAAGACACCAAAATTGGTTTATATCGTTTATGCGCTAATTGTCGGCAGGACTCCCACACCTTAGAGGGTGATCGGTTGGCGGAAATGCCAGCAGTAGTGATTTTGTGAGCTTCGTTTTGCACTAAAATAGTGCGATACCGCGAAGGAAACCACTTCAGTAAAGTGGTTTTTAGATACGCTAATCAATAGATATAAAAATCAATCATTTATTACTGAAACTTGATTCTATTTATTGGATTTCTCCGCGGCACCTATAAAATCAATTACTTACAATTGATTTTGACTGCTTTTTGAGTGATTTTTTGAGGATTTGTAAAAAATGACAGCTATTTTAAAGAGCTTCGCGGAAATGGGGTCTAAAGTGCTTGATTTCAAAGGGGGAATATGGTGTACTGTTTCAGGCATGCTGGCCGCTAAGGCTATTGAAACATCCTCGGAGATTTCACTAATATTTTTCCCTTTGTTTCAGGCATGCTGGCCGCTAAGGCTATTGAAACTTCCCCCAAACACCCATTGATTATAGGTTATTCCGTTTCAGGCATGCTGGCCGCTAAGGCTATTGAAACAAAGCCGCCATCTTTTTTTGTCTGGGTTGTTAACTTGTTTCAGGCATGCTGGCCGCTAAGGCTATTGAAACTTTCAGATGCCTTTGCGAATACTGGGCAGTACCGTTTCAGGCATGCTGGCCGCTAAGGCTATTGAAACCTGTTGGAGTTTCAATCCACTTGTGAAAACTGTGTTTCAGGCATGCTGGCCGCTAAGGCTATTGAAACTTTACCAGCTTAACCTTGCCGCCCCACCGGCGCGCTGTTTCAGGCATGCTGGCCGCTAAGGCTATTGAAACCATAAGTGACGACAAGCCAATGAGCCAATCCTGAGTTTCGAAAATTTAGGAGACATCCATGTAAATTTTAGAAAAAACACCATTCCTGTTATTCTGTCCTAAAACCTGAACCTAAAGAGGGATAAAACCATGCCTACACCTCGCAAAGAACAAGTTAGCAAACACAGCAACGGTCATTATCACTGCGTCAGTCGCGCCGTGCGCCGGGCTTTTTTATGCGGCTTTGATAAGCAAAGTGGTTGTAATTACGAACACAGGCGGCAATGGATACTGGACAGGTTGGAAATACTTGCCGGACAGTTTTCAGTTGAGGTTTGTGCTTATGCCATTATGAGTAATCATTATCATCTGGTACTGCATGTTGATTATGAGCAGAGTTTGACCTGGGATGCTGATGAAGTGGTCAAGCGTTGGTGTACCTTGTTTCCACCGCAGGCTTTGAAAGATTCTGATGACAATCAAATTGATGTTGAAGTGGTTAACGCTTATTTTTCACGTCTGGCAGCCGATGAGGAAAAAGTAACTTTATGGCGCGAGCGTCTGGCAGATTTAAGCTGGTTTATGCGTTGTCTGAATGAGCCGGTTGCACGCCAGGCGAATAAAGAAGATAAGTGTACCGGGCGGTTTTGGGAAGGGCGTTTTAAGTCTCAGGCTTTATTGGATGATGCCGCTTTAGTTAGCTGCATGGCCTATGTTGACCTTAACCCGGTACGAGCCGCGATTGCACAAACTCCGGAAGATTCTGAATTTACTTCTTTTGCAGCAAGAGTTGAGATTCAAAAGAAATCAGTCTCAAAACCAGAACCACAAAGCCAATGGCTGCTACCTTTTGCTGAGACTAAAAAGACCGGGAAACCTCAAGCCACGCAAAATACACATGTTTGCCTGCCCATCAGCCAGGAAGAATACTTTGAACTGGTCGATTGGACAGGGCGTTGTATTCGTGATGGTAAGCGTGGCGCTATTCCTGCACATATTCAGCCTATTTTGCAACGTCTGGAAATCAAGCAAGACAACTGGATAGATGGCATACAGCATTATGGCAATCATTTTTATAAGGTTGTTGGCATTATGCGGCATTTGCTGGAAGAAACTGAACGGCAAGGGCGAAAATGGTTTAAGGGACAAAGTGCTGCCCGCTTGTTATACCAATAGCTGATATTTCCATTTCTCATTAAGTTATATTTATGGCACCAAATAGCCTGCCATAGGTAGGTTATGGCTGATTTTTGGTTTTTTCCATACAATTAGGCTTTTTTTTCTAACTTATTTCTGAATTTCAATAATTTGACTGGTTGAGAATATTGGAACGATAGTGTAGTTTTATTTTTTTATTTTCTTGGCTGTCTATATTTTTTTTGGTTTAGCTGTTTCAATAGCCTTAGCGGCCAGCATGCCTGAAACATACCGTGCGCCTGGTAGATGACATTGAAATTAGAGTTTCAATAGCCTTAGCGGCCAGCATGCCTGAAACATCGGGTTGCCCCCGTTTCCGCCCCTGAGCCGGAGTTTCAATAGCCTTAGCGGCCAGCATGCCTGAAACTGTACGGATTTCTCAGCCTATGGATATTCCTCAACGTTTCAATAGCCTTAGCGGCCAGCATGCCTGAAACTCGAATATAATCCACCACCAAATATAACACAGATTGTTTCAATAGCCTTAGCGGCCAGCATGCCTGAAACGGCGACACAGATAATAGCAACAGCCACAACACGAAGTTTCAATAGCCTTAGCGGCCAGCATGCCTGAAACGCTGGCAACCATCTAGAGTTCTTACCACGTTTTTTGTTTCAATAGCCTTAGCGGCCAGCATGCCTGAAACTTAATCAGTGAAAGCAGGAAGTTTCATCGTGTTGTTTCAATAGCCTTAGCGGCCAGCATGCCTGAAACAGTACACCATATTCCCCCTTTGAAATCAAGCACTTTAGACCCCGTTTCCGCGAAGCTCTTTAAAATAGCTGTCATTTTTCACAAATCCTCAAAAAATCACTCAAAAAGCAGTCAAAATCAATTGTAAGCAATTGATTTTATAGGTGCCGCGGAGAAATCCAATAAATAGAATCAAGTTTCAGTAATAAATGATTGATTTTTATATCTATTGATTAGCGTATCTAAAAACCACTTTACTGAAGTGGTTTCCTTCGCGGTATCGCACTATTTTAGTGCAAAACGAAGCTCACAAAATCACTACTGCTGGCATTTCCGCCAACCTGGGGGTTTGGGACATCAATCAGCGCCACTGGTTAATGGCTTATCTTACTGCCTGTGCCGAAAATGCTGGCAAAGCACCCCAAGACATAAATTCATTCATCCCCTGGTTGATGGATGAAACGCGCAGGGCAGAATTGACTCGTCCCTATCCCTCCCAAGCACCTCCTGCAAATTCAGTACAAACTCATCTCAACTCATGAGCAAGCATTACTGCAGACACAATTTCAGCAGTAAATAACTCTGATACTTGAGGATACTCTGCTGCCATTGTGTCTGTTGAATGGGGATATCCTGCATTGCTGGAAACCAGGCAATCGTCCTGCTCAGTTTTATCATCACAACTTAACAAATAGCGTATTCAAATCAAAGACTTATAGGGTAATCCCTTGAAATGGTGCCTAAATAAAGTGCCAATCAGTTGATATTACTGGGAATGGGGAGACGGAATATTTACGTGACAGGTATATTCAAATATATTACTTTCGCCGCCAGGTAGTGCCATCCGCGCCATCTTCCAAAATCACATTGGCTGCATCCAATTGTCCGCGAATGCTATCGGCTTTAGCCCAGTCTTTTTCTGTGCGCGCAGTTTTTCTATCAATAATCAATTGCTCAATGGCTTCATCGGACAAGTCACCTTCTGTTTGCGGTGAGGCATTTTTCAGAAATTGTTCCGGATCATTTTCCAGCAAGCCCATGACGCTGGAAAGCTTGCATAATTGTGCGCCTAAAGCGGCGGCTGCATCCATATCAGTTGTACGCAGCTTGTTAATTTCTCGTGCCATTTCAAATAATACCGCCAAGGCTTCCGGGGTATTAAAATCATCATCCATCGCTTCATGAAACTGGGTTTGGTAGATATTACCCGTGGCAGCATTTGCACTATTTGGCAAGCCACGCAGCGCCGTATATAAACGGGTCAGGGCCTGTTGTGCGTTATCCAGTTGTTGATCGGAATAATTTAAGGGGCTGCGGTACTGGCTGGTGAGAATAAAATAGCGCACAACTTCCGGGTGATAGGCTTTCAGTACTTCCCGCACAGTGAAAAAATTCCCTAATGATTTAGACATTTTTTCTTCATTAATGCGTACAAAACCATTGTGCATCCACAAGTCCACAAACTTTTCACCAGTTGCCGCTTCTGATTGTGCAATCTCATTTTCATGGTGGGGGAACTGTAAGTCCATGCCGCCGCCATGAATATCAAAATGATTCCCCAGGCAATGGGTAGACATGGCGGAACATTCGATATGCCAGCCGGGACGGCCTTTACCCCAAGGCGAGTCCCAACCTGGCTCGCCCGGTTTTGCCATTTTCCACAATACAAAATCCAGCGGATTATTCTTGGCGGTATTCACTTCTACCCGGGTACCCGCCTGCAAATCTTCCAGATTTTTACCAGAAAGTTGGCCGTAGGATTTGAATTTATTGACGGTATAACACACGTCACCATCTTTGGCGACATACGCATAACCCTGGTCAAACAGACTTTGAATCATTTCAATAATCAAATCCAGCGAGTCGGTTGCGCGTGGTTCTTGATCCGGGGGTAATACGCCCAAGGCGGCGGCATCTTCATGCATGGCCTGGATAAAACGCGCAGTCAATGCTGAAAAGTCTTCACCATTTTCCTGTGCTCTGGCGATGATCTTGTCATCAATATCCGTGATATTACGCACATAGGTGACATCATATCCCTGTTCGCGCAGATAACGGACTATCACATCAAAGGCGACCATCACCCGCGCATGGCCCACATGACAGTAATCATAGACCGTCATCCCGCATACATAAATGCGTACTTTTTTATCTTCCATCGGCTGAAACGGGGCTTTTTCTCGGGTCAGGGTATTGTAGATATTCAGCATTGCTTATCCGTGTCTGGTATTTTGTTTGTGATAAAAATGCCCATTATACTATAGATTTTCAGGCAAATAATTTCCCGGCACCGAAGCACCGAACTTAATTTGGAGATTGTAATATCTGAAAATCTACACCCGCTTATCCAAGCCTGGATTTTGTATATGCTAAAATAATCTGATTTCAATTTTTTCAACAAAAAGGATTTTTTATGAGTACAGAGAACACCCAGCCAAGACCCTGGTATCGCGAGCCTTATGTCTGGATGATTATCTTTTTCCCTTTTCTTGCTGTGTTGGCAGGTTCAATCACCATCTGGATCGCAATAAAATCTGATGATGGATTGGTAGTCGATGATTATTATAAACGTGGCCTGGAGCTTAATCGCAGCTTTGCCCGCGACAAAGCAGCCAGCCAGTACGGTATTGGTGGTGTGTTACATCTCAGTCCAAATACCTTAAAAGCGCGCCTTTATCTGCGTTCTGATGCCAGTTATGCGTTACCGGAAAAATTAAATTTATCGTTCACACATCATACCCGCACGGGTTTTGATCAAAGTATTGAATTGACCCAGACGGATAAGGGTATTTATGACGCAGCACTGGAACGTGATACCCAGGAAATTGCAGGTGAATGGACAGTGCAACTGGAAACGGATGACTGGCGCTTAGTAGGACATATGCCTGCGTCCAGTTTGAAACTGGAACTGATCCCGGAAAAGCACAGTTAAGGAAATCGCATGAATATTGGAATACAACTGGATATTGATTTTTCCTTATTACGTTTTCCTTTATTTTTGTTTATTTTCAGTTTTATTATTTCAATAGCGATAGTCAAAGTCAGTGATTATTATGAAACGCAGGCGCGACAACATAATATTGAACAGAAGAAACGCCAGCAACAAGCTGATGAGCGTTTTAAGGAGACTCAGGAAGCGCTGAGCATCGCCCAGGATTTTTACCCGGATTTCCAAAAACTGGAACAGCATCACTTTCTGACAGCGGAGCAACGCCTTAATGATTGGATTAAGGTGTTGCGTAATATGCAAAATGAACTTGAATTACCTGGTCGGCTTAATCCCCGGGATACGGAAAACCGTATTTATCATGTGCCAGGTATCCCTGTCAGCAAAGGGTTTAAGGTTCAGCTCTGGTCTTCCAGCTTTGATTTGCCCTTATTGCACATGAATGATTTTTTTCGTTTTATAAAAAGTATTGCCCGCCAACAAACTAATCGCCTATATACCTTTAAAAGTTGCAGTATCAATCGGCTGCACGCCCTTAATTACAAATGGAAAAAATCACCCGGTAAAAAAAATCTGGAAGCGCATTGTGATTTGCATTGGTATACTGCTGAGGTGAAAGATGACATGGAATAAAGCACAAAGCCGCTTATTACTGTTATTACTTTCAGGTTTGCTGGCAGCGGTTGCCGTGCCAGTTGCCGCTGAAGATGATGTGATCCGTTTGTTTTTTACTGCCAATGAACGCAAACAGATGGATTTGCTGCGCCAGCGCAGTATGAACAAAGACATCAGTATATTCATTGAAGAAGAACAAATTATCCCGCCTAGAGTACGTGTCAATGGTCTAATCATTAAACAAAATGGGGAAAACGTATTGTGGCTGAATGAACAGCGCAACCCCCAGAAAAGCAGTTTATACGGCCTCGATATTGATATACAAAATCTTCAGGAGCAAAATGGCGCAGATATCGCAATTCCGGTTTATATTCACAGTCTGGAGCGTGCGGTCAGACTTAAACCTGGACAACATATGGACACCAGTACCGGGGAAATCCAGGAACATTATGCACAGGAGTTACATGATAATATTGAAGCGACTGCGGAATCCACGCCACAACGCCTGGAGTAATCCAATCTGAGTTACCTAAGGAGTGAGAATTTTATAACTTCAGCAACTTGGCTGGTCTTTTTCTCCATTTTCTACGTTATGAAAACAGTTACATAGCTTGCTATGCGCCTGTTTTCACGCCTTGAAAATGAATAAAAATCCTGCGCCCAGTTTCTGTATTTATTTCATCCTCACTCCTAAGCTTATTTCAGTGCTAACTGAAAACTCCGAAGAACTTTTTACCTCTAATAAAATCAATGATTTACGGACTTTTTCAGCGTTTTCAGAATTTTAGTCATGAATTTACTCCCTTGTAATTTTTACGTTGATGAAGGAAATTCACCAAAAATATAACATCAATAAAAATCAGCTCCCAATTTTGGTGTATTTAAGGAACTGAAATACAAACATTATTTCAATAAGGCAAAAGTGATTGATGGAACAGTGGCATGGCCTCATGAGCAAGATATTCCTCTCGTTCCCACGCTCTGCGTGGGAACGAGAAAAAAACGAGAAAAAAATATAGGGTGGAATAGGTGCGTCTGTAATATTTGATTTTGGCAATGCCCTATCACGCAGTGTATTCCACCGAAAAGTTGAAAATGGTGGAATACGCTGCGCTATTCCACCCTACATCGAAATGATTCACCTGAAAATCTATAGCTCAGCATTTTTGCTGCCCCACCTTATGGATTCAGGTATACTTAATAAGTTTTACCCAAGCACTAAGTGCTATCATTATTCCCTATAGTTTAACCCTCTTTAACAGGAAATTTTCATGACCATACGCAGTTTTGTGCGCCGTTCAGGGCGCACCACGCAAGGCCAGAAACGCGCCTTGTCACAACTGTGGGATCGTTATGTGCTTCAACCCGATGCAAAAATGACAGCCGCTGCTATTTTTGGCGACGATAAACCCCTGCATCTGGAAATCGGGTTTGGCATGGGCGATGCCTTGCTGGAAATGGCCCGCGCCCATCCTGAAAATAATTATATTGGCATTGAAGTGTATCAACCCGGCGTTGGGCATTTGTTATCTTTGCTGGAAAAATATGAAGTCGAAAATGTGCGGGTCTCTACCGCCGATGCCATGCAGGTGTTGTCCATGCATACGCCGCTTTCCGCGCTGGATGCAGTCTATATTTATTTTCCTGACCCCTGGCCTAAAAAACGCCATCAAAAACGCCGCATGATTCAAACGCCGTTTTTAAATGTATTGGCAAAAGCGCTGCGCCCTGATGGTGTACTGAATCTGGCGACCGACTGGGAGCATTATGCCCGGCAAATGTTAACGCTGTTAGAAGCGCACCCGGATTTTGATAATCTGGCGGGTTCAGGCTTTTCTTCACGTATTCCCCAACGTCCGCTGACCAAATTTGAGCAGCGCGGCCTTAAGCTGGGACATGGCGTTTGGGATCTGCGTTATCAACGTCGCTAACGTCTAAAGGTTTTTATTTTGTATTCTCGCGCCGAGCAACGTCTCCAAGCCTTGTCAGATAACCAACTTCAGCACCTGCTGCAAAACAGCCAGATTGGTCTGGAAAAAGAAAGCCTACGGGTTGCCAGGCGGGGTTCAATTGCGCAAACGCCGCATCCTAAAGCCTTGGGTTCAGCCTTAAGCAATCCCTGGATTACCACAGATTATTCTGAAGCATTATTGGAACTGATCACGCCGCCCTTTGAGTCGTTGCGAGAGAGCCTGGAATTTCTTTGTGCCACCCATCAGTTTGTGTATCAAAACCTGGATGAAGAAATTCTCTGGGCCACCAGTATGCCTTGTATACTTGCAGGTAGTGGCGATGAAGGCATTCCGCTGGCTTATTATGGTGAATCCAATCCCGGTGTGATGAAAACCGTATATCGGCGTGGTCTGGGTTATCGTTATGGACGCATCATGCAGGTGATTGCCGGGGTGCATTTTAATTATTCTTTTTCACCGGATTTCTGGGCGGCTTATCAAACCCTGGAAGGCGATCAGCAACCGCTGCAAAGTTTTATTGATCAACATTATTTTGGCTTATTACGTAATCTGCAACGTTTTGGCTGGTTAATTCCCTATTTATTCGGGGCTTCCCCTGCGGTTTGCACCTCTTTTTTACAGGATCAACGTCCGCGCAGTTTACAACCTTTTGATGACAGCACTTATTATTCGCCCCGCGCCACTTCTTTGCGCATGGGTGATATTGGTTATCAGAATAATAAAGAAGTCGATAGCGGGGTAAAAGCCTGTTATAACGATTTGCAACGCTATACCGACAGCTTAATGACTGCCACCCGCACCCCTTGCCCGGAATATGAAAAAATCGGAGTGCAGGTTGCGGGGGTTTACCGGCAACTTAATGCCAATCAATTGCAGATTGAAAACGAATATTACAGCACGGTGCGCGCCAAGCAAATCACGCAGGATATGGAAACGCCGAGTCTGGCCCTGCGTCGCCGGGGGGTGCGTTATATTGAATTGCGCTCTTTAGATGTCAATGCTTATGATCCGCTGGGTATTAATGAAACCCAACTGCGTTTTCTGGAAGCCTTGATTTTATTTTGCCTGTTGCATGAAAGCCCGGATCTCAGTTGTGAAGAGATTGAAGAAATTGATAGTAATCAGACCCAGGCGGCACATTACGGGCGCGATCCCTCTTTATTATTACGCCGCAAGGGTAAAACCCGTTTATTGCGCACCTGGGCCACAGAGTTATGCTGCGCTATGCAAGGCGTTTGCGAGATTTTGGATTATGGTACAGGAAAAACCGCTTATATGGATGCGCTGGAAGAACAGCAGGAAGTGGTACATAATAGTGAACTCACGCCTTCGCAAAGAATGCTGACCGAGATGCGTGATACCCGCGAAGGTTTTTATGAATTTACGCGCCGCCTGTCACAACAACATTTAAACTATTTTATGAATCTGCCCAAAAATCCGGAAAAACAGGCTTTTTTCCAAAAAGCAGCACAAGATTCTCTGCTACGCCAGCAGACGATAGAAGCTGAAGACAGCAGCAGTTATTCCGATTATTTGGCGCAGTATTTTTCTCAAAATTAAACCGATAGGTTTTCAGGTAAATAACTGCCAACTTAATTGCGTAAATTATGTCGGAGTCTATAAATGTCTATTTATGGTATTGGCGTTGATATTGTCGAATTGGCGCGCATACAAAGCAGTCAGAAAGAATTTGGCGAGCGTTTTGCCCAGCGTATTTTGCATCCTAATGAACAAAAAGCACTGGAGGCATTAAGCGATCCACAACAAGTCAGTGCTTTTCTGGCCAAGCGTTTTGCCGCCAAGGAAGCCACTGCCAAGGCTTTAGGTACAGGGTTTCGTGATGGTATTGCTTTTAAGGATATTGAAGTGCGCCATGATAAGCTGGGTAAGCCGCTGTTATATTTTTATGGCAAAACCAATCTCCGGGTATTGCAGCAGGAAATTGGCAAATCTCATATTAGCCTTAGTGATGAACACAGTCATGTGGTGGCATTTGTGGTATTAGAGCAGGGGTATGAGGGTGGGTGATACGTAAAAGCAGAAGGTATTTTAATGACGGCGAAAAACCTGAAGCAGGCAGGGATAGCGATAGAGACTATTGCAGAGGTTACAGGTTTACCCATAGAACAGATCCAGGCATTAAGTCCAAAACCTTGAATTACGCTAAAATGGATCAACTATACATCAACGACTAATGATTTATAAACATATCTCGCGCCAAGCGTTTGTGTTTTAACGGAGCAAATATGAGCCAATATCAAACCATAGAAGGGGATTTTATGACCCAGGTACAGGAAACCGCCTCTTATGCCATCGTTGCCGGGCGTTTTAACAGCTTTATTACTGAAAAACTGCTGGAAGGCGCAGTGGATACGCTGCAACGTCACGGCGTTAAATCAGAAAATATCACCGTTGTCTGGGCACCGGGTGCTTATGAAATTCCGCTGGTGGTGCAAAAGCTGGCTGAAACCGATAAATATGATGCCATTATTGCGGTTGGCGCGGTCATTCGTGGCGGTACGCCGCATTTTGACTATGTTGCGGGAGAGTGCGCCAAAGGTTTAACTCAGGTTGGCTTAAAATATGATATGCCTGTGGTATTTGGTGTTTTAACCGTCGATACTATCGAGCAGGCGATTGAGCGCGCAGGCACCAAAGCGGGTAATAAAGGCGGGGAAGCAGCCTTATCCGGGCTGGAAATGGTCAGTTTAGTGCATAAACTGTCAGCAGATTCATAATGCAAAAAACAAGTAAAAAACGCGCCGGAAAAAAACGTAAAACCAGCCCACGCAGCCATGCCAGACATCGCGCACTGCAAGCTTTATATCAATGGCAGATCGCTAAACACTCTCTGGTTGATATTGAAGAACAATTTCTTGCGGCTGATGATGAAAATGAAGTAGATATTGCACAGGTTGACGTGCTGTATTTCCGGCGTTTGCTCTATGAAGTTGCAGAACAGGTTAAAACCTTGGACAAACAATTGGAGCCTTTGTTAGATCGCCCCTTGCGCCGCCTGGATCCCATTGAGCATACTATTTTGCGTATGGGTCTGTATGAATTGAACTATTGCCCGGAAGTGCCCTGGCGGGTGGTTATTAATGAGTCAGTGGAATTGGCCCACCGTTTTGGTGCGGACAAAAGTCACAAATTTATTAATGGCATTTTGGATCGGGCTTCGGTTAATCGTCCGGATCGCCAGAAGCAAGCAAAATAAATAACCTGTAAATGTTTTATGGATAACACCCCTTCGAAGGGGTGTTATCCGTTTAGGATTATGCCTTATGTTTATACGCACATTGATCATCCTTATCGGAATTTGGATGCTATGGCGAATTTTCCAGGGTTATAAAGCTTCGTTGGAAAATGAAGCAGAAAACCAGACCAAGCAGAAAAAACAAAATCAGGCAATGCCGGAAAAGCAGCACATGCTGCCCTGCGCTTTTTGTGGTATGCATATACCGGAACAAGAAGCAATTCATCGTGGCGATAAGGTTTATTGCTGCCAGGAACATCGTCTGGCAGATGAAAACCAACGCTGAAACCGTCAAAAGCATAAACTCCCCAATACCTGATAAGCAAGGTGCTGCCCATGAAACCGCTTTATTATTTTTTATGTTTATTGTTCCTGACGCATAACCCGGTTTTTGCTGCGCCCGATAATGCCAATATAGACCCCTCCATAGCAGCGCAAAAAGCCCAGGATTTAATTGAACAAATTCCTGTCACTGCTGATGGACGGGAAATATTTTTAGCAGACGCGCCCTGGCTTGGGGACTTTGAGGGCATGAAACAGCGTCGCCTTATCCGCGTCCTGGTGGTATATAACAAGATGTTATATTTTCTTGATGCAATGCGGCAACGGGGTGCTAGTTACGAAGCCTTAAAAACCTTTGAAAACTATCTGAATAAAAAACTGAATAATGGCACGCTGAAAATTAAAGTTGTTTTTATTCCGGTGCGGCGCGATGAGCTGATTCCCGCCTTAATCAAGGGCTTGGGTGATATTGCTGTCAGTAATCTAACCATTACCGCAGTGCGCAAGCAACAAGTGGATTTCAGTGATCCGGTATTTAGCGGCGTTGATGAAGTATTGGTAACGGGCATCCATGCACCCCCCGTTAAAACCCTGCAAGACTTATCAGGAAAAACACTTCATGTCAGGCAATCTAGTAGTTATTACAGCAGCTTACAGCGTCTAAATCAGCAGTTTAAGGAACAAAACCTAAAGCCGGTGCAGATTATTGCAGCCGATGAATATTTAGAAGATGCTGATTTGCTGGAAATGGTGAATGCCAGCATGATTCCAATGGTGATTGTTGATAGCCATAAGGCAAAATTCTGGGTGGAAGTCTTTGACCAGATTCGGGTCTATTCTGATATTGCGGTTAATACCGGTGGCAGCATTGGCTGGGCAATTCGTAAAAATAGTCCACAATTAAAACAACAGCTCAACAGCTTTATTAAAAAACATAAAAAAGGCACCTTATTTGGTAATATTATTTTCAAGCGTTACCTGAAACACAATAAATGGGCGCGTAACACCATGAGTCCTGGAGAAATTAAAAAGTTTCAGGATACCCTTAATTTATTTAAAAAATATGCCGATCAATATGCTTTTGATGTGTTGATGCTGGGTGCCCTGGCTTACCAGGAATCACAACTGGATCACAGTAAGCGCAGCAAAGCCGGGGCTGTCGGTATTATGCAGATTTTACCCAGCACGGCTAAAGATCCGAATGTGAATATTCCAGACATTCACAAACTGGAAAATAATATCCATGCCGGTACCCGTTATTTACATTTTTTACATAAGCGTTATTTTGATAAGTCAGAAATTGACCTGCTCAATCAAATGCTGTTCAGTTTTGCCGCCTATAATGCAGGCCCTGCAAAAGTACGCAAATTGCGCAAGCGTACTAAAACGATGAAACTGAATCCCAATATCTGGTTTGGTAATGTTGAGGTCGCAGCTGCTAAGATTATTGGTCGTGAAACTGTGCAATATGTCAGTAATATTTATAAGTATTTTATTGCTTATCGTTTAATTGTTGAACAATTACAGGCCAGGGAACAAAAACGTAAGGCACAGTTTTAGCATGTAGTTAAAATATTCTGGTTTATAATAAAATTAGGTTTACACACTCATCATAAACGGAGAACGATTTGATGAAATATTTTTCTAAAGTTATGTTCAGTAGTATCGCAGGTTTTTCCATGTTAGCAGTCAGTGCTTTGGCACAAGCAGAAGATGGTGTCGAACTGGCACGCAAAAACTCTTGTCTGGCCTGCCATAGTATTGATAATAAAATTGTTGGCCCGGCTTATAAAGAAATTGCCAACAAATACAAAGGTGCGGATGAAGCCATGATTCAGCAGTTGCGGGATAAGGTGAAAAATGGTGGCAGTGGCACCTGGGGTAATATTCCTATGCCACCTAATGCTACGGTTTCAGATGAAAATATTAACATTCTGGTGAGTTGGGTTTTGTCTTTAGCTGACTAATAAGCTTCATCCGCCGTTGCACAGCTAAAAAGTGCTTTTACCTTGCGCTAAGTTATAGATACTAAACAACCACCCGCTAAAAGACGGGTGGGTTAGAGCGTTTGGTGGCTGAAAGCCGAGATACAGGGCGGACAAGCCCTGTTGTTTGGCCCCAACGGGGCGCATTAATATAGCCAGGGGCAACGCCCCACTGCCATTAACTTAAAGAGCCCAATCCTCGGATTGGGAGTCTAAAAAGCACACCCAAGCCAAGGCTTGACCTCCTTTAAACTTTTGTGCCAGTATTAAGTTTAGACTTTTGGTTAAAAATTATTGCTTTATTCTCATTGGGTGAGCAAGTATATCCCTGAAAGGGATAAACATACTAGCCTGGGGCAGCGCCCCAGGCAGGTTATTTTGTTGAATTAGAGCCCTGAAAGGGCGATACATCAGAGGGCGCATCATTTATGTATCGCCCTTTCAGGACTCTGGTATCATCACATTACACACCCAGGGCGTTGCCCTGGGCTGGTATGTTTTGCCCCTTTGGGGCTTGAATATTTTCTTAAGTTAATGGTAGTGGGGCAACGCCCCTGAAATTGTATTCGTGCCATTCTCTACCCTGGGGCGTTGCCCCAGGCTATATTAAAATACCCCTTTGGGGTGTTAGCGCTAAAACCCATATTTTAAGTTTTACCGTTAAACATTAGAGATAAATCTGTTCGCCTGAAAGGCGAAGGTTTTAACCTTGTGCATGGAAAATAAACTTTTCAGCATTTCAAGTGTGTTCAAACATTGCATGGTATACAATTCATGCAATGTTTTTTTATGTTTGGTATTTTTTCTTAAGGAGGGGGGATGGTATGCGTACTTTAATTTTGAGTATAAGTCTGATAGTGCTTGGGTTTGTCTCACAATCTATCAGTGTTTATGCAAAATCACCCATTGCAGCGCCCAAACAAAACTTAAGCCAATTCAGCGCAGGATTTCGTGAAATCTGGGCCAGTCTGGATAAAACGCAGAATAATTGTCCTGATGAATATGACTATTATCCTAATGGTGGTATGCGTATATTTTACTGTCATATTAAAAATTTTATGGATTATAAACAACTGCAACAGTTGTCGAATATACCCATATTTTTGCGCGGCCCACACAGCAATACACAATTGAATTTACATGCGCGTTATAATTTTGGTTATTACAATCCTGAGTTTGTCACCTGGCTGGTAGAACATGCGATTCCCGGTGAAAAAGACCAGACATTCCGTTCCTTGACGCAAACAATGTATGCTCAATTTGTTAGTATACCTGCCAGAATTTATTATATGGTTTACCAGGAATTACAGTCGAAACCAGCTTTTCATATTGCCCAGCAGCAAAAATATGAGGATCTGATTGTCAATCAAACCCTGCCGCAATATTACCGTGATGAATATTATGAATTTGCAGGTTTAGAACAAGCCGGTTATGACGGCAATATTGTTTCAGGTGCGGTTTTATTTTGGCTGCGGCGCGGTATTGATGGTACGGCAGCACAGTTTTATCAGGGATTGGAAAAATTAATTAAAACCTATGATGCGGACTTTGCAAGCCAGTTTTTATGCCAATATGCCAGCGCCCCCACTTCCCGGAAAAAATGTGCTGATAATGAATACCAAAAAGCTGATCAGGTTTTAAACCAGGTTTATGGAGACTTAATGAAAAAACTGGATAAAAACAGCCAGAAAAAATTACGCCATGCACAGCGTAAATGGTTGGAATACCGGGATGCCAATGCGGGTTTTCTCGCTGAGTTCTACCAGGGTATCAGGCATAATGAAGTGGCACATATTGAGGCGAAAACCACGCTCACGCGAGCCAGGGCAGAAGGCTTGCAGGGGTTATCCATACAAATTCAATAACTTCGGCATAAGCTCGATTTGCGCTAATGGCACAAAAAACCACTGCCGTCTTACGCGAAGTTTTTGATAGTGGGTACCGGGTTTTATCGTTTTTTATTAAAAAACCTTAAGTCGAGTTCAGATTAAATATTATGTTTCCAACGCGCATCACTGCCTGTTTATCGCATCGGCTGCAAGCTCTGTGGCTGATGTTACTATGCGCGTCCGCAAGCTCTGCCGCACCCACTCTCAATCCCTTTGAAACTTTTGTACCGCCACCGGTCACGGAGTTGGCCCAAACCTTTTCCCTGCAAAGTTACCGTTTAGCGCAGCGCTTATTTTCTGAGCGTATAAGCGTGGCGGGTATTATGCTGCAAAGTCCCGATTTACTCCGTAAACTTTATGGTAAACGCGCTTATCGCCCGATTTGGATTCAGCCAGAAGGGATTAATGAGCAGGGACAGATATTATTCCAGGTTTTACGCTGGGCCTGGCGTGAAGGTCTGGAGCCGGAAGACTATTATGTTTCACTGATTAGCGTATGCCTGAACCACTTACGGACAGGCACTTGTGAAGAGGCTGATTTAGAGTTGTTACTCAGTGAAGCTTATCTGCGTTACAGTAAGCATGTACGCTTTGGACGCTTAGATCCGCAACAGGTTATTCGTGACTGGCACTTAAAGCAGGATGAGAACTGGAAAGCCCTGGATATGCTGGAAGTCGCTTTAGAGCAAGGCCGTTTATCTCCTTTCTTGCACAGTTTAGCCCCTCCCCATCCCCAATATCAAAAATTAAAAAATCTCCTGGCAAACTATCTACGTCATCAGGACAATACGCTATGGCCGCTATTCTCTGGCAGAAAAAAAATTGAGCCGGGGCAGTCCCACCCAACCATTGGTTTATTGCGCACCCATTTACAGGAAACCGGGGATTTTCAGATTAAACAATGCGCAGACCGACCGGAACAACTGGACCCAATGCTCACTGAGGCTTTACGTCATTTTCAAGCGCGTCACGGCTTGCAGGTTGATGGACAATTGGGGCGGGATACCCGCGCAATGCTTAATGTCGGTCTGGAACAGCGCATTGGACAAATTCGATTGAATATGGAACGCTGGCGCTGGGTTCCCCGGCAATTGGGATCACGTTATATCTGGGTGAATATTGCTGATTTCAGCTTAAAAGTGATTGAAAATCAGGAAGTCACCCAGCAAATGTCCGTTATTGTCGGGCGCAAGGATAGACGCACGCCTGTATTTTCTGGAAAAATAAGCTATCTGGTACTCAATCCAACCTGGTCAGTGCCGCGCAGCATCGCTCTGCGTGATATTTTACCCAAGGCCCGTCAAGATGCCGAATATCTGTTGCGCAAAGGTATCCAGGCTTTTAATGGTAATCATCTGGTTGATACACAAACCTTGCAAAATGCTTTGTTTCAGGGGAATAATTTTCCTTACCGTTTACAGCAAATGGCGGGTAATGGCAATGCGCTGGGGCAGGTTAAATTCATGTTCCCCAACCCATTTAGTATTTATTTGCATGACACGCCCAAACGCGCACTGTTTAAAAAAAACCAGCGGACGTTCAGTTCCGGGTGTATTCGCCTGGAAAAACCCTTGGCACTGGCAAATCATTTGCTGGGAAAAAACTGGAATCAAAAACGTCTGGATATAGAACTCCAAAAAGGTCAAACTCAAGAAGTTAAATTGCAAGTGCCGATTGCTGTATATTTAACCTACTGGACTGCCTGGGTTGATGAACAGGATAAGGTGCAGTTTCGCAAGGATGTTTATAACTGGGATCGCCGCCTTGTGCGCGCGCTGCAAAAACTCAAACATCCTGATTCCCGACAGTTGCAACGAGCAATGATGGCAAAACTCAAGTAAACTTGAGTTTGGTATAGGAAAGTATTTTTGAAGTTATTTATACACACCTCAGGTCAGGGAAGACCGCTGATTTTATTACACGGCTGGGGCTTTCAGCACCAGGTCTGGGATCCGGTTGCAGCGGCGTTAAGTCAGCATTATTGTGTCCATCAAGTAGATTTGCCGGGATATGGCAACAGCGATCCTCTGCCAGCAGGCAATAATTCACTGCTCACGCAGGTCACATGGCTGGCTGAGCAACTACCCACGGGAATCTGGCTGGGTTGGTCACTCGGTGGTCTGCTGGCCCAGCAGTTGGCTGTCAGTTATCCTGACAAGGTTTCCGCCCTCTGTCTGGTGGCAAGCACCCCCTGTTTTATGCAGGCAAAAAACTGGTCACATGCCATGCCTGCTGATACGCTGGCAAATTTTGCGCAGAATCTGAAAACTGATTATCAAGCCACCTTATTACGTTTTATGAGCTTGCAAATCAAAGGTAGCGTTGATGCGCGTGTGCATTTGCGCAAATTACGCCAGGACTTAAGCCAATCTCCCCCACCCAGCAGTGCAACACTGGAAAATGGCTTGAGATTGCTGCAAACCAGTGATTTAAGAGCGCAGTTAGCACATATTGCCTGTCCCGTCTGGCTATCATTAGGTGAACGCGATACCCTGGTGCCAGTCAGCGTAGCACAAGACTGGAATAGACATGGACTGACGCAGTTACAAAGCTGTATTATCGACAATGGCGGACACATGCCATTTTTATCACATAGCGGACTTTGGCTGGAAAAATTACAGGTTTTTCTTAATGACTTACAGGGCGCGTGATGATTAGGCCACATTTTGCGCTGGAATGCCGCAATCTCAGTTTGCAACGTAATCGACGTTTATTGCTCAATCAAGTCAATTTGCAATTAGCTGAAGGGGAAACGCTGGGTTTAGCCGGTTTAAACGGTGCGGGTAAAACCACCTTATTAAAAGCGGCCTTAGATATATTAAGCGTCCAGTGTGGAGAAATTCTCTGGTATGGACAAAGTCATCAAGACCCACAATCCCGCCAGCACCTGGTATTTTTTCCAGAACAAAGCAGCCTGCCGGACTATTTGACCGGGCGAGACTTTCTGCATTTAATGTTGCGTTTTTATCAACGCCCCCGGGTTGCAGATGAAATTGAGGCGGCTTGTTTAACTTTGGATTTTCAGCCCGATTTATTATCAACAAAAATCTGCACCTATTCCAAAGGTACACAGCAAAAACTGGGCTTAATCAGTTGCTTTCTCAGTGGTCGCCAGGTCTTTGTCCTGGATGAGCCAATGAGTGGCTTGGACCCTAAAGCGCGTTTATTATTAAAACAAGCCTTGCAAGGCTGGAAAACAGCGGGTGGCACGCTGCTGTTTACCGCGCACAGCCTGGAAGATGTCATCAGCCTGTGTGATCGGATGCTGATACTGGAACAAGGACAAGTGTATTTTACCGGCACACCGCAGGCATTTCTGGAGTATTATCAGAGCGACAGCCCGGAAAAGGCATTTTTAAGCTGCCTGGAAAATCCTTGTTTAAAATGCTGAAATCTGGTATCTGAATTATCAATATAGCATGAGACGGAAGCGGTTTTCAGTGCGATAAGCACTAAATGAAGCTTGTGTCGAATTCATTTTCATTAGCTAATCAGCGCATAACCATAAACCTGCTGAAAAAATTGTTTAAAGCGTTCCAGGTTCAAGCTGTGTTGCTGGGTGCCGTGATGTTCGGCTTTAATTGACCACATCAGGCTGGCAATGCGTCCACTGGTTTCCCAGTCAATGTCATTATATAAACCATATAATAAACCCGCGCAATAAGCATCATCACAGCCTGAGCGATCTGACATCGTACGCGGATACACACCGGGTAAGCTGTATTCCTGATCATCAACATAAATGATGCTGCCTTGTTCACCTTTATTGATAATTAATCCCTGCATACGGCGACTGATTTGCACAGGTTGCAAGCCCGTGATTTGCGTCAGAAATTGATACTCATCCTGATTAAATACGGCCCAGTCTGCCTGCTCAATAAAGGTCATAATATCTTCATTAAGCATTTCATACAGACTTTGACCGGGATAAAATAAGAAGGGAATCCCCAGTTGCACCAGTTGGCGCGCATGGGTGCGCATACCTTCCTCGCCATCGGGCGCAATCACCGCTAAATTGAAACGCGCCTCGGTGGGTACCTGGTTATAATGTGAAAAATTCATCGCACCAGGATGAAACGCAATGATCTTGTGATCATCCATGTCCTGTGTGATGTAAGTCTGTGCGGTATAAGTATGGGCGATACGCTTCACATATTGTGTTGAAATTGCGCACTTATCCAGCCAGGTTTGGTAAGTGCTGAAATCAGTTCCCACAGTGGACATCATTTCAGCACTTTTTTCCAGTTGCTTGAGGTTGTAGACAATATTCCCGGCACAACCACCGTATTCCCGGCGCAAATCGGGTACCAGATAATAAGTTTCCGTATCTTCCGGGGTGTTTTTTGGGTTCTGGGACACAGCATTGTGTACAGGACGTTGTACTTTTTCAGTCAACAACATCGTGGTATCAAAAGCCAATGAGCCACAAACAAGAATTGACATGGTGGGCCTTCTTATTTAACCATTATATTTAGATATTTAATCTGCAAACCTGTTTTAAATCAGGCTTAAAAATCATACTGAAATGCCTGTTGAAAGCGAGCATGAAATTCTTCCAGGGTAAATTGGTGGTTTTGGGTACCGTGTTGTTCGATTTTAATGGCACCACATAAAGCGGCAATACGCCCGGTTGTTGCCCAGTCCAGATTTCGTTGCAAACCATATAATAAACCACCACGGTAAGCATCGCCACATCCGGTTGGATCATTAATTTTAGTAACGGGTGCAGATGGAATCTCAATTTCTTGATTATTGGCGTAAATAATGGAACCTTCACTACCCCGTGTCACAATCAGTGCTTCAAGCTTAGCAGCAATTATTTCGGCTGACCAGCCAGTGCGTTCACTGAGTAATTGAAATTCATAATCATTAACGATGACCCAGCTTGCCTGTTCAACGAAACGTTTGAGATCTTCACCATCAAACATCGGCATACCCTGGCCGGGATCAAAGAAAAAAGGAATATCGGCCTGTGCAAATTGTGCGGCATGTTCAATCATACCATCACGCCCATCAGGTGAGACCATGCCCATTGATACGCCAGAAATCTGATTAACACGGTTCTGATGTGAAAAATTCATCGCACCCGGATGAAATGCGGTGATTTGGTTATCCGCCATGTCAGTGGTAATAAAAGCCTGGGCTGTATACGTATTGTCAATTTCTATGACAAAGGAGCGATCAATACTGCATTCGTCCATCCACTGTCCGTAAGCGCCAAAATCTTTACCCACCGTCCCCATAGGAATGACATCGCCACCCAACATATTCAGGGTATAGGCAATATTACCCGCACAACCGCCAAATTCGCGGCGCATACTGGGCACCATAAAAGAAACATTCAGAATATGTACTTTTTCCGGCAGGATATGATTGGCAAATTTATCTTCAAATACCATGATGGTATCAAATGCAAAAGAACCACAGACTAAAGCTGACATGAAAGAAACTCGCTAAAATTATTAAAGAACCCAGCAGGATAACATAAAATGCTATGGAATGAGGGTAAAACGTGAGGTAGAAGCAGCTTTCAGCATCTTTAGTACTGACTGAGCTTATACCTTAGGAGTGAGGATGAAATAAGTGCAGGAACTGGGCACAGGATTTTTATTCATTTTCAAGGCGTGAAAACAGGCGCATAGCAAGCTATGTAACTGTTTTCATAACGCAGAAAATGGAGAAAAAGACCAGCCAAGTTGCTGAAGTTATAAAATTCTCACTCCTTAATAGGGTAAATAAATACTAAAGCGGCTCCCTGCTCCAGCTTTGCTGTTTAATTCCACGCTGCCGCCATGTAACTTAACCAGGTTGGAAACCAGCGCCAGACCCAGGCCAAGCCCTTCATATTGTCTTGCCAGACTGTGATCCAGTTGTAAAAAAGGTTGAAAAACTTTTTCCTGATCTTCCTGCTTGATGCCAATGCCAGTGTCCCATACCGTCAATAACAACTGCCGTTCCGCACTGAGTAAAGAAGCCTCTAATCCAATTTCTCCGCCTTCTGGTGTGAATTTTATGGCGTTACTGAGTAATTTATCGACAATCTGTTGTAAACGTGGCGCATCGAGATAGACACGGGATTGTGTCAAAGCATTAAATTGTTGCTTTACGACTAAGTGTTTTTGCTCAGCATCTTGTGCAACACCCGCCAAGCTATCTGAAAATATTTTTTCCAGGTCAATGGCATGTTGCAGGTTCAGTTGTGTTTTACTGAGTTTGGAAAAGTTTAAAATGGTATCAATTAATTGTAAAAGCTGTTTTCCACTTTTTTGAATCATTATCAAGCGTTGCTGCTGTAAGGGTGTTACCTCGCCATAGATACCATCTTGCAGTGCTTCTGCCAGACCAAAAATGGCATTGAGCGGGGTGTGCAACTCATGGCTCATTAGTGATAAAAATTCTTCTTTAAAATTTAGTGTCTTGCTTAAAGCATTATTCAGCTCATTCAGCTCTTCAGTACGTTCTGCAACGCGTGTTTCTAATACATCGTGGGTTTCCTGTAAGCTTTGCTGTGCTGCTTTACGCTCTTCAACTTCTTTACTCATGCGTTGTTGCAGTGCACGTAATTTTAAATGGGTTGCCACACGCGCTAGCACTTCCTGATCATAAAAAGGTTTACTGATGTAATCAACAGCACCCATTGAAAAGGCTTTTAACTTGTCATCAACCTCATTAAGCGCACTGATCATGATGATAGGGATATTCATCGTATTGACATCTGTTTTTAATCGTTCGCACAAGGTATAACCTGAAATGTCCGGCAACATGATATCTAATAACACCAAATCGGGTTGCAGATTAGGCATGGCTTGTAAAAAACTGTTGCCATCAACAAAACTATGCACAACGCATTCACTAAATTCCAATATGCTGCGTAATAAGTTTAAGTTAGTCAGGTTGTCATCAACAACAGCAATCACTGCATGATCTAAAGGGTTTAAGTTGTTATCAATTTCCATGTATTTGCTTTTCCAGGGTTTGAATTCGTTTTTGAACCCTTTGCGGTTCAAAAGTGGCGTTGAGTGGCTTTGTTTTAATTAAATTTAAGGCTTTGTAATAATAATCCAGTGCAGTACGTGTCTGCTTTAAGTGATCCAGGCTGACTGCAAGATTATACGCATAATCTGCCTGCTGTTTATCATAGCGCCAGGCATCAAAATAGGCTTGCTGCGCTTTTGACCAATCCCCCTGCTGGTGATATAAGTTACCTAATTCAAAATGTATGGTCGCAGCATCGGGCTGTTTCTGTAATTGCTGACGCAGGCGGCGTTCCCGGCTCTGAATTGGCAACGATTTTAATAAACGCGCAAGACCCGCTTCCGCAATTGCATCATCGGGATAATATTTTAATACCCGTTGATAATACTGCTGCGCCTGTTGCTGCTGGTTGAGCTGTAATGCTGAATTTGCCGCGCCTAATAAAGCATCCCGGTTGTTGGGTGCAAATGCTAATACCTGTTGCCAGAGATTCCAGGCTTGTTGGTAGTTTTTTAATTGGTATTGCTGCCAGGCTTGTTGCAGACGCGCTTGCAGGCGCTTATTTTTAGGTGCACGCTGTACCACAAACCCCTTTTTGGATAAGGCATCCAAGTCTGCTTTGCTCAGTGCCTCCAATAAAGGTGGGGTTGGTATTGCTTCCTCGCTATCCTGTATCCCGGCCTGGGTATTGAACGGCATCGTAGAAAGCTTAGGCGATAGTGGCTTTTCAGATAGATTTGGTGTTTTTTTCAGTGCTAAAAAAGGGCTTAAAGCTTTTGACGGTCTTGCAGGGGGCGGTAAAGATTTTGGCTGTTGGACAGGTTCAGTTTTTTTAGTGACCGGTTTTTCTGTCAGTGCTGGTTTTAATTGCGCAACTTCAGGATGCTCGGTTGTTGTTGTCGCAGGCTTTAGGTGTTTTTCAGTTTTTTCTGCTGTTGCAGTTGCTTGCTCTGAACTTAAAGTTTTACTATCTGTTTGATGGCTTTTCAGGGATTGTATTTTTTCTGCAAATTTAGTGAAAGCAGGTTTGGCACCTGATTGAGGGCCATTAACAAAATGCGTGGCAGATAAATCTTTAAAGGCCTGATAAAAATAATAAGCTGCGCCAGCTGCAAATAATAATACCCCCAGCGCAACTAAAGACCAGATAATGCCGCGATGCATACCATTGTTCACCCGCTTGCCCGCAGAAAAAATTTTTACTGCTGCGGCTTGTTGCTGGGGCTGGGTTTCGGGACTGGGATAAGTTGAAGTGATATCTTCTTTATCCGTTTCATCCAGCCATTGCACACTATCTATTGCGCTGCGGCCTGTCAATCCTTCGGGGCCTTCTTCATCCAGCCATTCCAGTGTAGGCGTTGCTGAACGCTTTTTTTGTATCCCTGGTTTTTCTAATACCTTATCTGATCTGGCTTCCTCTAACCTGGCTCTATTTTCTGGTGTACTAACTGTCGCTTCTTGCTGCGTTGCTTCAGCATTGAGTTTTACATTATCTTGCACATCATTTGCACTGCTATCTATACTGGAATCCCATTCTAACACTTCATCTTCAGCCAGTTCATGAGACCAGATAGGTGTGGCTGTTTGCTGTGGGTTTTCCGTAGATGATAGCGGCGGCGTTGTGGTTGTATTTGGCTGATTATCTACGCCGTCCTCTTCCTCCATTTTTAAAACACCATCCACCCATCCATAGGCATAATGGTGTTCCAGCGCTTTATCTACTTCATTGTCACTGATGCTTTCGGCTTGTATCTTGGCCTGCTCATTATCTGATGTGGGCTTGTGTTCGTCTGCTGCGTGCTCCAGCTCAGGCACAGTATCTTCATGATCCAACTCAATATTTTGGCTTTCCGGTACGCCTTCATGATCTTTTTCTGCTTTTTTCAGCGCATCCATTAACAGGCTCATGATTCCAACAACTCCAATAACTGTTGCAAAGCCATGGTAACGGCCTGATGTCGCACTGCAAGGCGATCACCGGCAAAAACAAAACATTTGGCGAGTTCCTGCTCAGGCGTTTTCCAAGCCAGCCAGACTGTACCCACGGGTTTATCCACGGAGCCACCGCCAGGGCCGGCAATACCGCTGATAGCGATTGCAACTTGGGCATGGCTGTGTTTTAAGGCACCTTGTACCATCGCGCGCACAGTTGCCTCGCTTACCGCGCCCTGAGTTGCAATCGTATTGGCTGCAACCCCCAGCATTTCCTGTTTTGCAGCATTGGAATAGGTGACAAAACCCCGATCAAACCAGTTGGAACTGCCTGCAAGCGCAGTGACGGCTTGAGCAACCCAGCCCCCGGTACAGGATTCAGCAGTAGTCAGTAACCAGTTTTTACTTAATAAGCATTGGCTTAATGGTTCCAAGCAAGTATAAAAGTCAGTTTTCATGATTTTTGCCTGGATGTTTACGGTAGCCTGCGAAAGCCACCCTGATAAGGTGGCGCATCCGGTTGCTCATAAGCATTGGATGGTCTGTCCCGATATTTGTCAGTGTTACGATGCCTGCCTCTGCCTCTGCCTCTACGTCGTTCTTTTTTAATACCGGAATCAACATCCCGGTTAAAACTGGCGCGAGGAACCCCATCTTTTAGATGGCAACGTTTGCTGGTTTTTAAAAAGCTGAAAGCACGGCACCTTGCTTCCCGTTGGCACCAATTTGCGCAGGCACGGGTAGAACGACGGTGATCACTGCGATAATCATTACCATAACGATCCGTATCGTATTCAATAAACATGCGTTGCTTTTTATGAGGTTTCCGGTGTTTATCAGGTCTGCCACGATAGGGCTGCCCCCAATCCGGTTTTCTCTGATCGGGCTTATCCCAGCCGGGTTTATTTCTATCTGGTCGGTGTTTATCAGGTCGATTTCGTTTCGGTGGGTGCTTATCACGATGCTTGTCTCTGCTGCGTTTTGGCTTTACCCCGGAAACAGCATTATGATCGCGTGAGGCATTTGGCACGCTTGATTTCAGGTAACAGCGCTGTTGATCAAGAATATAACTAAACGCTTTACACTGCTTTTCACGTTGACAGACCTTGAGACACTTACCCGGTTTATGCGTTGGAAAACTGCGATAATCATAACCATTACGCACTGTGTTAATTTCCATGCGTATGCCTTCTGCTGTTGCCAGCAGCGGCAATAATAACAGGAGCCAGCCTAAATTTTTCATATTAATTAATCCAAATTCCACGTAAGCTCAAGCGTCACTCATCGCATTAAAAGTCGCTTTTACTTTACGCTAAGTTATTGATAGTATATGGTTTATTTTGGCATTTTTAGATAAAAAACCTTATATTTAACTCCGATTAATTATCCAATAACTTACGTTTTTGCTCAGTAAATTCTTTTTCGGTCAAAGCACCAGAATCCAGTAGCGACTTCAATTTTTCCAGTTGTGCCAGCTTATCATCATTAAGATTGACAGATGTGTCTGTTTTCTGTTCAGGTTCAGGTGCACTTTTGCCCCCCAGTAGCCTGCCAAGGAAACTAAAAATACCTTTAATTGCTGACCAGATTTTTGGCAACAGCCACACCATTAATAAAATAAAGACTGCCAGAAAAATCAGAAACCATACCGGATTGTGTAAAGCCGTCCATAAGCCGCCAACGACCGCTATATCCTCACCCACAGAAGCTGTCCAATTGGAAAACGGCTCTGGCGAGGTATTAATGACTGCTCGACTGCCCGCTTTAGTGGCATGAGTTGCAGTTGCCATGCCGCCGCCCAGAATTGCAGCGGCTACTTCCATGATTGGCCCGACTTCGCCAACAGCACCTGCTGCCAGCATGGCACCGGCAGGAATGCGAATAAAGGTGTGAAGACTGTCCCATGCGGAATCGACACCCGGAATTTTATCCGCCACAAATTCCACTGCGTACATTAATAATGCTGCACCAATTACCATCGGGCTTTCTAAGACCTGCAAATCAGGCGGCAACTCGACCCCGCCAGCTTGTGCGCTTAATCCCAAAACGGCTAATGTTGCATATAGATTAATGCCACTGGCCCAGGATGCCCCCATCGTTAACGCAAGGACACTGATAATCTGTTCATAGGCTTCCATCGGGTTCTCCCTGGGTTCAGGTTAAAGTTAAGTTTTATCGCAATAGTTTAACACGGTAAAATAGGGCTTTTCTAATCAACTTCAGATTAATACATTGGATATGACTAACTTAAAAGAAGCCGCTATAGCATGGGGAACAGCAGGATTTGCAGCCGTACTTAAACAGGAAATTGAACAATTAGGCATTGCGCAATTACCACTGCAACAAGGTTTAGCGCACAGCAGTTATGTGACAGACACGCCAGTACAGGCAATGATACTCAAAGTCTCTGAAGCTGAGGGCATTATTTTAGCCCAGGTGGGTATTTTTTATAGCGGTGTCATTGCCGGGTGCAATTGCGCCGATGATCCCTCACCCGTTGAAGAAAATCAGGAATATTGTGAATGTTTATTTGAGATACAAGAAAAGACTGGAGAGACAAGTGTGAGATACTTGTATAAGTAAGTATTGTACTAAGTATCGATAGCTGTATTTTCCCCTGCTTCCCCTGCTTCCCCTGCTTCCATTGCTTCCATTGCGACTTCCATTTCGAGTTTTTCCACCAATTGAATTGGCCCGAAAGCATATTCCTGACGAATGTTTACCAATTTCTCCTTGACCAGTTCAAGTGAAGCTAAAAACGCCACAACCACACCCGCACGCCCTTCCTCGGTATTAAACAGTAACTGAAAATCCAGTTCCGGGTGTTGGCTTAATAATTCCAGCAACTGGGTCATGCGCTCCCGCACGGATAGCGGTTCACGGGAGATTTGATGCGCACTGTGCATTTCTATGCGCAATAACACATCCTGCATGGCTTGCAGTAGTGCCTCCAGTGGAATTTTAGGGGGCTTTTTAGTTTGTGGAATGGGCGGCATCTCCACATCCAGTAAAAAAGTATCCACCCCCATTGCCGGTAATTGCCCAATATCCTCTGCCGCTTTTTTAAAACGCGCATATTCCTGTAATTGTTGTACCAGTTGTTTACGGGGATCGGCTTCTTCTTCCCCATCCTCTTCTTCATCCCTTGGCAATAACAACCGGGATTTAATTTCCAGCAACAAGGCCGCCATGACCAGATACTCACCCGCCAGATTCAGCTCTAACTCTCGCATGAGTTTTATATATTGCAAATACTGTTGGGTAATTTTTGTAACCGGGATATTCAGGATGTCCAGATCCTGACGTTGAATCAGGTATAACAATAAATCCAGCGGGCCTTCAAATGTTTCCAGAAAAATCTGCAAAGCATCGGGGGGAATGTATAAATCCCCTGGTAATTCTGTGATTGCTTCACCTTCAACCAGTGCCAGAACTTCCTGTACGGGTTCTGTTGATATACTATCGGCTACTTCCTGGATTTCCTGCTTGCTTGAAGGAGATGCTAATGAGATATTTTCCGAGGAGGCTTCATTTGCTGAATCGGGCGCTATTTGTTGTGCTGACATGAGTATCCGGGATTATAAAATTTTTATTTCTAATAATTTTTAATAATGGTAACGACAAGAGATAATGGTAATATTCACGTCATCTACGGCATAAACCAACCGATTTGTTTCATCAATACGCCGCGACCAAAAGCCCGATAAATTTTCTTTGAGTATCTCAGGTTTACCTATGCCATCAAAAGGTGAGCGTTTTACATCAGTAATTAATTTATTGATACGTCTTAATATTTTTTTATCCTGACCTTGCCAATAAATATAATCACTCCAGGCATCATCCGTCCAGGACAATAACCTATTCATCAATAATATCTCGTTGCACCACCTTGCCTGCGTTAAATTGTGCTATAGATTTCTCCAGATGCGCGGCATTTGCTGGTGACTTTAATAAATGAACTGTTTCTATCAAGCTATTATAATAGGCCATAGACATCACTACAGCATCTTCTGTGTCTCTCCGGGTAATCACGGTACAGTCAGCATCATTCACAACACCGTCCAGCACGGATTTCAAACCATTTCTTGCCTCAGTAAAAGATACAATGCGCATAATTGCCTCCAAATAACCTGTACTTAATAATGTACAAGTTTAACGGCTTGCTTGAGATTTACAAGTTGCTACGATAGGTTTTTTAACTTTCACGCTGGCATGATACCAACCCAGGCCAAGGCCAGTTCCTGCATCAATCCTTGTGGGCGGACATTGCTATATTTCAGTTGCTGGTAATTTTGTAAATGCAAATCCAATAATTGAAATAAATCACTCAAGGCATAGCTATCTGCCAGTTGTTGTAATGCATCGACCTTATCCTGATTATGCCATTGCGCCTGACTTGAAGCAGTAAAACCACCACTGCGCCAGCGAATCATATCCATAAGCCAGTCTGTCAACCATAATATACTGTCATCTGGCGCGGTTTCCAGCCAGTGGATTGCGGTATTAATCGGATCTTGTTTTTCTTGCTTTAACGCCATTAAAGCCTGAAATACGGCATCACGCTGTGGCAGTTTGTCAAGCAAAAGCAAAGCGGATAATGGTGCGTTAGCAGAGAGCGTTAATAAGCAATTTACCGGCATATCCAGTTGTTTGTTTTGTGCTTGCAGTTGTGTTTGCAACCAGGCTTGGCAGACTGCAACGGGTGGCTGGCTGAAATCCATGTGTTGGCAGCGACTGCGCAAGGTCGGTAACAATTGCGCAGTTTGATGACTGATTAATATTAACAGTGTATGCGGTGGGGGTTCTTCCAGTAGTTTTAATAAACTGTTAGCGGCATTGTCATTCATTTGTTCCGCTAAGTACACAATCACCACATGGGAACGATGATATTTTGGGGTTAACGCCACCTTGGGTAATAAGGCCCGGATATCGTCAATGCGAATGATTTTTTTACCTGTTTCCGGCTGCACAATATGCAAATCCGGGTGCGTCTGTGCAGCTAACAGCAAGCAGGATTTGCATACCCCGCAAGCTTTGCCATGAACATCAGGGTTTTTGCATAACACTAAATGCGCCAGACGCTGTGCAAAATGTAATTTTCCCATACCTTGCGTTCCGGCTAACAGCGTGGCATGAGACAGGCGGTGCTGTTGGAAACTGTTGAGCAGTTGCAGCCAAAGCTTATCATGCCAGGGAAAAATAGGGGCTTCAGTATCCATTAGGGGGTATTTTCTGAATGTGCTGAGTTCGCAGAACCTTCTGAACCTTCTGAACCTTCTGAACCTTCTGAACCTTCTGAACCTTCTGAACCTTCTGAACCTTCTGAACCTTCTGAACCTTCTGAACCTTCTGAACCTTCTGGGGTTTCTGGGGTTTCTGGGGTTTCTTGGGTTTCTTGGGTTTTCGGGGTTTCCAAATGTGTATTCTCTGCAAATAAATCCCCTTGCAGTGTTTCGCTGCTTGCAGTTGCCACTGATTTTTGTTTTACCTTATCCGCCGACTCTTGTTCAGGTTCTGGCGCGGGCGCTTCTTCCAAACGCAATTGGCGTTCTTCTTCCAGTGCGTTGTCTTGCAATTCTGCCAATGCTGGCAGGTCTTGCAAATCTTTTAAGCTGAAATGGTCTAAAAATACTGGCGTACTGGCATATAAACGTGGTTTTCCCGGTGTTTTGCGATACCCGGCAACACGTATCCATTCATAATCCAGCAGCTTTCGAATAATTTCTGAACTGACGCTCACGCCACGAATTTTTTCAATATCACCGCGTGTAATCGGTTGACGATATACAATAATTGCCAGGGTTTCTAATAAGGCACGGGAATAACGCGAGGGGCGTTCAGCCCACAGATGGGCAATTTGTGGCGCAATATTTTGCTTAACCTGAAAGCGATAACCACTGGCGACTTCAATGAGTTCCACGCCACGGTTTTCATAACTGTCTTGTAATGCGCTCAAAGCTTGGCGCACGGGTTTGCGTAAAGCTTTACGTTCTTTAATGGCTAAGGCTTCATCATCATGCACCGTGAGGAATAAATTACAAATTTGATCCGGCGTCAGCGCCCGCCCTGCTGCCATTAATGCCGCCTCGATAGTGATCTGTAATTGCGCTAATGTTGCAGCAGCGTTATCAGGATTTGGTGCAGGCGCTGTCTCTTGACTGGTTTCGGCTAAAGGTTCGGGGGGAGTATTCATGTGTTGACTGCGGTGGATTTGTGCCATTGTTCCATTAAGCGGTATTTCTCGCTTAATTCCAGCTCTGGTTTACGCAACTGTTGACAAAGCCGTTGATCGCTGAGCATGGCAACCAGATTTGCTAAAGTTTGCAGATGTCCAGCTTGCTCTGCTTCTGTAAGATCGGGTACTAATAAAGCAAATACAATATCGACAGGTTCCTCATCAAGGGCATTAAAGTCCACGCCTTGCTGTAATTGAATGAAAGCCCCCGAAGTATGCGTCAATTCTGATATTCGTGCATGGGGTATTGCAATACCTTTGCCCAGCCCCGTACTGCCAAGGCGTTCCCGTTCCAGCAGGCGGTTATAAATCTCCTCTTGCTCTAGCAAGGGTTGATCCTGTGCCAATAAGTCTGCCAGCTTTTCAAAAATACGCCGTTTACTGCCAACTTGCGGACAATGAGCCATCCGCCCTGGCGTTAAGATACTGGAAATTTGCATTGTGGGTACTCGAACGCTGTCAGATTCAGAAAATCATAACAAGGGGCAGCAGGATTGAGAGAAACTTTTTATTCATTTAGAGCAAATAGTCATTCTATTAAAGTGTGATACGGCAACATATCAGTACATTGCCGCAGCAATTATAATGCTGGCGTTAAGAAAAGCCAAGCGACCCCAGGAAAAATTCTGAATTATAAACTACACTCTAGAATAGTGGCTGGGTACTGAATGATAAAACCCTGAGTTATTCATCAAAGGTGTTGCTAAAGCTGTTTTGTCAGGTTTATCAGTAAGCGGCTTGGTCACCGTTTATATAAAAAAATATAAAAGCTTAGGAATGGGAATTAAATAACTTGCGCAATGGGTGCAGGATTTTTTTCATATTCTTAATATACCATCATAAAGATCAAAGGTATAAGGAGGTTTCTCATGGACATTAACTTAGCTGATGTTAACGTGCATATCATCAACCCAGTCGATCTGGAAACGCAAGCCAATATTGAAAATAGTCTGCGGGCACTAGATGGCGTGGTTTCTGTAAGGTTTCAGACTGATAACGCGCATTTGGTATTAGTTGACTTTAATCGCGATAAACTTAAAGGCCATGATATTTTAGACTGTGTGCAAAGTCACAGCGTTAAAGCAACCATGATTGGCTTGTAAACTGCCCTGTTTTATGACTCACAAGGAGGGTAAGTTTTCAATTTACCCTCCCTGTCCATCTCAAGTTTTTTCTCCAAAAAACACTTAAATCCAGCGTTAGCAACAGTTTCTAAGGCAATAAAATCGCTGGAGGATTAGCGCGGCGATAAAGCACGCTGATACGACCAATAATTTGTACCAACTGGCACTGCGCTTGCTGGCATAATTCCTGGGTGAGTTCACGACGGGTTTCACGATCCGCACCGGCAATGGATACCTTAATTAATTCATGATCATTGAGCACCTGATCCAGCTCGTTGAGCAGCGCAGGGGTGATACCTTTGTCACCGATTTGTAAAACCGGTTTAAGGTGGTGAGCAAGCCCACGTAAATGGCGGGTTTGTGCGTTGGTTAAATGCATAGGGTAAAGCCTGAAAATCAATGGTTTATAAAAAAGTTAATAAAACGGATAAGCTAGCTATTTCTATCACCGTAACGTCAGTTGTTCAAGATTAATCCAGAACAAAGCACTTGGAATCAGATGAGCAAAATAAGCCTCCCATATTAACTGGGTGTTATTTTGCCGAACACACGGCAGATATAAACTGGAGTCTGCAAAATAGCGTCCTAAACAGGGATCGGTGTTGGATATACTGGCAGTGACATCATTAATCTGTAGCAAATCCAGCAAAAAAATAAAAGGGGAGAAACTTTCCTGGAGAACCACCTGATAAACCTGTTCGGCAACGGCAACACAGGGAATGCTTAAGGTCGCACCATTGGCATGACTGGTATAAGCTGCCATGCAGGTTTCTGAAAAAATCGGGGTTGCGTCTGAGACATTTCTCTCTGCTGGCTCTGTATCAGGTGGCGTTGGAATCAAGTCCTCCGGTTCCGTAGATAGTATATCCTGACCAGGAATTTGCGGTGTATTTTCCGGCGCACCACTTGGGGCGGGCAGACTACCTGCTGGCGGCGCAGGAAGAATGACCGGTTCCTGCCCAGATAATTTCTGGGTGAGAAAATCAATTACATCCTGATTGCCGGTTTCTTTTGTCGGAAAACCAATGACATTGCTGTGTAAACCATAATTAACCCCATGATAGCGATAATATTGGGCATGTACACCATATTGTTGAAATAAATCAAGCCAGTCATTGAGTTGCCGGATGCCGCCACGCTCTGCGGTAAAGGCATTCACGGAAATACCAAATTCTCCCACATTAACCGGCACATTATGTTCACGGTAAAAGCTTAATCCCGCGTTTAACAAAGTTTCTTCCAGATGCTGTTTGGTGAAAGGTGAACGCTCTACGCCATCTTTAAGCACCTTAAATTCAAAGCCCAGCTTTGCGCCCTGACCCTGAATTTTTTCACCTTTCATCCAGCCACTGATTTGATAAAAATGACCATTTTTAACCGGAAACATCATTTTTTCATTACGCAACAGATACACGCCACTGGCGTTACTGATAGCAATGGATTTTTCACCCACTCTGGCCTCTGTTTCAACACTGCGCTTACCGCTGCCACTGAGTTTACGACTTTTCCATTCTTCTGCATAACTGAGAAAGGGATTTAAGCTGGTTAAAAAATACCAATCAAACGGTTTGGGTTCAATTTCCGCGTGAATCACCTGGCGTACATAACGTTTATCACTGTCATATTCATGCACCACAAATTCATCAAAATAGGCTTTGCCACTATTTTTTTCTGAAATAAAAACCGGGGTTGCTGCAAAAATACGTTCGCTGCTGATCGGGTGTAGTTGCCCTTCGTAATAAGTCCAGTCGCTGTTACCTGTCGGAATTGAAGCATTGCCGACCCAATCGCCGTCTTGTTGTCGTGAATGATAAGGGAATGCGCTAATGCCGGGATCGGGATAAGTGCCACCATCCCCCCGACCTTGATGATATAAAAGCTGATTGACATAGGCCCAGGTTTCATAAAGGTGAAAATCATAAATCAGATTATTATCATCAAGCACAAAAGGTTCGCCATCGTCACTAAAAGATTCTTCAATGATCATGGCATGGTAAGGATCAACTTCACGAATTGCAGCAATGAGTTGCGTGGCATAGCTTTGCCATTGCGCCATCTTTTTTGGTGCAGGTTCATTAATCAGATCATAAGCAACAATGGTAGGCTCCAGGCGATAGCGGGCAGCAATTGCAACCCATAATGCGGTCAGCCTTTGCTGGTAGCTGGTTTTTTTCCAAAATGGCCCGTTATAACCCCAGCTTTGATAGCCGCCTTGCGGGGCGTGCATATCGAGAATAAGACCCAGACCATATTTACGCGCCCAGACAATATTTTTCTCCAGCCACTCCCAGCCTTCCTGTTTATATTGAAACGGCTTGTCATCATCTTCAAATACTTTGTAATACATGTTCAGACGCACGACATTCATACCCATGTCTGCAACGCGCTGATAATCAATTTCCTCATAATTTTTTGATTTAAACACAACATCAGCCGAGTCTTTGAGATCATCGCTATAAGCTGTGAAATTAATACCCAGTAGTTGTATTTTTTGTGCAGAATTGCCAATCACCAGATCCCGGCCCTGTACACGAACTATATCCGTGGCGGTTGCTGTTGTAGGCACATAAGCCGGTGGTGCTTCAATGGCTATATCATCTACATAAAAATCAATAGATGCATCCTCGTTACTGATATATAAGCTTAAAGCTTTTAAGTTATCCTGACTATCAAGCTGAAACGGGCCGGATAATTTGATCCAGCCTGTGTGCTGAATCAGCATTCTATCAACTTCAATATACTGCTTACCGCGATTATCCTCACGTTTAATATTGAGTTTAAAATAAGGCGGTGCTTCCTGCGCTGTTTTTAATTTTACCCAGGCGGATATCGTATAGTTCACACCGGTTTCGAGTTTCCCCAATAAATCCTGTGCCGGGCCGACATAGTTATCTTGCCGGTTTTCCACCCGCAGACTATAGCTGCCACTGTGTTGGTTTTCCCTATCCACTGATAAATCTGCGCTGCCACCAAATACAAACCAGGGCGCGATATCTGTTGCGGTTTCAAATCCCGGGTTTTCAACAAGACCACCCCAGGCCGCGCTGTTCAGTAAAAACAACAGACAAAATAGGGGGTAATGGATAAGGTTTTGTCTTGTCCACTGATTAAAATGGTTTTGCTTCATTGTTCTCGGGTTCCTGTGCCAATAAATTTTGCTGTTATAATGCCTGCGGTTATTACTTTTATTTGAGTTATTTCAAATGAAGTATATTACCACACAGAGAATTTGAAAAAGAGCCTAAGACAGAAGGGGATGATGATGAGCAGAACCGTCACGATTACTGATAATGCTACAGGTAAAACATTGGAATGTCCCGTGCTGGAAGGCACGCATGGGCAGCCGGTGATAGACTCCCGGGCCTTATCTACAGAGCTGGGCATGTTCAATTATGATCCCGCCTATGTGACAACCGCAAGTTGCACCAGTAAAATTACCTTTATTGATGGTGAAAAAGGCATTTTACTCTATCGCGGTTATCCAATTGAGCAATTAGCTGAAAATAGCTCCTATATTGAAGTGTGTTATTTATTGTTAAACGGAGAACTGCCCACGCCGGAACAATTTACGACTTTTCAGAAAAGTCTGTGTAATGTATCACTGTTACACGAAGGTCTGGTTAATTTTTATAATGGTTTTCGCCGCGATTCGCACCCGATGGGCATGATGGTTGGCGTCGTTGGTGCTTTATCCAGTTATTATCATAAGGAATTAGATATTGAAGACCCTGCGCACCGGGATCTCTGCGCGCTGCGTTTGATTGGCAAAATACCTGCCATTGCCGCCCGTACCCTGCGTTATAAAATGGGGCGTTATTATGTGCATCCCAGCTATAAATACAGCTATGTGGAAAATTTTTATCACATGTTATTTCATCTGCCTAATCGTAAACTGAATATGAGTCCAGTGGCGATTAAAGCATTAGAAATTATGTTAATTCTTCATGCCGATCATGAACAAAATGCCAGTACCTCAACAGTGCGTCTGGCAGGAAGCTCTCAAGCCAATCCTTATGCCTGCGTGGCTGCGGGTATCGCAACTTTGTGGGGGCCTGCGCATGGCGGGGCCAATGAAGCTGTGATTAAAATGTTGTATGAAATTGGCGATGTAAAAAATGTACCGGGCTATATTGAAAAAGTTAAAGACAAAAATAATCACACCCGCCTGATGGGATTTGGGCATCGTGTTTATAAAAACTTTGATCCCCGCGCCACCATCATCCGCAATATCTGTCATCAATTACTGCAAGAGCTGGATAACCCTGAACTCAAACCCATATTTGAAATCGCTATGGAACTGGAGCGTATCGCACTTGAAGATGAATATTTCATTGAGCGCAAACTCTATCCCAATGTTGATTTTTATTCGGGCATTATTTTAAGCAGCCTGGGCATTCCAACCGAAATGTTTACCGTATTGTTTGCTGTGGCACGCACCGCTGGCTGGATTGCGCAATGGAAAGAAATGATGGAAGAACCCAATATGCGTATAGGTCGTCCGCGCCAGTTATATACCGGTGCTGCACAGCGCGATTATGTGGCAATGGATCAGCGTTAATATGATTGAAGCTTCTTTAGCGCAAATCAGCCGGGCTTTGTTGCCACTTAAAATTTCCGGTGCAGATGATACCCGTTTCCAAGGCTGTAGCATAGACAGCCGCAGCCTACAGGCGGGAAGCTTGTACCTGGCATTACGTGGTGAGCGCTTTGATGGTCACGATTTTTGTGCCGCCGCCGTGGAACAAGGCGCGGTAGCCTTGCTGGTGGAACAACGACAAGCCCTAAACGTCGCACAAATATTAGTCCAGGACAGCCACCGCGCATTAGCAGAACTTGCCGCCTGGTGGCGCAAGCAAAACCCTGCAAGAATTATTGCCATCACCGGCAGTAATGGCAAAACCAGCGTCAAGGAAATGACGGCAGCGATTTTACGCCAGTCCACCAGCCAGCCAGACACCATGTTGGCAACCCAGGGTAATTTAAATAATGAAATCGGCGTACCGCTGACCTTATTAAACTTAAATGCCCATCATCGCTTTGCAGTGATAGAGATGGGGGCTAATAATCCCGGCGAAATCGCCCGACTCAGCCACTGGGCGCAACCACAAATCGCCCTGATTACCCAATGCGCGCCCGCGCATCTGGAGGGCTTTGGCAGCATAGAAGGCGTGGCACGGGCCAAAGGTGAAATTTATCAAGCCTTAAACGCGCAGGGTATGGCGATTATTAATCAGGATGATCAGTATGCAGATTACTGGTCAGGTTTGACTGAAGCGCGTCACTTATCCTTTGGCTTGACAGACAAGGCTGATATTTTTGCCAGTGATATACGCCTCAACAGTGAATCCAGCTTTTTCCATCTGCACACCCCGGTCGGTGACTGTGAAATTCAATTGCCACTGCCTGGACAGCATAATATTTATAATGCCCTGGCGGCAAGTGCTTGTTGCCTGAGTTGCGGCTTATCATTAAACAGCATTCAGGCAGGTTTATCGCAATTACAGGCAGTGGCAGGGCGTCTACAGGCCCAGCCTGGTCTGCGCAACAGTCGTATTTTTGATGACAGTTACAACGCCAACCCCGGTTCACTCAAAGCTGGCTTAAATGTTTTGGCAAACTGCCCAACCCCGCGCTGGCTGGTACTCGGTGATATGCTGGAACTAGGTGAACAGGCCCAGGAACTTCATGCGCAGGTGGGGCAACTGGCAAAACAGGCGGGTATAGAACGGGTATTGACTCTGGGCGAATTAAGCCTGGCAGCCACGGAAAATTTTGGCAGCAATGCGCAGCACTTTAGCGACAAGACAGCTTTAATTGCCCATTTACAACAAACCCTGCCGGAAAATTGTCAGGTGTTGATTAAAGGCTCACGCGGCAGTGCAATGGAACAAGTGGTCAGGCAATTAAAAATTGAACCTGAAAACAGATAATTTCTCAAAAGACCTTCCAGGTTTTGAAAACCTGGAAAGCCCATCAAAATAAGGTTGCTGATGTCGTCGTTTTCAGCTTATCAAGTCCCAATAATCTTCAGGCAACTGATGCGCCTGAGCAGGTCTTAAGGCAGTTTCCAATAATGTTTCAAGATTGTTTAAGCCGGGTAAAATCTCTGCCCGGAAGCGTTTGACCAGATAGCTTTGCTGCCAGTCAGCTTGCTGGCTGAGCAGATAAAAAGCCACTTGTGATTCTTCCACTTCGCCCACGCATTCAAAAGGCTTGTGTTGTCCTACGCCGATTAAAGCGTCAAAACCATCTTGCTGCGCCGGGTCGTCAAGCATGTTTTTAGTAAAAATTTTTAATAAACGCGCTTGCGGCATAAAAGGTGCGAGCGCAAGAAAAACAAAACGGCATTTTGGACAATCCAGACACCAGTTGCCTGGGTGATTACTTTTGTTGTGCAGGCGATGATTGCGGTTGCAACTGGAAAATACGCTGTCATATTGTTGAATGCTGGGCATGGTTGCAAAGCGGCGGGCAATATCCAGTTCAGATAGGGGGCGCAGCAAGGAAAAATAGTGCAAGCCTGCGACCCGCCGCGCAAGTTGTTGTTGCATCTGTTGTTCAAAATCCAGACTTTTGCTGTACTGGTGATTCACATCCAGCGCCCCCTGCCGGAAATTACCCACATTGGCAGAGCGTTCATTGGACATGACAATGCGATCATAATCGTATAACACGGCGGCAATCGCCAGGATGCTGGCAAGAATGGCAGAAATCGGTACATGACCGTTCAGCGCGCCTTGTGCATTTAATTTCAGCAACAAAGGCGAGATACGCCGTTGCACAACGATATAGGGTAAACCTGAGCTGCGCTCAACTTGACGAATAATATGTGGATTGCCCACTGAAATCTGAGTCAAGCTTTCACCACTGGCGCGCAGGGTTTCCAGACTGACAATAGAATCCTTGCCACCGCCCACCGGCAGCAGTGAACGCCGTTGCAAAGCCTGTTTCTCTCCAGCGAACACTGCGGGGGCTAAATCCTGGGTTTGTGCTGGAAATTGTAAACGCGCTTTTAAATCCAGGCCATTTTGCCAGGCAAACTCGCCCAATCCCTGCCAATACAGATTGTGCAAAAATGCCGCAGTTTCCGGGTCGGGTAAGGCGGTTTCAATGGCAATTCTGGGCGGCACAGCGGCTTTGTAATAGCTGATACCGGCAATAAAATGTAATAAAGGCAGCAAACGCTCAATGGCCTGCAAACGTTTGGCTGGCAGTTGTGCAGGGGGATTGGGAAACTGGATTTCTTCACAGAAGACATGCTCGTCATCCAGCGCGTATTCCAGTGTAATTAAACCTTGCTTTGCATCAAACTGACAGGCTTTGAAATAAAAACACTCAAATGACCGTGACATTATTGACAGTCTTTATGAATAGCGGCATCAGACCAGGCTGACAGCAGCATTGCCTTGGTTGAGGATTGGAATAACTTAGCATTTTTGATACCGCGCCCGGTGAGTAAGTTAACATCACAATCCAGTTGATAATCCGGGTTCAGGGTATCACGCGCCATGTAAGTATAACCGGCAACCATAAACACCTGCTTGCGATAGGCAATGGTTAATTTCTGGCTCCAGCGATTACGCCCAATACTGTCATTAGCCACATTCACTATCAGCGAACCCCTGCCATTAGTGGTGATTGACGGCAAGGCACCCCATAAACCACCAACCCAGGCAATATTTTTTTTATGCAGGGCTAATTGCATACGGTTATTTGTTGCATCTGATAGATAAATAAACAGCTCCGTTTCACTGTCATCTGCTGTTGATAAGGCTAAAACCGCTCTGTCAAATGCGCCATCATCATTCCAATCGTGGGTCACGACACCCAATACCTGCGCTGGGCTGATTTTTGGATTTTCAGCATAGGCTGCGGTATTAATAGCAATTAATCCGATTAAGATAAAAAAGTGTTTTAATGGGTTTTTATTGTTTAACATGATTCATCCTTTTTGAATTTAATAGTACAGTAACTGGTAAAAACAAATAATAACTTCAGGACTGGCAGTCCTACGCTGTAATAGTTCATTCCGGTTCTAAACTTCCCGCCCGTATCCAGTCATACACAGTTTTGCCTTCATGATCAGTCAGTGAAGCATCGGCTTCCAGGGCAAACAAAGCGGTCATGGCGTCTTGGTGGCCTTGCTTTACCGCCCAGATTAAGGCCGTCCAGCCCATGCTGTCATCCTGTAAATTTAAATCCGCACCTTTGGCTTCCAGATAAACAATACTTTGCACATGATTATTAGAGGCTGCCAGCATAAGCGCGGAATAACCGCCCTTATCCACCGCATTGACGGCAGCGCCGTGTTTTAACAAATAATGAATCACTTCCGTGCGCCCATTAAGCGCGGCATGTAACAGCGGTGTCCATTGGCATAAATCGCGTTGATTCACCTGCGCGCCTTGTGCCAGCAGTTGTTTCAGTTGTACCACATCTCCGCTTTCAGCAGCGCGGGATAAGGCGCTGCGTCCACGTTTATCGAGTTGTTCAATATCCAGAGATGGCCATAGAAGAAAATAAGCAAGTCCGAGCAGCAGGCAGGCAGATAGCACCAATAAAGATAATCGCATTTACAGTATTTCAGCCAAAGCCTGCGGGCTGTCTAATAACCAATCCGCGCCCCATGCCTGCGGTTTGGCATCGGCTTCCAGATAACCAAACAAAGCCACGGCAGTATCCATGCCCGCGCGCTGTCCGGCTTCAATGTCACGTTGCGCATCACCTATATATAAACAGTCTTCAGGTGCGCTGCCCAATTGCTCAGCGGCGTATAACAAGGGCAAGGGGTGAGGTTTTTTGGCAATGAGGCTGTCGGCGCTGACCGTGCAGCCGCTGCGTTTATCCAGGTTTAGCGCAATTAATAAGGGATTGGTGAGCCAACTGGCTTTATTGGTGACGATACCCCAGTTATTACCCGCAGATTCTATCTGTTCTAACACCCTGTCCATGCCTTGAAACAAACGGCTGTGAACTGCGATATTTTGCCGGTAGTCCGCAACCAGGTGTTCCCACAGTGGATCAATAATGCTATCGCCAAAAGGATAAGCAAAAGCCTGAGCAATCATGAATTTACCGCCGTAACTCACCCAGGGGCGTATGGTCTGATAAGGCAGGGGGTCACGCCCTTTGCTCTGGAGCACGGTATTCAGTGCTGCCGCTAAATCCTGGCTGGTGTCAATCAGTGTGCCATCTAAATCAAATAAGATACTGTGCCAACGCAGGTTTGTGTTCTTGCTCATACCCGACTTTCCATTACCACAATACTGTGCGCAGAAACCTGATAATGCAGCCCTGGCCAAGTGTGTTGCTCGCTTTTACTAATAATATCCTGTGGTGATTCCATGCTGGTATCAATCGCCCGATGCCAGCGTTGGTTTTTAATTCTGGGCAGTGACAGGCGTATGGGGCGATCTGACATATTGATCATAATATGTAAATCTTCTTCGTCTTCATCTGGAGCGGCTAAGGTGTAAACCAGTAATTGCGCATCTGGATCATCCCATAAGGGTTGATTGAGCTGATAACCATGCCAGCGCACATCCAGGCGACCACTGCCGGGACAGGGCTGTCCGGTCAGATAATGGCGGCGCATCAGGTTTTTGTGGCGCTTGCGAAATGCAGTCATTTCCTGCACAAAATGTAACAGTCCGGGGTGTTTTTTAGTCTGGTGCCAGTCAAACCAACTCAGTTCATTATCCTGGCAATAGGCATTGTTATTGCCTTTTTGCGTGCGTTGCACTTCATCCCCTGCCAGTAACATGGGCACGCCGTGGCTGAGCAATAACAGGGTGAAAGCATTGCGTATCTGGCGGTTGCGCAGCGTCAGAATATTCTGATCTGAGGTTTTGCCTTCAATACCACAATTCCAACTGAGATTATGGTTACAACCATCGTTATTATTTTCACCGTTGCCTTCATTGTTTTTATATTCATAACTGACTAAATCATGCAGGGTGAAACCATCGTGGCAGGTAATAAAGTTGATGCTGTTAACCGGTAAACGCCCATCTACCTGATACAGGTCATTACTACCGGTCAAGCGCATGGCAAGCTCGCCAATCAGACCGCGTTCACCACGTAGAAAACGGCGTAATACATCGCGGTAAAGTCCGTTCCATTCCATCCAGCGATAACCTGGAAACGCGCCCACCTGATATAAACCGGCAGCATCCCAGGCTTCAGCGATCAGATAAGTGCCTGCCAGTTCGCGGGAGAACTCAATCGCCCAGGTAGCGGGCGCATTGTGCATCGGCTCGCCATTTTCATCGCGTACCAAAACGCTGGCGAGATCAAAACGAAAACCGTCAACGTGCATTTCCTGCACCCAGTATTTTAATGAGTCAATAATAAACTGGGTGACAAGCGGATGATTGCAGTTAATGGTATTGCCACAACCCGTATAATCTCGGTAAATACTTTGATCCAGGGCATCCAGATGATAAAAAATAGCATTATCCAGGCCTTTGAAATTAATCGTCGGGCCACCATTACCACCTTCTGCGGTATGGTTAAATACGACATCTAAAATCACGCCAATACCCGCTTGATGCAGGGCTTTGACCATGTCCCTGAATTCCTGCTGATGCTTGCCTTTTTTCGGATGTTTGCAATAAGTCGGGTGTGGACTGAAAAAACTATGGGTGCTGTATCCCCAGTAATTATGCAAACCCAGCCGCGCCGCACCTGGGGGAACATCCTGTTCATCAAAAGCCATGATGGGTAATAATTCCACATGGGTGATACCCAATGATTTCAGGTAAGGGATTTTTTCAATAATACCGGAAAAAGTGCCTGGGTATTTGACTTTGGAAGATTTATGCCGGGTAAAACCGCCGACATGAAGCTCATAAATAATACTGTCTTCATGCGGACTTTTCAGTGGTTCATCGCCTTCCCAATCATAAGTGTCCGGTGGTAGTACGATAGCACGCATTCCCGGATAGGACTCGAAACATTCTGTATGCTCTTCACGCTTCCATAAACAATCAGTGACTGCGCGCGCCCAGGGATCCAATAGTTCCTTACTGGAGTCATAACGATGACCTGCGCGGGGTTCATATAATCCGTTCACCCGCCAGGTGTAATGGATACCGGGTGGCAATTTTTCCACATACACATGCCAGAAGAAAAAGCTGCGGTTGGCCTGTGGGTCCAGGCAAACGATCTGAAAAGCGGTGGGACTTTCAGCTTTTTCATACAATAGCAGTTCCACTGCTTCCGCATTACGACTGAAAATACAGAAATTAACCCCATTGCTGTCGGCAACGGCCCCCAATGGATAGCGTTTTCCCGTTTTACTGGCATACACAGGCATTAGTTTTGTTTCTCATTATTTGTTGTTTTTTTAATGTCATCATCATCCATCAGGATCTCATGTGCGGGACCCTCCATATCTTCAAACTGACCACTTTTAATCGCCCACAGCAGCGCCCAGATAATTGCGCCAAGTAATACAAAAGAAAGTGGAATAAGTATATACAATATATTCATATAGTGTGTTCTGTCTGAAAAAGAAAAAAGTCTACGGATATTTAAGATGTCTTTTTACAATTTTATCAAATTGTCCAGATTTTTTAATCACCGCAAGCCCTGCGTTAAATTCCTGTAACAAGGTTTTGCTCTCTGGATCCTGTTTGGGCAATAATAAAAACAAGTCCGCGCGTTGTAGTGGACGACCCACTGCTTTTAATTTAAAGCCTTTAAACATATAACGGTAAACCGTTTCATCCAGTGCCATAAAATCCACTCGGTTTTTTTCCAGCATTTTGGCGCACAGTTTAGTAGAGCTGGGCGAAATAACTGAAATTGCCGCCGTATCAATGCGTTTTTGTAAACCTTTGTCTATGGTATGCCCAATTGGGGAGCACAAGCGGTAACTGGTCAAATCATCCAGCGTATTAAAATCAATTTTACTGCCTGCACTGACATAAATACGTTGTTGTATCGGGTACAGCGAGTCAGAAAAATAAAATTCCTCAGCAAGTTCCGCGCTGCGAAAATGTGGGAAGGTGCCTGCATAGGATCGACGCTGAACACCAATAAAGCCACGCCGCCAAGGCATAAACGCCACATAAGCCCGACGCCCAACCGCATTGAATGCAGCTTTAACCACTTCAACACTCATACCGCCTCCAGACAGGCTGCTATCGGCAAAAGGTGCGTAATGGTTGCCAGTAACCAGCGTAATCGGATTTTTAAACAATACAGGCGCAGCTTGCGCCTTGTCTCCTGACACGATCATCGTTATTAATAACAGACTGATTAACCCGGTAATAAAAAAAAGGTGCCGGATTAAGCTGCAATGAAAAAAATACATGGTGGTATCTCCTGATTATTTATCACTCATACCACTCTTATTTTTTAGCGGTTTTTTGAGTGAGAATAGTGTACTCGAATTATTTTATGATATTGATGATTTTTATTGGAAATTTCTCTGGGTCATAAACAAGCTATCGTATTATCATACGGATATTGTTATCTCAGTTTAAGCAATTTTCACAAGGACCTTGCCGTGCGTAGCCATTGGCGTCTTTATACGGCGCTTTTTATAGTGACTCTAGTTGTGGGTCTTTTTTATTTTATATTCAATACCACCACAGGTTTGCGCGCTGTTCTGGCCTGGGTGCCAAACTTGCAGGTTCGGCAGGTTGAAGGCAAAATTCTGGGCAATAGTCGCTTGCAGGGCCTGCATTGGCAAACTGGTGAAATGCAGGTACATAGCGAACAATTGCAACTGCGCTGGCAACCAGCGTCTCTGCTGCGTTTGAAGCTACATATACAAACTTTCAGCGCAACGGTGCTGCATATTCAATTACCTGCTGCTGCGCCTGCTGATAGCGAAAATAAAACCCCGTTAACAATCCCCGACATACAACTGCCTGTTGCCCTGCAAATTGATAATGTCTTATTAAGGCAATTTCAATTACAGCAGGGTGAGCAAACTTACCAGTTGCAACAGGCAAATTTGTCTGTACATAGCGAGAAAAACCACCTGATATTAAATCAGTTGGCCTTAAAGTCCGTGCAACTAGAACCGGATATACACATCCCGGCATTACGCTTACAAGGCAGGCTGAACCTGCAAAAACCTTATGATATCAGCCTGGAAGGGCACTGGAATTTATTGGCAGCAGTATCCCAAGGCAAGGCTGTTGCGTCTGTGCAATTGCCACAAAGCAAAGGGCGATTACAACTGGCGGGAGACAGCAAAAAATTATCCGGCCTTTTAAAGTTAGACAGTCCACAAGACCCCATTCAGATTCAATTAAATTTTTCGGCTGAAAACCTGTTAAAGCCACAATTGGCATGGCAGGCAGATTTGATGCTAAAAGATTTTGACAGCCGCCAACCCTGGTTACAGGCACTGGTCAAAGACTTACCTGACATCCAGGGGCGTAGTCAGTGGCGGTTTAACGGGGATTTAAAAAATATCCAGGTGCAATCAGAAACACACGGTCATATTACACCGTATGGCCCGCTGCAATTACACATCAGCGGGAAAAACAAAAACGATTGGTTACACTGGGCTGTTGATGAGATGACATTATCTCAGCCGGATTCTGCGCTGGAAATTCATGCCAATGCTGCGCTGAATTTACAAAAAACACCTGAGTTTAATGCCACGCTTAACTGGAAATCATTGCAATGGCCACTGCAAAGCAAAACACCGCAGGTTTTCAGTCCAACAGGTCAACTGCAAATCAGCGGTACCCCGGATAACTGGCAACTGCAAGGCAACAGTGACTTTCAAGGTTTGGATATTCCAGAGAGCCAATGGCAACTGACTGTCAGTGGTAGTCAAAAACACCTGCAACTGCAAAGCCTAAGTGCTGAAATATTGGGTGGTAAGCTCAATCTCAGCGGTGATGTGGGCTTAAAACCCCATTTATCCTGGGAGCTTGCGCTGGATGCACAACACATCAATCCTGCCGTGCAATGGCAGGCATGGCCGGGGCAACTGGCATTGAACATGCGCAGTAGCGGGAAACTGGGAGATAAGGGTCAATTGCAGGCAAGCATTCCCAAACTATTGCTGCATGGTACTTTACAAAAACATCCGCTACATTTGCAAAGCCAGGTTGAAATTCATGAGCAGCAATATCATTTGCAACAATTTGATGCACAAATTGGCAAGACCAAATTCCAGTTGCAAGGACACATGCAGGGGCAGGAAAAGCTGAATTTGCAATGGCAGTTAAATGCCAGGCATTTGGAAGACATGCTGCCGCAATTATTTGGCAGCGTACAGGGCAAAGGGACTTTAGCGGGTTCATTAAAACAGCTTGCTGTGGATATGCAACTTGATGGAAAAAAATTGAAATGGCAGGATAGCAAACTGAACAAATTGACTTTGCGGGCGCAAGGTACACTCAGTGAAACCCAGCCTTTACAACTGAAACTCACTGCCAGAGAACTGACACACCAGGATATCAATATCAATCACATCAATCTTCTGGCACAAGGCAACCTGAAACAACATACCTTACAAGTGGATGTGCAGGGCAAGGATGTTAATGGCACATTGCAACTCTCAGGTACGCAGCCCAAAACAAAGCATTGGCGCGGCAGCTTGTCACAGTTACAATTGAATGCCCTGAAAAAATATCAGTTACAACTGGAAAAGCCTGTCACGCTGGCGTTTGCAGAGCAGCAATTAGAATTCACTCCACTTTGCCTGCAACTGACAACGCCCCCCAAAAAACAACAAACAGCAAAACTATGTGCTGACGGACGCTGGTTACAACAACAGGTGCAGGTTTCTCTGGATATTAAGCAACTGACCGCCGCGCAAGCCGGTAGTTTATTGCCTGCTGGCTTAGACATCAGTGGCACGCAACTGGATGGACAACTGCAAGCCCAACTGGATAAAAACGGCAGTTTACATGGCAAGGCAGCATTTCAACTGTCTGCGGGTAAAATCAGTTACTTAGACCCGGAAGAAACGACAGAACAACAGCGTTTGCAATTGCTGGAACACCAAGGTGGTCATTTACAGGCTCGCTTAAATAACAAAGGCTTACACAGTCAGCTTCAGTTACGGTTTAACCAGCAGGATAAACTGGAAGCACAGCTTAAATTACCGGCTTTGAATCACTACCCCCTGGCAAAAAAGCAACCCCTGAATGGCCTGTTAAATTTGCACATGCAGGATTTTTCCCTGTTACCGATTTTTCTGCCTGACCTTAACAACCCACAAGGCACGATTAAAGGCCAGCTCAAAATCAATGGTGATCTGGAAAAGCCGCTTATCACGGGTGAAATCAAGCTCCAGGATGGCAAAATTGAAATTGAGCCGCTGGGCTTAAGACTACGTGATATTGAGGTGGCTTTAGCTGGCGATCAAACGGGCAGCTTAAAATTACAAGGACAAATTGTATCTGGCGAAGCCAAAAGTTCAATAAATACTGATACCGGCAAGCTTGACTTAAATGCTGCCATTCGACTGAAACCAGACTGGCAGGTTCAAGGCCGTATTTCGGGTAAAAACTTTGAAATGCTTAATACGCCACAAATCTGGTTGCTGGCTTCACCTGATATTATGCTGCAAGCCGATGCAAAGGCAATTAAGGTCAATGGCAAGTTGCTGATTCCTGAAGCCTTGATCACGCCGCCGGAATTACAAGGCAGCGTGCAGCCATCTAGCGATGTGCGTATCATCAATCCTATCGAAGCGGTAGAAGAAAAACAGAAAACCGGCAGCAACATGCCCGTGAATGCCCAGATTCAGGTGGTTTTAGGTGACAAGGTGCGGGTCAAAGGCATGGGTTTTAAAGGCCGTCTGCAAGGCGAGCTTGGCATCACCCAGCAGCCGGGGGAAATTCTCACCGGCAATGGTCGCATTGGCGTGGCTGAAGGTACTTACAAGGCGTATGGGCAAAATCTTAAAATTACCAAAGGTTATGCTTTATATACCGATGGCCCCCTGGACAACCCCGGTCTGGATGTCCGCGCAGTGCGTGAACTACAAGATGTTACAGTGGGTATTGATGTCACCGGTAATGCCAAAAAACCACACCTGGAACTGTTCTCGCAACCACAAATGGATCAAACGAACATTCTGTCCTGGCTGGTATTAGGCCGCCCCGCTTCTGAACTGGGGAAAGGTGGGGGTAATGACAGCGAGGTATTGATGCAGGCAGTCAGTGCAATGGCACTGGATGAAGATAGCTCAGTGGTTAATAATCTGCGTAACGAACTGGGTCTGGATGTTGCGGGTCTGGAATCTCAGGATGGAGAGCAAGGCAGCACCTTCATGTTAGGCAAATACCTCACCCCGGATTTATATATGGGTTACGGCATCGGTTTATTTGATGCCGTGAATATTTTTAAGGTGCGTTACAATTTGACCCGGAATATCACGGTTGAAGCAGATACCAGCGCTAAGGCTAATGGCATGGATATTCGTTATACGCTGGAGCGTTGAATCAGGGATAACACCCCTTGAAGGGGTGTTATCCCTCAGCAAAAAAATCACTGCTTATACGGCACTGAATTTACATATCAATCAGCAACCGCATATAAATCATGCGCATCAGCTCCGGTGATTTGGACATTAACAAAATCTCCCACTTGCCAGACTTGTTCCGGGTCTTGCGCTAATAACACAAAACCATCCACTTCCGGTGCTTCGGCAGGGCTGCGGGCATAGCAGGTACCATCAACAACATCGTCAATTAATACCGTGGTCTGTTCGCCGATACGTTGTTGTAACTTGGCGCTGCTGATAGCTTGTTGAGTTTCCATGAACTGTGCCAGACGTGCTTCTTTTTCTGTTTCTGAGACTAGTCCCGGCAAGGCATTGGCTGGCGCGCCCTCTACCGGTGAATAAGCAAATGCACCTACGCGGTCTAATTGCGCGGCTTTGATAAAGTCTAATAACTGCTCAAAATCTGCCTCGGTTTCACCGGGAAAACCGACAATAAATGTGCTGCGTAAGGTCAGTTCAGTACAGGTTTCTCGCCAGCCCTGTATCCGCTTTAACATGTTTTCCGTATTTGCCGGGCGGCGCATGGCTTTGAGTATGCCGGGGCTGGCATGTTGCAGTGGCACGTCAAGGTAGGGCAGCACCAGACCTTCTGCCATCAGTTCCACCAGTTCATCAATATGTGGGTAGGGATACAAATAATGCAGGCGCAACCAGGCGGGTAATTTACTCAGCTCGCGTACCAAATTAAAAATTTTACGGCGTACCGGCTTGCCACCCTGAAAATCCAGGGCATAACGGCTGTCTACGCCATAAGCGGCGGTATCTTGTGAGACGATGAGTAGTTCACGCACTCCCGCGCTAACCAGACTGTCCGCTTCATCCAGCACGGCTCCTGCGGGGCGGCTGTTAAGTTTGCCGCGCAGGCTGGGGATAATACAAAAGCTACAGGATTGATTACAGCCTTCGGCAATTTTGATATAGGCGTAATGACGCGGGGTTAATTTAATGCCACCGGGGGGTAATAAGTCTTGATAGGGATCGTGTTGTGGTGGCAGGACTTCATGTACCGCCTGCATCACTTCATCCAGGCTGTCCGGGCCGGTAACTGCCAGCACTGCGGGATGCGCGCTTTTTACCACATCTCCACGCGCGCCCAGACAGCCGGTGACAATGACCCGCCCATTTTCTGCCAGTGCTTCACTGATGGCGTCCAGCGATTCTTCCACAGCGGCATCAATAAAACCGCAGGTATTAACGATGACCAGTTCCGCATCGGCGTAATCAGGCACAATCGCATAACCTTCGCTACGCAGTTGACTGAGGATGCGTTCTGCATCAACGGTGGCTTTGGGGCAGCCCAGAGAAATAAAACCGACGGTGGGGATTTGAGTGGACATTAATATATCTACCTTACTTCATATCAGTTTGTTACAAGCCATAGAAATTCCCATCTGCAAATTTCCAAAATTCAGAAATGGTGGTTTGTTCACCATTGGGAGAAGAATATATTTTTTTATACATGTCATCTTCCTGAATAATGATACGGCAATGTTCATCACGACCTGACCACTTGAGGCAGTGCCTGCCTTGTTCATCAATATGCCACCATCCGTGCAGACGTACACTCTCTCCTCCTTTTGTGACGCGCTGTCGCACCAGACCGTCATCGGTATACCAGGCTTTAAAGGTGAACTGTTTAATCAGGTTGCGGCCTTCTACGCTGCGGTCATTAAAAAGTGCTAATACTTCAGCATGATTTAATTGTCCACTGACAGTCGCTTGCTGCGCTGCCATGCTTTGTTGCGTGGATAAACCGGATTTTGGGTTTTTAATCGCGTCAGGCTGACAGGCGACAAGTATCAGCCCTCCAAGGAGACTGCCAGCTACGAATGTGAGATTTTTTTTCATGGGTTTTATTGTTCTGTGGATACACAGTTGTGTTCCTGATGACTTTCTTCAGGAAGTTGGATATAAAAAGTTGAACCTTCTCCTTTTATGGATTCAACCCACAGTTTTCCACCATGTGCCTGGATAATATCCTGACTGAATGGTAAACCAAAACCAGTGCCCTGCTCTCCTGCTGTCCCTGGCGTGCTTGTTTTTTCTTCAATATTAAATAATTTTTGTATTTTTTCAGGTTCAATACCCATGCCGTTATCCTGCACAGCCAGGGTGCGCGGATACTTTTCCGGGCAGAAAAAATGAATTTCTTCACCTTTATTACAAAATTTAATGCCATTTGAAGTCAGGTTCTGTACTACCTCGCCATATAAAGTGGAATCAACGCAGAGAAACCAGTCTGTAGGGACTTTATTATGTAAGTTGACCCCTTTTTGTTGGGCTAAATAGCTGAGATTAGCAATCACCTGCTCAATACAATCGTTTAAATTGATATATTCACGTTGTATGCTCATTTTGCCACTTTTCAGACGACCAATATTCAGCACGTCGCCAATCATCTGCACCAGTGATTTGCCAATTTCCAGCAAACGCCCGACAATTTTCTGGTGTTCCTGGTTTAAGGGGGTTTCTTCATCAGTATGAATGTATTCCAACGCTGATAAAATACCTGCCAACGGTGAGCGTAAATCATGTGCAACCAGTGATACAAACTTGTCTTTTAAGGCGTTTGCCTGTTCTGCTTCTTTGTTTGCTTCCACTAACTGAACATTGGTTTCGGTCAGTTCAGCCGTGCGTTGCTCAACCAGTTCTTCCAGATGCTGGCGATAAAGCTGCAATTCATTTTCTGTGCGTTTGCGTTCAGTGACATCCTGTAATGTGCCGTTGAGCCACGGTTGCCCGTCTACCATGCCGAACTCACCCTGTATATGCACACTGCGTATCTGTTCATCACCTAAAATAATACGGTGATCCATATTAAAGCAGGCCCGATTTTTTAAGGCGCCTTCAATCGTTTGTTTCACCTCTTCCAAATCTTCAGGATGCACCAAGGTATAATAGGTATCTGCACTCGCATGTTGTGTTATTTTATCCAGTGCAAAAATACGGTAAATTTCATCAGACCAATGCATTTTTTCTTTGCTGGGTACCCATTCCCAGTTTCCCATATGCGCAATGGCTTGCGCATGAGCCAATCTGGCTTCACTTTTACCGATATTTTCAATGGCCTGACTGGCACGTAAGACATAACGCACGCGGTGTGGCAACAGTGGGAAAGTAATGGGCTTGGTAATAAAGTCAGTCGCACCCGCTTCATAGGCTTGGTTAATGGAGTCAATATCATCCAGGCCGGTGACTAATAAAATGGGAATATGCTCACCGCCCGGTAAACCGCGAATCGTCTGACAGACGGTAAAACCATCCATTTCCGGCATCATCACATCCAGCAGAATAATGTCCGGGATTTGGCGTTTAAAAAATTCTAATGCAGATGGGCCATTTTCGACCTGTTCTACCTGAAAATCAGCTTTTTTCAATGTATGAGACATCAACAGGCGCATGGTTGCGTCATCATCCACAATTAAAACGCAATATTGTTTATTCTCCATCATGATTTATACCTGTTGCTGGTTTCAGCCATTTTTTTAAAATCTGGTAAAGTGCTTTTTTGGTAAAAGGTTTACTTAAATAATCATCCATACCCACCGCCAGACATTGTTCCCGATCACCATTCATGGCGTGTGCTGTTAATGCAATAATGGGTATTTTAACTTTTTTCCCTAAGGCTTTTTGCCAGATACGGATACGACGCGTTGCTTCCAGGCCATCAACTTCTGGCATTTGGCAGTCCATAAATACCAGATCATAGGGCACTTGCCCGATAGTCATACGTTTTTCCAGGGTTTCTATGGCTTCCAGGCCATTATGAACGATATCAACCTCACACCCCAGGGCATTAAGCATAATGGTTGTCACCCGCTGGTTGACAGGATTATCTTCTGCCAGCAGGACATTGGCTTGAAACAGTTTAATATTTTTCAGGCTTAAATGTGCAAATTCCGTATCCTCATCCTGTCCTTCCCCTTCTTCCAGTACATGGCATAAGCAACGATAAAATGCTTGACGCTGTATAGGGCGATGCAACCAACCCTGTACCGCCTTAAAACCAGAAGGTGGCAATAGCTGCCCTGCTTCCAACAGCAGTATAATTTTTAATGAAGCCCATTCCATTTTTTTCCGAATATTCTGCACTAAGGGGTTTAGTTCACCGTCTTCAGCTTGATGCTGTAATAATAAAACATCGTATGTCGTTTTGTCTGAAGCCTGTTGCAGTTTTTCTAAAGCCTGCTCATTGCTTTCAGCAATATCAACCGCCATGTCCCAACAAGTCAGATATTGTTGTAATACCTGTTGTTGATAACGATCTGTATCGACTAACAAAATACGTTTGTAAGCCAGGGTGAGGTGTTCCTGGTAAGGGGGTACTGAGCGTGAGGGATGTTTACCCAGCCATGCCGTAAACCAGAATGTGGTGCCTTTATGTTGTTGATAATTGCTTTGCGCACCAATTTTACCATCCATTTTTTCAGCCAGTTGCCGACTCAAAGCCAGCCCCAGTCCCGTGCCGCCATATTTGCGGTTAAACGAAGAATCCCCCTGGCTGAAAGCCTGAAATAATTCCTTTAAGGCGTGGGTGCTGATGCCGATACCGCTGTCTTCAATTTCAAAAGCAACCAGCATTCGCTCTTTTTCTTCTTTAAATAAGTTAACGCGGATGAAAATAAAACCGGCATCGGTAAATTTAATGGCATTACTGATGAGATGTGACAGGATTTGGCGCAGGCGCGCAATATCACCCAACAAGACTTCCGGCAGATTATCTGCCAGTAAAATATAAAACCCCAGCCCTTTTTGCTGAGCCGTGGTGGCATGAAGTTCCGCAATACTGGCGGTCAAGTCATCCAGCTTAAATTCTGTAATATTTAATTCCAGACGCCCTGCCTCCAGGCGGGCAAGGTCGAGAATATTATCGAGAATGCTCAGCAGGCTTTGCCCGGATTGTTGTACCGTTTTAGCCAGTTGTTTTTGCTGTTTATTCAGCGAAGTTTCCAGCAAAAGTTCCGTCATACCCAGCACCCCGTTTATTGGTGTGCGGATTTCATGGCTCATGGTGGATAAAAAACGGGATTTGGTTTTAGCTGCAAGTGAAGCCTCAGATAAAGCCTGATTTACATGGATTTCTGTTTTTTGTATTTTATCCAGCAGTTGATTACAGGCAAAAACTAATTGGTCAACTTCATTTACTACCGTCGTAGTACCTGCAATCTCATCGGCAACGGGAATACGCAAATTATAGTTTTTTTCCAATAGAATTTTCTGTAGTTCCTGATTCAGATTTAATAAAGGTGTATTTAAGCGTCGACACAGCAGGCGATTAATTAACAATGGAAAAATCAAAGCTGCCAGCAAGATCAAGCTGACAAAACCTAAATAAGCAAGCGTGCCTTGCTTTAGACTTGATAAGTCTAATTGTAGTTGCAGCCAGGCTTGGGGGTTGGTTTGCTTGCCATAAACAGGCACGGTTAGGGTGATAAAATTAGATTGTTCTTTCCAGTTTATCAAGCTGTTGTTCGCAACAGATATGCTCAAATCAGGGAAGGAAGTACCCACAGTGGCGGTATAAGCTGAAATTAACTGACCCTGGGTGTCATAGATTTGTGCCTGAGTGATACTTGGTTGGGTCTTTAAGCCTTGCAACACCTGCTTTGCCTGTTGTGCTTGCAAAGGCAGGTGCAGTTGCTCAATGGTCAATGCAGCCAAGGTCTGAATACTTTCAAGATGTACCTGATGCTGATGCTGAAAATGTTCCTGGACCAAAAAAATACTCACAAATACAGCGGCACTGAATCCACTCAGTAAGGTCAACAATAAATATTGTGACTGGGTTGTAAGCGTTCTTAATAACTGAAACATGAATGGAAAAAATAATTGGATTTTAAAATTTTTCGTTTATTGTAGGGCATTTTTATATGATTTTTCCCAAATTATTTGCTATGACAAACGACATCAAAACGTTGTAATAAGTGTAATAAGTGAGTACAGTCGCCTTGAATTTGCTTAGGAAACACTTCTTCGGCTAAAGGGGCGATGGCACAGTTTGCAGGTAAGGCCGCATTATTTTCCAACAGATTTTTAATCCCGGGAATAAAAATCCATTGCAACCACTGGTGCAGGTATAACGTATCATAACAAAATGGCGTTGTACTTTGCAGTGCTGCCGGAGCGGGCTGCTGTTTGTCCCAGATATCCAGTATACGCAATTCCGCTTCAATGGCTAATATTAAATCAGCGACATCCATTGTCTCAATAACGGTTATATTATCAGGTTTCATGATTTTTATGCTGTTTGTGTGCGTGCTTTTTACGTAAATCCCACAAGGTAAGCAATGGGCCGGATAGTGCATAAATCAGAAAAGAAAAAAATAACATCTGTGCGGGATCGATTGAAATCAAAACAAAAATCAAAACTACAGCCAAAATGCGTACAAAAGGCACCTTGCCTTTAAGATCCAAATCTTTGAAACTACGATAACGCACATTACTCACCATTAACAAACCGGTGGCAATAGTAATAAAAAAGGCCAGAAAATTTAGTGCAGCGCCATTGATTTCATATAATACGCAGACCCAGATAAGCCCTACCATAACCGCTGCGGAAGCAGGGCTTGGCAAGCCCTGGAAATGTGCCTTATCCATGGTGTCCAGTTGTGTGTTAAAACGTGCCAGACGCAGGGCAGCCGCCGCCGTATAAATAAACGCCGCCAGCCAACCGGCTTTACCCAAACTGAATAAACTCCACTGATACATCAATAAAGCCGGTGCCAGCCCAAAAGACACCAAGTCAGACAAGCTGTCATATTCTGCGCCAAAAGCACTTTGGGTATTGGTTAAACGCGCAATACGCCCATCCATGGCATCCAGAACCATGGCGATAAATACGGCAACCGCCGCAATTTCAAATTTTTGCTGCATCGCACCAACGATGGCATAAAAACCCGAAAATAAAGCGGCTGTGGTGAATAAATTTGGTAATAAATAAATGCCGCGCCGCTTGGGCGAATGTTCTGATTCAGATTCTTCTTCGTGTTCTTCAGTTTCTTCAGTCATGATGATTCCAGAATGGCTTTGTTATAGTTTAGCAAATAATCTGCATTAGGAGTAAAAATGGAATAAGGAGTAAGGCATTGCAGCTAGGAGGCTGTCTGAGAACACAAGACCTACTGCGGAAAAGCTGGATTTGGTCAGGTTTCTCCCTTATTTTCGTTAAATATACCCAATATTCGCCTCAAATAATGAAAAAATCTGCCTCAAACCAGCTTTCCCTCGCTACGGCCTCTGTTCTCGGACAACCTCCTAGGAGGCTGTCCGAGAATAGCAAAATCAATGATTTTGCTAAATTTAACCCCTTATTTATCAATGGCTTAAAAATCCAGTTTTTTTGAAAAACCGAGTTCTCGGACAGACTCCTGGAACTGAAGGTCGATTTCACTGAGTTTTTGTTTTTCTTTCTTGTTTTGTGAATATTTTGCTGAACTTTTCTGAAGGCAATGTCAGTCGGCATTCCCTGCGGTGCTGAACCGGCATCAATATGCAGCTTGATTTCATCAGTGGAAGTGGGCAATATAATCGATTTCATAAAAATTGGAGACACTGTTATGACTAGATTGCCTGCTTTATTATTAAGCCTATCCCTGTTGGGTCTTCCCCTGTCTTCTTTGGCCACCGATTATACCTCATCCCTGTTGGTACAGACGGGAGAAATGCGCGAAGGGGATTTGATTGTGCGCAATATCACTGATTTAAACAGCAAACAGACCTGTTTGGCTTTTTATATCAGTACAGGAGGTACCAGTTCTGTCATTAAATGTTATCCAGCCGTTTCCGGTTTTGGCGCGAGACTCAGTCAAGTGGGGCATATTAAAACCAATGAACTGGTTATTCGTAAGCTGGAAGATTCTAAAAATAATGTGGCCTGTCTGGTTGCTTATATCAGCACCCCAGGGACTTCCCCGGCAGTTGATTGTTATTCTACAGGGCAACCAGCAGCACCGCCTGCTAAAGGACGCATGATAGAAGAAGGTCATTTGCGTGAAGGTGATCTGGATGTGCGCCGTATTGTTGATGGTGCCGCTATGAAAACCTGCATTGTGGCTTATGTTGTCACTAAAGGCACTTCACCTGCGGTATTGTGTTATGACTCACCGATTGGTACCAAAGGCGGCTTATATCAGTCGGAACACCTGCAACAAGAAGATCTGATTGTACGTAAAGTTCATGATGTCGTAGCTAAAAAAGCGTGTTTGGTGACTTACGTCAGTACTGAAGGCACCTCTTCGCATTTATATTGTTATGATGAATCATAGGCGTTAAAATAGATACTATCTGATTGGTAAATTATGGAGATATGATATGACAAAAAAATTATTGTTCGCTTGCATGGGCTTGCTGGCCTTGGCTTACAGCCATACAGCATGGAGTTTTTTTGGAATGATGAATCCTTCTAAATGGATGGGTAATAATAATAATAATGATCGAGATTATTATTATGACCGCTATGATCGTTATGATCGCTATGGACCTTACGGTTATGGCCCCCATGGTCACGGCCCTTATGGTGGTTATGGTGGTTATGGTGCGCCTTATGGTTATCCTGGTGCGTATCCTTATGGTTATCTGCCGCAACAGAATAACAATACGCCGCCACCGCTGCCATTGCCTAAATAGGGCTATCAGGCTCCTGGTGGTAGAGACGTAGCAAGTGCTACGTCTCTACAGGAAAAATACCCAGCTCATCCCATAACGCATCAACCCGCTGTTTTACCTGCGCATCCATCTCTATTGGTTTTCCCCATTCCCTTTGCGTTTCACCTTGCCACTTGTTGGTTGCATCCAATCCCATCTTGCTGCCTAAACCCGATACGGGAGAGGCAAAATCTAAATAATCAATCGGTGTATTGTCGATGGTTACTGTATCGCGAACCGGGTCCATGCGCGTGGTAATCGCCCAGATGACATCATTCCAGTCACGTACATTGACATCATCATCCGTAACAATTACAAATTTGGTATACATAAACTGGCGTAGAAAAGACCAGACGCCCAGCATCACCCGTTTGGCATGGCCGGGATATTGTTTTTTCATGCTGACGACTGCAAGCCGGTAAGAACAGCCTTCAGGTGGCAAATAAAAATCAGTAATTTCAGGAAATTGTTTTTGTAAAATAGGCACAAAAACTTCGTTAAGTGCAACCCCTAAAATCGCGGGTTCATCCGGCGGACGTCCGGTATAGGTGCTGTGATAAATCGGGTTGGGGCGATGGGTGATGCTTTCCACGGTAAATACCGGAAAAGATTCAACTTCATTATAATAACCCGTGTGATCGCCAAAAGGGCCTTCAGGAGCCATATCATCGGGGTAAATAAACCCTTCCAGCACAAATTCTGCGCTGGCAGGGGTTTGTAAGTCACTATTTAAACAGTGCGCCAATTCTGTGCGGCTACCGCGTAATAAGCCAGCAAAGGCATATTCTGACAAGGTGTCGGGAATCGGCGTTACTGCGGCGAGAATTGTTGCGGGATCAGCACCTAAGGCAACACACACGGGAAAAGGTTCTCCAGGGTGTTCCTGTTGCCATTCCTTAAAATCCAGCGCCCCGCCACGGTGGGATAACCAGCGCATAATCAGCCGATTTTTAGCAATCAACTGCTGGCGATAAATCCCCAGATTCTGACGTTTTTTAAGTGGCCCTTTGGTAATCACCAGTCCCCAGGTCAGCAGCGGCCCGGCATCACCCGGCCAGCAAGTTTGAATGGGTAACTGATTTAAGTCCACCTCATCCCCATGATATTGCTGGCTTTGGCACAGTGGAGATTTGATAATTTTAGGCGGCATATTCAACACTTGTTTGAATACTGGCAGTTTTTCCCAGGCATCTTTCACGCCTTTAGGTGGATCGGGTTCTTTCAGAAAAGCCAGTAGCTTGCCCACTTCACGCAGTGCCTGTACAGAGTCCTGCCCCATGCCTAAAGCCACCCGTTCCGGGGTGCCAAATAAGTTTGCCAGCACTGGCGTATCAAAGCCTTTGGGGTTTTCAAATAATAAAGCAGGGCCGCCGCGACGCAAAGTGCGATCACAAATTTCAGTCATTTCCAGTACCGGGTCAACCGCCTGGGTAATGCGTTTTAATTGACCTCGCTGCTCCAGCAAGTCTATGAATTCTCTTAAATCTTTATATATCATATCGATATTGTCAGTGTTATTAATCATTATTGTTGTAGAGATGTAGCACTGCTACGTCTCTACGGGGAGAATATGGGATTACTGGCCAGTAGCGCTTCGGCCTCTTCAACGGGCAAGGGTTTGGCAAATAAATAGCCCTGACCGTATTCACAGCCCAGGCTGCGCAGGTGTTTAAATTGCTCAGGTTCTTCAATGCCTTCAGCAGTCACATCCATTTTCAGATCATGGGCTAAAGAGGTAATGGTACGCACAATCGTGCGATCCTGGCTGCTTAAGGTCATATTGGTAATAAAGGCCTTGTCAATTTTCAAGGTATTGGTTGGAAACTGCGTTAAGTAAGCCAATGAGGAGTAACCTGTACCAAAATCATCAATACTGAGTTGAATATCCAGTGCTTTAAGCCTTTCCAATGCCGCTTCTGTGGTTGATAAATCCTTCATCATCATACTTTCTGTAATTTCCAGTTTCAGGCTGTGTGGTGCCAGTCCACTATTTTCCAGGGCGCGGGTGACACGTTCTGTCAGATCGGTTTGCTCAAACTGCTTACCGGAAAGATTGACGCTTAAAATGAGATCCTCATATTCAGGATATTGATCTTTCCAGCGTTGTGCCTGCCGACACGCTTCAATTAAAACCCATTCTCCAATGGAGACAATTAAACCGGTTTCTTCAGCAATGGCAATAAATTTAATTGGCGAGACCAGTCCCTTGTCCGGGTGACGCCAGCGTACCAAGGCTTCAAAACCTGCAATCTTACCTGTTTTCAGTGATACCACAGGTTGATAATACACCGGGAAATCAACCACCGTGCCCTGTGTGAAACCAAACCCTACCTGGTAACGCCTGACTGAACGGCGTAAATCACTTTCGACCTGAAAATGTTCAATTTCATCCATGCCGGTGGCATCTTCAAAAATTTCCGGTGTATTTTTAGCCAGGGCTTTAGCGCGATTCATCGCCGCGTGGGCATCACGTAATAAAGCGCGATCTGTTTCTCCATGATAAAGGGCAATACCAATATTGGTGTAGGTGAAAATATCCTGGGTCTGCACCTGAAAAGGTTGCATAATATGATGTTGAATTTTCTTGGCAAACGCCAGTGTATTTTCACTGTTTAACGGGCGGTGCAATAGCAGCGCAAACTCAGTACCACCCACTCGCGCCAGATAACTGCGTACCTGTGGATTTTTTTGATTAAACAAATGATTTTGTGTACACAGACGCTCAGCAAAAGCCTGTAACAGACGATCTCCGGTTTCCGGGCCTAAAACTGCATTAATCACTTTAAAGCGCTCTAAATCCAGCAACAGCACTGCTAATTCAATTTGTTTGCCGGATGTTTTCTTGCGGAGCCAGGAAAAAATGGGGCCATATTGCGCTTTGCGCAATTGTTGGCTAAACAGCGTCCGATTAGGTAAACCGGTTAAGTTATCATACAGCGCAAGATAGGCGCGGCGAATGGTAATTACCGAGATCAGCGCCAAAGAAAAGGCCAGGAAGGCACTTGCGACAGGCAGCCAGATGCCTTGTATAAAAAAGCCTAAGCCAATCAGTAACAGCAAACCACCAGCAATACTGAAAAAGATAAATTGGCGTATTAACTGTTTAATAAACCAACCCAGTAATACACCGGACAATAGCCATAAAACTATCCATAAGGCTTCGGCCCATTCCGGCAAAAAATCAAAAATTGCCTGATAGCGCAATGGCCAGTTGCCACGTTGTTGCGGCGTATCCAGTGCGCCGGTTAATAATTGACTGATTGCATGTGCGTGTATCATCACGCCAGGCACCATGCCATCAGTCGTTTGCCCGGTAAAAGGGGTGAAGTACATGTCTTTTTCACTGGGCGCAGTAGTGCCGATAAGTACGATTTTATCTTTGACCCATTCAGCTTTTAATTTACCATCTAAGACATCACTTAAACTGACTTCGCGGGCAATGGCACCTTTTGAGCGATAACTCAGCAGCGTTTGATAACCGGCATTATTATCAAATGTTCGGTAGCCCCCTGCATTTTGTGTCAATTTGACAACGGTGAGATCGCCTAGCTTAAATTCCTCTGGGTTTTTAGGGTTATTTTTCATGACGACACCCTGTTGCCAGAGATAATACATCGTCAAGCGCAAGGCTAGAGAATACTGGGTTTTGCCATAATCGCTCAAGTATAATAAATTACGTCGCAACACCCTGTCAGAGTCGAGTACCAGATCACTAAAGCCAAAATGAGAACTGTCCACCCCTTTTGGTGGCGGTACATGGGTATTTTCTTTCCCAACCTTAAACACAGAATAGACATTGGAGGCTTGTAACTGCTCAAGCAGCGCAGCTTGTCCAGGTGGGTGTGGCACATCACGGTAAATATCCAAACCAATGGCTGTGGGTTTGTGAGCTGCAATAATTTTTAATGTTTGCGCGACCACTGCATCAGAGAGTGGCCAACTATTGTGTTTTTGAATATCAGCTTCGCTGATGGAAATGATTAATAAACGGGGATCAGGAGCTAAGGCAGGACGCTGACGCATCATCCAATCATACATTTTGAGCTCTATGGATTGAAACCAGCCAAGCTGATTCCCTCCCAGTAACAAAAAGACCAAAACAAAGCTTGCGACAGTGACAGAAATGCCTCGAAAATGTTCGGAGCGAAATAAAAAATGATGAATTTTTATAAACAGGTGAGAAGAAAATATTTTTTTAATAGATTTTTGCATCGTATTTTTCAAAGGCAGGTGCCATCCTGTCGTAATTCGCTAACCGCTTAAGCCCAACCTGAGTTAATAAGGCGGCGCGCTGTTGATAAAACTTTGACTTATCCGGGTATTTTTCAATCATGCTTCCCAATACATTGATTGCATCATACCAAAGTCCAGCCTTTGCGTAGATAAAAGCCTGTTGTGACAATTGTGTGACATCCAGGCTTTGGCGTAACGTGAAATCCGGTTGTATTCGGACAATATCAGCCATTGCGCTGATGTTCTGGGAATGGTTATGAGTATCTAACAATACTTCAATGCCCCATGTGTATTCAATATCCGGTTCCAGCGTGACGCCATGTTGCACAAGATCCAGCTTATGGATGCCAGCGTGTGGTTTTTCGATATAGAAATCAAGCAAAGGCGGATCACCCCGCATGTCCTGTTCCATATTACTTAAAGTGATATTTATTTGCTCATTTAATGGTACTGTCAGCACCCAATATAGGGTGGGCTGAGCATGTATGGTGCGGCCCATATGATCGGGTGTTGCTAATACTGCAAGAAACATTTCTGCAATCACATCATCATGTCCCCTTGTTGCACCACCAACTGTTTGCTTAGGTTTCCCCAGCACCACCGGTGGCGTATAAACAGGTTGGTCACTGATTTTAACCATGTCGGCAACAACAGGGTAAGGTGTGAGTGTTATCAGCAAGGCAGCAAAAAGCGTACCTGCTATTAAATTTAGAGCATGTGGGCATCGGGTCTTCATGGGTTGCTCCTAGGCACCACTTAGCGAAACAAGCCGTTTTGCCAAGGACTTGCTTCGCTAATCAGGTGCGCATTATGTTATCAGTCTGGATTCGGCCTTTAACTTTATCATCGCATATTTAATTTTACCTTTATACTAGTAAAGTTATCATATTTCCAGCAATTGAAAAGCTAAAATTATAGTTTATTTTATAAATGAGAGTTACATGGAAAAAACTAACCTTTTTGACAGTCAAAATGAGACGCCAGCATGGTTTTTACGCCAATATTGGCAGAAAAAACCTTTAATCATACGTCAGGCTTTTCCTGCTTATCAAAGTCCGCTGACACCTGACGAATTAGCTGGCCTGGCTTGTGATGAGACAGTAGAGTCACGTTTAATTATTGAAAAAGACGCAAAAACACCCTGGCAGGTGTCTCATGGCCCGTTTACAGAAGACGATTTTGCGCAGTTACCAACAAGCCATTGGAGCTTGTTAGTTCAAGGCGTGGACAGGTTGGTGCCGGAAGCAGCAGATTTATTGGATGCGTTTCAATTTATTCCAAACTGGAGAATTGATGATCTCATGGTGAGTTTTTCACCGCCACAAGGCAGTGTTGGCGCGCATACGGACAGCTATGATGTTTTTTTATTGCAGGTTGAAGGGCGGCGGCGCTGGTCAATACAAATCGATCCCGATCCTGAATTGGTGCCTGATTTAGATATTAAATTATTAAAACAATTCACCCCGCAACAATCCTGGGTGATGGAACCTGGTGATTTATTGTATTTACCACCTGGCGTTGCGCATCACGGCGTGACACTGGAAAATAGTTTAACATTTTCCATCGGTTTTCTTGCGCCTTCAAAAAGCCAATTAATTGATCAATATGTCGAAGAACGCTTGTTTCACCTGGCAGATGAAGCGCAACGTTATTCGGATCCTGATCTAAAATTACAGGAACACGCTGGAGAAATCAGCGGCGACAGCCTGCAAAAAATTCAGGCGATCATTCGTGAACTGTCAGAAAATGAACAACATATCAATCACTGGTTTGGGCGCTATACCAGTGAAAGCAGTGATGCCTTGCCTTTAGAAGAAATCACGCCACCTTTGTCGGCAACAGCATGGCAACAGGCATTTCAGGCCGCCGATAACCTGCGGCGGCAAGGACGCGCCTTTTTTATTGCCGAAGACGCAGCCTATCGGCTTTTTGTTGAAGGTCAGATGTTTTCTTTATCTGTACAACAAAGCGAGTTTGCCAAATTATTTACCGGACAGCGCGATTTTCATTATGCAGAATTAGCAGGCTATTTAAGCGATCCTGAATTATTAAGCCTGCTAACCACATTAAGCAACCAAGGCTATTGTTATTTCTTTGACCCACTACAATAAAGGTGGCTGCCCCTGAGGCTCGGTAAGCGGCGCGGATTTTGGTTGTTTGAGATCAACTTGCATATCCCCTTCCACGCGCACTAAAACTTCCTGCTCAAAAAACAGGCTGATGTGGCGCTTGCTTGCTGCATCATGACCGGGTTTAAAACTATAAAAATAATCCCAACGTTGTGGGTGGAACATATCTTTTAACAAAGGCGTTCCCATAATAAAGCGTACCTTTTGTTTAGACATGCCCAGTTCCAGACGGTTAACCATGTCTTGGGTAATCAGGTTGCCTTGTTGTATATCCAGTTGATAAATACAGCCATTGAGTAATAACAGCGAAGCAAATAAGAAAACAGCCAGAAAACGCTTTGCTAACATGTACAATATTATCCATTTCTGTTGGAGACACTGCTGTAAGATAAAACGCTGGTAAGGCGCTGGTTTATACCAGCAGCGTATCGGAAAATTTAAAAAAGTGGAGAAATGATACCACTTTGAAAATTGAAAATATAAGGATATTTTCATGGAAAGTAATGATTTAAAGCGCGCAGGATTAAAAACAACCTTGCCGCGTATGCGTATATTACAATTATTAGAACATAATGAGCAGCGTCATATGAGCGCTGAAGATGTCTATAAAGCCTTATTAGACAGTGGTGATGACATTGGTCTGGCAACCGTTTACCGGGTATTGACGCAATTTGAAACCGCCGGGTTGGTGCATCGCCATCACTTTGAAAGTGGCTTGTCAGTCTTTGAGTTAAATCAGGGAACCCATCATGATCATCTGGTGTGCATGAAGTGTGGAAAAATTTTTGAGTTTTCTGATGAGGTGATAGAGCAAAAACAACAGGAAATCGCAAGCAAGTTAGGGTTTGATATAAGCGACCACTGCCTGTACCTTTACGGTATGTGTAATCGTAAAAACTGTGAGCATAACCCCGATAAAACCCGCGGATGAAGTTACGCGCAACCTTAACAGACTGTCAGCAGTTCGCACAGACACTGGCGCACAGGCAAATTGCCAAGCCCGGTATCTGCACGCAAATACAAGAACAAACCGGTTTTGTACAATGGGCAAATATTCCGCCCATTCCTCCCGACGCGCAAGAATTACACAAAATTTATCAGCGTTTCGGTCATGCCCTCGCCACCAATAACTGGGTGCATATTCGCTGGTATGATTGGCGGCGCGCGCCCTGGATTTTATGGTATGGTCAAAAAATGCACATGCTCGCCATACAAACGGATTTTTTACCGTTATTGTGGCGCCAGATTTCCGGTAATTCACCTGCGCTTAAACGCTTGATTTATATTTATTTGCAAGAATTCTCCTTGCATAAACCCAACATTGAGCAAGTGGCGCAGTTTATTAAAAGCAACCTTGCGCAATTAGATAAGACATCAGTTTTGTATCGCTGGCAACAGCAGCAACAGCAATATCATTTGTTTGAACCCAGGCAAGGCATTGTTCGTTTAGCCCAAGCTTGCCTATTAAAAGAATCTGTATCCGTGTTAGTTGCGGCAGGTTTATCGGGTTCGTTGCAAAATGGCGGTTATGCGCGCTCAGCTTATCGACATGCGTTAAAGATGTTGGAGCAAGGTTTAAGGCAACAACCTGATGATACCTTAGCGGCATTATCTCACCTGTTGGAATGGAGTTTACAAGGACGGCAATTACGTTACCCGCAAGAGTGTTCGCTGTTATTACAGTGTTTATTATCACCCTGGCAACAGCGGCACCAAGCACCGGCATTATTACGTTATTATATTGAAGTTTTTATTCTGCGTTATATCGGTCATCCGGCACTTGCCAGACAATATTGGCAGGAAATTCGACCACCGGCACTTAAGGTTTTTCAAGGCTGGTTTGTGGAAAGCCAGTTGCAGGTATTTTATACTTTACTGGAAAATAATCACAACGATCCCCGCTGGCGTTATCGACAAAACTTCTGGCAGGACTGGCTGCAACGCGGACATATTGACGAAAGCTGGTTGGTTATTCATCCCTTATTAGGCGATGAAATATGTAGCCGTCAGCATAATAAAAAATTGCCAGGATTAAACCTGACGGCGCAACTTGAAGAGACTCATGTCTTGGAGAATAATGAGATACAAGGCGTGTTATTATTACGCATTAAAAATTATCTGCTTGCTGACTTTATTGGTGGTCATCAGATTTTAATTTGGCGTAATAAAAATCCGTATGCACCTAATTTATATCAAAAAACATATAAGCTGGAAACACTTCAGCAACACGCTGAAACAGTATCTTTAAGTCACCAGAACTGGCAACATGAATTGAATCAGAAAATAGTATAAAGATTATACTATTGCAATTTAATTATAGAGATGCCTGACAAGGCATCTCTATAAGTCTGAAACTTATTTCGCCAGACCTGAAAGCCACTCAGCAATTGCAGCGGTTTCTTCATCGCTTACACTCGCCATAATCGCTTTCATTGCCGCAGACTGACCATTGTTGCGTGCGCCACTTTTAATGTCTTTCATTTGTGCCGTAGCATAGTCTTTATTTTGCCCAGCCAATTTTGGATAAACTGGCATAATCGGGGTTTTTGCATCCATGCCGTGACAAGCCATACAGCCTTTTGCCATATATAAGGCTTTACCGTCAGCGGCTGTTGCATTTGAACTGATGCCAGCAACGAGTAATGCGGCAGGCAAAATTTTCAGCATATTTTTTACTTTCATAGACAACTTCCTTATGTTGTGAGAAATAAAAATAGAACATCTCAGTCTCATTGGATGCTACTCTTTGTAAGCAGCTTTTTAAAACCCAGTGTGACAGCCCTATAGTTTAACCAATAAAATAAAATTTATGATACTTTATTTGAAAAAAACTTACATACCAAATAAAATCATATGCTTATTATCCTCTATGATCTCTTCTCTGTACACCCGGTTTTGATGGGAAACATCAAATAATAAAAGATAAGCCCGGTTTAACTGGTGCTGTTTAAGCTGTTCTCTAAGCTGTATCAGGCCCTCTTCCCGCGCATATTGATCCCGACTTAATTTCATGCAAAATAAATGGGTTTGACCGACAAACTCTACATGCATTGAGCAATAGCCAACACCCATTGCGGTATGCCAGTTAAATTCTGCCTGCTCTCCCAGCGTGCGTAATAAAAAAGCAAATAACAGCAAATAACAACCCGCTTGTTGAAAGGGGCACTGACTCAGCCACTGCGTCCCATGACGATAATAAAATTGTTGAAAAGCAGTGAGTAATTGATCAGGATCCAGATTTCCATCACGCACAAACTGCATACTTTCGGTCAATGCTGGTGGCAGCACCCATTGAAATGGCTCAGACATTGAAATAATAAAAGCATATTGGTAAATAGGCGTTGAAAAAGTAATCGGCGTATGGCGGGTGACGATGCCAAAACTATAGGCATAATTGAGTGCATCCCGAAAATGGTTAAAATCAGGAATCCCCCCTGTTAATATCGCTTCAATAATCAGTTTAAACTTAGGCTCTTTTAATTTTTTAAATAAATTCTCCAGATGAATAGCATTATGTTGCAACAGCTCAATTTTAGCCTGTTTAACCATGTTCAAATCAATTTCATGATACAAAGGTGGATCAGCAGAATTAACCCGGCTTAGCTCAACTAAAATATTAGCCAGCGCATTAATTAACCAGGGTTGGCCATTCGTTAACTGGTATAGATGGTATTGTATGTCTTCATTGAATACCTGCCCGGTCTCTTCACTGTGCTGTTCCAGTAAAAGGCCGACTTGGTTCAGATTAAACCATTTTATTCTTAATGATTTGCTGCAAATGTTAAAAGGTGTTTCAACACCTGGCAGCATTTCCTCCTGTTCTGAAGGTGAAATATGTGCTTCTGTAAACTGGTATTCCTGAATATCCCGTAAGCCAACCAGCACAATTGAATGCGGAAATTTTTTAGGGCGCGCTTCAAAACCGGTGCGTAATTGACGCAAGAAGGGTAATAATAAATGTGTACCCAAGCTATCAATTTCATCAAAAAATAACACCAATGGCTTACGGTTTGTTTTTGCCCAACGACTCAGATAATCTTGTAAGGTCGTAAAAGAATGCGCAGGATCATCGGGTTCAGGGGGATGTTCGGGGCGATGTAGATACAACTTTGCCTGATGATAAATCGCATTAGCAATCCGGTGCATTGCCGCAGCCTCGTCAGGGCAGTCTGCCGCAACCTGTACATCAATAGTCAGCGCGGTATAAGTAGCCTCACGATTGAGCATTCCCATCAGCGCATAAAGACAAGTGGTTTTACCACTTTGACGTGGGCCGTAAATTGCAAAATATTGTTGGCTGTCAATTAAAGACTGTGTTTCGGGTAAACGTGATAAGGGATTAATCAGATAATGAATATCATCACGGCAAGGACCTGCGGTATTAAAGCGTTTTCTCATCTTTTTGAATAAAGTCTATATTGACATTGTTGTCTGACAGGCAGATACCGACAAGCATAAGGAACGAGGATTTTATAATTCCCGAAACCAAGCTGGCCTTTTTCTCCATTTTCTGCGTTATGCCTGTTTGGACTTAGGCAGTTACATAGCTTGCTATGCGCCTGTTTTCATGCCTTGAAAATGAACAAAAATCCTGCGCCCGGTTTCGGTTCTTATTTCATCCTCGTTCCTAAGTAGGTCATCAAGAGGACTTCACAAAATCCTGAATAAATAGCCCAATTTCTGCAACCTGATCCAAATCCAATACCGGAACCTTGGGTTCAGGGTTTAATGGCGCATTACAAGCAACTGCGATAACTTGTTCATCATCCGGGTATAAACGAGGCTGGCCTAATTCGGGGCGGTGCAGTTCAATTTTAGGAATAGCAGCGTGTTTCATGCCTTCCACCAGTACCAAATCCAGATCAAATGCCTGTAAGTGTTTAAGTAAATTATCCAGATCCGGCTCCTGTTGCTCCGGGGTTTCCTCCATTAAGGCCCAGCGTTTACCGGAAGCCAGGATGACCGGATGCGCACCTGCTTCTCTGGCGCGATAGGTATCTTTACCGGGTTTATCCATGTCTACGCCGTGATGGGTGTGTTTAATCAGCGCAACCTTTAAGCCCTGCTGCCGCAGCCAGGGTATCAATTGGGTTAATAAGGTGGTTTTTCCGGTACCGCTGAATGCGGCAATACCTAAGATGGGACGTTGTTTGTTTTTCATTATGTGCTTATGTGGTTAAGATTTGTTGGGTGAGTCATTTACTAGTATACCAGCAAGCTTGTTTTGAAGGTCTTTTAAGCAAAGACCTGTTAAAGATGCCGCAATTGCTTCATGTGTGTTTCTTAGGAGTGAGAATTTTATAACTTCAGCAACTTGGCTGGTCTTTTTTTCCATTTCCTGCGTTATGAAAACCGTGACATAAGCTGCTTGTGCGCCTGTTTTGGCCTTGGTCATCAATCCGTCAGGTAATGATATTTTTGCTGGCAAGGCTGTTTAAAAAATCAGGTAACTCACTCCCCAATAAACTGCTAAGTTTTTAGATAAGAAAACAAATGCTTAGCAGAGGAAGTGAGCCATGACGGACAGTATAACGGAAAATACCAAACAACATTGGGATAGAGCGCGTATAGTCTAGGAGGCTGTCTGAGAACTCGGTTTTTTAAAAAACTGGATTTCTAAGTCATTGATAAATAATAAGTTAATTTTGGATAAATCACTGATTTTGCTATTCTCGGACAGCCTTCTAGCTTGCCAGATACAGGAAGTAGCAGAAGCTTCCAAGGTCTGTATTTCCAATGCAAATGCCGGGAACGAGGTAATTACTTGGTAATTTACATGGCTGTCTGGTAATTTGGTCTGGTAATTTGGTGCTGAATAGCGTGCGTAATGGATAAACGGTATTTTATGCCGCTTAAATAAATACACGCTATTATCAACAGAAAAACTTTTAATAAAGAGGCATTTATCTTATGACTGATTTACGTGAAACGCTGAAATTACTACAAACCCTGGACAGCAAGCATCCCGACGATGATGAAAAACTGCTGCTGGCTTTACGCGAACAACTGAAGCCGGATGATCCGCTGTATCAGGCGCTGCTGCAACGTGCCAAGGTTGGCGCGACCCGTAAAGGCCTGGAGCGTGGTATTACGCGCGGTGGCGGGTTGCACGGTTTCGGGCCACATGGCACGGGTGGTGGCCTGAATGACAAATATAACGATGATAACGGTGAGAACGAAACATGAAAATGCCATTTGCGTTTAACCTGAAACTGGTATTTCGTCTGCTGTTGCCGGGTTTTGTGTTTGCGCTGGCTTTGTATCCGCTGCTGCACAGCCTGCTCAACAGCCTCGGCGTAACGCTTGCCCCGGAAACCCTGTTGACGCTCTCCAGCGTATTCTGCGGCTGGCTGCTGGTCGTGCTGGATATGCAGATTTATATGGGTTTTGAAGGGCGGCGTTACTGGCCTGCCCCGGTGCATAATCTGTTTATCAAACGGGAGCAAGGGCGTTTACAGCATTTATTGGCTGCGCTGGACAAGCCGGAAACAGCAGCGGAAGCCTCGGTGGAACTGCGGCGTTTCCCCACAGATGGCAAGGGCGAATTTTATGCTGCCGCCCCCACCCGCATAGGCAATCTGATTACCGCCTATGAAGAATACCCCAAGCGCTGTTACGGCATGGATAGCATATTTTACTGGTATAGGCTGTGGCTGCTGCTGGATAATGATTTACGCGAAGAGCTTGATAACCAGCAGGCGCTGGCGGACAGCACCTTATACACCGCCGTGGCGCTGAAAATCTGCGGGCTTGCGGCGCTGGCCTACGCCTTGATGCAAATGCTGAGTCCCGGCAGTTACACTTATTTGCCGGATGGCCCGGTATTGCTGGCACTGGCTGGTGCGTCCTGGCTTGCCGCTTATTTGCTGTATCGCCTGTCTCTGCATCTCCACGCGGTTTATGGCGAGATTTTCAAATCCCTGTTTGACAGCCACCGGGGTTTGTTAGATCCCCAGGTGGGTGCGGCGTTGGCGGAAGTGGCGGCGCGGGAGAATATCAACGACCTGGCACAGCGTCCGCAAGCGGAAAAATACCAGATTGCCTGGCGTTATTTGCATAATAACCGGTTTAAGGATGCAGCGGGGCAGGTGCGTACTATCAAGCCTGCGGCTTGATAAAATATTGATTAACGCTCATTCCCAACGTCTTTATCTCATCCTTATACACAAGTTACGCAGACATATTTTCCGCAAAACCAGCCCCAACGGGGCGTAACATACCGGCCCCAACAGGGCGTAACATACCGGCCCCAAAAGGGCGTAACATACCAGCCCAGGGCGACACCCTGGGTTTGTAATATGATGATACCAGAGCCCTGAAAGGGCGATACATCAATGATGCATCCTCTGATGTATCGCCCTTTCAGGGCTCTAATTCAACCAAATAACCTACCTGGGGCGCTGCCCCAGGCTGGTATGTTTATCCCTTTCAGGGCTAAAATGTCTCATGGAACCCGTGTTATGAATGACAAACAGTTACTCGAACAAATCCCCGTAGCCGTTAAATACCCGGCAGACACCAGCCTGGAAGACTGGCTGGAGAGCGTACAAAACTTTGCCGGGGAATTGCTACAGAGCATCGCCACCACACCAGAACCTGAAAGCGCGGAACAAAAGGTTTTATTGCTGTTTCTGTATAGGCTGGCAGGAGATGTAGCCGAAGATAATTTCCAGAATATAGACAGTGCCTTAGACCTGTATAAAAGCGGCAGGCAACAGGCAACAGCTTTTCTGGCGGCGGGAGAAACCAGCGCCGGGGTGCGTGAGCAAACGCTGAAATTGTTTGTTAATACCGGAATCACACTGGGGCAACTGGGACGGACAGCGGAGAAACTGGAGACTTACCGGGACGGTCTGAAGCAGGCAACAGCTTTTCTGGCAGCGGGAGAAACCAGCGCCGGGGTGCGTGAGCAAACGCTGAAATTGTTTGTTAATGCCGGATTGACACTGGGGCAACTGGGACGGACAGCGGAGAAACTGGAGACTTACCGGGACGGTCTGAAGCAGGCAACAGCTTTTCTGGCGGCGGGAGAAACCAGCGCCAAGGTGCGTGAGCAAACGCTGGGATTGTTTTTTAATGCTGGATTCACACTGGGGCAACTGGGACGGACAGCGCAGGCACTGGAGACTTACCGGGACGGTCTGGCGCAGGCAAAAACTTTTCTGGCAGCGGGAGAAACCAGCGCCGGGGTGCGTGAGCAAATGCTGAAATTGTTTATTGGTGCCGGATTCACACTGGGGCAACTGGGACGGACAGCGCAGGCACTGGAGACTTACCGGGACGGTCTGGCGCAGGCAAAAACTTTTCTGGCAGCGGGAGAAACCAGCGCCGGGGTGCATGAACAAGTATTAAAACTGTTAGAACACGACACAGGCACATTACACAACACCGGACTTTATGCCGCAGCCACGGCAAAATTACCCGAACTGGGTCTGTGGTCCTGGGCCTTGGCGGGACAAATTTCCGCTGATGACTGGCCTATTTTACAAAAAAACTGGCACATACACCTTGAAACCACCCCCAACCCCGCCCACTTTAGTTTCTCCCTGCAATCCTCCCTGCAAAAACGGCTGTTATCCTGGCATGATCCACAAAAAAACGGCTTACATTTTAAGTTTTTACCGGTTTCCAAATTACTACGCCTGAGCCGGGCCTTGTATGTCTTATCCCAGGGGCAGGCGCAAGCGACTTTGCGCGGCGTGTATGCAAACCTGGAAAAAACCTTAAACCACCCTGATTTACACCAGCTTGAACTGTTATCACAACAACAGCAAAAGATTTCAGAACAGATTACAAGGCTACAACAGGTCTATCCCAATTTAAGCGGCAAGCGCTGGTCTTGTCTCTCCCACCCGCTGGCCTGCTGGTCTTTAACTCAGGGCTTAAACCAGCAAGTACAGATAACCCGCAAACAGCAGGTTTTGCTGGAAAACTGGCAAAACAGCCGCGAAACCCGTAGCGCAAGCAGCGCTTTAAGCGACTGGCTGATGCGGCATATCATGGAAAACCTGGACTTGCCCGTGGCGGGTATTGGCAACCTGCCGGGGGTGATGCTGGGTCTGTGCCTGGTCGGTGATTGCCGTTTGCGCCACATTGAAGCACCGGAATGTTTACAGGACTGGCAGCAAAACCCGCCCTGGACCGATGCAACCCGGCTGCAAGCCTTATTTACCGCCGCAGGCTGGTGGGAGGTGACGGAAGACCCGGAAAATCCGCATCCGATATTAAACTTATGGATCCGCACCCTGCCGGAACTGGAAGTGGATTCTTTATTAGACGATGAATCTCAACCGAATTTACAGCAGGCCATCAGTGCCTTAAAAAATGGAGAAGAACAGCATGTCAGCGCGGATTTGGCGCTGGCCTGGGAAAATCTGTTAAAACAGGCAAAGCCGCTGGCCCGTATACTCACTGCGCTCAGTCATAAGGATTATCAGTCTTTATTATTTGACTCGGCAGAACCTGAACCCTGGTTGAAAGATTATCAGTCTTTATTATTTGAGCCTGCAAAACCCAAACCCTGCTTGCAGGAACATGAATTTCAGGCATTGCTGGCGCTGGTGCAAGGTAAAACCAAAAAACTGATACAACAGGCGAGCCATGATTTTCTCCAACAAGTGGGGGATGCCCACAGCCCCGCCGGACTGAATGCCCGTTTTGAGCGTTTACTGGCCCTGTTGTCGCCGCCTCATGCCGGGGCTTTGGAAGGCGCAATACAGGGCTGGACTCAAACTGTAATCAGTCAGCAGTGTGGTGAAACCGATACTGCCGCGCTGTGGCAAACGCTGGAACACAGCCGCGCTGGTTTGCACGGCCTGCATGTGAAATTGCCGCCAGACTGGGCGGAAACCACCGGCACAGCCTTGTGGGGTAGCTTAAAACACAGTTTTTCTTATATTGAAAGCGCACAGCAACAGGGGATTTCTCTGGGAGACCGGATGTGGCCGCCGCTGGATGTGTGGCTGCAACAAGTGGAAAAATATCTGCCGCCGCTGCCGGACATCAGCGCCTGCCAAAAACATTTACAACAACAGGGAGAAGTCCTGGCGCAGCCATTTTTTGATTCCGGTTCACAACAACTTAAAGTGTTATGGCTGGATGGGCAGGGTTTAAGCCTGCGCGAATTGCCGGAAATCTGCGCGGCGCAGCAAGGCTGGGATGATTTGTGTAAACTCTGGGCGGACAACTGGGCCAGCGCAGACAAGGACAAAACAGACCATAGCAACGAGGATAATCCAGCTTTGCAGGAACAATGCTGGGACGAAGTCATGGACAGCCCGCAGGTAACGGGGTTTGCCAAAGCACTGGCAAGCTGGCTGGCAGTGGCGCAGGCTGAACATCTGCGGGTGATTCTGCCTGCGCCGCTGGGACAGTTAGCCTGGGAAGCCCTGCTGCCGCTGGAAAACAAAATGCTACGCAGTGTCAGCCTCAGTCATTGGTGGCAGCAACAGCAGGCAAAACGGCAGACAACAGCAAAACAAGACAGGCAGCAGGATTGGGTGTTGAGTACCGGGCATTTACATGAGGCAAAGGAAATGCGTTTAAGCTGCGCCCTGCCCGAAGCCCTGTGGGTGGCAAAACAGTGGCAAAGCACGGCGGAATTGCCGCAACAGGCTTTGCCTGCCGCTACATTTCTGCGGCAACTGAGGCGCAGCCGATGGGTACATATTACCGCGCACGGGGCTTATACACCTGAGCATCCGGCGGACAGCGGTCTGAGTTTAGGCAGTGGCAAGCAAGGCCATCAGTGGATACCGATGTGGGCTTGCGCGGCTTTGTCCTTATCCGGCGTGGAATTACTGATTTTATCCGCCTGTGAAAGTAATCTTTATGGGCAGCAGAGCCAGGGTTTATCCGCACCAGCAGGCTTAGGGCCGGGATTTGCCGCTGCCGGGGTACAGGCCGTGCTGGGCACGCTATGGTCGATTACGGATTTAACCGGGCTGGTGTTTGCTTATGGCTGGTTGCAGTTAAAACAACAGCAGCCGGATTGGTCTTTATCCCGTATTACCTACGCCGCGCAACAGTGGATGCGGCAAATGAGCAAGGCAGAATTCAAAGTGTTGCTGGAGGATTTGGCTTCCTGTGAGCAGAAAACCAATGATCTGCCTGCGGACGTTGCAGAGCCTATTGAACGTATTCAACGCTGTTGTCTCAAGGCTGACGACCACTTGTTGCAAACAGGAGATAAACCACCTTTTGCCCATCCATTGTATTGGGCGGGGTTTCATGTGATTAATTAGGATAAGCTTGTTCGGTATCAGGATTGACTTATATCAGGTCATTAAGCCTTATAAGGTAGTAGTATATCATACTAAAATACTCAGTCTTTATATTACCAACGCCTGGAGGGGGTTGTTTTGAGCGAATTCCTTATTGAATCACATCGTGATGCACTTCAAGAAATTATACAATTATTGTGTCATGGTGAGAGTGCCACTGATTTAATCGCAAAATTTAGCAGTGATTGTGACAGTGTCAGCCAGGATGATCTGGCTTTGGTGTTTAAGCAATTAGATGCTGAAGGTATTGATTTTCGTGAGAGTAAGCCGGTCATTGATTTTTTTCATCATGTGGTTGAAGAAAAAATAGCTGCCGATCAACTTAAGCAGTTTCCTGCCGGACATCCGTTACGTGTCTATATGGAAGAGAATATTCTGCTGCGTTCCTGGATTAAACAAATCTGGCAGTTTAATCCGCTTGAGGATCTGGATAATTTTAAGCTCTATTTTAATAAAATCTGTAAGGTAGAGTTACATTATCAACGTAAAGAAAATCAGTTATTTCCTTGCCTGGAAAAACATGGTTGGGATTCTCCAAGCAAAAACATGTGGGCATTTCATGATGACAACCGCGCATTAATAAAAACAGTACGTCAGGCGCTTGATGCGGGGAATGCGCAATCAGCTGAACAAAGTGCAGCAAATTTGTTTAATGAGCTAGAGCGTATGATGCAGGTTGAAGAGCAGCGTTTATTGCCAGGGGCATTAGAGTTGCTGGATGAAGAGGATTGGCTGGATATGCGCACGGGGGATGAGGAAATCGGCTGGATGCTGGAACAGACACCACCCCCCTTTCCGGTTTTGGTTGAAGAAGAAGCCGCGCCTGCACCAGAACCCGAAGTGGTTAAACCAACGGTGAATCATGATGCTCAGGAAAATAGCGGGGACTATGTGCATCCTTCGCAGGTGAAACCCAAGAAAAAACTGCCTTTTGATACTGCGGGTATGTTTCATTTTGATGAAGGCTATATGACACCTGAGCAGGTGAATCTGATTTTTACAACCCTGCCCTTAGATATTACTTATGTCGATGAAAATGATAAGGTATTATTTTATAACCGTGGTCAGGAGCGCCTGTTTCCACGTAGCGCCGGTATTATTGGGCGTGCAGTGCATCTGTGCCATCCTCCAAAATCAGTGGATACGGTACTGCGTATTGTCGAGGAATTTAAAAAAGGCACGCGAGATGTTGCCGATTTTCGGATTAATGTGAAAGGGCGTTTTGTCATGATTCGTTATTTTGCCGTGCGTGATAAACAACGTAACTACCGTGGCGTTGTGGAAATGTCGCAGGATATTACCGATATACAAACCCTGGAAGGGGAGCAGCGTTTGCTGGACTGGAATTAAGCTGGACTGTCCTGTGATAAACAGGGGGATTCAGTGATGCTTTTGACCTGGAATAGGGTGTTTAAGTTGCTGTTATACGATTTTGAAGATTAATTTGCCGGGAGCGCCGTCTTTCAGACGGCAAACCGCGCATTGCGCGGTTATAGCGCCATAGCCGTTATTTGGAGTGGATTAAGCGCAGCAAGTCAGATAACCACACATCTTCTTCATGTGGACTGGGGAAAACTGCGTGTAATTTACCCTTGGGATTAATCACATAAAGCCATGCGGAATGATTAATCAAATAGGTTTTGGCTTTATCTGCGGGTAAGGGTTCATCATTTTCCAGCGTTACCAGTCTGCTGCCTTCATAATAAACCCGTTCATATAACACTTCAAAATAGTGCGCCAGGGCATCAATAGCACTTTGCTCACCCGTTATGCCGACAAAATCAGGATGATAATACGCCGTATATTTTTTCAGTGATGCAGGCTTGTCTCGTTTGCTGTCCAGGGAGATAAATACCACTTCCGGCAGGGACGCTGCTTTCTGCTGCGTCATGGTTTCCAGCAAGGTATTTAAGCGGTATAGCTCAGTCGGGCAAACATCCGGGCAATGGGTGTAGCCAAAAAACAGCAGCGACCAGTGTCCCATTAAGCGTTGATTGTCAAATACCTGATTATTGTGATCCCGCAAGGAGAATGCAGGCAGAGGCGTATAATCGGCTCCAATGAGTACCGCAGACGCCAGTTCATCTTGTAACTTTTCTTGCGCATCCGCTTGTTTTGGCGATGCGCTTGTTTTTGCCGCTGGTTTGGTTTCCTTGTTATTATCCGCGTAAGCCGTCGCAGCCAAGAATAAAGTTACCAAGACAATAACAGTGCGGATTTTATTGATCATGCGCATGTTTCATATTACCTTTATGTTGCATTTTTCCTGACTTGACCACGGCTATAACATCAAGCTGCGTGCCATTGTCAAAAGACAACTTTAGGCTGACAGACTCAGCAACAGCAGGTACTTTCTGTGGTTGAATCAGCATAATATGCCAGCTACCGGGTTTTAGTTGCAGTTCAGTTTTTGCCGGTATCGGGATAAAGTTTTGTTTTACCATTTTCATCATGCCATCAGCGGCAATGGTGCGGTGCAGTTCCACCTGAGCATAGCCTTTGACATCTGCGGACAATAATTTAAGGTCATTATTGCTGGTATTTTGGAGGGTCATAAATGCGGCTAACGCGGGAGCATTAGGGGGCGCTGAACGCACCCAGGCGTTTTCCACATTGAGGTCTGCGGCGCTGACCTGGCAGGATAAAAACCAGGTGAATAAAATCATCAACAAAGGTTGAGTATTTTTCATAATAAATCTCTCTAATGTAAAAAAGGAAATGGATCTGTAAGCCGGGTTCTGTCTATCCGGCAAGCCGGACGAGGCAATCATTCATCTGGGATTAGCGTCACCACTGATCTCTAGCAACCTACCCGAAAACGATGCGGATCACATCTGCCGCATTAACAAACATCAGCCTGTTAATGTGGCTGTTTTCCTATTTGGTCTTGCTCCAGGTGGGGTTTACCTTGCCACTTTTGTTGCCAAAAGCGCGGTGCGCTCTTACCGCACCTTTTCACCCTTACCCAGTGACAGCGATGCAAACATCGCTATCAGCAGGCGGTATATTCTCTGTGGCACTGGCCGTCAGTCTATAACTGCCCAGGCGTTACCTGGCACCCTATCCTGTGGAGCCCGGACTTTCCTCGATATATCTAAAATATACCGCGATTGCCCGATCCATTTCCCGAGCGTATTGTGTGCTGTTTGTCAAAAACTTGCAAGGTTTTGTTTAACTTTGGTGAGGATATTGACTAAGTTGATGTTTAACATCAAATTCAAATTAGGAATTAATAAGTTTTAACGGTGTCTGGAGGATATAAGATTGGCTAAGGAGCCATTGTCGCATAGGCTCGGTTTTAAACATTTTGACTTTTAATACCGATTCCCAGTCGGGATTTTTATTGGCCCAGAATTTTTCCCGCCACTGCTTTTGAATTTTTCGCGCATAGGCTTTGGTAACACGAATATTTGGACAACGCCCCAGACGCGCCACCAATGAAGGGCCTGCATTATAGGCGCATAAGGCCATCTCTACGCTGTTAAAGCGTTTAATCTGGGAGGCAAAATATTTTGCACCACACTCCAGATTTTTAGCCGGTTCGTATAATTCCCGCCGATTGAGCTTGCACAACGCTTTAGCTGTTGCTGGCATCACCTGGGTCAAACCAATCGCACCCATTGAAGAAACCACCTTAGGACGCCAGGAAGATTCCTGAAAAATCAAAGCGCGAAATAAATCTGGATGAATATCATGTTTTAGCGCAATTTTATCTGCCAGCAATTTGATAGCGTGCATCTTTTGCGCTTTAGCTGTGCGCTTATTATCTGAGGCCAATACACTGGTATCTATAAATAGCAATAAAATAGTAAATATCAGCTTACGGCGAACAATTGTCATCAGTTTCTATCCTTGGGTTTTAATATTATTGAAACATTATATTCTAATATACATAGATTAATCAATATTAATACTTTTTTATATTAGAAAGTAATGATATACTAAGTTTTATATTTTTCAGGGATGAAAATTAAATATACCCGGCAAGGATGCCGGGTTTTTTTTGCTTAAAACCTCTTCAGGTTTTATTGTGAAATGACATTACAGGATGTAAAAACTGGCAATGGAATGAGATTTATCATGAAAGAGATATTCACTGATGCGACTGCGGCGCATATGGATTTATTTTTACAGGCAGCACTGCTATATAGCATCTTATTTTGTCTGTTAGCCATTTTGTATTGGAGCTTATGGCCGGGTTTCCGGTTTAAGCAGTGGCTTGGCGATCTGAAATCACTCTTAAACCAGATTGAACCCGGTTTATTGCGTAATCAGCCTGATTTTAAGGCATTAGACCAAAGTTTCTCAAAATATCCCTTGTTACAACCACTGTGGCAGCGTTATCAAACGCGGTGGTTGTTTTTAAAGCATCAATCGCCAGCACATTATGTCAGCCCGGAATCTGCCGCGCTATTTTTTAATACCGGGGCTTTACTTAATATCTATTCCACTAAAAAACGCAGCATTCCACAGACGGCAAAAATGTTTAGCAGTCTGGGCTTAGTTTCCGGCTTATTCATCTGGGGTGGGGCCTTGTGGTTTTTTGCTGATTTTTTTCCAGAAAAAATGTCATTTAATGAAGCGCTTATCATATTGGCACCTTTGTTATGGATGCCAATGATGGCTGGTTTAATCGCAAGTGCCTGGTGGCTGTTGCAGTTTTATTTTGTCAAACGCCATTTATCTCAGTTTTTACAAGCCTTAAGCCTGCGTCTGGATCAACGTATTCCGGTTGCTGATAGTGCCTTGCGATTGTCTGAAACGCTGGCAAATACCCTGGATAACAGTCTCAGTCAACATCTGGTGAGCATGGGTTTATTTGCCAATGCCTTAAAAGAAGGTCTGCAAGAGGAATTTTCCAGTCAACAGGAAAAATTCAGCACATTTGTTAATACCAGCGTTCAACAAAACCAGGCTGAATTAGAAAAACTAACAATACTTCAGCAGCAGCAGTTTGCCAAATTGCTAACCGAGTTCAAAAAGACTGTCACTGAGAGACAAACTGAAAGCCCACAAGCGCAAGTTGTACAGGAATCTCTGGATGCTGCCAGTAAATCCATACATGACTTTGTACAAATGCTGGGCTATCTGAATAAAATCATACCTGAGGCGATGGATAATTCAGCGCAACAACTGGAAGTTCGTTTTCAGCAAATTGCCAGCGACTGGCAAGCACAGTTATTAACGCCCACTGCCTCTTTAGCACAAGCAGGCACAGAATTAAGTCAAAAAATTCATGAGGCTGGCACGGATTTAAGTGGGCAATTTGAAAAAATACAGCAAGGTTTGCAACACAGTCTGCAACAAATACAGGATGTGAGTGAAACATTAAGCGCTAGCGGTGGACAGATTACGCAAATGACGCCCACAATAGAGCAGCATTTAAGTCATCTGGAGCAGAGTCTGCCTATGCTGCAAGCGCCTTTGCAGTCCTCGCAGGCGCTATTACAAAACTTGCAGCCCATTATGCAAAATTTGGAAAGTTTCAGCGAAACCCAGCAAAACAGTTTGCAACAATTTGCAACAGGGGTGCAAAGTTTTCAGTCGCTGTTTGACAGGCAACAGAAATATGTCAGTGGTATTACTGAAAACATGGTTGAAACCACTAAAAATCTGACTTATGTTGCCAGTGAATTACAACATCGCACCGATCAGGTGCAACAGGCCATTTTGGAAAGTACGGAAAATATTCAGCGGCTGGAGCGTATGTTAGCGCCTAAGCAGGAGTCGGAAACTGAATATGCCTAGTACAGTAACTGGTAAAAACAAATAATAACTTCAGGACTGGCAGTCCTTAAAGGACTGCCAGTCCTACGCTCAAAGTTATTATGTGAACTTAGTGTTCGCTGTACTAGTAAAAATAATTATTGCATGAGAAGAGATTTAATTACTTGACACACGACTTTGAAGCTTAGCTTTGAATGGAACTGCCGGAGCAAAAACCTGTCAGGTCTATGGAACGCCCGATTTCATAGGGTTTTGCTGCTTAACCTTCAAAGTCATGTTACAGATGCAGACCCGTGTACATCATACCTGCCTGCACAGGTATGACATTAAGAAAATATTTTTGTCGATTTTTAAACTGGACAGGGTTTATAAGGCCTGATACTGCTCAGGATATTTCGGCGTAATCGTATTACAAAAGTCCAGAATTTTGCGCATATCCTGTTGCATATCCTCACTGGCAAAAAATATCGGCCCCATGCCCACTTCTTTTCTGGCATAATCCAGATAGGCAACAACAATCGGCACATGCGCCTGACGCGCAATGTGATAAAATCCGGTGTGCCAACGTGATACCCGACTGCGACTGCCTTCCGGTGTCACCAATAACATCAATGGCTGTTGCTTGTCGCTAAATAATTCAATCATTTTTTTTGTCATGCCACTGCGTTTTTTTGTGTGGTCTGTCTTGCGTTCAATCGGCAATGCACCCAATGATAGGAATAATTTACGCAATGGAAAGCGCACCCATTCCTGTTTGATTGCAAAACGGATATTCAATTCCAGTAAATCACAAGCCCCCATGCCATAAATAAAATCCCAGTTACTGGTATGCGGGGCGACAACGATAATTGCCTGCTTGATTTCCGGCGGCAAGGGGTTTTTAATTTTCCAACCGGCAGATTGAAGCCATAAACGACAAATTTTTTTTAACATCAATAAATAAGCTCTTGTCATGACTGATTTTATATACCCCAAATATATTCACGCCAACGCGCCCACCACCGGTATTTTGTTATGTAATCTTGGCAGTCCCGAAGCACCGACTGCCAAAGCCGTGCGCCGCTATCTCGCTGAATTTTTATCCGATCCCCGTATCGTGGAAATGCCGCGCTGGTTATGGAAACTGGTTTTACATGGCATTATTTTACGTACCCGTCCAAGGCGGGTGGCTAAAAATTATCAGAAAATCTGGACACCGACCGGCTCTCCCTTGTTGAATATCAGCCGTCGCCAGTTAGCATTATTACAGCAACAACTGGCACCCACAGAGACAAGCACGCTAAAATTTGCATTGGGCATGTCGTATGGAAAACCGGCCTTATCCGATGCGCTGGAATCTTTACGCGCAGCCAATGCCCAACGTATTATTGTGCTGCCTTTATATCCGCAATACGCATCAGCCACCACGGGTGCGACCTGGGATGGCATCACCCAGGTATTAAAAAGCTGGCGCTGGATACCGGAATTACATTTTATTTCACATTACCACGATCACCCGCTGTATATCCAGGCGCTGGTGGATGCTATTAAGGACTACTGGGCGCAGCACGGACGACCGGATAAATTATTATTTTCATTTCATGGTATTCCTAAAGAGACCATGCTGGCGGGTGATCCGTATTTTTGTGAATCTCAGAAAACAGCCAGATTGGTTGCCGAGCAGCTTGCACAGCAGCTTGAGCAGCAAGTGGCCTGGCAGTTGGACTGGAGCGTTACTTTTCAATCTCGCTTCGGGCCTAAGGAATGGTTACAGCCTTATACTGACCACACGCTACAGGCGCTGGGTAAGGCCGGTTGCAAGCGGGTGGATGTCATTTGCCCCGGCTTTGCGGCGGATTGTCTGGAAACTCTGGAAGAGATTAATGAAGAAAACCGGGGGTATTTTTTACAAGCTGGTGGCGAAGCGTTCCATTATATTCCGGCACTGAATGACAATCCCTCGCATATCAAAGCATTAGCCGCTGTTTTATCGCCTTATTTAAATGCGTCCCCAAGTCTGCAACAGGCACAAATTACGGCTGAAGCAAGCGCGCAACGTGCGCAAGCACTCGCCGCAGGACAAGGTGACTCCGTATGTTATTAAGACAACGGCAAGTGGCGGGGTTCACGCTGCTGGAAGTGTTGGTGGTCATGGTGCTTATTGGCGTGATTCTGGGCCTCGCTGCCTTATCCACCAATTTGGGCGGACATCAAAAAATATTAGAAACTGAAGCAAAACGCCTGCAACAACTCCTGCAATTAGCAACAGAGGAAGCGATACTGAATAGCCGTACGCTTGGCGTACAATTTAAAACCAACGGTTATCGTTTTTTAAGGTTGGAAGATCAAACCTGGCAGGCAGTGGATGGCACAACAAGCACTGGTGACAATGTTGGGAACATCAAACAAGTGTTTCGCCCACGTCAATTACCCGAAGGTTTTGAACTGCAAATTGAAATTGAAGGGGTTTATACGGAATTAGATAGCTATACACAAACTGGCGTGGATGAAATGCCAATGGATGAAGGGGGAAATCTGCCGCAGATTCTCTTATTACCCGATGGCGAAACCACCCCTTTTATTTGTATATTACAGACAGTGGATCAGCAACAGAATGACAGCTATCGCCTGGAACTGGGGCAATATGGTCACCCCCGTATTGAACATCGCAATAAAACACAATGGTGATATATAAGGCATTGTCTGGTAAAGGCTTTACCCTGCTGGAAGTGTTGGTGGCTTTGGCAATTTTGAGCATCACGCTGGCAGCCGTTATCAAAAGCACGGGCACTCAGGCAGAAACCCTGTCCTATTTACGCGCTAAAACCCTGGCGCAATGGGTGGCGGTGAACCATATGACGGAATTACGTCTACAACGGGCATGGCTGGGAAGTGGTGAGCATGAAGGTGAAACTGAAATGGGCTACCAGCGTTGGTATTGGTCTATGACTGTTTCAACAACCTCCGACCCGGCAATGCGCAAACTGGAAATGCGGGTTTATGCCGATGAGGATAAACAAAATAGCGTTGTTCAACTTATTGGTTTTCTGGGAAAACCCGGTACAAAGTAAACTAAACAACCACCCGCTAAAAGACGGGTGGGTTAGAGCATTTGGCGGCTGAAAGCCGAGATACAGGGCGGACAAGCCCTGTTGTTTAGCCCCAACGGGGCGCATTAATATAGCCAAGGGCAACGCC
>NZ_JAUCGJ010000069.1 GCF_030378065.1 Candidatus Venteria ishoeyi | reverse complement strand
CTATATTAAAATACCCCTTTGGGGTGTTAGCGCTAAAACCCATATTTTAAGTTTTACCGTTAAACATTAGAGATAAATCTGTTCGCCTGAAAGGCGAAGGTTTTAACCTTGTGCATGGAAAATAAAGGCATTGAGCAGCCTTGTTTTAACCCGGACATTTTATAAATATCCGGGTTAAAACAATAATGATAATTTAGCAAAGTCTTCATGCGTTATTTAACTTGAGTTCGGTGTAAGCTCGAATAGTGCGTATGGATTTAAGCCATTTTAGTTAAAAGCTTATTTCGTCAGCATTGCCGAGCTGTTTGCTGGCAGGCGCATGGTAAATATGCTGCCTTGCCCAAGTTGACTGTCAACTTTCAATGTTCCGCCCATGATTTCACAAAACTGTTTACACAATGCCAAACCGACATTACTGCCACCAAATTCGTGCGTGGTATGGCTGTCCAGGCCGGTAAACAGTTTTTTAACCTGATTGGAGCTCATGCCAATCCCTTCATCCTGTATCTGGAATATCACCCATTCCATATCTTGATCATTTTCACGTTTTGCCCGTAGCGTAATGCTACTTTGTTTAGAGAATTTACTGGCATTATTGAGCAGATTTAACAGATTTTGGCGTAGTTTGGTCAGATCAGAATTCATGGTGCCCAGTGCAATCTCAAGCTCCATTTTCAGAATATTGCCCTGCTTTTCTACCAGCGGTTGTACCGTGGCAGTAACATCTTGCAACATTGGCGTAATATCAAATGTTTCCAGATACAAATCCATGCGGCTGCTGGCAATTTTAGACAGGTCAAACAGATTGTTAATCAAGTCCAGCAGGTGATAACTGGCACCATGAATTTTTTGTAAATCGGGAATAAAATCATATTGCCCCATTTCTTCCGCATCTTCTTGCAGCATTTCGGTATAACCGATAATGGCATTCATCGGGGTGCGCAGTTCATGATTCATATTGGCCAGAAATTGTGCTTTTGCTCGTCCGGCATGTGTCGCTTCACTTTTTGCATGGCGTGCAAGATGACGCGCCTTTTGCGCGTAAGCCTTAAGTTGCAGTGCTTTTTTCCAGGTTTGTTTTAGTTGTTGCTGACTATTGCCGAATTCCTGTTGGGTATTGAGTAGTTGTTTACGAATCAGTACTAAAGACTGTTCTTGCTGCTCAATGGATTTTTCCTGATATGCAACGCGCTCACTGACCACTTCCAATTGCTGCTGACAAGCGCGATGCGTACTCTGGCAGTCTTGCAAATAGTCTTGTTGCAGAGTAAATAATGTATTGATTTCCCGACACAAGGGAATTAATTCACCATGAATACCATGCGGATTATCCAGTGCTGCAAGCGGTAGCTGAGCTTCTCTGACTTTTGCAAGTTGTGCGGTAAATTTTTTTAAGGGCCGCAAAAAACTATAATAGCTTAATAAGACAAGTAAAATAGTGAGTATTAACAATAAAATACCCCAGAGTATAAATTCTCCGCTTTGTTTGGAAATACGCATATCCTGGATATCCTGATAAGCAACCAGTGTCCAGCTTAGATCTTTCACCGGACGGGAAAGCAACTGGTATTCTTCGTCATCCATCCCTGTCATCAAAACATCATCGCCACGCTGCGTCAAAACGATTTTCCATAAATGTGATTGTCCGGTATTGCCTTTATAAGCATTAAAACGCAGACGTTCATAACTGCCTAACAAGCTGATACCGCTATCCTGGTTATCAGTACGACTAAGCAATTGTCCACTGATATAGTCAAATAACAGCAGTTTGCCACTGTCACCAAAAGTCTGGGATTCAATTTCACTGAAAAAACTATCCAGCAACAAAGAAACACCGATGACTCCCTGAAACTCATTACGTACATAAATACCCTGGCTCAGGGTAATTAACCAGGTACGGGTATAGTTTTTATCATAATACACCGGTGAAATTTGCATAGACTGGTTGCGTCGGCCCTGGTGATACCAGATTTCACGTTCATTACTCTGATAATTACCATCTTTCCAGGAACGTACACGAAATTGTTCAGGATCGTTGTAACTTGTAGAGGTGATTTTTTTGTTATCTTTATGGATATTGATTAAAACAGCATCACGATTAAAGTAACGCCTTGAGGTTTCCGGCTCAAAGGCATAAAACACACTATAAGCCTGGTTTTGTAAGCTGAGTTCGGTTTTAATCAGGGTATTTACTTGTTTTTGTATTGCGGCTTTAACAGGTGTCTGTTTCGCAAATAAGTCCATATACCCATGCAAGCGATTAAGCGTGCGTTTGGCCTGTTCCAGGTTATTAATAAGCTTGATTTTTTGCGCATCAATCTGATTTTGTAAATAATATAAACTGGCTTGTTGTTGTACTGCCTCAACCTCTGTAGAAATATCTTGTAATAACCACAATGCTGTGACAGATAGCAACACAAACAGCAACAACAGCAGCTTTAAGTGCAATAAAGCAACGAATTTTTGTATAAGGCGAAATTGTGACAGCGACATTAATATCGTATCAATTCTGGTTCGCCAGGATTTGTCAAACATGCGTATTCTCCACCGTATTGGGCGGCTGGTAAATGCGTCTATATTAAAAGCTTAAGTATTACAATTTTTTCAGTATTATCAAAAAAATCACAGATTCAATATAGATCGGGTTCAAAAAAGTGCATTCCGGGGAAAATCTATTGGATTTATATTCACAGAGTATGCCAAATTTTATTGCAATGCTAAATTTCAATAGTGGATACATCAGAAGCTGTCTGCTAAAGATAAACTGATTACACTCAAGCTGAATCAGGATCATACAGGTTTCATTACGGATATAGTACACTAAGCCTTGTTACACATAAGCTGAATTCGATATATAAACTGAGGATAACACATTGAAATTGATCGTCACTGGAGGCGCAGGTTTTATTGGTTCTGCGGTCATTCGTCACCTGCTAAGCCATACTGATACGACTGTAATTAATGTAGATAAATTGACATATGCAGGCAATCTGGACTCCTTAAGTCCCGTTGCAAATCATCCAAATTATCACTTTGAACAAGTCGATATTATTGATACGCCAGCTATCACGCGGGTATTACAGCAATACCAGCCTGATGCAATCATGCACCTGGCAGCTGAATCACACGTTGATCGCTCCATTGACGGACCGGCAGATTTTATTCGCACCAATATCACAGGTACCTATAATCTGTTGGAATGTTGTCGTCAATATTGGTCAGGGCTAGATGATAAGGCACGGGCAGCGTTTCGTTTCCATCATGTTTCCACAGATGAGGTTTATGGCAGCCTCGGAGCAACGGATTTATTTACGGAAACCACCGCTTACCAGCCTAATTCCCCTTATTCTGCCAGTAAAGCTTCATCCGATCATCTGGTGCGCGCCTGGTTTCATACTTATGGCTTTCCTGTTATTACCACCAATTGCTCAAATAACTATGGCCCTTACCAATTTCCAGAAAAACTGATTCCATTGATAATACTCAACGCCAAAGCGGGTAAAGCGTTACCCGTTTACGGAGATGGCAGCCAGATTCGTGACTGGCTGTACGTGGATGATCATGCCCGCGCCTTGTGTTTATGTCTGAATGAAGGCATTCCAGGAGAAACCTACAATATTGGCGGACATAATGAAAAAACCAATATGCAGGTAATTCATGCCTTATGTGACACCTTGGATGAGTTATTGCCAGATTCCCCGCATTGTCCACATAAAAATCTAATCACTTTTGTTGCTGACCGCCCAGGTCATGACCAACGTTACGCGATTGATGCGGGTAAAATTCAGCGTGAACTGGGCTGGACACCAGAAGAAACCTTTGAAACGGGTTTGAGAAAAACCGTATTATGGTACCTGGAAAATCAACATTGGTGTCAACGCGTTACTGATGGTAGCTATCGTGGTGAACGCTTGGGTTTAGAAACCTAAGTTACAATAGGTTTATAGTTTTAATAATGATGAAGGAGCGAGAATTTTATTCCCGTTCCTAATCGACAATTATAAAATATAAATCTTCTCCTTTTTTACTCGCTATATAAGTGATACTTTTTGAGGTTTTTTGATGCCTTTTTTACTAAAAAAATATTTTTCCAGCAAAAAAATAAATGACTTTTTTGCTATTTTGCTAAAAATCACCTTATTGCATGTATTATTTGCGCCTATTGTCACAGCAGCAGAAAATTTGTCGGAGCGCAGAATTCTTGGTGGTGAAGATGCGGCAGTGGCAACATGGCCCTGGATGACCTCACTACAAACTTCAGGCGGGCATTATTGTGGTGGCAGCTTAATTCATCCTTATTGGGTACTGACAGCGGCACATTGTTTGGATAATAAAACCGCAGCCGCTATACAAGCCGTTGTGGGATTGCATCAATTCAGTGTGCCAGAAAGTGCGGAATATCTTAAGGCAGACATTATTTATCAACACCCTCAATGGCGTACTTCAGATAGAAATACGCCTTATGATATTGGCTTAATTCGTTTACAACAAGCAGCAACAGCAGCCCCCGTGCCACTGGTGGCGAACAGCTTTGCACTCAAAACCGGCAGCTACAGTATCGCATTGGGTTGGGGGATTACTAATTTAATGCCAGAAATCCGCCCTGATACCTTGCAACAAGTGGCTTTACCTTTGGTTGATTTCGATGTTTGTCAGGCGGCTTATGCCGGTTTTAACCAACTGGGTGAAACGCATTTATGCGCAGGTTTTGTCGAAGGTGGCAAAGATGCCTGCACCGGTGATAGTGGCGGCCCTTTAATACAATATGACGGGCAATCCTGGCGACAAGTCGGTATTACCAGTTTTGGCGGCATCAATCAAGCCTGCGGTGAACCGGGTGTTTATGGTATCTACAGTAATATCAGTAACTTGCTGGCGTTTGTTCAGTCGCATTTATTAACTGATCTGGTCTTATCCATTAGTCAGACCCAACCCAGCGCAGGTACTCACTGGACATTAAAAGTACAAGAACAGGAAGCGGAAAAACACCCACGTCATACAGTCGCGCTTTGGGTGGGGTTGTTGCTCAATCAACAATTATGGTTTATTCATGGTGATGCCAAGCAACCCGCATTCAGTCTCTTGCCCGTTCCCTGGCAAACTGATGTTCCCACGACACAGTTGGAAACAACCGTGATTGACATTGTCTGGCCAGCAGGTTTACAGGGCGATTTTGATTTTTATGCTTTATATACACAAGATGCTTTCAGCTTTGAGCCTGATGATATGCAATCACAAATAATTCATCAACGGGTTGTTCCTGTAAATTAAGCAGTGTTATGCAAAAACTTTATTTTTGTGCTTTACAAGGCATAAAAAAACCTAAAGTTTCAATCAAAAAAATGAGCGTAACAATAGGTTTGCTCTGATTGCGGAAGTGCGTTATTCTGAGCCGAAAGCAAACTGACAAAAAATACTGCTCAACACATAATGAATACCCAAAAAAACCCTGAACAAACCTCGCTTGCCCTACCCTCGTTTGAAGAACTGGTGACTGAAATCAGTCAGGTCATTCTTGGCAAGGAGTACCAGGTACGCCAACTACTGGCCTGCTTATTCGCGCAAGGACATATCTTAATTGAAGACTTGCCCGGCATGGGAAAAACCACCTTGGCTCATGTCTTGGCGCGTGTGCTGGGCTTAAGTTTTCAACGCATCCAATTTACCAGCGATCTTTTGCCTGCGGATATACTTGGGGTTTCTGTTTATGATCGGGAGACCGCGCAATTTAAATTTCATAAAGGGCCGATATTTGCGCAGATGATCCTGGCTGATGAAGTCAATCGCGCCACCCCAAAAGCACAAAGCGCACTACTGGAAGCCATGGAAGAGCGGCAAGTCACCGTAGAAGGTGAAACCCGCGCCCTGCCCGCACCTTTTTTTGTACTGGCAACTCAAAATCCCATGCATCAAATTGGTACTTTTCCACTGCCAGAATCTCAACTTGACCGTTTTATGATGCGCCTGGAACTGGGTTATCCTGATCATCAGGCAGAACGTGCATTGCTCAAAGGCCAGGATCGCAGGCAACTCATCGAACAGCTCAGTCCCAAACTCAATGCCGAGCAGGTGCTGACGCTACAGAGCCAAGTACCGAATATAATACTCAGCGATGCGCTGATTGATTATGTGCAGGCAATTTTGCAACACAGCCGCAATGCCCCACAATTTCGCTTTGGACTATCACCGCGCGCAGGTCTGGCATTATTGCGCGCAGCTCAGGCCTGGGCCTTATTACATGGTCGTGACTTTGTATTACCGGAAGATATACAAGCCTTATTACCCGCGATTGCCGGACATCGTTTATTTCCGGCTAATGGACAGGACAGCCCGCAAAAATTAGTACAGAGTTTAATTAAAGAAGTCGCAATTCCCTAACTTATTATTCTGAAGGATAAACAACCATGCTGGTCATTCCCGCTATCGACCTGAAAGACGGTCAATGTGTACGTTTAAGACAAGGACGTATGGAAGATAACACGGTTTTTTCTGATGATCCGGTCACTGTTGCCGGACGTTGGGTGGATGCTGGCGCTAAACGCCTGCATATTGTCGATCTCAACGGCGCATTTGAAGGCAAACCGGTCAATGCAGAGATTATTCACCAGATTGCAGACGACTACCCGGATTTATCAATACAAATCGGTGGCGGTATCCGTGATGAAGCCACGATTGAAGCCTATCTGGACTCCGGCGTGGATTATGTGATTATCGGCACCAAAGCTGTCACGGAACCTCATTTCATATCGGATATTTGCGTTGAGTTTCCGGGCCACATTATTGTCGGTCTGGATGCTAAAGAAGGCAAAGTTGCCATTAACGGCTGGTCAAAACTCTCGCATCACGATGCAGTCGATATGGCGAAAAACTTTGAACAGCATGGCGTGGAAGCGATCATCTATACCGACATCAGTCGCGATGGCATGATGCAGGGCTTAAATGTGGAATCCACCGCAGAAATGGCAAAAGCCATCAATATCCCGGTCATCGCCTCCGGCGGCATCACCACCATTGACGACATCAAGGCATTGTGCCAGGTTGCCGATGAGGGCATTATGGGCGCGATTACCGGACGCGCCATTTATGAAGGTAGCCTGGATTTTGCCGAGGCGCAACAACTTGCCAACCAGCAATGCGGAGAATAAAACAACATGCTTTATGCCATTATCAGTGAAGATGTCGAAAACAGTCTGGAAAAACGTATTCCCGTCAGACCCGCACATATTGAACGTCTGGAGTTATTACGCGATGCCGGTCGGCTGGTGCTTGCAGGGCCATGCCCCGCCATTGACAGCGAAAATCCAGGCGATGCCGGTTTTACCGGCAGTATTGTCATTGCCGAATTTTCCAATCTGGAAGCCGCGCAAAGCTGGGCAAATGCTGATCCTTATCTGATTGGCGGTGCCTATGCCAGCGTCACCGTCAAACCCTTTAAAAAGGTACTGCCCTGATGACACAAGATGATATGGCTTCGCATAACCAGCAACGCATGGAGACGCTCAAAGCGCGCCTGACTGCGGCTTTATCGCCTGCGCAACTGAATATCATTGATGACAGCCAGCATCATGCTGGACACGCCAGTGCTAAAGGTGGTGCACATTTTACCATCGAAATTACCAGCACCGCTTTTCAGGGCAAGACGCTGGTTCAGCAACACCGCCTGGTATATGAAGCGGCAGGGGATTTAATGGACAGTGAAATTCACGCACTGAGTATTCGCTCAAAAGCGGGGTAAAAGCCAGTCTAAATGCCTTGGCTAAGGTTTACTCAGAAACCGGAATACTGCGAGAATCACCCCCAGCATATACAAAATACCCGCCCATAAGGATTGCACGCCGTGATGGGCTTGTATGTATTCCAGGCGGGTTGGCATCAGATTGCGCTGCCGGTCGTGCTTGCCGGTGCTGATTTGATCCACCACGCCGGTAAATTCAAAATGGATGGCATCGTAATTCAGCGCTTTGTATTGGGGATCTTGTTCCTGAACCAGTGATAAGGCGCGTAACTCGCCACTTTTAATATTAAAACGCAACCATTCCCCCTTATCCAAAGTGCGCGAATCACGATCAAAATCATCAAAATGCAACTGGCCTTTTAAGATGGTGGAAAAGCTTCTTAAATCATTATCCCCAGCCAGTTTCAGACGTTTAACACGTATCCCGGACTTGAATAATAAAGCGACATTTTTCTTTTGTAAGGTCAGGCTGCTGTGAATTTCATTTTGTTCCGGCAGAATGCTTACCACTTCGCCAAAAGGCAGTTCGCAGGCCATGTTCGGTGGTGCGATTTTCACAGCACCGCCCAGTCCGACTTGTAACTGACGATACAATTCCGGGGTACGGATATTCAAATCATAACGCTGGTGATTCTGAGTTGTAAATTCAAATACGCTATCCATGGGAAATATCTGATAATCCAGCGCCAGACTAATGCCTTCTGGCATGTCTTCCTGCGCGGCTGCTTTAAGTCCCACTTGATCAGCGGCAAAAAAACGGATATTACGGGTATCCAGGTAAGTCGGCACTTCCTGATTACAACCCTCAACAAAGTCCATGCCCACTTCTTGCAGCTTTTTTAATTCCAGGCTGCTGAGTACCAACGGTTGATCAGCAATAATTTGTGGGCAGGATATGCCCTCAGCGCAGGAGTCCAATTGAAATTCCAGGCCGGAGACTTCCATGCTCAAGCGCACACTGGTTTCCTGAATGGGTTGCAGCATCAGCAACAAGCCCAGCAAAATCGCAATAAATAAAACTACGATGAGGATGCGTTGCCATTGCCCGAACAGGGTCGCGACTAAAGGTTGCGGGTGATGTTGTTCACTCAGTTCAATTGCATTAGCCAGTTGTTCCAGGCGTTCAATGGAGGCTTGTGGTGAATTAGCCTTATTCTGGGTCTTGGCTTCCTGTTGTGCGCGCGCGAGTTCTTTAGCTGTACGTAACGCCTGATAGTGTAAAAACTGGCGTAATTGCATGGTGGTTTTATGTTTTTTGCTGGATTTGAACATTATTTTCAGACCTATACGCTATCATTTCACCATACGATAAATGATTACTTGTTCCTATACATCTTTTAATTAGTTATTACTTTAGTTTGCCATGCTGTATCAAGCCATTGATTTTCCTTGATATTAAATAGGAAAATAGATAACTAAAAATTCAGCCTGACAGCATTCCCGCCATATTGTTCGCTGCCTTAATCAATCCCCGTATAATGCCCGGTTCCCCCGCAGCATGTCCGGCATCGGCAACGATATCCAGATTGGCTTTAGGCCAGTTTTTTTGTAAGGTCCAGGCATTATCCACCGGACATAGCATGTCATAACGCCCATGCACAATCATGCCGGGGATGTTTTGAATGCGGCCTATATCCGTGAGCAATTGTTGATTGTGCAAAAAGCAGTGCTGCGTGAAATAATGGGTGGAAATACGCGCTAAACTTAAAGCCAGTTTTTCCTCGCATAAATGTCCAACCAGCGCGGCATTGGGTAACAAAGTGGCAGGACGCCCTTCCCAGGTGGCCCAGGCACGCGCTGCTTTGAGGCGCATTTGCGCATCATCACTGGTGACTAATTGATAATAACCTGCAATCACATCATCGCTTAATGCAGAGGGTAAAAATTCAACAAAGGCCTGCCATTCCTGGGGGAAAAAACAGCGTGTGCCAGCGCCATATAACCAGTCCAAATCAGCTTGCCGACATAAAAAAATACCACGTAAAATCAAGCCCAACACCTGTTGGGGGTAGGTTTGCGCATAGGCAAGCCCCAGTGTCGTACCCCAGGAGCCGCCAGCAACCACCCATTGCTGAATATTTAAATGTTCCCGGATGGCTTCAATATCAGAAATCAAAGCCTGTGTGGTGTTGTCTTGTAATGCTGCATGGGGTGTTGAACGTCCACAGCCACGTTGATCAAATAAAATAATGCGGTAGTCTTTGGGATCAAAATAACGCCGATGATTGGCATCGCAGCCCGCACCAGGGCCACCGTGCAAAAAAACAACCGGCAAACCTTCAGGATTACCGGATTCTTCCACGTAAAGACTGTGCAGAGAACTGACTGATAAATGAAATGTACTATAAGGTTTTATTTCGGGGTATAGCGTATTACTCATAGATTTGACCCATAATTTTTTTTTGTAGCGATTCCAGGCAATCTGCCTGTGTGCAACGCATTGCTTCATGTACTTGTAATTGGACATGGCTGCGTTGAAATAAGGCAGGCATTATTTTTCCCATGCCCACAACGCCTTGAATATGCATGGCATATATGGGTGTTTGAGTTTGCTTGGCAAGCCAGATAACACCGCGTTTTAATGGTTTTTGCTGGGCATTGGGTAAAATAATCCTACCTTGCGGAAATAAGGCAATAACCTCGCCAGCTTCCAAAGCGCGCAAGGCGGCACGCAGCGCTATTTCCGGGCGGCTGCTACGATCCACGGGAATACAACCCATTGCATGATATAACCATTTGAGCAGTGGCTTTTCATATTCTTCACGCGCAATTAAAAAGCGCAAGGGGCGAGAACTGGCGCAGACCATGAGCAGTGGATCGAGACCGGAGATATGATTAGCAACCAGCAAAGCTGAACCTTGTGTTGGCAATGATAACTTGGACAGCGGTGAGAGGCGGTGATAATAACGACAATACAATCTTACCAGACCATCAATGGTATTGAGCCAAAAATTGCCCCATTGGATTTTGTGTGCCACGTAGAAAACATAGAATACGATTAGCAACAAAGTGAAAAAAATTAAACCAACTAACGTTATCATTTTGTTTTTTTATTGGACTTTTTGTAAACCTTGCGTTGAAACAGATCATGGCGGCGACTCACCAGGCGGTCAATAAACAGCAAACCATCCAAGTGATCAATTTCATGTTGCACTGCGCGCGCTTCATAGCCTTCCATATCATATTCATGGATAGCGCCGTATTGATCCTGTGCCGTGAGCTTGATAGCGCGAGCGCGAATCACGTTGCCGGTATAATCCGGTACTGACATGCAACCCTCGCGACCAATTTCAAAACCATCCCATTCCAGAATTTCAGGGTTGATGAGTATCAAACAACCGTGATGCTTGATTTTAGGCTTGATAGAAACATCTACAATCACAATCCGCTGAAAAATGCCGGTTTGGGGTGCGGCAATGCCAACGCCACCGGGGCCTGCGCGCATAGTTTCTTCAAGCTCGGCAACGCATTGATGCAGTTTTTCATCAAATACCGTTACCGGGCTTGATTCATTTTTCAGACGTGCATCCGGGTAAATTAAGAGATCAAGTACAGTCATTACATTATCAGTGTGTCAATGGGAGATAAATGGACTTCAAATTCATGTCCGTATTGTTGTTGCAGCGCATCCAGGGCTTGTTGCAGCGGCGCCATACCTTTTTCAGCAACGCCTTCAATTTGCATGATATAAATGGGTTTTTGATCAACGCCACCCACATCACTGCTTAAATCCACAATATTCAAGCCCGCTGCTGCCAGTCTGGCAGTAATTTCTGCGACCATGCCACTGCGATCCGCGCCATAGACATTGATACAGACATCAGTTTTGGGGTGTTGGTGCAAACGCCCTTCAATGGCATCAAGATGCACATGCAATTGCAGTTTGTCAGCAACGGGTGACAACATGGCTGCCAAACCGCTTTCATCGACATTGCTATTGACCATTAACATCATGGTAAAATTCCCACCCAGACGTACCATGGAGGCTTCACCCAGATTGCAGCCCCCTTGATATAAGGCTTGTGTGACCTGCGCCACAATGCCGCTTTGATCCTGACCCACCAAGGTCAGCATAAACCAGTTTTTCAAAATTTATCTCCCACTGTTTTTTTGTGTCCGACTATCTATTTTTGGACAGTTTCCCAGGCGAAAGTATATACTACACGGACTTTGTACTGGGAACTTTAATGGAGAAATAAGACCTATGATGCCTGTCCCAGCTTTAATGACTATGGACTTAAAAAAAATGAATACAAAAACCATCACTTTTATCGGCGGCGGCAATATGAGTCGCAGCCTGATAGGCGGTTTGCTGGAAAATGGCATGTCAGCAGAGCATATACGCGTTGCTGACATTAATCCACAGCCCCTGGCAAATCATTACCCGGTACGTATTTTTACCGATAATGTTCAGGCGCTTGCAGGCAGTGATGTGGTGGTACTGGCAGTCAAACCACAGATGATGAAATCAGTGTGTCAGGAAATTGCGTCACATATTCCGCACCCTGTCCCCACCCTCATCAGTATTGCCGCCGGGGTGCGTATTACTGATCTGCAACATTGGCTGGGTGATGATCTGCCCATTGTACGGGTGATGCCAAATACCCCCGCACTGGTGCAAAGTGGTGCCTCGGCTTTGTTTGCAGCCGAAGCTGTCAGCCAGGTGCAACACGAACTGGCGGAAAGCATTATGCGCGCAGTGGGCATGACGGTGTGGCTGGATAATGAGGAACAGATGAATACCGTTACTGCCTTATCCGGTAGTGGCCCGGCTTATTTTTTCCTGGTGATGGAAATGTTGGAAAATGCCGCAGTTAAACAGGGTTTACCCGTTGATACAGCACGTCTGTTAACCCTGCAAACTGCATTTGGTGCAGCTAAAATGGCACTGGAAAGCCAGGAAGATGCCGCTTCCCTGCGGGCGCGGGTGACATCCAAAGGCGGTACCACGGAGCAGGCAATTAATGCTTTGCAAAATGGTGGCTTGCAAAGCCTGTTGGATGAAGCGGTGAGTGCGGCTAAACAACGTTCGATTGATCTCGCGGAAGAATTAGGAGAACAGGCATGATTTATCTGATGCAGGCATTGGCATTTTTGCTCGATGTTGCATTTGGTATTTATATTTTTATGCTCATGCTGCGTATTTTGCTGCAATGGGCGCATGTTGATTTTAACCACCCGATGACGCAGTTCCTGTATCTGGTGACTAATCCTGTGGTCAATCCACTGCGGCCTTACATTCCTCGCTGGCGGGCATTAGATACGCCAGCGTTATTTGTGATGCTGTTATTGCAGATGCTCAAGGGCTTATTATTAGCTTTATTGCTGGGATATGACTTAAGTCTGTTGGGCCTGCTGGTATTATCCGTTGCGGAATTGCTTTCGCTATTCATCTATGTATTGATCTTCTCACTGATTATCGAAATGGTGCTGAGTTTTATCAGTCATGACCCTTATAACCCACTGGGTACGTTTGTTTATCGTTTAAATGCCCCCTTATTAAGACCGGTACGCCAACGTTTACCCGTGATGCATGGTTTTGACTTTTCCGGCTTGGTGGTGATTATTCTATTGCAACTGGCTTTGATTTTAATCGTGGCACCCATTACAGATATTGGTAAAGGTTTATAGTAAAAGTCATTTTCCATGCCTAAATATCAACATGATGCAAGTTATAAAAACCTGTTCTCTCATCCACAAATGGTGCAAGATCTGTTGCAGGGTTTTGTCCATGAACAATGGGTTGAGCAAGTTGATTTTACAACACTGGAAAAGTGTAATAACAGCTACATTACAGATGACTTACGTGATCGAGAGAGTGATATTGTTTGGAAGGTAAAATGGGGTGAGCGCTCGTTATATATTTACTTGCTGATTGAGTTTCAATCCACAATTGATTATTACATGCCTTTACGGATAAATGGCTATGTCAACCTGTTTTATCAGGATTTGGTCAAAACCAGGCAAATCAAAAGATCAGAAAAGTTACCGGCTGTTTTTCCTGTCGTATTATACAATGGTAAACCCCGTTGGAATGCAAGCTGTGACATCAGTGAACTGATTGAAAGCATTCCTGGGCTTGAAAAATATCAACCACAAATGCACTATTTTTTAATCGATGAAGGATTATATGATGAAGGGCAACTTAAGCATCTGAGAAATTTGGTTGCAGCACTGTTTCGCTTGGAAAAAAGCCGGAATCGAACAGATATTCAACAAGTACTTGATTCTTTGATAGGCTGGTTGCAAGGTGCTGACAGTGAAATAAATACTTCTCAAAAAGAATTGCAGCGTGCTTTTGTTTTATGGTTGCAACAAGTCTTATTACCCCGGCAACTACCTGATATTAAAATACCGGAAATGAGTGAATTACAGGAGATGAGAACCATGTTGGCAGAAACTGTTCAGGGATGGTATGAAGAAGCTCAAGAAAAAGGGCTTGAAGAAGGCCTTGAAAAAGGCCTTGAAAAAGGCCTTGAAAAAGGCATCGAAAAAGGGCTTGAAAAGGGGCTTAAAAAGGGGATTTTAGAAGGTGAACTCAGGGGTGAAGCTAAAAGTCTCATATTTTTATTAGAAAAAAAATTTGGCTCATTGACTGAAAATCAGTCAATATTAATTAAGCAGTTAGATGAAAAACAATTATTGGCCTGTATGGAACGTTTGTTTTATTGCCAATCGATTGATGATGTGCTTAATAATAACGCTTAGGAACGAGGATTTTATAATTCCCGCAACCAAGCTGGCCTTTTTCTCCATTTTCTGCGTTATGAAAACAGTTACATAGCTTGCTATGTGCCTATTTTCATGCCTTGAAAATGAACAAAAATCCTGCGCCCGGTTTCGGTTCTTATTTCATCCTCATTCCTTAGCTGATTCATACCAATAGTGAAATGTTATACATGGAACAAAGCGGATTTGTTATTACAGGTACAGATTCAGCCTCGAGCCAGTCGTGATGAAATTGTGGGTGAAATTGCAACTGAGCAAGGCCCGCGCCTGAAAATCCGCATTACAGCACCGCCCATTGACGGTAAGGCAAATGCCCATTTACGCAAACTTCTGGCAAAGATTTTTGGCATTGCTAAAACCCGGATTCATATCATCAACGGTGAAACCAGTCGTAATAAACGTTTGCGCATTTGTGCGCCCAAAAAACTACCTGAAGATATTCAAAAAGAGTGATGACAATGCCTGAAAGCATCCCGGAAAATTCCGTTGGTCTGGTTAAACCACAAACTGCACATTTTGCTCAGCCCTTGGCCTTGGATTGTGGGCGCACCTTAGCTGCGTATGATTTAATTTATGAAACCTATGGCAAACTGAACGCTGATGGCAGTAATGCGTTGTTAATCTGTCATGCTTTAAGCGGCGATCATCATGCTGCCGGTTATCACAGTATGCTCGATCGTAAACCCGGCTGGTGGGAGAATTACATCGGCCCCGGCAAACCGATTGACACCAACCAGTTTTTTGTTGTCTCATTGAACAACTTAGGCGGCTGTAAAGGCTCCACCGGCCCCACCAGCCTGGACCCCAAAACCGGTAAAGCCTATGGCCCGGATTTTCCGATTATTACCGTGCGTGACTGGGTGGAAAGTCAGGTGCTGCTGGGAGAGCGCCTGGGCATCAAACAATGGGCTGCGGTGATTGGTGGCAGTTTAGGTGGTATGCAATCATTGCAATGGAGCATACAATACCCGGATAAATTACGACACTGTGTAGTCATTGCTGCTGCCTCCAAGCTTTCTGCACAAAACATTGCCTTTAATGAAGTTGCCAGACAAGCGATGTTGCGCGACCCGGAATTCCATGAAGGCCGTTATTATGAACATAACACGGTACCTAAACGCGGCTTAATGTTGGCAAGAATGCTGGGACATATCACGTATTTATCCGATGATGCCATGCGCGCTAAATTTGGTCGCGAACTACGCGAGGGTAAACTTAACTTTGGCTTTGATGCCGCGGAATTTCAGGTGGAAAGTTATTTACGTTACCAGGGGGAATCTTTCGTTGATCGCTTTGATGCCAATACCTATTTATTGATGACCAAAGCACTGGATTATTTTGACCCCGCCAGCGATTATGAGGATGATTTAGCCAAGGCCTTAGCGCCTGCCAAAGCACAATTTCTGGTGTGTTCGTTCACCAGTGACTGGCGTTTTGCCCCGGCGCGATCACGCGAAATTGTACATGCTTTGCAGCAAAACCGGCTTGCTGTCAGTTATGCAGAAATTGAAGCCCATCAAGGGCACGATGCCTTTTTAATCAAAATTCCACATTATATTGCCGCATTTTCTGCTTATATGCAGCGTATTGCCAAGGAGATAAACGCATGAGTCCTAATCATCTGCGTACTGATCTCGAACTGCTCAGTAACTGGATTCAACCCAGCAGCCATGTACTTGATTTAGGTTGTGGTGATGGCACATTGCTGGAACATTTACGTCAGCAGCGCCAAGTTACCGGTTACGGACTGGAAATTGACCCCGAAAATGTGACCCGTTGCATTGCCGCTGGCGTGAATGTCATTCAACGTGACCTTGATGAAGGTTTATCAGACTTTAAGGATAATGCCTTTGATTACGTGATGATGACCCAAACGCTTCAGGCGATACGCTGTCCTGATCAACTGTTGCCGGAAATGTTGCGCATCGGGCGTGAAGGTATTGTCACTTTTCCTAATTTTGGGCACTGGCTGGCGCGTTTGCAGTTACTGCGTGGCAGGATGCCAGTCTCCCGGGCTTTGCCTTATCAATGGTATGACACGCCCAATATCCATCACTGTACTTTGCGTGATTTTGAAGCCCTGTGCCAAAAACTGAACATTCAGATTCTGGAATGCATGGTGGTTGATCCTGAACATAAAAGTTCCTGGGGTATGCGCACTTTTCCCAATTTATTAGGTGAAATTGCGGTTTACCGAATTCAGCGTTGTCTCGAAACATGACACAACAGCAGACCGCAACACAAATTATGGGGGTGCTGAATGTCACCCCGGATTCATTTTCCGATGGTGGAGATTATTCCGAGCTTGATGCCGCTTTAGCACAAGCAGAAAACATGCTGGCAGCAGGTGCACACTGGATTGATATTGGTGGCGAATCCACCCGCCCCGGCGCTGCGCCTGTATCTGCTGAGCAGGAAAAACAAAGGATATTACCCGTCCTGCAAGCGATACGCCATGCTTTCCCGGATGCAGCGGTTTCTGTTGATACCAGCAAACCGCTGGTGATGAAAGCAGCCATTGCAGCAGGCGCAAAAATGATTAATGACGTGCGCGCCTTGCAAATGCCAGGAGCCTTGGAAGTTGTGGTTGATGCACCTGTGCAACTATGTCTGATGCACATGCAGGGCAAACCGGACACCATGCAGCAATCACCACGCTATGACGATGTTATCCGGGAAGTACATGATTTTCTGATAAACCGGATTGCCACCTGCGTACGCGCTGGCATTAACCATCAACGTATCATTGTCGATCCGGGTTTTGGGTTTGGCAAAACCTTAAGCCATAATTTGCAGTTAATGCAAAATTTATCCGCTCTAAAGTCTTTGGATTGTCCTATACTCATCGGTGTATCACGTAAATCCATGATAGGTACAGTATTGGATAAACCGGTGGAACAGCGTTTATATGGAGGCTTGGCTTTAGCCACACTGGCTGTCAGCCAGGGCGCTGCGATTATTCGCACGCACGATGTGGCGGCAACAATAGATGTGGTACGGATGACGGAGGCGGTTTTGAAGAGTCTGGATAAAATATAGTATTATGCTTTGGTTTTTTGAATTCTATCAACTTTTCATTCACTAATTCCAAAACGACTATCCTGAATTTTGAATATATACGTTCCCTTTTATTATGTGGACAGTCTCCTGGGGTAATCCCTTTTAATTTTCCCTTTAATTGTAATCTGGGCATGGTGAATTCTATTCCCCCTTTGGTTAAAGCGGTTCGGGCTGCAACAGCCAATGATCAATCAGAAGTTACATTACACACAGTATGAAACCATGGAAATTCTGGATAATATAAATACCCTCTGGGGAGATGATCTGAAAAAAACGCTCAAGCCAAGTGTAAAACTGAAAATTGCAGCCTCATGTTTTTCCATATACGCATTTGAGGCACTGAAGGCAGAATTCGAAAAAATAGACTCTCTTGAGTTCATATTTACAGCACCAGCCTTTATTCCCAACGAAGTTACTGACAAAGTTGCTCGTGAAAGAAGAGAGTTTCATATTCCTAAGTTGCAACGTGAACGGAATTTATATGGCAGTGAATTTGAAATTCAGCTAAAAAACAAACTTACTCAAAGAGCGATAGCTAAAGAATGTGTGGATTGGATTAGGTGCAAAGCCAGTTTTCGTTCAAACTCCACCAAAGCAGCAATGCAGCAATTTGCATGTCTCAATAAAGGGGATGATGCGACCGCATATATGCCGCTTCATGGCTTTACAGCCGTTGATCTTGGATATCAGCAAGGTGATGCTGTTTCGAATTTTATAACCAAATTTGATGATACTCCTTCAACTCAAACATGGCTGAATCTTTTTAATCAAATCTGGAACGATCCCTCAAAATTAAAAGATGTGACAGATACTATTTGCGCACATATTGAGTCAGTTTATAAGGAGAACTCTCCCGAAAAGATCTATTTCCTAATGCTCTATAACATATTCAATGAGTTCCTTGAGGATCTGAACGAAGATGTGCTGCCAAATGATTTGACCGGATATAAAAACAGTGTCGTCTGGAATAAGCTGTTTAACTTTCAGCGGGATGCAGCAATTGGGATCATAAATAAACTTGAAAGTTATAACGGTTGCATTCTCGCGGATAGTGTAGGGCTTGGTAAAACGTTTACTGCACTCGCAGTGATCAAATACTACGAACTGCGTAACCGTTCAGTTTTGCCTGAATCCGTGACCCTACTTGCAAACCGTCAAAATATCTAAGCGATACCACCTAAATTCAAAAAAATTATTACTTTCTCTGTTTAATGGCTAAAAAAATCAATTTTTAATACCAAGAAGCGCGAAA
>NZ_JAUCGJ010000068.1 GCF_030378065.1 Candidatus Venteria ishoeyi | reverse complement strand
TCTTTTTCTCCATTTTCTGCGTTCCGAAAACAGTTACATAGCTTGCTATGCGCCTGTTTTCACGCCTTGAAAATGAATAAAAATCCTGCGCCCAGTTTCTGTATTTATTTTATCCTCACTCCTAAGTAAAGTCTCAACCACTGATAATTATAAACTTGATATTATTTTTACCAATGGTGAAAAAAAACGCTATGACTGTAACAGCCTTCTTAATTTTGGTGTATTTAAGGAACTGAAAGATAAGCATTATTTCAATAAGGCAAAAGTGATTGATGGAACAGTGGCATGGCCTCATGAGCAAGATATTTGTCCTGATACGTTGTATTTAGATTCGGTAACAAATAATTTATGAAACCTCCATTTCCAACAAATAAGCCTAACTTTGCGCTCCAGCAGACGGCTTGCCACCGGATGGGCTCTCGTTTTTTCTCATGCTATGTGGCGGCAATCCGCCACTGAGCTTAGGCGTTATATCTAAAAAATTTGCAACTTGATACGTTACTAGTTACACTCTATAAATGATAAAAAGTTTTAAACATAAAGGCTTGGAGTTATTTTTTAACACTGGACGAACATCTGGTGTTCAAGTAAAACATTCAAAACAACTTAAACTAATTTTGGGTCGTCTTAATGCTGCCGTGGCACCAGAAGATATGAAATTACCTGGTTTATTTTTGCACTCTCTATCTGGAAATAGATCTGATATTTGGTCAGTTAGAGTAAGCGGTAACTGGCGAGTAACATTTCGTTTTAATGGTAATGAAGCAGAAATAGTTAATTATGAAGACTATCACTGAGGAAAAATAAAATGCTAATGCATAATCCACCACATCCAGGTGAAATAATAAAAGAACTGTGTCTTGTTCCTCTTGGCATCACAGTTACTGATGCAGCCAAAGGACTTGGTGTTAGCCGTAAAACATTATCAAGTATTATTAATGGCAAAGCAGGTATAAGTCCTGAAATGGCTATTCGTTTATCTATAGCATTTAATACTTCATCAGAAAGCTGGATAAACCAACAGTCCCAATACGATCTTTGGCAGGCTGAATTACATCGTGATGAACTTCATGTAACTCAGTTGGTTGCTGCATAAAGGATATAACAAATTGCTGCAACTGAACCTTCGGTCGCTGTTGCTCTCTACGGTTAGCAGAGCAAGGCGGTAGGGTGTGCAAAATCCATCCACTAACCTTTGTTCTTGCACAAAACCTACACGGATTTTGCCCACCATTTCCCAAATCAACGATAATTGATAGGCAATTGGTGGGCAAAATGCCGATAAACATCATACCAAAAACAAACATTGTGGCGGCATTTCGCCCACCCTACTCAGCTTCGGTCTTGCCATCCATCAACTGCACAAACCTGTCAAACAACCCCACCACATCATGCGGCCCTGGGCTGGCTTCAGGGTGTCCCTGAAAACCAAACGCTGGTACGCTGGTGTGTTCCACGCCTTGCAGGGAACCATCAAATAAAGATCGGTGCGTCGGTCGCAAGGTTTCCGGCAGACTGTTTTCATCTACTGCAAAACCATGATTCTGGCTGGTGATCATCACTTGTTTGGAATCCAGATCCTGTACTGGATGATTGGCACCATGATGCCCGAATTTCATTTTCAGGGTTTGCGCGCCGCAGGCCAGGGATAATAATTGATGACCCAGGCAAATACCAAACATCGGCATCTTTGCGGCTAATAAAGTTTGAATCGATTCTACCGCATAATCACAAGGTTCAGGATCGCCGGGGCCGTTAGACAGAAATACGCCGTCAGGCTGCATGGCTAAGACTTCGGATGCGGGGGTTTGCGCGGGTACCACGGAAACCTTGCAGCCGCGATCCACCAGCAGACGCAGAATATTATGTTTGACCCCAAAATCATAAGCCACTACATGATATTTTTCAGGCTGGGCTTCACCTGCGGCATTGCCTTCTAACTGCCAGACCGTTTGCTGCCAATCATAAGGGGTTTCGGTACTGACTTGTTTTGCCAAGTCCATGCCCTGCAAACCGGCAAATTCACGCGCTGCGGCAATTGCGGCTTCTTCTTCCAGTTTTATATCAGGGTATTCCTGCGCCATAATGCAGCCACTTTGCGCGCCTTTTTCCCGCAAAATGCGCGTCAGACGGCGGGTATCAATACCGCTGATGGCAACCAGTTGATTTTTTTCCAGCCAGGTTTCCAGCGTTTCTTCAGCGCGCCAGTTACTCATTAAAATCGGCATGTCACGAATAATCAAACCGGCAGCATGAACGCGGTCAGATTCATTGTCACCGGCATTGGTGCCGGTATTACCGATGTGGGGATAGGTTAAAGTCACCAGTTGGCGCGCATAAGAGGGATCGCTCAGGATTTCCTGATAGCCACTCATCGCGGTATTAAAGACCACTTCACCAACACTTTGACCACCAATACCGATGGATTCACCATGAAAAACGCTACCATCAGCCAGCGCCAGCACTGCGGGATATCGCAAGTATCTTCTCCTTGCAGGGGGGCTTCTGAAAATCAGGAACCCATAAATGTTATAAAAATGAGTTTATCAGTGCGTATTTTAAGGTGTAGTGAGCAAAGCAGCAAGCACAGCTTATGCTCTACCAGAGGAATATCCTGGAAAATTATCTTTGTCCAGTTCGATTTCAACTAATTGAGTCTGTTTCCCCAAAGCTTTGTCCTTAAACAAGGCTTGAATATCTGTATTTTGGCTGAGTTTTGTGTAGCTTATGCCAAAAGATGCCGCTAAGGCCTGATAGTCAGGATTGATGAAATCACAATTAATAAAGCGTTTTTGATAATGCTGGGTCTGGTTTTTTCGGATCAGCCCCATTGTGGCATTATTTAACATCACAATGGTGACAGGGATTTGATAATTCACGGCAGTCATGATTTCCATGCAGCACATTTGAAAACCACCATCACCGATAATGACAAAACTGGGCTTGTCCACGGCAAAACGTGCTCCGATTGCAGCGGGAATGGCGTGGCCTAATGAGGAAATACCGGAATTAGGATAATAGCGGTTATCTTTGGATACCTGAAAAAAGTTTTGCGCAAAAATAATGTTATCGTCAAATACCTGTATGCCTTTGGGAAAATACAAAGCCAGTTGTTTAAAAAAACTGGCTATCAAAGGAAACTGCTTTTGTAAAGCAGCCTTATTATCAACCCGTTCTGTATTGTCGCTAGTCTGAGGCTGTGTTTGTAAATCAAATCGTTTAGGCTGTACCTGCTGGACTTTGATTTTGTTTAACAAACTTTGCAGTACTGTTTTAATATCACCACATAAGGTAATATCCGCCTGGAAAACTTTTTCCAGTTGCGCATAGTCCTTATCCACCTGAATAATTTTTTTATTACCCAGCAGTTTTTTATCCCATAAATAACTGGTGCGTTCATTAAAGCTGGCACCCAGCAAAATCAGTAAATCGGATTGTTCAACCAGGTATTGATAAGCGGGGGAATAAGAAGTGACCCCCAGGCTGCCCAACGCCAGCGGTGATTGTTCGCTGATTGCGCCCTTGCCTTTTAAGCTGCTGCATACCGGAATGTTCATAGTTTCGCTCAGCGTGGTCAGCAAGGTTTGCGCACCCGCTTGTATGCAACCATAACCCGCGACGATAACGGGACGCTTTGCAGCCATGAGCAATTCATAACAGGCAGACAAGGCGGGATCTTCCTGTGCCTTGTGCGCCTGATTGATTGGAATATTAATCTGCTCCAGAATTTCGGTGTCAACCATTTCGTTTTGTACATTAAATGGAAAACTCAACAACACCGGCCCGGAATTTGGGGCACATAATATTTTTGCCGCCTGATTGAGTACATTGGCAAGGTAATCCGTGCGCTCAATAATTTTATTATATTGGGTAATGCCCTGAAACAAGGCGTTTTGATCAATGCTGCCGCCTTCACCTGAGCTTTCCTGCAAACCCCCTTTGCCAAAAATATGGGTTGAAGTTTCGCCAGTGATGACCAAAATGGGTTGTTTATCAGCATAGGCATTGGCAATTCCGGTCACCAGATTGGTGGCACCAGGCCCTGCGGTGGTAATGCAGGCAGCAATTTTGCCAGAGGCCCGGGCATAACCACCGGCCATAAACGCCGCGCCTTGTTCGTGTTTGGCTAAAACGCTCTGCACTTTGGAATCATATAAAGCATCATAAACCGGCAGGATATGCGCGCCCGGCATACCAAATATGGTGTTGATGCCCAGGCGCTCGATAAATTTTACGATAAGTTGACTGACTGCGATTTTCATAAAGTGTTTTAAGCAGTAATGCGCTCAGCTTGTATAGCAGGTTTCCTGGATACGCCTGTTTTTACGCGGCTTTGTTGTTGCTCACGGGCCTGATGCAGCCAATCCAGCCAGGTTTCCAAACCTGCGCCGCTACGGGAGGAAAGTGTCAGCATGGGGGCGGGATTTGCCAGGTTACGCAGATGGGATTGCGCTTGTTGTGGTGAAAAATCACCTAAAACTTCCAGCAAATCGGACTTGGTGATTAACACGACATCGGCTGCACGAAAAATAACCGGGTATTTTGCAGGTTTATCATCCCCTTCTGTGCTAGACAACAAAGTGACATTATAATGCTGGCCTAAATCAAAGCTGGCAGGACACACCAGATTACCCACATTTTCAATAAATAAAATATCGATGTCATCCAAATTTAACTGGTGTACTGCGCGATGTACTAAATGCGCATCCAGATGACAGGCCGTGCCGGTGGTAATTTGCACGGCAGGCACGCCATGCTCGCGAATACGGGCGGCATCATTCTCCGTTTCCAGATCACCTTCAATCACCGCAATCCGGTATTGTTCTTTGAGTTGTTGAATCGTCACTTCCAGCAGGCTGGTTTTCCCCGATCCTGGTGAGGACATGAGGTTAATCACTAATACCTGATGACCGTCAAAATGTTCACGATTATGCGCGGCGATATGATCATTTTCATCCAATAAATGGCTGAGCACTTCAATGGCGCTACCATTTGCTGCTTTATCATCCGCTTTATTTCCGGCTTCAATCAAGTGCCGGTTGCCATCTGTTACCATACAACCGCAAGTATCACACATAAACCTTTTTCTCCTTGCACTGTAGAGACGTAGCAGTGCTACGTCTCTAGCATGATTATTTTTTGCTACGATATTCCTTATGACAGGCTTTACATGACTTGCCAACTTCAGCCATTGCATTGCCTATATTTTTTAAATCACCCGATTCTGCGGCTGTGACTAAAGCTGCCGTGGCTTGCTGATTATTTTTTGCCGCTTTGTTAAAGTCTGCTTTATTTTCCCAGACACCAGATTTTGCACTGGTTTCGCCAAAATCAGAACCTTCGGGAAATGCGCTAGAGAACATCTGACTGACTTCATGTAAGGCACGCGCATGATGCAACAGGTTATCTTTAAGCTGTAACTTGCCTTTGAGAATATTAGCAATACCTTTGGCATGGTGTTTTGCATTCTCCATCAGGTGTTCGCGGTATTTGATATAAGCCTCTGCATCAATTTCTTCTGCAATGGCATTGCTGCTTAGAAGAGTCAGGCTGGCGGTCATTAGTAATATTTTTTTTATCATCATAATTTCCTCTCTCCAATATAAGAAAAATCCTGCTTATTTTAACCTGAGTTCAATTAATGGGGATACTTTTTTGATAAACAATTAGCATCGGGTTTTGAGTGGTTGGCGTTTGATTTGTTGGTGAAGCAGGAATAAGGGTATAATCAGCACACTTATGTTTCATGAGACTAGATGCAGTCATCTGGCTATTTAATAGTGATAGAGTAAAAAAACACAATGACTTTACGTACCCGATTCGCCCCCAGCCCTACCGGTTATTTACATATTGGTGGGGTTCGCACCGCTTTATATTCCTGGTTATACGCCCGTAAACACGGCGGTCAATTTGTTTTGCGTATTGAAGATACGGATCGCGAACGCTCAACCCAGGCATCCGTTGATGCTATTTTGGAGGGCATGGCTTGGTTGGGGCTGGATGCAGATGAAGGGCCGTTTTATCAAACCCAGTGCTTTGAGCGTTATAAAGCGGTAATTCAGCAGTTGCTGGATGAGGGCAAGGCGTATTATTGTTATTGTTCTAAACAAGAATTGGATGAGATGCGCGAAGCACAAAAGGCGCGTAAGGAAAAACCACGCTATAACGGTAAATGGCGCGATAGTCAGGAAACCCCGCCAGCAGGCGTAGAGCCGGTTATTCGGTTTAAGAACCCTCGCGATGGTGAAGTGATTTTCAAAGACCTGATTAAAGGCCCGATCAGCATACAAAACGCGGAACTGGATGATTTGATTATCGCCCGTGCTGATGGTACCCCCACCTATAATTTAACCGTGGTGGTGGATGATATGGATATGAACATCAGCCATGTGATTCGTGGTGATGATCATATTAATAATACACCTCGGCAAATTAATATCCTGCGGGCTTTAGGCGCAACGCCGCCAGCCTACGCCCATGTACCGATGATTTTAGGTGATGATGGACAACGCCTGTCCAAACGTCACGGTGCGGTCAGCGTTTTACAATATAAAGAAGAAGGTTATCTACCGGAAGCGGTGTTAAATTATCTGGTGCGCCTGGGCTGGTCTCATGGTGATCAGGAAATTTTTTCCATTAAAGAAATGATTGAATTATTTGACATCAGCGCCGTTAATCGTGCCGCTTCTGCATTTAATACTGAAAAATTACAATGGTTAAATCAGCATTATATTAAAAATGCAGAGCCTGAAGCGTTGGCGGACATCCTGGGCTGGCATTTGCGTGAGCAATTAAACATTGATACCAGTACGGGGCCGGCGCTGAAAGATGTCGTGGTCATTCAGCAGGAACGCGCAAAAACCATGCGGGAAATGGCGGAAAATAGTCATTTTTTCTATCGCGATACGCTGGAGTATGTAGAAAAACCCACTAAGAAAAATTTGAAGCCCACGATTATTGAACCACTGACGGCTTTAACCGAGAAATTAGAACAGTTGCAAACCTGGCAGGCAGAACCCATTCATGAATGTATTATCCAGACTGCGGAAGCCTTTGAACTGAAGCTGGGCAAACTGGCACAGCCTTTGCGCGTTGCAGTAACAGGCGGCGCGATTTCACCACCCATTGATGTCACGGTTGAGTTGATTGGGCGGGAACGCAGCTTGCAGCGTCTGCAATATGTTTTAACGGCATTGCGGGAAAACGGCAGCGTCAATTAATTTGATACTGGTTTTGATTCCGCTTTGGGAATGGCGCTTGGCAAATTCCCCAGAGCATCGGATCAAGGTTTCGGGAAAGCCCTGTCGGGCATTCCCGAAACGAAAACAAAGGGTATTATCTGGTACTGCTTTTACCAGTATTGTTTATTAAATGGAGGCAAAAAATGACTGGAACCATTGGTACGGTAAGTGCCTGGAAAAAAGTCCCGGTGCGAGTAGAATTACACGATGGTACGGTGTTAGAAGGCATGTTTGTGATCGCCAGGGATAATCGGCTTTCAGATTTTCTGAATAATCCGAAAAAAACCTTTATTGCCCTGATGGACAGCAAACAGGTAACGCATCTACTGAATAAAAATCATATCGTGCGGGCAACGGAAATTAAATCTTAAACGGGATGATTGAATATCTTACTCCCCGATTATCCGCGCCTGCTATCCAGGGCTTCGCGCACCGCTTCACCAATAAAAATCAGTAAAATCAAGGTGCCAACCAATACCGAAAATGTCGAAAAAGACAGCCACCAGGAAGTAAGATTCGCCTTGCCCTGGGCTAATAACTCTCCCAGGCTAGGCGTGGTGGGCGGTACGCCAAGCCCCAGATAATCCAGGCTGGTCAGGGCGGTGATTGCGCCACTGATACGAAATGGCAAAAAGGTCAGTACCGGGGTTAAGCCATTGGGTAACAGGTGCCGCCACATGATTTTGACATTAGACACGCCCAAAGCCCGCGCCGCTTTAACATATTCCATATTGCGTCCACGCAAAAATTCAGCGCGCACATAATCCGCCAGACCAATCCAGCCAAATAAAGACAATAAAATCACCAGTAACAGAATGCTGGGATTAAAAATTGAGGCAAAAATAATCAGCAGATAAAGTTCGGGCATGGAACCCCAAACCTCAATAAAACGCTGCATGATTAAATCAAAACGCCCACCCAAATAGCCCTGCAACGCACCTGCAATCACACCGACGATAGTGCCTATCAGGGTGAGCGCAAAGGCAAATAAAACCGACAAGCGAAAACCATAAATCAAACGTGCTAACACATCCCGTCCACGATCATCAGTGCCCAGCCAGTTTTCCGAGGAGGGTGGGGCGGGGTGGGGGCTTTGTGACGCGTAATTAATGGTGTTATTGCTGTAGGGATTTAAGGCGTAGACGATCCAGTTGCCATCGCTTTTTAACTTGGTCGTGATATAGGGATCGTGGTAATCGGTTTCGGTTTCAAAATCACCACCAAATACAGTTTCCGGGTAGCTTTTGAATAAGGGGAAATAATACTGATCCTGATAATAAATCAGCAAGGGTTTATCATTGCTGAGCACTTCGGCAAACAGGCTCAGGATAAACAGGATGGTGAATATCCATAAACTGATATAACCGCGCCGGTTGGCCTTAAAGCGCAACCAGGCACGGCGGGCGGGCGGAATTTGCGAACTCATTATGTAAAATTCATTTAAAGGTACGAAATATCAATTATGGTTTACGACCAATATTATTTGCTGGTAACTCTGCGGCTAAAAAATCTCATTTTAATAAAGCCGCTGAAACCGTAGAAGAACGCTGAATAGGCAAGGCCCACTGAATACACATCATGACCATCCCTCGTTACCAAGCGCTACATTCCCAACCTGGAGATTGGGAACGAGAGAAAAGCCATTAACCCTCAACCAATTCAGGTGCGCTTTGATGCCAGTTAGTTTCCTGCTGAAAACGGTGTGCAACATTCAGCAACTTCGCCTCATCAAAATAATTACCAATCAGTTGCATGCCCACAGGTAATTTTTCCGCGCTGAAGCCTGCCGGAATTGACATGCCCGGTAAACCTGCGAGATTAAGTGACAGCGTATAAATATCAGATAAATACATACTCACGGGATCATCGGTTTTCTCACCCAGCTTAAAAGCAGTGGATGGGGAAACCGGGCCTAAAATCACATCGACTTCATTAAATGCCTGTTTAAAATCTTCACTGATAAGATGGCGAATCTGTTGTGCTTTCAGATAATAGGCATCGTAATAACCAGCAGATAAGGCGTAAGTACCAATCATGATGCGGCGTTTCACTTCTGCGCCAAAAGCCTCGCCGCGTGAGCGTTTGTAGAGGTCTTCAAGATCGCTGGGATTATCACAGCGATAACCAAAACGCACACCGTCAAAGCGGGATAAGTTGGAAGAACATTCCGCAGGGGCAACCACATAATAAGTTGGCACGGCAAGCCCGGTATTCGGCAGGCTGATTTCCTGTATTTTCGCGCCCTGTTGTTCCAGCACTTTAATTGCTTCATCCAAAACACTGCGGATTTCAGGATTTAAATCGTCAGTGAAAAATTCTTTGGGCAGACCAACCTTCAGCCCTTCCAGGCTATCATTGAGGGTGCTGGAATAATTAGGTACGGCTTGCTCCAGCGAGGTGGAATCGCGCTCATCAAAACCTGCCATTGCCTCTAATACCAAGGCAGCATCTTCAGCATTCACGGTCATGGTGCCGCCTTGATCCAGGCTGGAGGCAAAAGCGATCATGCCATAACGGGACACCCGCCCATAAGTAGGTTTTAAGCCAGTAATACCGCACAGGGCGGCAGGCTGGCGAATCGAACCGCCGGTATCGGTAGCAGTCGCAAACGGGGTCAAACGCGCAGCAACCGCAGCGGCGCTGCCACCGGAAGAGCCACCAGGTACGCGCCCGGTATCCCAGGGGTTATGCGCTGGCCCGTAAAAGCTGTTTTCATTGGAAGAACCCATGGCAAACTCATCCATATTGGTTTTACCCAACATCGGCATACCGGCAGCATTGAGTTTTTCCACCACAGTTGCGTTATACGGTGCAATGAAATTATCCAGCATTTTTGAGGCGCAGGAGGTTTTAACGCCCTCAGTGCAGAAAATATCTTTATGCGCCATGGGGATGCCGGTTAAGGGGCCGACATTGCCTGCGGCAATTTGTTGATCCGCTGCTTCTGCCTGCGCAAGCGCCCGATCTTCAGTGACCGTGATAAAGCTGTTAAGCGCTGAATCATATTGTTGAATGCGTTGCAGATAATGCCGAGTTAATTCAACACTGGAAAATTCCCCAGTTTGCAGGGATTGGGAGAGTTCTACAAGCGTTTTGTTATGCATAAGACTGTGTGTACTTTATTTTGAATACAAAAGAAGAAATAAATAACCTGAGTTTGGCGTAAGCTTCATTCACTGCCAAAAGCGGTGAAAGCCGGTGCCGCCTCACACTAAGTTCTTGATAGTAGGTGCTGAGTTTGAGCACTTTTCCTTAAGAAACCTTACGTCGAACTCAGGTTCACTCAATCACCTTAGGCACTAGATAAACCCCTGCTTCCACTTGCGGCGCAATACTCTGGAAAGCCTGACGTTGATCGGTTTCTTTCACTTCATCTTCACGCAGACGTGCATTGGCATCTAAGGGATGCGCCATCGGCGTGATGTCAGAGGTGTCAACCTGACTCATTTGTTCAACCAAGTCCAGAATATTAGACAGGTCTTGGGTATAATGCGGTACATCTTCTGCACTAAGAGAAATGCGTGCAAGATGGGCAATTTTTTCAACGGCTGCTTTATCAAGTGACATTGTAAAAAGGTTTCCTTGTATAAATTTCTACTGCTAACACAGCATTACTTAACATGTACAAAATATCAGGTGTTTGGGGTATTGTTCGATCAGGCAAGCAGTTTATCGTACTCTGCGTGAGTACCAAGCCAAATCCACAAAAAACCATCATCAATCGGTATCGCAATTGCACGATAATGTAAACCAACTCTAGCTGACCATACTTTACCAACTTTCTTAAACTGCAATGATGGGTGAGAAGCATCATATTTCAATAATTGAAAATTTTTATCTGCAAGTTTACGAACATTCGCTGGAAGTTTGTTATAACCGTCCCAAAAACTTGAAGCTGCCTTATGGTTCACAAATCTCTCGTTTTTCCGGCTTTATGCTCGGCAATTGCCGAATCAATGAGAAAATCAAGTTTTCCAGCATTAGAGTCTGCTTCGAGTTTTTTATCCCAACGTGTATGCTCAAACTCAATAAACCATTCTCGAAGTTTTGAAAATGAATCATTATCCAGTTTTGCAATTCTATTTTCCAGGAATTCTATTTCAGACTCAGCATTTGTTATCGTCATTATCATCCCTTCCATCGTTGTTTTAAGCGTTTGCGTATTTTGCCTAATCCATAAACTGCTGCACTGCGGCAACGACTTGTTTAATCTGATTCTCAGTCAATTCCGCAAACATCGGCAGTGACACCTGGCTGGCGCAAAGCCTTTCCGCAACGGGGAAATCACCTGCCTTATGACCCATTGCTGCGTAAGCATCCTGTAAATGCAAAGGAATTGGGTAATGAATACCGCTGGCAATACCCTGTTCCTGCAAAAAGGCCATCAATGCTTCACGCTGCGCGACTAAAATTGGGTAAATATGATACACATGGGTATCGGTAAACGGCATTTCTTTGGGTGTGGTCACGCCATCCACGCCTGCGAATAATTCATTATAAAGTCTGGCGTGATTGTGCCGCGCCTGATTCCAGTCTGGCAAATGCTTGAGTTTGACATCCAGCACCGCACCCTGGAAGCCATCCATGCGCGCATTCCAACCCACCATGCCGTGATGGTATTTTTTGGCTTGACCATGATCCCGGAAATTACGCATTTTTGTGGCAAGTTCGGCATCCTGTGTCACCACAGCGCCCGCTTCCCCATACGCACCCAGATTTTTACCCGGATAGAAACTGAAACAACCCGCCGTACCCATAGAACCTGCGCGTTTGCCTTTATATTCTGCGCCATGTGCTTGCGCGGCATCTTCAATCACATGCAGATTATGGCGTTTGGCAATGTCCATAATGGGATCCATATCCGCCATCTGACCATAGAGGTGCACGGGAATAATGGCTTTGGTTTTATCGGTAATCGCCGCTTCAATCAAGTTGGCATCAATATTAAAACTATCGGCATCAACATCCACAAACACCGGGGTTGCACCCGTGAAACTAATTGCTTCTGCGGTGGCAATAAAGGTGTTTACTGCGGTGATGACTTCATCACCTGGACCAATTCCCAATCCCAGCAATGCCACCCATAACGCCTCGGTGCCACTGCCCACGCCCACGGCATGTTCTGCCTGACAATAGCTGGCAAAGTTTTTTTCAAATGCGGCAACATAAGGCCCGCCAGCAAAAGCGGTATTGTCCAATACGCCTTGCAGGGCTGGAGCAATTTCTTCACGAAGACTGGCATATTGTGCTTTTAGATCAAGAAAAGGGACATTCATGTTATTTTGGTTTCCTGTTAAAAATTATTCAGGCTTAGGGCTGATTTTACGTAATACACGCGCAGGATTTCCTGCGACGATGGAAAAAGCGGGTACATCTTTGGTTACCATGCTACCGGCACCTACAATTGCTTGCTCACCGATCTGAATGCCACCTAGCAAGGTTGCGCTGGAGCCAATCGAAGCGCCTTGACCGATGCGCGTGTTGACGCATTGCCAATCCGCTTCCGTCTGCAAGCCACCATCTTCTGTGGTTGCGCGTGGGTAAAGATCGTTAATAAACGTGACATTGTGACCGATAAAAACATTGTCTTCAATATGTACGCCTTCACAAATGAAACTGTGGCTGGAAATTTTACAGTTTTTGCCGATTTTGACGCCTTTTTGTACTTCCACAAAGGTGCCAATTTTGCTGTTATCACCAATTTCACAACCATAGAGATTGGTAAAATCAAAAATTTTAACGTTTTCGCCTAATTTAACATCCGGCGCAATGCTTTTTTTAGGATCTGCCTGCTGAGTCATTAATCATTCCTGTTGGGACAAAATTCTCCGGTCACGATGGTATCCGTTTCAATAAGGCAGTGTCAATGAAAATAATAACGGGTGTGAATCAACACAAGTTTTGCTTATGTTGATTCACACCCGTTTAATAATAATAGCTTGGGAATGTATTTATTTAGAGCGTAATACGCCGCTTAATTCGCTTAAATTATCTGTCACAGTTCCCATGCAAGCCAAATTCTTATTACGCTTGGCATCTTTGGCCCATGATGTTCTGACACCCGCGACGCCGCCTTGATTGTATACTTGGTAAGTAATGCTGCCATTTTTGAAGCTCAACAGACCGGATTGGTATTGAAATGCAGTCTGGGTTTGATTGCGTGTTTCAGGAAAAGTTTTTTCCACGGCATTGGCATTTGCACCATAGCGGTATTGCACATAACCATTACTGGCGCTGAGATCCTGTGACGCGCATACGGACAGCAATTTATTTTCATTGCTCTGGCAACTGAATAAAACTTTTTCATCCGCAGCACATAAGCTGGCAACCTGCGTTTGAGCAGGTGTGGCAGGTGCTGTTTTTTTCTCGCAGGCGGTTAATAATAGCGTACTGATTGCAGCGGTAATGATGATTGAATGTTTCATTGAGGGTTCCTTGATGTGTATTAAATAATCGATAACAATAGATTTTAAGTGCTTTAAAATCCAGCATTTAAAATGTTAACACGCTAAGATAGTGTAACCGTGTCTTTAACCAAGTAGGCTGGCGTATGGACTGGTGTAATAACATAGCTCATTATTCAGCAGTTTCCTGTGTCTTTTTCCTGTGTCTTTGCTGCTTGCCAATAAGTTTCCAGGGTATCAATATCCAGTGCTGAAAGTTGCTGTCCATTTTCTGCCACATTTTTTTCCAGTGTTTGAAAACGACGGGTGAATTTAAGGTTGGTTTTTTCCAATGCCGCTTCCGGGTCTATGCCAACAAAACGCGCATAATTGATCAGGCTAAACAGGATATCACCAAATTCATCGCTTGCTGCTTCCGTTGCGGTGGGTTGTGCTGCTTTGTCAATGTGTTCGGAAAACTCTGCCAGTTCTTCATTCACCTTATCCCAGACCTGGTGTGCATTATCCCAGTCAAAACCAACGCCATGCACTTTTTGCTGAATGCGCCAGGCTTTGATCATTGCGGGCAGTGCTTTGGGTACACCGTCTAACACACCTCCCGGTTTATCCCCTTTTTCTTTTAGTTTTAGCAACTCCCAATTACGTTTAACGGTTGCTTCATCATCCGCCTGGACATCACCATAAACATGTGGGTGCCGTGCAATTAACTTATCACAGACACCATTGATAATATCGCTGATGTCAAATTGCCCCTGTTCCGCGCCAATGCGGGCATAAAATACTAAATGTAACATGAGATCGCCCAACTCTTTGCGAATTTCTTCACTGTCTTTTTCCAGCAGGGCATCCGCTAATTCATAGGTTTCTTCTATGGTTAAATGCCGCAAGCTTGCAAAAGTTTGTTTCCGATCCCAGGGACATTGCTCGCGTAATTCATTCATGATGGTTAATAAGCGTTGCAGCGCTTGGCTGTGGCGAGGATCATGAGGATTAACGGGAGACTTGGGAGGTGTGTTTGATGACATGAATAAAGGGCCTTAAGTAATGAAAACCAGCGTGGAGCAAAGGCAGTTTTTTCGTATTTCAAATTTTCAAAACCTGCGAAAAAAAAAGCATTAGCGTAACACCGGTTAAAGTTTTATGGAAATCAGGACAATACACCAAACAAGTTAACAGTTGATTTCCAGGTTGCTGAAGATGCTGAGCAGGCCATGCAAATGCTGCATCAAGAGACCTGCTATACTACATTATGTCACCCAGACCTGAGCACCTACCTAAGCAAGATGGTCATGCAGTATTAGCAGAGATTAAACAAGATGCACATTTATAATATATTCCCGTGATGGTTTTCAGCATATCGCAAGCAGCGCAGGATATACAGAAAGTGTATCATTTACAGGCAAATTGCTTTATCAGCAAACCACTGGATTTAGATGACTTTATTGAAGTCATGAACATGATTGAAAAATCCTGGTTTATAATTGCGTGTCTGCCACAGGAGCATCAGGCATGAGCACAGATGCACTACATATCATGCTGGTTGAAGATAACCCGGATGATGCGCAATTGATTCAGGAGATGTTAATCGATGCTGCTTTAGAGATTGCTGATTTAAAAATATGTGAGCACCTTGCCTCAGCGCTTGAGCAATTAAAAACCAGGCAATTTGATATTATTTTATTGGATCTGAGTCTGCCAGACAGTCAGGGCTTACAGACGATTCAATATATATTTGAACACTCGGCAACGCTGCCAATTGTGGTATTAACCGGAAATTGCAACGAAGCGCAGGCAAATCAGGCTGTCAAGCTTGGTGCACAGGATTATTTGCTCAAAGATCAGCTTAATGGCATTTTGCTCAGTCATGCCATTCGCTACGCGATTGAACGTCAGCAATTAATGGAAGAATTACGTGATAATGAGCAGCGTTACCGGGGTTTATTTGAAGGTGAATCAGATGCGGTGCTGGTGTTTGATGCTGAGACGTTTCAAGTTGAAGATGCCAACCAGGCCATGCGGGAACTCTTGGGCTACACGCAAAATGAATTAATATTCTGTGGTATTACGCAACTGTGCTGCACACCACAACAAATTCAGGCTTTATTGGTTGATGATATTCAGCGCAAAGAGCGTGTCAGCATTCCAGATCAGGCACTGCAACACAAAGATGGCACACTGGTGCGGGTGGAAATTTCTCTGGGCAGTTATCGGCAATCGGGGCAGCGCAAGGTCGTTGCCTCCATGCGCGATATCAGTGAACGTCTGGAAGCGGAAGCGCAGCGTAAGCATTACCTCGAACAACAACGGCAAACCTTGTTTCAGACTGTAGAAGTCATGGCTTTAACCCTGGAAAAACGCGATCCTTATACCGCAGGTCACCAGAAACGGGTGGCTAAAATTGCAACTATTATCGCCACCCAAATGGGCTGGTCCAGCCAACGTATCCAAGGGCTTTACCTCGGTGGTTTGATTCATGATATAGGTAAAATTTATATTCCTGCTGAAATCCTCAATCGCTCAGGCGTGCTCAGCAAACTGGAAATGAAACTGATACGCAGCCATCCACAAGTGGGTTATGATATTGTTAAAGAAGTCAAATTCCCCTGGCCCGTAGCCGAGATGGTACGCCAACATCAGGAAAGATATGATGGTTCAGGTTATCCACTGGGACTGAAAGGCAACGAAATATTGCCTGAAGGCCATATTCTGGGAGTTGCTGATGTGATTGAAGCCATGGTTTCCCACCGCCCTTACCGTCCAGCAAAAACCATGGAAGCGACAATTGAAGAAGTACACAGTCAACGTGGTCTGCGTTATGCGCCGGAAGTTGTGGATGCCGTATTAAGCCTGTATCAACAAGATACTAAAATATTCATTCTCGATAATTAAGCGGAGTTACGCAATAGATTGAATCAGACACTGAACCAGAACACGACCCCAATACCTGCCCATTTTCGTTTTACACGTTTATTTCTCGCCCTTTCCATGCTGGTGATGGGTACTTGCGGCATCATCTATGAGTATGTGCTGGGCCTGATGGGCAATAATCTCATGGGTTCCTCTCATGAACAGATTTTTGTAATCATCGGCATTATGATGTTTGCCATGGGCATGGGGGCGATTGCGCAACAAAACTTAAAGCAGCATTTAATCGACTGGTTTTTACGTCTGGAGTTATTGCTGGGTTTGCTGGGTGGCTTTGGCGCACTACTGACTTACGTTGCCTTTGTTTATCTGGTGAATTATGAACTGGTGTTATATGCGCTGGCTTTTGTCATTGGCGCTTTAATTGGTTTGGAAATTCCCCTGCTGATACGCATTAACAGCGAACATACCAAAACCCTGCGCACCAATCTCAGTGATATTTTAAGCATGGATTATGTCGGCTCCCTGCTGGGCGCTTTGCTATTTACTTATGTTTTGCTCAGCCACGTCACACTGGCCAATATTGCCCTGCTCATGGGACTTTTTAATGTAACGATTGCGCTGGCAGGTTTACTGTTTTTCCTGCCGTTGCTGCATCAGCCGCGTTTGATTCTTTTACTGGCATTGCTGGCCTTGCTGCTTTTGGGAACGGGATTGTTTTACAGCCCGCAGTGGATGTTTAAGCTGGAACAACGTACTTTTGAAGATCCCATTGTTTTTAGCACCACCAGTAAATATCAACATTTGGTATTAACCCAGCGCAAAGATCACCTGCGTTTGTATCTCAATGGGCATTTACAATTTGATGCCCGTGATGAGCAGATTTATCATGAACAACTGGTGCATGTGCCGATGAGTCTGGCTAAACAACGCCAGCGCGTATTGATTCTGGGCGGTGGTGATGGTCTGGCTTTGCGTGAAGTCTTAAAATACCCCGATGTTGAGCATATTACCCTGGTGGACATTGACCCGGAAATGATCAAGCAGGCACGGGATAATCCTTTACTTAGTCAACTCAATCAAGGTGCATTTCAAGATGCGCGGGTTTCAGCGAGGATTGCACCAGCGGATAATGCAGACAAGGTTCATGAACAGGAAACTATTTATCGCCAATCCTCTCTGGCAAACAGCCTGCGCGACAAACAATGGTATGAATTGGCAAAAGTACAGGTATATACCGTAGATGCTGATGTGTTCATGCGCCAGACTGAGGGATTATATGATGTGGTACTGATTGATTTCCCGGATCCGCGCAGCGTGGAACTGGGGAAATTATATTCCACTGATTTTTACTATAGTTTACGCCAACGTATGCAAAAACACGCCATGCTGAGCGTACAGTCCACCAGTCCTTACCGCGCCACAGCGGTGTATTTATGTATCGCGGAAACCTTGCGTAGCGCGGGTTTTCAGGTTTTGCCTTATCACGATTATTTACCCAGTTTTGGTGACTGGGGCTGGCATCTGGCCTGGAATGATAAGGCACAAAGTCCAGACGAGTTATTACAAAACGTGCACCAGTTGCCTGAATTTTCAGTGGCAACCCGCTACCTGACCCCGCAACGTATGCGCGCTGCTTTTGCCTTTGGCAAAGGTATGTTGACCCCGCCCCCCTGGTTGCGCCCGAATAGCAAAATGCAACCGGTGATTATGGCGTATTATGCACAGGGGTTTGATTAGGCAATAGACTTTTTTCACCGTGCCTCAAGATATAATTTCATCACTTTTTTCACATAAGCCTGGGTTTCAGGATAGGGCGGCACTTGATAACCGTGGCGAATAACAGCATATTCTCCTGCATTGTAAGCAGCTAAGGCCAATATCACATCCTGATTAAAACGCTGCATAAGATAGTGAAAATGGCGAATACCGGCGCGCAGATTTTCCAGGGGATCTTCTAAATCAGTAATACCGTATTGTTTTGCCGTACCCGGCATTAACTGCATTAAGCCGGTTGCGCCTTTGGGTGAAACGGCACGGGGATTCCAGTTAGATTCAACGGCAATGATGGCTTGCAATAAATGGGGATCCATTGCCGGTGGATCGTTGGTTAATACATCATCTTCCTGCTCAATATTGACACCAGAATATCCTGGCAGTGGCATCAGTGGGGCTTGAGGCAGTGCATAGTCATGTTCAGATAAGAGTTGCTGGCTGGGCGTGGGTGGTTTGGTGCTTAAATGTAACACGCCACGACTGTCTCTATATTTGTAAACTTGTGTTGTTTGCGCAGCGGTATTAACGCTATATAGCACAGTGGAAAACAGAATAGCCGACAGCAAAGTTTTTGACTGACGTTGAAAACCGTGCATTAAAAAGGTGATGAACATGGAACAATATCCCCGGAAATTTTCCTTGGAAAATTCCCCTTTTATTTTGGAAAATGAAACCACCTATTTACAATGGCACAACTAAACAACCACCCGCTAAAAGACGGGTGGGTTAGAGCATTTGGCGGCTGAAAGCCGAGATACAGGGCGGACAAGCCCTGTTGTTTAGCCCCAACGGGGCGCATTAATATAGCCAAGGGCAACGC
>NZ_JAUCGJ010000067.1 GCF_030378065.1 Candidatus Venteria ishoeyi | reverse complement strand
ATCCCCTGTGACCTGTATAGTACGCTGTGTACGCTTCACCTCTCTTGTTCACGTTTGCAGCAGACTTAACCGCTTGCAACGCTCCGCCAAAGGCGCAACACTCGCTACTGGTGGTTGGTTAGACCTTTTTGTAATCAATTGCTTGATTACACCAGACAGAGACTTTCACTCTGTTAGAAATGACAAGCTTCGCTTGTCGCACAATGAGTTTCCTCAAAACTGTCTGTATGCTATTGAGCAATTATTAGACAGTGATTTTTATCCTTAGTGGCTGAATGGTTACCCGAGAATTGCCGGTAATTTACAATAGTTCTATTTGTGCTATTGATAAACCGGTAACTTCGGCAATGGTTGCGGCAGGAATTCCGGCCTGTTTCATATTTTTGGCAGTGATTAAAATACCTTTTTCTATGCCGCGATCTTCCCCAATCAATATGCCTTCTGCTTTACCTTCTGCTTTACCTTCTGCTTTACCTTCTGCTTTACCTTCTGCTTTGCCTTCTGCTTTGCCTTCTGCCTTGCCTTCCAGTTTTGCTGCAATATAGCTGGATTCGTAGATACTGGCTTCATAATGCAGTTGTTCCTGATGGTATTCATAGGCACTACGTTCCTGCTCATTCATTTTGAGTACATCCAGCGTCTCTTTCGCCTGTCTGAGTCCTCTCGCGGTAAAATCTTCTTTAATCTGCTCATTTTTAAGAAAATAAATCCATTCATCCAGGCTGTCTTTGGCAATATTATTAAAATTTTTGACTTCAATCAAATAGTATTCTGGGTAAATATCTGCAATTTTTTCTACCTTATACAGCTTTCTCTGGTCTTCGCTGAGTTCTAAAATGCTGTGATTGTGCATTCCCATAAAATTGGTTGTGCCGTGATAGATATAATCGTCGCCTTTGCCAAAGTCAAAATACAAAATATTCACTGAAATCACTTTACTGACTTCCGCGTAAGCAGCACCTTCCATTAAGTGTTCACTGATGGTTTTGGAACTGGCGAACAGGATTCTTTGCAGATAGTCCAGTTCCCGTAAATACTGTATTTCAATGATAATAATCTGCTGATTAGCATCAATGACTTTAATATCAACCCGGTTATATTTATCAAAACCTTTATCCTGGTTACTTTCGCTTTCCAAAACTTCAAGGATGTGGATTTCAGTAAACAGCAACTCGCTTAAAAAACCTTCGAGTATGCCGAAGTTGGCTTTGCTTCTAAGGATTTTTTTAATGGCCCAGTCAAAGCTGATGAGTTTTCTTGGCATAACTGCTGTCTCTTGTATACATCATGAGTTTGGTTTTTTGATAAATTTTTGCACAGCAAAATAGGGTAACTATCTACTCTATATTATAAGGGGAATGTAATTATTGCTTGTTCCTGGGGTGATGATGAGGCTTCAATATAAGTTTGCCATATATCTTGATAGTGTTGTTCTAATTCCTTAGTAAATCCCGTTGCATCCATCAACGGCGAATTTTGTAAACGCCCACGCATACTTGTCCGTAAATTTTGCAGTTTATCTATATCCTGTGCCAGCATTACAGCCGTTTCAATATAAGCCTGTGCATTATCAACTGCTAATTCAGCAAGCCCGACAGCGGATAAAATACTTAAACTCATCCGCGAAACATGGTTTTGACCATATAGGCTTATTACTGGACACCCCATCCACAAGCTTTCGCAAGTGGTTGTTGCACCGTTGTAAGGATACGTATCCAAACAAATATCCACTTCATGATAGATTTTCAGCGCTATTTCTAAAGAACGCGCATAGTCTTTGATAATCAGGCGTTCTGAGGCTATACCATATTGCGCAAAGCGTTTGCGGATAATTGTTTTAAAATTGCGTAACAAGTCTCCAGACTGGCGAACTTTGAGTAATAAACGACTGTCTGGCACACGCGCAAGAATGGCTGCCCAATGTTTAATCTGAGTATTTGTTATTTTGTTATAGGCATTAAACGAACCAAAGGTAATATAGTTTTTGCTTAAGGCGGGTAATGGGTTTGCAGTAATATCTTTGGTTATATCAGCAGGTTGATAACAAAAATAACTATCAGGCATTCTTAATAATTGTTCACTGCTGAATTGTTCCGCGCCTTCCGGCTCAACATAAGCATCTGTCAGACGATAATCAATGGCGCTTAAGCCGGTGGTATCGGAATAACCTAAATACGCCATCTGTACAGGCGCAGGTTTTCTTGCAAAAACCAGAATTCGGTTTTTTCCGGTATGCCCCATTAAATCTACTAGAATATCAATCTTGTCTCGACGAATGATATTGGCCAACTCATCATCAGTCCATTCCATACAGTCCCGCCAACCACCGTTACAATACCCCTTAAAGCGTTCAGTTACAGCATCTTGATGTGTATTATTGTAATAACAGAAAACGGCTACTTTTTTGGGATCATGGCTTGAGAGAATGGGTTCAATAAAATAAGCAACAGAATGATCCCTAAAATCTTGCGACATATAACCAATCCGTAGCTGCTGCCCGGTTCCTGATGAGATTCTATGTGGTGGGCTGGTTAGTGCCAATGGCTGGGCAAATAAACGATCAAATTCACAATGAGCCGTATAAACTTCTTCCTGGGTATATTCTGGAGAATAATGCATGTCCAATAAATAACTTGAATATAATATAACATCGTCTTCAGCATGGATTGGATGTTTGCTATGTTCACCATTAATGCGCAACAGTATCATGCGAACTACTTGCTCTACATATGCTTGTTGTTCAGTTGGTAATTGGGATGGTAGCTGCTTTAATATTTCTGTAGCATGGCTAAATAGTCTCCAATCACTGGCAAATTGTGCAGAATATATACCCAAATAAATTGTATCTTCCTGTCTTTCAAGTTCTACCCTCATTCCTTGGGTAAGTATTTCCAAGGCAGCTTTTTCTTGTCCCTGTTTCACCTGATTAGCAGCAAGAGAATAATAATATCCAGGTAGTGAAGCCTGGTTGATAAGTCTGGTATAAATATTTTCAGCTGTTGCAAGTTCTCCCGCTGCTTCATAAGCTTTAGCCAATACTACCAAGCTTTCCACATCATTTTGTGTCAAGGCACATGCCTTGTGTGCGAGATCTTTTGCCTGTTGCGGGTTTTCCTGTTCTATCGCTAAATCTGCGTATAGTTTGTAACAACTGCTATGATCAGGGAATTGTTGAATACATTGTTGATAACAATGTTCTGCTTCTGTATATTTTTCCAGGCGTTGATAGGCATCCCCCACCGTGGCAAAAATACTGGCACCAGGATGTCTTGCCAAGGCTTGATTGCCATAAAAAACAGCTTGCTCAGCATTATCTAATTCCAGTGATAGCTGAGCCAGAGAAAAATAGGCAATTTCCAGGTTTGGGTTTGCAGCAATGGCTTGCTTAAAATAGGTTTCAGCCATTTCTTTTTGTAATTGCCCCTTGCCTGCCAAGCGCCATAAGGTTTGCCCTAACCCATCAAGAGCAATGGCTTCTTCAGGGTTCTGTTTAAGTGCCTGGCGATATGCTTTTTCGGCTTCCTGGTATTGATGTGTGGTTCGGTATATGGTGGCAAGTGTCGTTAGAAATCCTGCATTATTGGGTGCTAATTTAACTGCTTTTTGTGCATGATGAATAGCTTGCTGAGTAAGTTGCTTTTGTTTTCCAGCAAGCATTTTATTCACATTTTGGGTAAGCTCATTCATGAGTAGTACTGCATATATATGTAATGCAGCAGCATCATTGGGGGATTTTTTCAAAAGCTTTTGGCAACGTCTTTTGGCCTGGGCAAAGTTTCCAGCTTCATAGGCCTGTACTACAGTTTTGAAAAGTTGCTGTACTGACATGGAACCCTCTTTGCTGCTCAAGTTTTAAAAGTTTAGTACCATAATCAATTACCCTTAAATGGTCAAGCTATTGAAAAATAAAATAGGGCATCATAAGGTATATCGGGATAGTGATTCATGACGGATTTTTATAAGCGTACATCATCATGCGCGACAAACCACTGATAGGTATCACGTAAACCTGCTTCCAAACTGATTTTGGCCTGCCAGCCTAAACCATTGAGTTTAGATACGTCCAGTAATTTACGTGGCGTTCCATCCGGCTTGCTGCTATCAAATATCAGTGCACCAGGAAATGCCGTAACTGCTTTAATAGTTTCCGCTAACTCTCGAATACTCACTTCCTGCCCGGTGCCAACATTTAAATGTGATAGCATGGACTTTGCTTGTATTTGATAGTGGGCTTTATCCTGCTGCATAACAAATAAACAGGCCTGGGCTAAATCATCCACATGTAAAAATTCACGTCGGGCATTGCCGCTTCCCCAGATTTCCACCTGGGATTCGTTATTAAGTTTGGCTTCATGAAAACGCCGCAGCAAGGCGGGAATCACATGGCTGTTTTGCGGGTGAAAATTATCATGAGGCCCGTATAAATTGGTAGGCATGACTGAGCGGAAATCCGTATGATATTGGCGATTATAGGATTCGCAGAGCTTAATACCGGCAATTTTGGCCACTGCATAGGGTTCGTTGCTGGATTCCAGTAGACCGGAAAGCAGCGCATCTTCACGCATGGGTTGATTGGCGAATTTGGGATAAATACAGGAACTGCCTAACAGTAACAGGCTTTTAACCGAGTTCTGATAGGCTGCATGAATCACATTGCATTCCATCATCAAATTTTGATAAATAAATTCAGCGGGGTAGGTGTTATTGGCATAAATACCTCCCACTTTTGCTGCTGCTAAAATCACATAATCCGGCTTTTCCTGCTGGAAAAAATAGGTAACAGCAGCCTGATTGGTTAAGTCCAACTCAGCGTGTGTACGTAACAATAAATTATCAAAGCCATTATTTTCCAGGCAACGCAGCAAGGCTGAACCCACTAGGCCACGATGTCCGGCAACATAAATTTTATCCTGTTTATTCATGGTAATTGAATACCTTATAGCCTTCTTTTTTAATCAGCGCATCACGCTCAGCCGCTTGTAAATCTGTGGCAGCCATTTCTTTGACCAAATCCATAAAAGCAATTTTTGGTGTCCAGCCAAGTTGTTGCTTGGCTTTGCTGGGGTCGCCTAATAAGGTTTCCACTTCGGTGGGTCGAAAATAACGTTGGTCAACTGCGACTATCTGTTTACCCGTCTTTTTATCATAGCCTTTTTCATCAATGCCCTGACCTTCCCAAGTTACTACTATGCCTATTTCCTGCGCAGCCAAACTGACAAATTCGCGCACTGAGTGCTGCTCACCGCTGGCAATGACAAAATCATCCGGCTTATCCTGCTGTAACATTAACCATTGCATTTCCACGTAGTCTTTAGCATGCCCCCAGTCACGTTTGGCATCCAGGTTGCCAAGATATAAACAGTCTTGCAAGCCCAACTTGATACGCGCTAAGGCGCGGGTTATCTTTCGGGTGACAAAAGTTTCCCCCCGAATTGGCGATTCATGATTAAATAAAATGCCGTTGCAGGCATACATGCCATAAGCTTCACGGTAATTAACCACAATCCAGTAAGAATAAAGTTTTGCCGCAGCATAAGGTGAACGGGGATAAAAAGGGGTTTTTTCCGTCTGCGGCGTTTCCTGAACCTTGCCAAATAACTCAGATGTGGAAGCCTGATAAAAGCGTGTTTTTTGCTCCAAGCCTAAAATCCGAATGGCTTCTAATAAACGCAAAGTACCAATAGCATCGGCATTTGCAGTATATTCTGGTTCTTCAAATGATACTGCAACATGGCTTTGCGCTGCCAGGTTGTAAATCTCATCCGGTTGCACCTGCTGAATAATACGCAGCAAGCTGCTGGAGTCGGTCATATCGCCATGATGCAGAATTAGATCACGATGTTGCTCATGGGGGTCTTGATAAAGGTGATCAATACGATCCGTATTAAACAATGAGGTACGGCGTTTGATGCCATGCACTTCATAAGCTTTTTTAATTAGAAGTTCTGCCAAATAGGCACCATCTTGTCCGGTGATTCCGGTAATCAGTGCGCGTTTTGTCACTTTATGCTCCAATTCTATAATTAGGTAAATAATTGCCAGATATCTGACAGATAATATATATTCAAGGGGTCTTATCTGTATTAAGTTTGCTGCTCAAATCGAGAATTTCCTCTGGTATTCCCTCATGTAAACGTTCCCGCCAGTCTTTTTTAGGCAAGGGGGTTTCAATATGCAGTTGCTCACGAAATGCCTCAGTAATAGCCTGGGCTTCATCATTATCATTTAAAATATAAGGAATAATCATAATGAGTAATTCACTACGGGTTTCAGATACCTTGTCCGCCCGAAATAAACGCCCGATACCGGGAATATCTTTCAACACGGGTATACCACTCTCACCATAGCTACGGCTGACATCAATCAAGCCCCCCAGCAATACAGATCCCCCATCTCTAAGGCTAAGGTGAGTTTGAATATTACGGTTAGTGATAACGGGTGAAGAAATAGCACTGATAGTATTTTCTTCTGCTTTACTAACTTCCTGACTGATTTCCAAGTCAACCTTATTACCGGCATGAACCACAGGTTTAATGTTGAGTAAAATTCCGGTGCTGCGATATTGGATCTCTTGTAAGACTGTATTGGCATTTCCACTATCGATATTACCCCCCTGCTGACTGGTTACTACCGGCACTTCTGTACCCACGGAAATAGAAGCACTTTCGCCACTTTTAACCATTAAACGTGGATTGGAAAGTAAATTCAATCGGCTATTAGAAGCAAAGGCATTAAGGACTGCGCGGGTATCTCCAGCACTGTTCAGGGTATAAGTCAGCCCGGAACCACCAAGACCGAGACTGCCTAAAGTACCCAATGTGCCACCCAGATCACCCAAGCCAACACCTTTCATTAAAAAGTCAACTCCCAACTCTTCCTTATCCGTAAGGAGTACCTCAGCGGCAATAACCTCAATCAATACCTGTTTGACCGGTTTATCCAGGATTTTAATAATTTGTAATAAACGCCCCCAGCTAGATGCTTTACCTTGAAAAATCAAAATATTGCGGGTTTCATCTACCACTAACTGCTCTTCTTGTAAACCCGTTTGAACTTGTTGGGCCTTAGCAGTACCTGGTTTTTTAGCACTGATTGCTGATTTGGTCTTAGAAGAACTCAGGGTTGATTTCAGTAAGGGGTCTAAAACCTCCATTAAGGTTTTTGCACGGGTGTGTTCAACAGGATAACTGAATAAATTTAATTGCTCTTGCTTTTGCCCCTCTTGATCCAAAGTAGTCACCCAGGAACGCACATAATCAAGAATTTGTTGGCTTGGTGCAAAAATAATCAGGCTGTTAATACTCTTAATGGGCATGATAATTGTGCTGCCATCAGCGTTGGGCCCCCCTTTTTTGGTGACGGCATAGCCCTGGCTACCCAGAATTTCTTCCAGGGATTTCGCCAGTTCATATACTTCCATAAAAATGGGATTAACCCGCAAGCTATAACGACTGCGCATATAAGGTTTATCAAAAAGCCTGATAAGTTCCAGTGCTTGCCGGATATTATCTGGTTTACCGCTGAGCATTAAGCTATTGATATCATGATCGATAGAGATTTTTAAGCCATGTTTTGGATAAATCTGTTGTAACCAGGTACGTAATTTATTGGGTTTTACTACATGAACCGGTACCAGTTGGAAAATTGGACGATGAGAAACTGGCACTTCCGGCAAGGTGGTGCCGGTAATGATTAACGGTGGTTTACTGAAACCCGCGTGCTTGGATGAGGCAAATTTCAAAAAACCATTTTGCTCAATAATTGCAACCCCATAGTCTTGTAGTACCAGTCTCGCCTGAATAAACATCTGCTCAGGTGTGATTGCTTTCAGTACCCGAAAGGTCACCAGGTCTTTTTTCTTTTTTAAGTCTGGTGTAATCTGGAAAGATAAACCTAATAAATTGGCAAAAACCTCATTAATAAAAGCAGGTAAGGGCAGATTATCGACACTGATGCTGACGGGGGTCTTGGTTGGAATTGAAGGCAGTTGATCTTTGATGTCTCCAATAATTCTACTGGTTTCGAGCCTGGCAGAGTTAGGCGTTGAGACAAAACGGGAATGCAATTTTTCAGCAGATTCTTTTTTCTGAATACTAGGAGCGGTGACTTCCTGTAAATCCGGCAAGGGTTGGCGCAAAGGTTTAGGCATTATTTCATGCTTGGGGTGTTGCGTACATGCACTGCTAAAAAATAACAGCAAACTCAATAGCAACATATAAACATAGACTTTAAATTTCATTGGCTTTTCTTTGAATACCTGTGAAAGGGTTGTTTTAAGGTGTAACGGGATAAGATAGCAATTTACTGCTTACAGGCAGTGCTGGATGTTGATACAAGGCATGTATAGGACTTTCAATAGCATATTTGACTTGCCAGGGCGCAATATCACTATTGGGTGTGAGATAGAAATGGTGCTGCTTCATATGCAAGCTATCATCCTGCCAGAGAGTGAAACGAATCCCATAACCAGGGAAAAAAATTGTTTCCAGAATATCAAAACTTGTGTACCCCCCCAAAGCATTAAGTAACTGCAATTCTTTATAAAATGCACGGCGCTGACGCTTGGAAACGATTTGCTGCGCCTGCTTGGTACTCATGCCGGATAAAGTTTGCAAGACGGTAATGGGAGCGGTATTGATATTGATAAGATTAGCCGATAAGGTAGTTGTTAGTTGTGTCCAGTCACGATTTTGCCATAAAATAGGATGTTTATCCCAGTGTAGAATATTAGCAACCTGTTCAGGCGTCCATAAATAATGATTATCAGGCGGCATACGCTGCGTTGCAATATATTCTATACTTTCCGCACCATTTAAGCGTTTTAAATCATCCCTGTCGACATAATCCACAAGCTTTGCCAGCAATGGATTTTGTTCTTCTGGAGGAACACCGATTAAGCCTAATAAGCGGCGAATACGCTTCTTATGTAAAATACCGACACTGACCAAACCCCGCGCATCCTGCAAGGCGAATCTTGTTTGTCCCAGCCCCTTATAAATCTGGTTATCCAGTTTTAACAGTTCTTTTTTTATTACTTTTTCTGTTGTTTTTGAAGCAGTCGTTGGCATCAAAAGCCCACCGGCTGTCATATACTGAGTTCCCAATAAATAGAGAACCGTAACCTTAGTGCTTTGCAAATCAAGCGCAGCCTGGGTATCTTCTGCCGATTGTGTTGCCAAATCCAGTGCCTGTTGCGTCCATAGCGCAAAGCTGCTGGCGGCAATGGTCATGCCCGCAAGTATCCACAGCGTGGCAACCAGTATAAAGCCCTGCGGCTGTTTAGGAATACGCATATGGACAAATAGTAAATGAATAAAGCAATCGTTTAAGGGGATAACAGCAGACCATTTTAAAACACCGGGGATATATCAGCAAATTTCAGTATAAAATAATTTTCAGGCTATAATTATGCTTTTAAAAATATGCAGCGAGGTCAACATGTCCGCATTAAGAAAAACTATACTCAATGTTGAAGAATACCTGGCTGCTGAAGCCTTAGCGGATATTCGCCATGAATATATTGCCGGTAATATCTATGCCATGGCAGGTGCGACTGAAAGACATAACCGCATTGCTGGCAATCTATTTTTTCAGCTTCGCAATGTTGCTCGTGGCAGTAACTGTGGCGTATTTATGAGTGACATGAAACTGCGTACAAAAATAAAAAATACCGCAGACACCTGTTTTTATTACCCCGATGTCATGCTGGGCTGTGATACCAGCGATGATCACCCTAATTACAAAACCCAACCCTGCCTGATTGCAGAAGTCCTGTCACCCTCAACCGAAACCATTGATCGCCGTGAAAAATTGCTGGCATATAAAAATATTCCCAGCCTGAAATATTATCTGCTGGTTTCTTCCATACAGACACAAGTTGAATATTATGAAAAAAATGAACAGGGGCAATGGCTGAAAGCCGTTTTAGAAGCCCATGAATTTATCAATGTACACTGTGGTCATTACCATGCCAGCCTGTGTCTTGAGGATATTTATGAGGATGTACGCTGGTAATCCTGTTCTATTTCAAGAATCTTCACAAGGCTTTTCCAAAATACTTAATATGACAAGCTCACTTAGACCATATAATTTCTCGCATCTGTTCAATAAAATAACGCTGGTCAAATCCCTGCGCCTGTTTTTCACAGGCACTACGCATGAATCGTGCTTGTTGTGGGGTCATTGCTGTAACCGCCGCAATAATTTGCTCAACTGAAGGATCGGGCGGTAATAAAAAACCCGTTTCTTCTGCAATGATGCTTTCTAATAGCCCCCCTTCTGCAACACCGATTACAGGTTTTCCCGCCGCCATCGACTCAACAGGTGACATGCCAAAGTCTTCATCTTTGGGGATATATAAGGTAGCAATGGCATTACCTATCAGTTTTTTCAGTGCGGCATCATCCAGCCAGCCGCTAAATTGAATATTGTCCGCTGCTGCCGCCATGCCTTGCAAGCGTTTCAGTTCCGGGCCGCCAGAGGTAATCAGTAATTTTTTATCCGGCATCTGCAAAAAAGCCTGTACCAGTCTATCCACCCGCTTTAAGGGATCTAAACGTCCAGTGGATAAATAATAATCGCCCTGCCCCAGCCAGCGCAAAGCCTGGGTATCACAGGGTGGATACACCACCTGGGCATCCTGTTTAAGATAATGTTGTATACGCTGCTGAATATTTTGAGAATTGGCAATAACCACATCCATCTGCTGTACTGCCTGCTCATAACGCGGTTGTAACCAATCACTGAAAGCATTTAGCAACGGGCGCAAAGGGACGGGAATCTGAGACAAATAAAAATCACGTTGATCATAAATAAAACGTGGCGGGGTATGACAATACAGGATATTACGTCCCTGTTGATGCTGCTTGATTGCCAGTGGGCTGTAAAAACCGCTGTAAATTGCCGTAGCATAATTCTGTAAAAAACCTGTTTTGCCCTGAAACGCCTGGGCTAAACGGTATTGTCGCCACAGTGGTATAGCACTACGACTGTCCAGGCTATAAAATTGCCCCTGTTGTCGAGCAGTATGGGTAAAAGGGTGGTGCTTTGTGGCAAAACCACAGGCTAACGCTGCATTCAACCCCTCTGCCAGGACACTACTTAAACGCCCCCCACCTTCCAGGGACTCAAAATAATCATGTAAAATGATAGTTTTTTTTTGCATTTGTTGTATTGATGTTATCGCTTTACTTTTAAGTACAGCTTATCAAAAGACCTTCCAGGTTTTTAAAACCTGGAAGGTCTGGTCGCTGAGGGATAAGGCCCCTTCAAGGGGGAAGGTATCCCTGAATCACTGCCTATCCTACGGCACCTGTATCATCGGCGGATTAATAGGCTCAGCCGTAATCTCCGCAAAACCTGCCGCATGATACACTTGTTGCGTTCCAATGGCTGATTTTCTCGTATCGTGGCAATGGTTCACCGTGCCTTGTAACTGTGGTGCCTGCTTGTCATTCAGCACATAAACCTGGCAAACATCCGCATTATCCGTTGTCGGTGTGGGCCACATCACATCATAATAATAAACCGCCTGTTTATGTAACAAAACGCGCTGGTCTTTTGCAGCGCGGATATACCATTGCCCGTCAAATACCCAGTGTCCACTTTCTTTTAGCTGCTGGTCTGTAATCTGAAAATGGAATATATGGGTTTGCCGCCCATATTCCGGTGCAAACCCATTAGTCATATTTGTACCAACTATATTCACAGGCATAGCGATACTGCAAGTAACATATAAACCCTGGGTTGTATAAGTTGTGGTGTAATAATCACATTGCTCAATACGCAAACTGTCCAGCATCCGCAATTGCTTATTATCCAGTGTCAACAGATTTAATGCCATTGCATCATTCCAGCGTTTTGGTTTTTCCTGAGTCACAAATAATGGCCCTGGATAAGCGGCAATCAACATACCGGGTATGGATAATGGTGAATGCTCTTTAATCACTTCCGGCATTAAACTAAAATGCTGTAACTGCCATTCCAGTGCAGTGGGATAATAATACATGTCCTCAGGCATTCCGCCGCTGCTGAGGTCATCTGTCATATTAGGTTTTACAACTGGTTCACTCGCCATCAGTAAAGGCTGGATATTAGCCTCATGACTTGCTGAGAAATAAAAATTATCCCCCACCACAAAACCGGCACTTTGTTGATAGCTGTTGTTTTCAGTGTCGGATGCAAATACCGGTGATAATTCCCCGGTTTCAAGATTCAAAGCTTGCAAGCTTAATGGACTGTTTTGATAAAACACCACATTTTCAGCACCTAGCGCAATCTGGCGCAGGGGTTTATCCAGATTCCAATGTTGTCGGGGTTGAGGTTCCGCGTCATTTGTATCACCAATATCATAATCATAAAAACGATAATAACCACTGTCGCCATAAGCCGCTGCCCAAAGGTGTGGCTTAGCCTGTGCATCATAAGCCAGTTGCAGCCAGGTTATATTTTTTGCCAGCTCTAATTCTCCCAGTAATTTCGGCTCATCATTAAGCACGCTGGCAGTTAACAAACTTTGCCCACTGAGTATACCCAGTATATCCGGCTCTAATAACAAACCACGCTCGGCAGGCACATCCAGCGCCAGCAGACCCATATCCTTAAATTCATTATTTTGCAGACGGGCAATTTGCAAATAATTTTGCTGCTCGGCTTGATAACTGTTGACTGGTGCAGCTACCAAACCACTGTTCCAGTCCAGCAGCAAGGCGCGTTCATCTTCAGTAGAGGGTGAATAACTATAATTAACTGGCGTATCTTTAAACGGGGTTAAACGATCCAGCAAACTAAGCTGATGCGGATCGACGACATCAAATAAACTCATGGAAAAACGCCGTACCCGTGCTGTTGCCTCCGTTGTGCCAGGTTGATCATCTATACCGGTGGAAAACAGGCGGTTATTATTAAAAAACAACTTTTCCGACCATCCGGGGACTTCCAGTTCACCGGTAATTACTGGCTGTGCTGGATTGCTTAAATCTATTACCCACAATGGATCGGTGCGCTCATAAGTCACCACATAAGCGGTATCCTTAACAAAACGGGTGGCAAATAAAGCCTCTCCCGGAGCAATATCGCTGACCTTGCCCAGCAGTGGCAAGTCTGTGGATTGCAAATCATAAATACCCAGGGTACTGCCCGCACTGCGATCTTCCGGGCCGTAAACCAGCCGGAACAAATTATTACTGACATTCAAATGAAACTCAGAAGGAATATAGCCCGGTACTTTTAACAGCCCCGCATCCACCAGTGCATCCTGATCCTGGCTTAGATTAAAAACCTGTACCTGCGAGCTGCGCCAATCCTGCGGATTACGTCCGGCAAGCACCAGATAATCGTTGAATATCGCCACTTGTGGACTATAAACATCATTTTGAGCCTGATCGACCAGGTTTAACTGCCCAGCGCTATCCAGTTCCACGGCATAGGTGGCTAATTGCTCAACTGGGTAATGACAGCAAACCAGCGCAACATCCGTAACATCGGGAGCAATCCCATCAACGGGCTGAGGTTCCTGCGCAATCACTTCCTGGTAGACTCTGGAAATCACATAAATACGCGCATTGCGTCGCCGTGACTCCATAAAATAACCGGGTAACTCCAGGCTTTGCTGTAACTTTAACTCGCCGTTAACATCCATTTGAATTACATCCAGCCGCGCCTTATCCTGATCCGCCTGTAAAATAATGGCGCGACCATTCAGCAGATAGAGTTCTTCAGGATAACCCTGTAAGCGCAGACTGGCACTTAAAGACGGTGCGGCGGGATCACTGAGATCAATAATTTGTAATTTTTTAGCGCGTTGATTGACATACCAGAGCTGATGATTTTCTACCTGAAAAATATCTGGTTTTTCAGTTTCTACTGTCGCCCCGCCATCTACAGCGCCAGTATTGTCTTTATCTTCCATTGGCGCGGCATCTATAGTAGGCGCTAACACAGCATCATCCATCACGCCGCTTTCCAGACCCGGTCTATAGTTATCATAAAACCTGTAATCAGACTCGCTGAGAAACTTAACCTGCCCCGGCATCCGCTCATAACCGGCTTCTATGCTTAAAGGAAACAAAGCACCTTCCTGCCAAACGCTGGGATTCAGTGGTGAAGCGCCGGGTGGCAAAGCGAGAAATGCCAGAAAGCAACGGTGCTCTACAGGACAGGTAGATGCCAGCGTGGTAATGGGAAAAGCCTCAAACACCGGCAAATCCACGGCATTGGGGAAAATATGATGCAGGCCATCGGACCAGCCATGATGCGCCTGCCAACTCTGAAACTGCGCCCCCGGTTTAGCATCCATATCAAACCAGATAAGATACGGCTCCACGCCACTCAGCGCCTGATCGCTACCCACCCAAACCTGGTTGTGTGGGTTTTCCTGATTATCCGGTTTGACATCCAGTTCCCAGGCCAAAGCCTGAGTAAACAGCAAGCAAAACAAAGCAATGCCTGATAATGCTTTCATGGTCTTTCTCCCGATATTTGCTTAAACCTAATTAAAATTTTTATTGTCAATCTATCAGTCTAATACCTATTTTCCGGGTAAACTGGAATAACAGGATAAGAGGGAATTTTTACAAGATGAATGTTAAGATTGCCTCAATAATATTTGATGAGGATTGAGACATGTCTGCTGCGACCGAATTAAAAACAGATCCACAAAGCTACTTAAAGCAAGAGCGCCTGAGCAAAGAAAAGCACGAGTTTATTAATCATGAAATATTTGCAATGAGCGGAGCCAGTGCCACGCATAACCTGATTGTTGGGAATCTGATTGGAGAATTACGCAATCGACTAAAACAAGGCCCCTGTTTAACCTACCCCAGTGATTTACGGGTACAGGTTGCAGATAACTACGTCTATCCCGACATCAGCGTTGTTTGTGAAAAACCTGAGTTTATTGACCAGGATAATTTACTCAATCCACAAATCATTATTGAAGTGCTCTCACCCTCCACCGCAGATTATGATCGCGGCGGCAAGTTTGCCTTATATCGCCAACTAGGCAGCCTCCAGGAATATCTGCTGGTTGCTCAGGATCGCCCTTATATAGAGCATTATGTACGTCAGGATACACATAGCTGGCTGCTCAATGAATATCAGGGGCTGGAAACTATTTTAACGCTGCCCAGCCTGCAATGCCAACTGGCCTTGAACGAGGTTTATGCCAAGGTGGTTTGGGAATGAGAGGCGATACAACGAATATCATGCAGCAAGCCTATGAAAAAGATTTTTATGACTGGATTAATAAAAATATTACGTTGCTGAAACAACGGAAATTCTCAGAACTGGATATTGAAATTTTAATTGATGAACTGGAAAGCATGGCAAAACGTGACAAACGGGAACTATTGAGTCGTTTGATGGTGTTAATTGCGCATTTGTTAAAATGGGAGTTTCAAGCTGAGCAACGCAGCGGTAGCTGGCGCGGTTCAATTTGGGAGCAACGAATTAAAATCATGCAGCAATTAGAAGACAGCCCCAGCCTTAAAAATCAAATACCTGAAAGTATTATTAAAGCCTACCCAAATGCTTTAACTTTGGCTGTAAAAGAAACGGGTTTGGCAGATAACAGCTTTCCCCAAAGCTGCCCTTATGCTGTTGAACAATTATTAGACAATGATTTTTACCCTGAGGCACATTATTATAAGTTCAGATAACGCCTTCCTCATAACCTGGAAAATCAAATAACGGTAATACTTATGTTAGCTCAAACAGGCAATCACCCCATCAGTTTTCAGGAATATCTGGAACTGGAAGCACGCAGCGAAGAAAAACATGAATATCATCAGGGGGAAATCTTTCCAATGGCAGGGGCTTCATTAAACCATAATCAGATTATCGGGCAGCTTTACATGTCACTTTATCATTGTCTGCAACAGCAAAAACAGGGCAAGGTATTCATGAACGATGTTAAATTGCACATCGAAAACCTTGACAAGGCAACCTATCCCGACTTGATGGTATTTATGCAGGCTATTGAGTATGCCGATAAAAAACACAGCGTGGTGAGCAACCCCGGCTTAATTATCGAAGTCCTGTCACAATCTACTGCTGATTATGATCACGGCGCAAAGTTCAGCGCCTATCGCAGCCTGCCCGGATTCCAGGAATATTTACTGGTGGATCAATATCAGATGCGCCTGGAACATTATGTCAAAACCGCGCCGCATGAATGGGTTTTCAGAGAATATAGCCAGCCAGATGCTGAAATTCAGTTAGTCTGTCTGGACTGCACGCTTAATCCGGCAAGTATTTATTGTAATATGGAATTCGAGCCACCAGGCTGAAAAACCGTAAACCGTAAACCACTTATCAGCCTAAAAAATCCTTTCATACGTTTGCTGTTTTATCCCATCGTTTTTTTGTATAATCCTGTTTAACCATAGCATGTCAGTATAAAAAATATCTGTAAAAGATAAAATACATGACATGCCACAGAAAATTGCAACGACAACGATAATGCAGAGATTTGGCAAGCTATCGTTTTTTGGGTTTGTGGTTTTTCTGCAAAAAGCGTGGTTTTTTTGTATAATCATGCTTTTCAGTCTGAACAAGATGGTTTATAGTAAAACCTTTAATTTTAAAATTAATAAGGAGTAATTCCCATGAAAAAACGCTTATTAAGTGTTGCTATTGCGGCAAGCCTTAGTATTGGAGCGATGGATGCCTATGCATTGGCAGATCGTACACTAAATGCTCAAGATTCAACCAAAAATGACCTAACAGTCAATTATACCAGTACCATTGATGTTAGTAGCATTTCAGCTTTAGTTTCTGCAGGTACCACCCTGGACTTAAAGGTTCTGTCCAAGGCTGGGGTTGGTTTTGGTGAAACCCGTTATGTCCGTTTTGATTTTACTAATACTGTTTTTGCAACCAATGACCTTGCTGGCGCAAATAATTTAGAAATTCAAGATAGCAGTGGTAATAAATTAGTGGCACCTACCGCAACTGCCAATGGATATGATTTTACAATTAATAGTGTGAGTGGTCATGAAGGTAAACAAGGCGAAAGTCATGTTATTTTCTCTATCAAAGTAGCTGATGATGATCCTGCTTCGATCTATGATCAGGCAATTCCAAGTACTTCTCGCTTTGTATTTAAGCCGGGTGCATCAAGCACTAACCTGGGTATTAATAATACCGATACGATTACTTATCAATATCGTTTATATGAAAAAGAAGTGGGGGCTTCGGATCCCGATAATAACTACTCCTTAGTCAGTGATTCAGGTGATTATGTTCGCTTTTTCCCGCCTTATGAAATCAGTATGGAGGATGCGACACAAGTAGCGGATGTTGCTGAGGACTATACTCGCTTCCTGAATGGTAAGAAAAAAGTTGTATTAGCCTATAATATTAAATTTGCTAAGACAGACACTAAGCATCTCAGCACTGATCAAGCTTCATCTCCTAACTTGCTGCTGCCTGATGGCACAACCGAAGTATCGACTTTAAGTGATATCTTAAAAGACACAACAAGCCTAGAAATCAAAGGTGACTTTTCTGCACTCGCTTCTCCCGGTGGTGTTTATGATAATGCTGCAAAAAACCGAGTATTTCTTGGTGCTACAGGCTGTGTCACCGATACTGCGGCTTCATTACTCAGTGCTGAAAGTGCCACGATTACCATAGGTAATGTTGCAAGTACCGCAGCAGATTCCTTTCTATGTATAGAAACAAATACGGGAATAGCTGCGACAGAAAACGGGGGAACGATTCCGGTATCTACTTATAGCGCAAGCTTGAATGCTGTACCTATTACAGGTCAAGTAGCATTGGAATTTTCCAATATACCTGCAGGTGTAGTGAAACGTAATGGTGCGCAATTAATCACCCCATTCTTTACGCTTAATGAAAGTTATACACCACGTTTTTATTTGATCAACCGCAGTAATCAAGAGGCAGCTTTCAAAATTGCTTTGGGTTCTGATGCGAGTAAACCCATTTCTGCTGGTGAGGTAACAGAAGGTACTATCCCTGCTAATGGCGCACTTTTATTAAAAGGTCCACAGATTGCAACCCCATTAGGTGGGCGTGGTTCTGCTGTATTTACCGTCAATGCACCTTGTAAGCTCATTTCTGGCGTATTCCAGAATCGTACCAATACAACGAGTGATCCTAATATTGGTAGTGGCGACTTTGACAGTATTCCAATGCAAATGCCTCAAGGTATATGTAAGTAAGCTTCTTGTACAAAATAAGATTGATTAAGAGGAAATTGTAATGAAAAAACATATATTAAATCTTGCCATTTGTGCAAGCTTAAGCTTATATGGCGCTCATGTAGCAGCAGCAATAGATTATACTGCTGGAGGTTCTGCAGTAAATTACCCTGCAACTATGAAGTCTACTGGAAAAATAGCTACTCCTGAAAATACAAAATTTAAGCTGGATAAAGCTATTGATTCCGGTATTGCACGTTTTGTACGTATTGAGTTATCGGGAGGTTCTGCAACAACTAAATTCAGTTCTAGTGTGACTGGGCTGAATCTGACTGTTACAAGTAAGACCCCTACTATAAAAGAAGTACAGGGTGGTGCTGGATATAACTATGTAATTTTTCGGGTTGTCCCAACAAGTGCTTCAACAGGTGTTTTGGCTGAACCGTTAGTGGTAGATGATATCGTTAACTTTACATCAGGTTCGATTGATATTGGTGGCAGCTCAGATATTCTGTTCAGTTATGGTTTATTTGAAACCGTCACTGAAGCTGCAAACCCGGATGCGCCAGGCTCTACAGTATTAGCTTCACTGGATAACATGCCTTATATTCACTTTGCTGCACCTTATTCATTGCAGGCTTGGTCTGGAGGGGCAATCGCTGAATTGGTTGCCGATGTAGTGACAGGTTTTACTGAGTTTAAGGATCCACCTAAGCTCCCTAAAACCGGTGTATTGGCTCAATTTAACTTAGCTAAAGCCACAAGTCTCATGGACCCGAGTAGTACTACTGGCTCTTCTATTGCTTTAAGTGGCCTTCTGAGTGATTCAGTATTGACCTTGAATGGAGATTTTAGTTTTATTTTCTCTCAGGATATGACGACTGATACAGGTGTCACGGAAGCCAAACAACGTCTATTTGTTTCTGCCGATGGTAAGTGTGATAATACCTTCAATGATGGTACTACAGACGATATTCCGGTTACTGACATAGCAGAAGACGGTAGTTCTGTATCATTTAATGTAATTAAGGCAGTTCCAACTACAGTTAAATCACTTTCACTGGCGAGTTCAGCTAGTAGTTTCATAGGCTCTAACAAAGTGCTATGTGCGACAACCAATACTGGGGTGGACGGAACTAATGTTACGGGTGAAATTCCAGAAATAGATATTGCCGCTGACTTTATATCAGTGGCTGAATCTGGCTATAGTGCTTATGATTTAAGCAATGTTGTTATCGGTAAAATTAAACACAATGGTGCGCAGTTAATTACCCCATTCTTTACCATGTCAACCCAGTATATTCCACGTTTCTATCTGAATAACCGGGGAGATGCTGAAGCAACTTATGAAATCAAAGTATTATCTGATTTCCCTGAAGGCGATGCCAATGCATTAGTATTGCAAGCAGGCAGTGAGACCGGTACCATTCCTGCCGGTGGTAACTTGTTGCTGAAATCCACAGACTTTATTGCCAGTGGTAAACGTGGTGCGGCTATCTTTAATGTTGCGGGTGAATGTGAAGATATTTCCGGTATTTTCCAGGTACGTACCAGTCGTACTTCCGGGGATTTTGATACCATTCCCATGCAAATGCCAAGTGGTTATTGCATAGACTAAATAAGTGATTGATTCCTCATCCCAGTCGCTGGATCAAAAATGTCTGTAAACAGGTATTTCTGAGACAGAGGCCGGAAATAAGGAAAATTCCATTTAACAAAATAGCCCGGTTCAGTTTTCTGAACCGGGCTGTTTTGTTTTAATAAATAAGGATAAAATA
>NZ_JAUCGJ010000066.1 GCF_030378065.1 Candidatus Venteria ishoeyi | reverse complement strand
CAGGATTTTTATTCATTTTCAAGGCGTGAAAACAGGCGCATAGCAAGCTATGTAACTGTTTTCGGAACGCAGAAAATGGAGAAAAAGACCAGCCAAGTTGCTGAAGTTATAAAATTCTCGCTCCTTACCCTTGGGTTCACGATCTTACCTCAAAGGTTCTATTTTATAAGGTTGCTCACCAGACGTATCCGTTCACTTCCCCTGGGAACGCAGGCATTCTGCCGGCCTTAGGGCGGGTGGAAGTCGGTATTCCCAGGGGGAGACTGAATGCTTACACAATTTGTTATATCCTTTATGCAGCAAGCAACTGAGTTACATGAAGTTCATCACGATGTAATTCAGCCTGCCAAAGATCGTATTGGGACTGTTGATTTATCCAGCTTTCTGACTCACCATTCGCTATATCACTTCTCGGCTTCCCGCAATTTTCGCCACAAGGTGGTGCGGCTGATGCCTAGAATATCGGCGGCCTGACGGTGGTTATCACCCACGCTTTCGAGCACCCGCTGAATATGGCGGGCTTCAAGTTCACGCAAGGTTTGCAGATTGCTTTCATCATCGGGTAATGCAGTAACGTTTCCTTGTTCTAAGCTTGATTGTGGCAAGGCGGGATCCGCATCAATGACTTTCTGATCCGCCATAATCGTGCAACGTTCCACATAATTACGCAGTTCTCGTACATTACCCGGCCAGGGGCGCTGACACAGTTGGCGCATCGCGGTGGCAGAAAAATGTAGTGGTGGGCGCTGGTATTTGGTGCAGAATTTATCGGCAAAATGTTGTACCAGCAGCGGAATATCTTCTTTACGTTCCGCCAGCGTCGGTGTGTGGATGGTGACAACATTCAGGCGATGGTATAAATCATGACGAAACTCGTCATTACTGACCATTTGTGGCAGATCGCGATGGGTTGCGCAAATAAAACGCGCCTGCACCTGTACCACCCGACTGCTGCCAACCGGGGTCAGGGTATGTTCCTGAAGTACGCGCAGCAGCTTGGTTTGCATGGTTTCAGAAATATTACCAATTTCGTCCAGAAATACCGTGCCGCCACGCGCAGTTTCCAGTAAACCCACACGCTCCTTATCGGCACCGGTAAAAGCGCCACGCTTGTGACCGAATAATTCGCTTTCCAGCAAGGTATCTGATAAACAGCCGCAGTCAATGACCACAAAAGGTTCCTGACGACGCGCCCCGCGATCATGAATTGCGCGCGCCACCAGCTCTTTGCCACTACCGGACTGGCCCAGAATAATAACCGGACAATCAACTTCTGCCAGCTTATCGATCATCGAATAGACTTGGCGCATACTGGGGGCGTTGCCCAACATGCCAAAGCCGGTTTCCGGTTCCAGCACCTGGCGTTTAAGCTCATGATTCTCAGAGAGCGCCTGTGCATGATTTAAGCAACGCTCAATCGTCAGACAGAGTTCGTCCTGTTCGTAGGGTTTTTTTAGAAAATCCGAAGCACCCGCCTGCATCGCCTGCACGGCACGCTCCACAGTGGATTGCCCGGTCAGTGCCAGGACAGGTAACTGAGGGTACATGATGCGCACCCGGCTGATCAGTTCAAAGCCATCCATGCCCGGCATATTTAAATCTGCCAGCAACATGGATGGTATTTGTGCTTCAATCGTTTCCAGGCAATCTGTAGCCTGATTAAACACCCGGCAGTGATAACCTAATTGCCGACAATGACGCTGGAACAAATGGCAGGCCAGATCATCATCATCAACAAAATACAATAGTGTTTCAGGCATCGCTCACCTCTAACAATTTTGTCTCGTCATCAATCTCGCGCCAGCGCGGCAAACGAAAGCATACCGCTAAACCGCCGCCAGGGCGCAATTCACCGCGAATTTCACCATTATGGCGCATAATAATGGCATAACTGACAGATAATCCCAGGCCAGTGCCGCCGCGATCTTGTTTGGTGGTGTAGAAAGGTTGGAATATTTTACTGAGTTCCTGTGGCGCAACACCTTTGCCATAATCTTCCACCCGACATTCCAGACATTTTTCATCCGCCTTGAGATAAATGTCTATGCTGCTGTCAGGTGGGCTGATATGAATCGCATTGAGCAGGATATTCACCAGTACCTGCTGGATTTGCGCCGGATCGGCCTTAACATAAGCACCTTGCGGCGCACTGACTATCTGCAATTCGATATTTAAGGTACGGGCGCGTTTATGGAGCAGACGAACGCTGTCTTCCACCACTTCCAACATATCCACCTGGCGAATAAGCGGTGGTTTAGGCCGGGAAAAATCCAGCAAGCCCTGCACCACTTCAGCACAGCGGCGGTTTTCCTGACGCAGTAGATCCAGGTCTTCACGCACACCACCTGGTAATGGTTCTTTATTGATAATATCAAGCAGACTCATCATGTTATTGAGTGGATTATTAATTTCATGCGCCACCCCGGCAGCCAATTCACCGACAGTCGCCAAACGCGCAGTCTGATTCGCAACCGCTTCAGCCTGCTGGCGTTTCTGCTCAGCTTCCGCAAGGTTGTCTATCAGGCGATTGAAGGCTTTACCTACCGCACCCATTTCATCACGGCGATTTTCCTGGCAGCGCACTTTTTCCCCATTACCATAACGGGTCAACATTTCTACAAAACGATTCAGCGGACGCGCTAATACCGCCGCCGACCAACGCGCCAATATCAGGGTCAGTAAAAACACCACCACCAGCAAGGTCCAAATCGTTCGCTGTACGTTATGAATCGGGCCAAGAAAACTTTTGCGATCAGTCTCTACCGTCAATAACCACTGGATGTCCCGCTCCGGGTAAGGACGCAGCTTGAGATAAAATACCTGAGTTTGCTCCCCTGCCACGTCACCGCGCTCATTGCCGCCTGTGATCTCCCACCATACATCCTTCTCCAGGTCTAAGGATAAACGATAGTTATTGTCAGTTTGATTACCAAAGCGCATATCATTGTCAGGATGGTAGAGATAAACGCCGTCACGCACAGGGTTTTGTGGTGAAATTTCACTCATTAAAATTTGTTTTTGCAATTGCAGCGAGGCTTTTTGAATCAGTTGATCCAAACCTTTACCCCAAAAATTCACCACCAGATAACCTGCCCGCTCCAGTCGGTTTTCCAGCGGCGTGACATAACGCAACATGGAAGGGCAAAAATCATCCTGCGGTTTGACCTGACCCAGTTCGAAATTTGACATGCCGATGCCATCGGAGGGCAGTGGTTTGGCAACCACCTGAAAAAAACCGGTCTGACCGTGATTAGCGACAAACCGCCGTCCATTGGGCAGATCATTGAGTGGTTTATCGACATGATCTTCTTTGACTTTAACCAGTGTATTACCGTTACTGTCAAAAACCCGCAAGCCTTGAATGGGGGGTACTACCGTTTGATAATTGAGAAAGAAACTTTCCAGTTTCTCGGCACGATTAAAATAATCCGGCGTTGCTTCGGACTCCTCCAGAGAGGCCACAAATTCCCGTACTGTCGGTACCTCCGCCAGTCCCTGCACCAATGACTGCTGCCCCCGAATCAAGGTTTGCAACTCCCCCGCCAGCTTGTCCAGCACAGCCAGCACCTCCTGGCGCATTTGTTCTTCCAGGATTTGCTCATTGCGCCCGACTACGCCGAATTGCAAAATTAATAATGGCAATAATGCCAGGGCGCTGATGCTGAGAAATAGTTTTTGTTGTAGGCGCATGTCAGTCGTAAAGTTAAGCCCGGATATTTCATAAATAAAAACAAAAATAAAAACAAAAGAATGTTTCGTATCGTACTATTTTAACCATTTATTCACTTGGCTGCTCACACTGACTTGCTCCCTGTTCTATCGTGTTTTTACTCATTGCTTTGCCCGGTAAACTCCGGGTCCATTGCTGGAATAAAAACTGTAATGCCCGATCTGAGCGGGTGAAGCTGTTGGTCAGCAAAATGGTTGCACGTACACTGTTACGGGAAATTTTAACATCCTGCGCAAGATAAAAACCTTGCTGCTTGCGGCGGTGCCTGTCAATTTTGCGTAAGGTCAACACTGCCATGCCTAAAGCCCACAGACAAAATCGTCGAATCCCTGTTTCCTGCACCGGGATCAGCAAAATATAACGCAGCGCATCATTAAGATGTTCCCGGCAAGTCGCAATCAATACTTCCAGTCCCTCATCAAATGCTGGTTGATAACACTGTTTTGTTAATTGTTTAAGGTCAAACCCCACGGCGCTGAATACAGAGCGCGGCAACCAGCATACACCACGCTGTTGGTCTGTTTGTATATCTTTAAGAATATTCACCATTTGTAAACCCTGTCCAAATGAGACGGAGAGTTTCTGTAAAGTTTTCTCATGGATGGCAATTGCCGGGTTGTGATAACAAAATAAACTTGCCAGCATTTCACCAACAACACCGGCAACACAATAACAATATGCATCCAATGCCTGCATATCCGCCAGACCATCAGGACGGCGCTGGCGCTGAAATGCTGCCATCCCTTCGGACATAATGCGTACACAGCGTAACAAAGCCTGCTGCTGTGGTGCGTCAAAAGAACGGGTCACCCGGATGACACTGGCAGTGTGGCGAATTAAGTCTTTTTCTGCCGCTAAGGTCTGGCTTGCAAGTTGTGGTGCCAAGCTTTGTGCAAATTTCTCAGGGCTATAGTGACCTTTTACCACGGCAATAAATTGTTGAGAAAATTGGGTTTTTTGTATACTGTCCAGTTCTGGATCATCTTCTATGGTGTCGGCAATCCGACATAATAAATAGGCATTGCCAACCACGATTTGTAAAGGATTTGGCAGTTGCGGAATCGTCAAAGCGAAGGTGCGGGAAACCCCTTGCAGACTTTGCTGCTGATAGTTTAATTCGCTATATAACATGGCATTACCAGAAAAAAATAAGCTGATATTGTCAAAATCAGCTAAAGTTTAATATTAAAATTCAATAATTAATCTAATAATTATCGCTTATGAAATATTTTTACATATTTTTATTATTGTCATCGCTTTTATATTTATCAGCAAATATTGCAATTGCCGATGTTGCTGATACTGAACTTGCGAATACGCAAGTGAGCCTGACATCCAGCCAACAAGTACTGGCAACTGAAAACAGCTTGTCCTATGCCGCACTCTGGTTGCATTGGTTGCTTGCTGGTTTTATTGGCAGTGGCATTACCTGGCTTATGATGATTTTTTTACAACAGAGAAAAGCATCGTTACAACATGATATAAACCAGTACCGTGCAATTTTTAATCATGCCAGCATTGGTATTGCTTTGATAGACCGTGATGGTCGTTATTTAAAAACCAATGCCTATTACCAGAAACTGTTTAATTATACCGCAACAGAAATACAGCAAATGTGTTGTTTTGACATGACAACACCAGAATATCTGGAATTATCCCGCAATCGATTAAACAGGCTGTTTCAGGGGACAATCGACCATCATCAATCAGATAAAGCCTTTGTTCGTAAAAATGGCTCCATATTCTGGGGCAGTCATTGGTTGACAGCAGTTAAAAATAAGCAGGGCGATTGTGAAAAGGTGGTTTGTATTATCAGTGATTTCACCATAAAAAAACAGATAGAAGAAAATTTACGCAATAGCCAGCAGCGTCTGAGTACATTGATAGAAGCCTTACCTGATGGTATTTTTTTTAAAGATAATGCGGGTCGCTGGCAGTTGATCAATGCGGCTGCAATCAGATTGTTTAAATTACAGGATGTGGACTGGCAGGGTAAAACCGACACTGAACTCAGTGAATTACAACCCCACTTTCGGGACAGTTATAAATTCAGTGCTTATGGCGATGAATTAGCCTGGAAACAAGGCAGCCAACTTCATGCTGAAGAAATCGTCAGAGATGAACAAGGCTGTCCACGTTATTTTGATGTCACCAAAGTGCCATTATTTACGCTAACTGGTGAACGTAGCGCCTTAGTGATTATTTTTCACGATGTGACAGATCGAAAACGTTCAGAATGGCACATGATGGAAAGTCGGCGGCATTTGCTGGAAAATCGCAAGCGTTTGCAGTTTGCACTGGAAGCGGCGCAGGCCGGGGCTTTTTATTACGATGTGGAAAATGATCGCCTGGACTGGGATTTTCGTTGTCTGGAGATTTTTGGTTTGACACCAGAGCGTTTCAAGGCTAACCGCTCTGCCTGGTTTGATCCTGTCTTCCCCGAAGATCGGGGCGCTGTAGAATGGGCCGTGCGCACGGCTACGCAGCATGGTAAACATTTTGATATTGAATTTCGTATTCTGCAACCTTCAGGTGAAACTCGCCATATCCGCAGCCAAGGTTATATGGTGGCCAATCACACGGGAGAAACCCAGGCCATTGCGGGTTTATATTTTGACATCAGTCATCAGAAAAAGCTGGAAACGGCGCGGCAGGTTGCCCTGGATTTGACTCAGGCGGTATTAGACAATGCTCTGGTGGGTATTGGTTTTATCAATCATGAACGTCGTTTTCAACACATAAACCGCTTATTAGCAGAGATTTTTGGTTATACGCCCGAGGAATTGCTGGGGCAGACCACAGAATGCCTTTATCCCTCCGCAGAAGCTTACCATGTGCTGGCTCATGCTGCCTATCCCATATTGCAACATGGCGGCATTTATGAAACTGAATTGCAGATGAAACGTAAAAATGGTCAATTATTCTGGTGTCGAATGCGTGGACAGCGTATGCGAATTGAAGATTTATCCCAGGGTTTTATCTGGAGTATGGAAGATGTTTCTGAGCGTCATGCTTATGAGGCAGAATTAACCCAGGCCAAACAAAAAGCAGAAACGGCAAACCAGGCAAAAAGTATGTTTCTTGCCAATATGAGTCATGAATTGCGCACGCCGCTGAATGCTATTTTAGGTTTTGCCCAATTATTGGTGCGTGATAGCTCTTTAACGACAGAGCAGCATAGTAAACTGGCGACCATCAACCGCAGCGGTGAGCACTTATTGGAGTTAATCAATGATGTCCTGGATATGTCCAAAATTGAAGCGGGACGCAATACCTTAAAGCTCAAACGCTTTGATTTACCCGAATTAGTACAGGGCATTGTTGAAATTTTTCAGGTGCGCGCAGAACATAAAGGTTTATACCTGAGGTTAGAACTGGATACAAACTTGCCGCATTATATTAAAACGGATTCTCGTAAATTACGCCAAATTTTATTTAACTTATTAGGTAATGCCATAAAATTTACCGAGCAAGGTGGTGTAATATTAAGTATACGCGCTGGAGAAGAACCTGACGCCCCTGCTGTTTTCCATTTATTTTTTGAAATTAAAGACACAGGTCCCGGGCTTTCAGCGCAGGAGCAAAAACAATTATTTAAGCCATTTGTACAAACACACAGTGGTCAGAATAAAGAGCAGGGCACAGGACTGGGTTTAACAATCAGTCGCCATTTTGCGCGATTATTAGGTGGTGATATTCATGTGCAGAGCGAGCAAGGCAATGGTGCAACTTTTTATTTTGAACTGCAAATTGAAATCACTGATGAGCAACATGATTTTAAAGCGATTAAGCCTGCCAAACAGCTTATTACACAACAAGAAAAAAACCGTATTTTAATTGTAGAAGATCAGGAATCGTCCCGTATACTTTTGCGCAATATATTAAAACAAACTGACTTTAGCATACAGGAGGCTCAAAATGGTAAAGAAGCACTGGAGAAGTGGCAACAATGGCATCCCCATTTAATTTTTATGGATCTTCATATGCCGGAGATGGATGGTTACACCGCAACCCAAAAAATAAAACAACAAATGATAGGGGAGCCAACCATTATTATCGCACTCACTGCTAACGCCTTTACCGAATACCGGGAAAAAGCGATAGCAGCTGGCTGTGATGACTTCATCAGTAAACCTTTTCGTATCGAAGAAATTTTCCAGGCAATTACCCGGTTTTTAGGTGTGTCTCATCAAGCTGCAACAGATTTGAGTCATATCTCCAAACTCAGTCCTGCTGTTGGAAAACAGCCGGAAGCTAAGGATTTGTCAATGCTGCCTACAGAACTACAGATACGTTTAAAACAGGCAGTCACTCTTGGCAATTCAGAACAACTTGATGGGATTCTGACAGAAATAGCGCAGCATGATGCGCCGCTGGCAAAAACGTTACAGCAATGGGCTGTGGCTTATGAGTATGAACGTATTTTGAAATGGATAGCATTGTGAGGAATCCAATAATGAGCACATCTTCAAAATCAAATATCTTAGTTGTCGATGATACCCCCGCCAATCTTAACTTGCTGGGCGCTATTTTAAAAAATGAAGGTTATGTGGTGCGCAAATTACCCTGCGGTCAACTGGCCTTAAATGCCATTGCCACAGAGCCACCAGATTTAATTTTACTGGATGTCAAAATGCCAAGCATGGATGGTTATGAGGTTTGCAAAAAATTACAAGCAGATCCTGCTGTCCGCGATATTCCCGTGATTTTTATCAGCGCCTTGCAGGAAACAACTGACAAGATCCAAGCATTTTCCGCAGGTGGCACAGATTACATTACCAAACCGTTCCAGGCCGAAGAGGTGCTGGCAAGAGTTGCCACCCATTTGCGCATACATCATCTGCAACAGGCGTTATTACAAGCCAAAGAGCAGGCAGAGCAGGCTCAAGAGCAGGCAGAATCTGCCAATCGCGCAAAAAGTGCTTTTCTTGCCAATATGAGTCATGAACTGCGCACACCACTGAATGCAATTCAGGGCTTTACCCAGATTCTGCTGCGTGACAGCGACTTATCATCTGATAAGTACCAAAAATTACAAAGTATACAACGTGGTAGTGATTATTTATTAACCTTGATTAATGATATTCTGGATTTGGCAAAAATTGAAGCCGGGCGTTTTGAGTTGTTCCCTGAGGTTTGGGATACCCATGAATTTTTTAAAGAGCTCACTGCCATGTTTCGTATTCGGGCAGAGCAAAAAGAGATTGCCTTCCAATATAAGCATCACAACAGCTTGCCTAAATCACTTTACAGCGATGACAAGCGCTTACGTCAGATAGTGATGAACTTAGTGGGCAATGCCATTAAATTCACGGAGCAGGGCTGCGTGACTTTAACGGCTAAAATGATAGAAAATCAATTAACACTTGAAATCAGCGATACCGGTATTGGTATTCCAGCAGAAAAAGTTGTAGAAATATTCAAACCTTTCCAACAAACGGGAAGTACTGCACATAAACGTCAGGGCACGGGGTTAGGGCTGGCAATTACCCAAAAACTGATCAACAACATGGCGGGAGAAATCAAGCTGGAAAGCACGCCGGGGAAGGGGAGTTGTTTTCATATAAAAGTCCCGGTGGAACCGGTCTCCACCCTGATAGAGGCCAACCCTTATCAGAAGGACATGCCACAAGTGATTGGTTATAAACGCCAGCAGGGAGAAGGGGCATTTCGGGTGTTGATTGTTGATGACGTACCTAGTAATCGGGAGGTTTTATCTTTACTATTAAAACCACTGGGTTTTGATGTCCGGGAAGTTGAAAATGGCAAGCAATGCCTGGAAGTTATCCAAACCTGGGCATCTGATATTATTTTATTGGATTTGCACATGCCGGGAATTGATGGCTTTGAAGTGGCCCAAACCCTGCAAAAATCCTATTTATCACAAAATACCCCAATAATCGCAATCTCCGCCAGCGCTTTTGCCGAGGATCGCATCGCCGCTTTAAGCGCAGGTTGTAAGGCACATTTGAGTAAACCTGTAAATTTTAATGAACTTTTAGATAATTTAAGTCGGTTTCTGCCATTAGATTGGAATTATCTCACAACGGAACAAACAGAAGGGGAAGGCATTCATAATCCAGCGAAAAATATACATTTATCCCGTAAACAAGCCAGGGAATTGATGGATTTTGTTTTATTAGGTGATATTGAGGCCATAGAAAATTTTGCCCTGAAATTGAAAGATGATATGCACTATCTGCCTTTGGCTAAACAGATTGCTTCACTGGTAGAAACCTTTGAAATTGCGGCATTGCGTGAACTGGCAGAAGCTCAGCAGGCTATTCATCAACAGGAAACAAGCTAAGGAACGAGAATTTTATCCCGGATATTTCATAAATTGCCATGATGATCGCGCAGTAATTTGTTTCACTGCAAAAGAAGACAAAATAAAAATGCGCAACCCACAACAAAATAATCTATTTACCGAAAATCCTGCCCTGGTTTCACTTTTATTAGGCCAAGGGCTTTTTCTGGGGCTTACGGTCACTATTTTGTTTGCCTCATCCGTCGCGCTGTTTCTGGAAGAGCACGGCGCAGACCGACTGCCATACGTTTATATCCTCATTGCGATCTTTGTATCACTGGCCTCCATGATTTTTTTCAAACTTGAGAAAAAATGGCCAGTGCCCAGGCTTTTGATGAGCACCGTTTTCTTCTTTGTCCCGGCCATTTTTATTGCGCGTGCCGGGATGGCGCTCCCGCACAGTGCATGGATATCTTATGGCTTGATGTGCCTGTCTGTCTCTCTGGTGCAATTTGCCATGATTATCCTGGGTATCCAGGTCAGACAGTTTTATGATGTCCGTCAAATAAAAAAAATATTTCCACTGATTTTATCTGCCCAGATCACAGGAGCAATAATGGGGGGCGGTTTAATCGGTTTTTTTACCGACTGGGTTGGTGGCACCAAAAATCTTATCGGTCTCAGCGGTTTCAGTATGGTGCTGGTACTGGCTTTACTTTTTATCAGCATCAGAACTTTTAGACAGACCTGGGAAAAACCGACACTTCAGCAAAAAAATTCAAAATCTCTGCATCAACTGATCAAGCGGAAATATGTTGTATACATCCTGTTTTATCAAATTCTGGCTTTAGTGGTCAATCAACTCATAGACTACGCATTGATGGAGCAAGCCCATGCCAGATTTGAAAACAGTGCCGATCTGGCGCAGTTTTTGGGTAATTTTGTCGCCCTTGCTACGATTTTATCACTGCTTTTTCTTATATTTGCCGCCGCTAAGATGCTGACGCGCTTTGGCATTGCTTTTGGTTTGCTAGTCAATCCTTACACCGTAATATTCACCATTGCTATCGCCATGGTGATGGTGATAATGCCCGATACTGATGCCAGTGTATTATTCTACACACTGATCTTTTCCCGGCTGCTGGCTTTTATTTTAAGAACCGGAACCACGTATACCAGCATGAAAGCCGTCTACCAACCGCTTTCCAGTCATGACAGAAATTCTGTGGAAACAGTGGTTGAAGGCATCGGTGGCCCCCTGGCTTATGGTATCGCGGGTGTTTGCCTGATTCTATTAAAGGAATTTTCTTTTAGCTATACGCTGGGCTTCATATTGCTTGTCAGCGTGCTCTGGCTGGTAACGGCAATATTAGTCCATCGCCATTATGCAAAAGCGCTGGAAAAATCCATCAAACGGCGTACGCTGGATACGGATGATATATCTTTACAAGATGAGGCCAGTCTTGAGGCCATCACCGGTTTACTCAAAAGCACTAAAACAACGGAAGTGCTGTTTGCTTTGGAGGTGCTGGAAAAGCTCGAACATCCGACGCTTGATGAGGTAAGCATCAACATGCTGGCACATTCAGAGGCGCGTGTCAGAATAAAAGCCCTCAACCAGATTGAACACCACAAACGTACAAGTGCTTTGCCAAAAGTATGCAAATGTTTCGAGCATGACAGCAACTTGTCCGTGAAAGCCAATGCCTTGCGGGTAATTTGCGCGCTACGTTCGGAATATGCGGAAGAATATGCGGACTATCTGAACAGCGAAAACCCGGAACTCAGACTCAATGTCATGGTTGGCTTCTTTCGCTACGGAGGCATTCCCGGTATTATTGCAGCCGGAAAACACTTTGAAAGCATCACTCATTCACAAGATGCGCAGCAGCGGATTTTAGCCGCGCAGGTATTGGAAGCGGTTTCCTTTTCTCGGTTTTATCATCCGCTGTTAAGCCTGCTTAAAGATGAATCCATCCCCGTGCGTATCGCCGCGCTCAAGGCCACTGGTAAAATGGCACATCCCTGCTTATTTGCAGCACTCATCGATAACCTTGATTCAGTACATACCCGCTCCTGTGCAACCAACGCCTTGATTAAAGCAGGTGAGGGGATTGTTGATATTGTTGATAATGCCTTATGCGAAAAAGCCGGATATCCGATAACAACTGTACTCCAGTTGGTGCGTGTCTGTAGTGAAATTAAAGGCGAGCAAATCCTGTTGATGCTCACGGCACACGTTTCCCATCCGCGCCATATCATCCGTTATGAAATTCTTAAAGCACTCTATTTTTGTGGATACAAGATATCGCCAGAAGTTGAATTGGTATTACATGAAAACTTCCTTGCCGAAGCCGCACAGGGCTTAAAAATTATGCGCATGTTGGAATTTTTTAGCGATAATGAAAAATATGCCTTGCTCAAAACAGCGCTGCTCAACGAAATGAATCAGGGCTTGAAACGGTTGTTTCTGATCTTGTCCTTGTTCTATCCTGAAAAACAGTTTTATATCGCAGAAGAGCAAATCAGAAGCAGACAAAAGGAACAACAGGGATTGGCTTTGGAATTTCTCGACATCAGCCTGCCCAAGAAACTCAAATTGCCGATTATGGCGCTGGTTGACATGAATGTACCCATGAAATCCAGAGTTAAAAGTTTAACTAAATACTTTTCCCGGTCGCTGCCTGACACGCGAAAGCCATCACAAAATGCATGGCTAGCGGATATATTACAAGACAACTGGACGGGAGCCTGGATAAAGATTGCAGTACTTCGAGTTATTGAAGCGCAGCACGTTGTAGAATTAAAATCTGTTGTTGAATCCGCTATGGCCGGTGAGGAAATCTTGATTAAGGAGTGTGCCGCCCATACACTTCATGCACTGTCACCTGAACAGATAAAGCCTGAAAAAGGGGTAAATATGTTGTCGATGGTAGAGAAAATCCTGCATCTTAAATCAGTTGATATCTTTTCACAGATACCGGAAGATGACTTGCTGGCTATCGCCTCCATCGTGGAAGAAGTCGAAGTGCCTGCTGATGAAACAATTATCAGGCAACATGAGATGGGCAGTTGCCTGTATTTAATCGTGGATGGCGGCATCAGAATTCATAACGAAACAAAAACCATTGCCAAGCTGGGAGTGGGTGAAATTCTCGGTGAAATGTCCCTGCTTGATCCAGCACCACGCTCTGCATCTGCGACCACTATCCGGGACAGCTTTCTTTTTCGCATCGAAAAAGAGGACTTTGAGGTTATCATGAGCAATCATTATGAAATCGCACAGTGTATTATTTGGGGGTTATGCCGCAGACTAAGACAATCTAACGGATAAGGATTTTGCCATGACAAAATTTATCCACTTAATGTTGTAAGGAACGAGGATGAAATAAGAACCAAAATCAGGCACAGGATTTTTGTTCATTTTTAAGGCATGAAAACAGGCGCATAGCAAGCTATGTAACTGTTTTTATAACGCAGAAAATGGAGAAAAAGGCCAGCCTGGTTTCGGGAATTATAAAATCCTCGTTCCTAAGGAATTAATGATTTTACCAGCAACACTTCAACAAATTGGATAAGAATATCCAATAGGTAACTTGAATGACCCAGTACTCAAAAGCAGATATTCTGGTGGTTGATGATACGCCTGCCAACTTGAAACTATTAAGAGAAATACTCAATAGCGAAGGTTATAAGGTACGCCAATTACCCGATGGCGCAATGGTTTTAGATGCCGTAAAAATTGCACCGCCGGATTTGATTCTGCTGGATATTAACATGCCGGGGATGGATGGTTATGCCGTTTGCAAACAACTAAAAGCTAAAAAACAGACACATGATATCCCTATTATTTTTATCAGCGCTTTGCAGGAAACTGAAAATAAAATCAAAGCCTTTACCAGTGGCGGCGTTGATTATATTACTAAACCGTTTCATGCTGAAGAAGTGCTTGCCCGCGTGGCGACGCACTTACAGCTCAATGAACTCCGACAATCTCTGGCAGAGCGTAATAACCAATTAAAAACCCTGTTACAGTACCACCGCTCCATTTTAGATTCTGCGGGTGAGGGTATCTTAGGCGTTAACAAACAGGGGAACATCACCTTTATCAATCCAGCCGCCCAGCAACAACTTGGTTTTACGGAACAGGAACTGGAAGGAAAAAATCTGCGTGAACTGATTCACGCTGAAGTAACACCCACAGCCTCCCCAGCGTCAGCTAAATGGCCCATTGCACAAACATTAAGCGATGGCAAAACCCGTTTTGTGAATAATGAGCAGTTTTTCAGTAAAAAAGGCTTCGCTTTCCCTGTTGAATATACCGTTACCGCCTTACAAGATGAGCAAAACCAGTATAACGATGCAATTATCATTTTTCGCGACATCAGTCAGCGCAAACACATGGAACAGCGCCTGCGGGAAGCCGCCACCGTGTTTGAAGTCAGCAGTGATGGCGTTGTTATTACTGATAGTCAAGGTGTTATTCGCAGAGTTAATCAGTCATTTACCGAAATCACCGGCTATAGCGCTGATGAAGTAATTGGTAAAATGCCAAATTTATTAAAATCCGGTCATCATGATAATAATTTTTACGCGACCATGTGGTCAACTATCATGAAACAGGGACGCTGGGAAGGTGAAATCTGGAATCGCCGTAAAAATAATTCGATTTACCCGGAATGGCAGGTGATTACTAGAATTAATGATAATGAAGGTCGGACAACAGGCTTTATCGCACAATTTAGTGAAATTACCCGCCGTAAATTAACTGAAGAGGAAATTCGTTACCGTGGTAATTACGATATACTCACAGGACTGGTAAATCGCACCTTATTATATGAGCGTCTGCAACAGGCCATTAAAGAACAACGCCGTCATAAGCAAAAATTAAGTCTGTTATTTATTGACCTGGATCAGTTTAAACAAGTTAATGACAGCCTGGGACATACCATTGGCGATCATTTATTACAGCAAGTGGCAAAACGGATTCAAACCATGGTGCGCGAAGTTGATACGGTTGCACGCCTGGGTGGTGATGAATTTGCACTGATGCTACTAGAACAAAGCAGCCCTGATGCCAGCGAGCGACTGGCATCATCCTTGATTGCGCATTTAAGTGAGCCATTTTTAGTTGATGAACATGAAATACGCATTGGCGCAAGCATTGGTATTGCCATTTTTCCAGAAGATGGTGAGGAAGTGGAAACCTTATTTCGCAATGCTGATCTGGCATTGTATCGGGCTAAAGAAGCAGGGCGAGAACAATTTCAGTTTTACACTGCATCAATGACCATTGCCCTGCTGGAGCGGCAGCAATTAGAAGCCGATCTGCGTCATGCTTTGGCGCATAATGAGTTGGTTGTTTATTTTCAACCGATTGTAGATTGCAAACTGAAACAACTGGTTGGCGTTGAAGCCCTGGTGCGCTGGATACACCCGGTACGCGGGGGTATTTCCCCAGGTGTTTTCATTCCTCTGGCAGAAGAAACCAGGCAAATCAAACAAATTGGTAGCTGGGTGCTGGAAACCACCTGCAAACAATTGGGGCAATGGCACAAACAGGGCTATGAACTCTATGCCTCAGTGAATGTTTCCGCCTGCCAGATTCCAGAAAGTATACCGCTGGACTGGGTAAAAAACTTACTGGAGCAATCACAATTACAGCCAAAACATTTGGTTTTTGAAATTACCGAAGGTATTTTACTGGGTGATGTGGAACAGGTTTCAAACTGGCTGACGCAGTTTAGAAATTTTGGACTGCGCATTTATCTGGATGATTTTGGCACGGGTTATTCTTCTTTATCTTATCTGAAGCGTTTTCCGGTAGACACCCTTAAAATAGACCGTTCTTTTGTACGGGATATGGCTGAAGATGATAGTGATCAGGCACTGATACGCGCAATCTTAGCCATGAGTCAGGGATTGGGGTTGCAAGTGGTCGCTGAAGGCATTGAAACATCTGAGCAACTTGAATTACTGAAAGACTTAGGTTGTACCTATGTACAAGGCTATTATTTTTCCAAGCCATTGCCTGCGGAAAAACTACTGCCCATACTGCAAAATATTGGTAATTGCACAAGATGAAACAAATTACTGCGCGATCATCATGACAATTCATGAAATATTCAGCTTAAGCCAGCAGCCGGAAACTGGGGTGGTGAAAACCTCTCAAATTATTTCCAGATTGTTCAGTCACTTTTTGTTCCATACGCCCCGTTGGGGCTTAATTCGGAATAAAAATAAACTAATTTCATCTTCTAAAGATAGCAAAATAATGATGATTTTCACCATCCCAGCCAAAAGCTGCTGGCTTAAAAACCCACTTAAATTTTTTGCTGAAAAAATTTAATGGATAGACAAAGAACTCATGCTCAAATTCTTTTTAATCCGACTCAAGGCCGTTTGTTCCACCTGACGAATGCGCTCTGCCGATACGCTATAAGTACCCGCTAATTCCTGCAAGGTTTGTTTTTCATCTCCCAACCAGCGTTTACGAATGATGTCTTCGCTGCGATCATCAAGCTGTTGCATGGCATTATTCAGTTGCTGTTTGCCATAGGCTTTCCATTGCGCGGTTTCCACCAGTTTTTCCGGCTCAAAACGAATATCTTCCAGGTAAGTGGCTGGCGTGACTTGATCAGACTCATCATCACTGTCTTTAGGCCCGTCAAACCCCATATCATGACCGCTAAGACGACTTTCCATTTCCAGTACATCGCGTGGAGTAACGCCCAGGTCTTCAGCGACTTTTTGAACTTCGGCATGTTTTAACCAACCCAGATTTTTTTTCTTACCACGTAAATTAAAAAATAATTTACGTTGCGCTTTGGTGGTTGCCACTTTAACGATACGCCAGTTACGCAAAATATATTCATGAATTTCCGCACGAATCCAATGTACGGCAAAAGACACCAGGCGCACGCCCACATTGGGATCAAAACGTTTAATCGCTTTCATCAAACCAATATTGCCTTCCTGAATCAAATCCGCGTGGGGCAGACCATAACCCCGGTAGCTGTGGGCAATATGTACCACAAAACGCAAGTGTGACATCACCAGTGTGCGGGCTGCATCGTTATCATCATGTTCCCGGAGTTGTACTGCATGGGCACGTTCTTCTTCAGGTGTCAGCAGAGGAATGGCCTTGAGTGTCTGCACATAACTCTCAATCGTCTGACCGGGGGTGTTCAAACTTAGTATAGGTAAAGTTGAATGTGACATAATAAAGATACTCCTGGAAACCCTAACACCCTGTTTGCTAAGATGCGTAATCAAGGTATTTAACGGTTATCGTTACATAAAAAACACTGAAGAATTAGTGAATACTAAACCTAATAACCAAGTTTAATACTCAGGAATTAAACTGTCAATAATTATGGATAAAAATTTATGAAGGAACGTCAACAGCAACTGGATACATGGTTAAACCAACAAGCCCAATCTCAGGGTGCAAGCTTGCAGGCAATTACCAATGACGCCAGTTTCCGGCGTTATTTCCGGCTCAGCAATGGAAAACAATCCTGGATAGTGATGGATGCGCCGCCAGCGCATGAACCCAAGACTGGTTTGTTTGTGGAACTGGCTGAGCAATTACAAAATGCAGGCTTAAACGCCCCCAAAATTCTGGCACAAGATATCGAGCAGGGCTTTTTATTATTAACGGATTTGGGCAGTCAATTATATTTGCCCTTGCTGCAACAAGATAAAAATGGTCAAAGACAGGATTTATACCGGGATGCCTTAAGTGCTTTAATCGCCATGCAGGTTTGTATGCCAACAGCGGATTTACCTGCTTATGATACGGCTTTGCTGCAACAGGAAATGGACTTGTTTCCCGACTGGTTGTTAGCCAAACATCTCAAGCGTCCGGCAGAGGCTTCAACCCAGGCTTTATTAAAAAACACCTGTGACTTGTTATGTGCATCTGCGCTGGAGCAACCCCAGGTTTTTGTCCATCGTGATTATCATTCCAGAAATTTATTACAGCATTCACAACACAGCCCTGGCATTCTGGATTTCCAGGATGCCGTGCGCGGCGCAATCACTTATGACCTGGTGTCTTTATTACGTGATGCCTATATCCAGTTGCCCCGCGCAGACATTGAACGCAAGGTACTGGGTTATCGCGAACTGGCGCAACAATCCGGTATTCTGGCAGAAACCGTGGATGAGGCGCAGTTTTTACGCTGGTTTGACTGGATGGGTCTGCAACGCCACCTGAAAGTTGCCGGGATTTTTGCGCGCCTGTATCATCGTGATGGCAAACCTGCCTATCTTGATAATATTCCACTGGTACTGGAATATATTGTTGAGGTTGGTGCGCATTATGATGAAATGCAGGATTTGGCTGATTTTGTAAAAATGCAGGTGTTGGCGGCGTTTCATTAATGACTCAAGCTGAAATTCTGGTGATTGAAGATGATGCCCTGCTTAACACCATACTGGCTGACAGTCTACAACGCATGGGTTATGTCGCCAGAAATGCCAGCACCCTGGCAGAAGCCAGACATGCCTTAAATGAAATAGAACCTATTCTCGCAATTCTCGATGCGCGATTGCCGGATGGGGAAGGTGTTGATTTCCTGGAACTATTAAGCGATACCTGTCCGGTGATCATGATGACGGCTTATGGTTCGGTGCGCAACGCCGTTGCCGCAATGAAAGCGGGGGCCGAGGAATACCTGCTCAAACCCATTGATTTGGATGAACTGGAAATGGTAGTGCAGCGGGCGCTGGAAAATCGCACTTTACAGGAAGATTTTAAGTTTTATAAACACCAGGATAAACGCCGTAACCGTCATAATAAGCTGATGGTGGGCGGCAGTTCCGCGCTGCATCAGGTTGAAGACATGATCCGGGCGGTAGCGCCAACCGATGTCAGTGTATTAATCCAGGGTGAAAGTGGTACTGGTAAAGAACTGGTTGCCAGCGAACTACATAAATACAGCCAGCGTTCACAACGTAATTTTGTCGCCCTGGATTGCTGCACCTTGCAGGAAAAATTGTTTGAATCTGAATTATTCGGGCATGAGCGCGGCGCGTTTACCGGCGCGGATAAACAGAAAAAAGGGCTGATTGAAAGCGCCGAAGGCGGTACCTTATTTCTGGATGAAATCGGAGAAATTGACGCCACCATCCAGGCGAAATTATTACGGATACTGGAAACCGGGCAATTTCGCCGCTTGGGCGGCTTAAAGGATTTACACGCCAACGTGCGCATTGTTGCAGCGACCAACCGCGATCTAGAGCAAATGAGCGGGGAAGGCAGTTTTCGCAACGATCTGTATTACCGCTTAAGCACCTTTATCATTACCCTGCCACCTCTGCGTGATCGCCTGGAAGACATTCCCGCCCTGACCCAGCACTTTATTGCCAATCACAGCTTTTCCCGCCGCATAGACAAACAATTTAACAAAGCCAGCCAGAAACAACTCATGGCCTATAACTGGCCGGGCAATATTCGGGAATTACGCAATGTGGTGGAGCGCGCCATTATCCTGTCGGGGGAGAGCCGCAGCATTACGCCGGAACATCTGGCATTTTGTGGCTCGCTCAAACGCCACCAGACCAGCGTACAATTAAATTTTGAATCCGAACCAAATCTTGAGCAGATAGAACGGGACTATTTTCACATGCTCATGAAAAAACATGCAGGGCATCGCGTCAGTATTGCCAAAATTCTTGGTGTCAGTGAGCGTAATGTCTATCGGATGCTAAAAAAGTATGGGGCAGGAGAGTAATCCAGTAAATATTTTAATGTGCATTGGCTGATTTTATTAATATACTCAAAAGTAACCGTTCAGACCTTCATTGTAGATTTTGCTACAAAATTCGCTGAAATATGCGGAATGGATTAACTTTAGGTTCTTTTCTGTATTTTCCGCGTATTCTGTGGCAAAAAATAATCGGGGTCTGAATAGTTACCTGAAAAAGGTAATACTATGGAAATTGCAATTATAATTTTTCTGATAATAATCATGTCAGTCATTGCTGTCCAATGGCAAAAGGCAAGAATAAAAAATAAATTTTATGAAAAAAAATATGCAAAGATAATTAATATAGATAACTATGTGAAACAGGCTGTAAAGGCACGGGCTAAGGCAGCTAATGAAATTTTACAGTTAAAAAATAGTTATAAGGATAAAAAAAAGCTATTTGATAAATTGGCGTTTGAAGTGTAACCGTTCAGACCCCCAAAGAAAATATTGTGTATCAGAACAATTTATGTAACAGTATAAAGCATAATCATTCAGGTTCTCACATAGCATATGACTCTCAGTGACAACGATTTACAGCAGATAAACGAAGACTGGCTTCGCGAACGGACGAAGAAAGAGCTATTGTATCTGTCGCACACCTTACTGGTCGACCTGAAAGAAGCGCGAGAACGTATCAACCAAAATTCAGCTAACAGTTCTGTCCCATCGGGCAGTGAGTCGCCGTGGTTTCACCCGGCAAATGACACAGATAGTGAGGAAGACGACGATACGCCGATTCCACCACCGCCTGACGAAACAGAAAATAACAAAACACAGGCGTCACCAGAACAGGATTCACAGGACAACTCGGATTCGCACAACAGCAAAGAAACCTCAGAATCCAAGAACTCATCGGAAGAACAGCGAAAACCTGGAAAACAGCTTGGTGCGCAAGGTTTTGGACGAACCCAGAAGTTGCCAATAACCGGGGTAGAACATCACTATGCCTGTC
>NZ_JAUCGJ010000065.1 GCF_030378065.1 Candidatus Venteria ishoeyi | reverse complement strand
ATAATGATGGAGAATTTTTTACCCAGTAGTGGATATTTTGTAATAAAACACCTAGATCATCTGGCATAATAAACTGTTGATAAGTCCTAAATAATAAATACTGCGTCCCATAAATAATACCTATAATTACTGAAAAAAATATTACTAAAAATTTCCCCGCTATAAAAATTAACTCTCTTAGAAAAATAATGAGAAATAAACTAGAAATACCAGAAATAATATAAATATCAATATACTGAGTAACAATATCAATACGTAACCAAATATCTATAACAATTATAAAAAAAACAAAAAACATCCAGTTATTTTTTTTTACTATATCCATATTATACTGTTCTTAGACTCAATATCGACTTGATTGACTGCTGAATTACCTTAAAATCAAAATGCTTGACTAGTACAGCAAATACTAAATGTGAATAATAATAATTTGGCCAAAAGCCTTGTCTTAATAGTTAATTATTATTATCGGTATTTACCGATTGCTGTACTAGATGTTTCAAGGCCTTTGTTTTTATCGGCTAATCCGCACCAAAGTTGGCAGCGATTTACCATAAATATCCGGTTCATACATTTCTTCTGCATGAGCGGGCATGGCGGTAAATGCTCCGGGGGCTATCGCTTGTGCTGTATAACTCAGGTGATAATTTCCCGCTGGTAGATAATCAGCATAGAAAATTGCAGCATGATGGCGCAATTCTTTATGGTAGAAACTCCAGAAATGACCGCCATAATGTTTCCAGTCGCTGAATTGATACCAGAAAGAGGCACCGGCATAATCACTTTTTGCCTTATCCGCAGCAGTCTGGGAAGCAGTTGCCAAATCCCGGTTCACCGGCTCTAAACCACCGGGTACGGCATCATCAAGCACCACAAAATTACGTGCAGTGGGCAGGGACAGATAGAGATCAACCCGTATCAGATCACCCGTTTTCAGATCCATCGGGCTTTTCAGTAACTGCCATTGAGCATTGCGCTCTATGCTGTATTCCCGCACCAGGCTCATACCCGCGTTCACGCGCTTAGCCGCTTCTGCTTTTGGTGCATAAGACATTTGCACCCCATAATATAAACGTCCACTGCCGGTTTTATCCAGTTTCACCGTAGCTTTACTGCCTGGGTCTGCGCTACCGATAGGACGCGAGAAGGCCACGGCTGGGTTACGCACATCCTTAAACGCGGTTTCCCCCAGCTTTTCCCAATGCTGCTGTTGGCCTTGCACTTTGCCAGCACCAAACCAGCTTTGCACCCGCATATCGGGACTGTCTTTTTCATACACCCGCGCATAATCAATCAGGGCATTCATGCAGAACATATTTTCCTGGGTATTTTCCCAGTGGGTGCGACTCTTGCGACTGGCAACAATACTGCGTACCAGCTTGGAAGGCAGGCCGCTGCTGCTCACGCCCGGTTTTTCTTCATAGCTCACCAGCGCGCTGAGTATGGCGCAGTTATCACGTAGCGGGGTTGCCAGGATACGGGTATAGCTATCATCCAGGGTTTCATTGAAACTGATTTTACCGCCACTTTCCACCGCTTGTGCGAGGATGCTGTCATTAATTTCCTGACGTATGCTGTCACTGCCTTTGATATGCAAAGCGGCATCCAGCAATAAGGCCCTGCCAAACAGACTCATCTCTCCCATATGCCGGTGATAACGTTTCAAATCATCCAGACTGGCTTTGTTTTGTCGTGCCAGGGCAGCTAATGCCACGGCACGCACAGTGGAGGCCATGCCTGCGCTGTAAAAGTCCGGCACTACATCACGGCGCAGCAAGGTTTTTAAGTAGTCTTGCAGGGCCGTTTCCACCTCAGCAGGGATTTGCTTGCCAGCATCGCGCAACCAGTTAAAGGCTAATGCAGTGTAGGCGCTCAGATAAGGACTGACCCGGCGGTTTTCTGCAATAAAATAAGTCATGCCGCCATTAGGTGCCTGAAATTCCGCTGCGTGTTGCAGGGTATTATCCGGCAGGGTTTTACTACCCTTCCAAACCAGGGTATCCGGTAGCCAGTTTTGCAGTGATTGATAATGCGAAGCCATCACCCCTTTGCTGAGCTTTTGTTCCCAACAGGCGTAGGGATAGTTGCGCATATACTTAAACGCACCATCCACACCGCCAATAATACTGGGCGCGGTAATCACCTTCACTTCACCGGTATCGGGATAAATGTCTGCTGGAAATGCGAGGCTTTCCGATACACTGTTTTTGGTGGTGCTGCCATAAGTTGCACCGGTTTCCAAAGAACGGCGAGGATAGACTTTTAAGGTTTTATACAAAGCGTCGCTAAACTCAGCAGACTTGGCCTGTGCCGTCAGTTGGATTTCTCCGGGGATTGCCGCTTTTACCGGCAGCCATACGGTTTGGCGTTTATACGGCTCCAGCTTGAGTTGTTTAACCGTTTCAAAACGCTCACCGCTGCCTTGTTGCAGCGCCTGCACCTGCATGGTGACATCCTGTACCTGCTCGGTACGATTCAGTATGCTGAAACCGGCTTGCACCTGATCGCCCACGGTCAATTGATTTGCCAGTACCGGGCGTAATTCCAGCGGCTGATTGACTTTGAAATTGGCATGACCCAGACCCATGCGATCCTCAGGCGTCACCGCCATCGCCAGCACCCGCCAGCCAGTCAGGTTATCTGGCACTGTAAACTGAATTTCAGCATTGCCTTGCTCATCAACGCGGATGCCAGGATTCCAGTAACTGACAAACTTAAACAGCGAACGCAGACTGAGTTTGGAGCCGCTGCCACCACCGTCACCACCGGGATTAGCCCCTTTTTTCTCAAATTTCTGGCGGCCCACCAGTTTCAGCAGCAGATTGTAATTGCGCACATCCAGATCATCTAAGGTATAGAAACCTTTATAAGGATCAAAATAAGACAAGCCTTGAGATAATAAATCAAACACCGACTCATCCAGTACTGCAACCGCAATTTCCACGGGTTGCTCAGGTGTTAACGGGCCTTGCGGGGTACTGACATTGAGTTTGACACTGACCTGATCACGCGGTCGGTACATTTTTTTATCCGGCATGACTGCAACTTTTAAGGTTTTATACGGGTCTTTAACGCTGGTTTTGACATAGCCCATGCGGAAAGCCGGTTTGCCTAAATCCACCCGCTCGGGGCTGATGGGTTTATCCACCCGTGGTGACATCACCAGTACTGACAGAAAATAGCCGGGCAAATCATCGGCCTGCACATCGACTTCAATGATTTCTATGCTGTTTTCCAGGGTTTTAACCCAACTGCGCATGACCCCGAAACGCTCTACCGTAATCAAAGCCTGTGCGCCGGGGAAGGGATTTTTCACCAGATAACGTGCGGTTTCACCGATTTTATAGGTATTTTTTTCCGGGGTAATATCCAGACGGTTACTGGCGCTGCTTTCCCACAAGACTTCACCTTTACCGGCAACCCATTGCGTCATTTTGCTGCGATGCACACGGCTCTGAGTATCTTTGATTTCTGCTGTCAAACGATATAAGCCGGGATGATCCGGCGTGAAACGACAGGCCACCGCATCGTTACCCGATAGCGACTGACAAGCACCCGCGTCCACCCACTCATGGCTGTATTGGGTCAGATAAGCATTACCCGCGCCTTTGACCCGCGCCGCCTTGGTTACTCGACGTTGAATGGTGCTTTGAATCGGTACGCTTGGCGCGATCTTGCCCTGTGCATCCACTACCAGCAATTGCAGGGTGGTAGCCTGCCCGACGTGGCTGATCCAACTGTCCTGTTTTACCCCGACAAAATGATCCCGACCCACGTAAGTTGCGCTGCTACGGCTGGCAACATCTTTGCCGCGATCATCGCGCACCGTGCTTTCCACTTGCAGTTTACCGTATAATACCGGGCTGTCTTTAGGTAGAATAAACTGGGTTTTGCGCAAACCCTGATGATCCACTTCACCCTGACTTTCATGTACAGTCTGATCATAATCCAGCTCATCATTCCAGACATCAAACACAAATCCCTGCGCTTTTGGATCTTCCGGCTCCAGCCAATCCTGATTAAGCTTGGCATAAACCTGACTATGCGCATCTACATACGGGCCACCGGCATGTAAACTGGCGCGGGTTTCCACTGCAACGCTATCCCCCGCTTTAAACAACTGACCGTTTAAAGTGGTCTGCACCCGAAAAGGTGAGGGGGTGAAATCACTGACCAGAACGCGCAACGGCGACCAGGATTGTTCGGTGAACTTCGCTTTTAAGATAAAATCATACCAGCCCACTGCTGCGGTTTTTGGCAGCTTGTATTCTCCGGCAAAACTACCGAATTCAGATAAGGTTAAGCCTTTAATCTCATGGACTTTTTTACCGGTGGGATCACTGATTTCCAGACTATAGGGGCCGGAAGGCGGTGCGACAAATGCGGTGTTGCTTTGATCACGCACCAGCAATTTATACTGTATGCTGTCTCCGGCACGATATACGCCTTGCGCGGTCGTGCCCCAGGTGTGAATATGCCCGTATTGCTCGCGGGAATAGGCCGATACGCTGTAATCACTGCTGAGTTCATACATGTCCACGCCAAAGCGGTAATCCATCGCCAGCAGCGCAACCGCATCGGCTTTACGCGCATGAACAAATAAACGTGGTTTATTGTAGTCATACACCCGGTATTGTAATTGCGGGTCCAGCGTCACATTACCCGGCAGCATGGCGATACCTTTTTTATCAGTACGTGCCTGGGCCAGAATCGCAGGATTTTCCGCAAACGTACCATAAGTATCGGGATAAATGCTGATGTCCACATCCGCCACCGGCAAGCCCGTGGCTAAATCCGTCACCCACACCAGCGTATTGTGATAACCGGCTTTTACTTCCATGGCAAACGGTGTCACCTGGGTGAAAAAGCGGTTATCCCATTCCCGCTCCAGGGGTGGCGAGGTGGTAAAGCGCCCCTGTACCACACCGGATTGTGCCGGAATTAAAGCGCGGAAATCCAACGGCGTGCGAAATGCAATATCCTGGGCTTGATTCACCGGCTGACTGACATGGCGGCGGTTTTGCGGCCCCTGCACAGTCAATAAACTATAATCCAGATCCAGACGCTCAAGATTGGTCACCACGATAGGCACATGACTGTCCACCGCGCTTTCCAGCACAGCCGTTTCATGTTCAAAATGATAATCCGGGCGACGATGATTGGTGGCAAATTGTAAATCTGCTGCCTGTTTTAAGGGGCGGTTAAATACATCTTTTAAGCCATTTTCCACCAGTTGCAGATGATAAACGTCCCAGGCTTTGAGCAATTCCGGGAGTCGCATACGATAGGTACGACCCGCATGGTGCGCACGATCCAATTGATTACCACGATATAAACGGGTCCAGGGATCATAATCCTTGCGTCCCCCAGCTAAATCCGGCGTTAATTTCAACGCGGCTTTTAAGTCATCCACGGCAACCGGCGTAGAAAACTCCAGTGTTACCCGGCGCTGTGGATCACAGCGTCGTTCTATGCTCAGATTTAATGCCTGACCGGATAAAAAATGTAGATTATTATCCCTGTTATCAGTGCAATGCACACCCAGAAAAGCAAAAGTTGGAAAACTGTCAAAATTGACGATGTCACGTTTTTCCACCCCGATTTCACTGCCTTCATTACCTAACAAACCCGGCTGCACTCGCAGTGAAAGGGGTGTATTTTCCGGCAGTTCCTGCTCAGGGTTGACTATCCAGACGCGCTGAAACACCGCAGTTTTTTTCTTGTTTTGCGGCACAACCCGTAGCTTATGCACATAACGTCCATTACTGCGCAAATATAAAGCTTTCGCCACTGATTCCTGATGTACGGGCTGGTTAAAGCTGACCCTGATATAGGGCATACCCGGCGCGGTCCATTTAATAAAACGCTTATAACTGACTTTAGGACGTTGGGTAATAAAACTGTGTTGTGTTGCTTTATCTAAAGTGGCCCCGGCTTCGGTTTTAATGCCGGGTTGCACAATCACCCGATAGCGGGTGGCTTTTTTCATGCGGGTCTTGTCACTGAGTTGGCAGGCCAAGGCCGAAGTATTCAACCAGCGCCACTGGCAATCCAGTTTTGGCACAATGGTAATCGGGATTTCTTGCGCATCGCGCTCCATTTTCCCCACCGGCACCACTGGCTGATTAAACTGAAACAGCATTTGCCTGCCTGCGGGTACATCCCGACCATTCGGTGTAATACGCAGCAGTTTCAATGGTTTATCTGCGTGATTAAAATCAGCGGAATCAAAAGCAGCCCAAGCTGCCTGCATAGCTAACAAGCCACTTAGAAACAGAGAAAACAAGACGCGAAACATGGTAATTTCCCCAGTCTGGAAAGAATAAAAAATGATTATGCTATATTTTACTCATAAATCATACCGACAGCATTTCATATTAGTGTAGCACTTGTCTTTGCAATTGAGACTGCTTCTCACTTGTCCTGCGTGGAAACCCCTATCTGTCTATTTATGCGCGGTCAAGATATAACCACGATGGCACTTCTGTCAGCAAGGCTTCAGTCTCGCCAACAGGTAACGGGCGGGAAAACAAATACCCCTGACCATACTCACTGCCCAGATTTTTTAAGCGCAATGCCTGTTGTACTTCCTCAACGCCTTCGCTGATAACCTGCATATCCAGCTTATGCGCCAGTTCAATAATACTTTCCACTATCATGCAATGTTTATTACTTTGCAACATGAGGCGTATAAAAGATTGATCAACCTTTAAATAATTGGCTGGAAAACAACTTAAATACTCCAATGAAGAATAACCTGTACCAAAATCATCAATACTGATTTGTATGCCCATATTCTTAAACTGTTCCAGTAGAGCCAGAGTTTTTTGCACATCCTGCATAATCATCGTTTCCGTCACTTCCAGTTTGAGCTGCGCAGGTGGCAGTTGACTGTCTTCCAAAATCTCTTGAATCGACTCAAGCAAGTGCGGGTGGTTTAATTGTTTTGCAGATAAATTGACGCTGATCAGCAAATTGGCATAATGTGGAAATTGTTGCTGCCAATGTCGCATCTGATGACAAGCCTGAGATAATACCCATTCTCCAATGGGTATGATTAAATTACTTTCTTCAGCAACGGGAACAAATTGCGCAGGTGAGACCATGCCACGTTCTGGATGACGCCAGCGCAGCAATGCCTCAAAACCTGACAACTCACCGGTTTCCAATCTGACAAGGGGTTGGTAATACAACAAAAATTCAGGCAGATGATAGCGGGAATGGGAGGATGGCAAGGTTTGATTGTGAACCTGCGGTGTGGGTAGCGCATTTGCTGTTTCAGGTTGCTTAAAGGCATTGCGCAAATCACGCTCTAACTGGAAATGTGCAATTTCCTTTTCCTGCATATCAATGGTAAAAATTTCCGGTTCATGCGTTTCCTGAGTTTTGGCCCTATTCATGGCAGCACGCGCATTGCGTAATAAATCCCTGGCATCTCCTGAGCGCCCTAAGGCAATGCCAATATTTGCATGGGTGAAAACTTCTTCCTGCTGAAACTGGAACGAACGGGAAATTTCTTGATGAATACCTGCCGCCAATTGCTTGGCAATCAGGCTTAAATCTTGTTGCCCTGTCCGGCTTTTTAATAAGATGCCAAATTCTGTGCCTCCCATTCTGGCAATACACACGGTCGCTTTTTTGGCCGTTTTGCCTTGTGCATCCAGGCTATGCTGAACACGTCGGGCAAAAGTTTTTAGCAGACTATCCCCTGCCAGATGACCTAAAACAGCGTTAATAATCTTAAAACGTTCCAGATCTAACAAAACCACAGCGATTTCTGTGTTTATCACATTTGTGGCAGAACTGTTATCAGAGACTACATGTCGCTGCTGATTCAAACGCCGCAGGTGCTGGGAAAAAAAACTATGGTTAGGCAAACCCGTGAGATTGTCATAAAAACTATGATATGCATAACGATTTGCCAAAACACTACTGCTGACAAATACAAAACCAGCAACGGGCGCAAACAGAGGAATCCAGATAAGCTGCTGGAATAAAATTAAATTGCAAACATAAAGGATTAATATCCCTCCCGATACGGCAAGCAACAGCTTTAAGGGATGATGAGAACGCCAACATAACAAGCCACCAAGCAAAGACCAGCTAATAATCCATAAATATTCCATACCGCCAGACCAGAACTGAAAGGTTCGGGTGGTTGCCGGATGAGCTGCAATGCCGCTATCACCGGTTGCGATACTAATCAGCTCACTAACCGCATGTGCGTGTAGCATAATACCAGGGATAAAAAATCGTCCATCCAGATGTTGTTCACTGAATGGCGTGATAAACAGATCCTTACCGCTGCTGGCAGTGGTACCAATTAGAATAATTTTATCTTCAACCTGTTCCGGCTTAATGCCATCTTCCAATACCTGAGTTAAAGTCACTGTGTTAGCGGCGGGAATATGCGGACAATAATTGAGCATCATCTGATAGCCTTCCGCATTAACACCTTGATAACCACCTGATTCAGGTGTTAAAGGGGAAATTTCAGCTAATCCCAAGCGTATATTATCGGGATGTGCCGCCACGGGAGCAGGATAAATCTGCTTTTTTTTCAAATAGTGTAAAGCCAGTTGCAGCCCAAAAGACATATAGGTGTAATCTGCTTCTGCCGCATATAATAAGTTACGACGAATCACGCCATCGGGATCCTGCACAAAATCATTAAACCCCACCTGCGCCAGCGGAATCCCTTTAGGAGGCGGTACCCTGCTGCTGCCTGCGGCACCTAAATTGGTAATTGAAAATACATCGGGGAATTGTAACTGGGCTTGTAACAGTTGATTGCCAGGGGGTTGGGGGAAATCACGATAAATATCCAGACCAACTGCTGCTGGTTTCAACGCCAGTAATTTTTGAATGGTTTGCGCAATGGTTTGATCAGATAAGGGCCAGCGCTGCTGTTGTTGAATATCCGCTTCAGTGATACCCACCACTAAAATACGGGGATCGGGCGGCAGCTTTTGACAAAAACCAAGCTGCCAGTCAAATACCTGTAACTCCATTGCCTGAAAACCACCGGAAAAATGAATCAGCAAAATAAAAGCAGTGGCGACAAAACCTGTCAATGCAGAGCGCAGCGCCAAGCGGCTACGCGTATAACAACGCAGGGATAAAAGTTGCTTAAATAGCCACATTGAAATCTAAGGTGGTTGCGGAAATAATTAAGTGATGCTTATTTTTCTCAGAGCCTAAGGATTTCTGCCATCAATCAAATCCGTGCCTTCCGGCGGGGTAAAATGAAAGCGGTTCTCAGCCAGTACGGTATTTTTTTGCTGTTTGGAAAACTCAATTAAAGTAAATTGCCCAAGCTTATCTTTGAATTCCAGACGGAATAATAAATCAGCTTTAAAAATTAATAAAATCTGCTGAAATTGCGCATCATCTGATTTAGGCAATAACTCCAGCGTTTCCAAATCCTGCCCATTTTCTTTATCTGACAAGACACGCACCTTGAAAATATCATCCACCGGGCGGCGACCACTGAGTAATAATGCAGGCGTATCAGCCACGGACGCATCAAAAGATTTAATCGTCACCTGCTCCAGATCGGCATCATAAATCCAGATGGAACTGCCGTCTGAGACAATCAACTGCTCATAAGGCTGCTGGTATTCCCAACGAAATTTCCCCGGACGTTGCAATTCAAGCTGACCTTGTGAAGTTTCCAGCAGAGTCCGGGTTTCATCAAATAACTGCTGTTTAAAATCTGCGCGCAATGTATTTAACTTTTGCAGAAAATAATCCAGTTGATTATCTTCAACAGTCGCTTCAACAGCCTGCACCGGCGTTATTAAACCGGCAGGGTTCGTTGTCATGACCTCAGTGGTTTCAGCTTGCGCTATCGTTGTTCCCAAACATAACAAACAGACAACGCCAAGGCATTGATTTTGGCAAAAACGAAATAATGAGGTTTTATTCATGGGATGCGTCCATAGGGTCAAAAGCAGGAAATGCTCAAATATACCTATTTTAATGCAAATTTAATGCACACATAAGTTATTATTGCCGGGTAGTAACTGATTTGTCTCAAGTCAACAATTGACCCAGAAAATAGGATGTACTACACCAACTGTCCAAGCAAACTACTGGCTGCCAGTTTCACAGGTTTGTTATAGCTGAAACAATCCATTGCCACGGCTTCACCCGTAAAATCCACTTGAAATGCATGTTCAGCATCAGTTTGCTGTTGAAACCAGCCTAAATGTGGATTGAGTTTAGCGGAAGCCGCATGCTTAACCTCCACTAAAAACCAGGGCTGTTGATCTTTACTGACCAGAAAATCCACTTCTTTTTGATCCTTGGTGCGTAAATAATAGAGATCAAATTGTCCAAATCCCCGATCTGTCCACCAATGGCAGGCTTTTAACAAATGGCAGGCAATCAGGTTCTCCGCTCTTGCGCCAGGATTTTGAATAATTGACCAATCCCATAAATAGGTTTTTGGATCTTTACGCAGGGCGGAACTTATATTTTGATGCCAGGGCCGGATGCGAAAACAAAAATAAAAGGCTTCAAGAATATCCAGCCAGCGGCGAATCGTATCAACTGATACCCGAATCTGCGTTGCCAGCGTGGTATAACGCGTCACTTGCCCCGTCTGTTCCTGTAATATTTTACTTAATACTTCCATTTGTCCCAACTCTTGTACCCGCGCGCTATCACGAATATCTTCACGGATGAGTTGCTCACGACGCAGGTGCTGCCAACGGTTGGTAAAACGTTGACTGGCCTTAAGGAAAGGTTCAGGAAAACCACCATAACGCAATAATTGCTCAAAGTCATCTACCGCTAAGACACGCGGCGACTGGAGCAATTGTTCCGGCTCAAAACCCGGCAATAATTCACCTGCGCTGAGCGGATGCAGGTGATAATTAAAATATCGCCCCATCAAACTATCGCCGCCTTTTTTAAAAATATTCAATTGCGCACTACCCGTGACAATAATATGGACTTGCTGCTCAAAACGATCAAAAAAGCCTTTCAGCAGGGTTTTCCAGTGTTTATATTTGTGCAGTTCATCAAATACCAGAATAGGTTTGTATTGTGTCTGGCGGGATAAATCCAACTGCTCGGCAATACTGTCAGCGCCTTTGAGAATTTGCCTGCGTTGATCTAAATCATCCCATGTCAGGTAATAGGATAAACCGGGATGTTGGCTTGAAATTGTTTTAGCCAGGGTCGTTTTACCCACTTGACGCGGGCCTGAAAGGAAAATCATCTGCCGATTTTCCTGAAGCTCCTGGAGCAGTGCTGAGGTATGAATGCGTTCCACTAAAATCTTTCCCATCGTAAAATAGTTTTAACTATTTTACGATGGGAAAGATTTTAGTAAAGAATTGATTTTTATTCTTTTGGCTTTAGCATCAGTTTAACACTGATATTGCCTTTAGTTTTCCCGCTTACAATAAATAAATTACCCCATCTCTGCGGGAAATTCATTTCAATTCAACTTAAAATTTTTTCAGCACCATCAAGTGCTGAAAAAACTTAATGGGCGCGATAAGTGAGCTTGTCCATCATCGCAAATAACAAACCAGACACGACAAAAGTGATGTGCAGACCAAGCATCCAGGCCAGATGGCGATCACTGAGCGCGTCAACATTCATGAAGGCTTTTAATAACTCAATCCCGGATATGGCAACAATGGAGCCGATTAATTTAATTTTAAGATCGCTAAACCCGATATGCCCCATCCATTCCGGGCGATCATCATGGTCTTTTAAGTCGTCCATTTTCGAGACAAAGTTTTCATAACCACTGAGAATAATGATAATCAGCAGATTCATGACCAGGGCAATATCCACCAGGGACAGCACGCCGATAATAATTTCCGTACCTGGCGCGGATAAGACATTGGCGCTTAAACTCCACACCTGCTTGCCGAACTTGACCAGCAAAATCAGCATTGCAATCACCAGTCCCAGATAAACCGGCGCAATCAGCCAGCGACTGGAAAATAATAAATGCTCAAAACCACGTTCGATTCTTTTCATCAGTTATCAATCCTGCTTTTTAATTTTGACACGCGGCGCAGGCGCGCCGCTACGGGTTTCCACGCAAGGCGCGTGGGAATTAGAAAATAACCATTGCAAGCACTGACTATTAGTCATAATCCATCACTGCCTGCTTGATTTGCTCAGCATATTTAAAAATATCATCTACACAATCGACAGTAACCCTTTCTTCTTTTTTCTGAGAAAATAGGCCGATATATTTCTGCGAATGATTAAAGTGAAGCCTGCATATAGGTTTTCTATTGTTATCATCTAATAAAACTCCACAATAGCTTTTGGTGTCTCTCATAGCTACCCGTTTAACGTCAAGCGTCTCACGAAGTATTGCTTTAACAATATTGTAAGCATCTATTTCTTCAGGCGTTGTTATAATCCCGTTGTCGTTCTCATCTTCCGGTAATTCCTCTTCTGTTTCTTTTGGTACGACAACTACAGGTAATTCATTGACTGACAATGCTGATTTCAGACGCTCATTTATCTTCTCGTTTAAAAACTGCTTATGTGCATCCTGAACAATTTGGGTAAACTGTTCAACTACCGGCTTGGTAAGCCTTCCGTCAAATATCTGTGATGCAAAAAATCGTACAAAAGGCTCAGAGGGGTTTTTTAGCTCATCTTCAAGGATTTTTTTGATAGCACCGGTATATTTCAGCGTACTGGCAGTAGTGAGAATATCATCCAGTGAAAAGGCTGTTTTTGTAAACTTCTTCAACTCGTCAATATGATGGTTTTCAAATCCGGTGATATTGAAGGTAAAAAACGGCTTTGAGTCCATTTTATTGGGTTCATCAATATCTGAGTAAAATTCGTATTCTATGCCATTCGTAAGGATAGCAAAGCGTGATTCTGTAGTTGAAAAATAGCGGTATAACTGTGATGCGTGTTCTTGATGCAAGTCTGCGCCAGACCATTTACATTCAAACAGAATAATAATGTCATCATCCTTTTTAATGGCATAGTCAACCTTCTCTCCTTTTTTGGTTCCAATATCTGCGGTAAATTCAGGGATAACCTCTGTTGGATTAAACACGTCATAACCCAGTGCACTAATAAAAGGCATAATAAATGCGTTTTTGGTTGCTTCTTCAGTTTGAATATGCTCTATTTGTTGTGGAATTCTTGATGCAAGGTCTTTTATTCTATCGATAAGATCCATTTTCATTCCTCTATTATTGATATTTTGTGGTTAAGCAATGCGGCATAAAGCGGTAGCATCATGCACAGCATGCTAATAAACCTACTTCAGTATAGTATTTTTGATTTTGTGAAAATGTTATTTTATTGGACTTATTATCAGTCTGCGCTGTAACTTTCCATTTACATAAAAAATTTTTTTCTCACCCCCATGCGTCTTGCGTGGGAGCAAGCTGTGACGCGCCTGCATCAATCAACACGCGGCGCAGGCGCGCCGCCACGGGTTCCCACGCAAGGCGCGTGGGAACCAGGGGTAAACCGTAAACCAAATTATCCTGCTTTTTCTAATAAGGCGTAATAAAACCCGTCCATTTGATCTTCTCCCGGCAGAACCTGCTTGCCAACGGCGCGTTGGTGGCCCCAGGGTACGTCCAGCGGTACTTCTTTGGCATCTTGCTGGTTTTCCAGAAAAGTGCGTGTTACTTTCCAGTTTTCTTCGGCAAATACGGAGCAGGTGGCATACAGTAAACGCCCACCGGGACGCAGGGTTGCCCACAATGCTTGCAGCAAACGGCTTTGTTGTTGGTTCAGTGCCTGCAAATCAGATTCCCGGCGCAGATATTTAATATCCGGGTGACGGCGAATCACGCCGCTGGCGGAGCAGGGCGCATCCAGCAAAATGCGATCAAACGGCTGACCATCCCACCAGTTTTCCACATCGGCGGCATCGCAACATTGCACCTGCGCTTCCAGTTGCAGACGCTCCAGGGTTTGTTGTAAGGCTGGAATGCGCGTTTCGGTATTCTCTAATGCCAGCAGCTTGATATCCGGTTGCATTTCCAGTAAATGCGCGGTTTTGCCTCCAGGCGCGGCGCAGGCATCCAGTACCCGTTCCCCAGCTTGCGGAGCCAGCACTTCAGCAGCGCGTTGTGCTGCGCCATCTTGTACTGACACCTGACCTTCGGCAAATCCTGGCAAACGTAAAACATCCATCGCTTTGCGCAGCACCAGGCCCTGTTTGGTATGCGGCAATAAATCAGCAAAAGTTTCCTGATGACGCAGGGTGGCGACATAATCCAGGCGATCCAATTGTCGAGCATTAATCCGCAGACTCATCGGTGCCTGTTGATTATTGGCACTGGCAATGGCTTGCCAATGTTGTGGCCAATCCTGTTGCAGGCGTTTTAACCACCACTGGGGATGGGCCAGCTTTGCAACATCACGCTGGTTAACCTTCTCCAGCAACTCATCGCAGCTGCGCTGAAAATTACGCAATACGCCATTGACCAGCTTTGCCGCCCAATCTTTACCTTGCCTGCGACACAGCTCCACGGAAGTGCTGATCGCCGCATGGGGGGGGATGCGCGTTTCTCCACTGAGTTGATATAAGCCCAGGTAGAAAATGATTTGTATATCCTGATCTTTGGGCGGCAGGGGGCGCTGTACCAGTCGCGCTAACACGGCCTGTAACCGGGGCAGGTGGCGCAATACGCCATAACACAGACTTTGCGCCAGGGCGCGCTCACGCCGATCTCTTTCATCCAGGCGCTCCAGATACTGGGTCAGACTGTCATCCAGCGAACGCTGTTTTTGCAGCACCTGAAACAATACCTGGCTGGCAATCCAGCGGGCATCCGGCTTTTGTGGCGCACTGCCGCCCGGTTTTCTGTAAGGCTTGCCAGAACGGCTTTGCGCGTTTTTTGGGCCAGCATGACGTTTGTGACTATCAGATTTTGAATTCGGGGTGTGCATTTAAAAAGTCCACTACTGGCATCGGACGTTTGCCAGCTTGTTGTATGTGTAAAAGACGCAGCACGCCCGCGCCGGTTTGAATATCCAGACCCTGCTTATTACCGCGCAGCAAAGTACCGGGAGCTGCCTTGCTATCGCTTTCATCGGTTGCCACTTGCGCCTGCCAGATGCGCAGCGATAAACCTGAAATTTCTGCCTGCGCCACCGGCCAGGGATTAAAAGCGCGAATTTTGCGCTGTAATTGTTCAGCACTGTGTGACCAGTCCAACTGCGCTTCCGCCTTATCCAGTTTTTTGGCATAACAGGTCAATGTTTCATCCTGCACTTCCGGGCTTAAATTATCCCATTGTTGCAGTGCTTGAATCAGGCAGTCCGCGCCGGAAGCCGCCAGCTTATCATGCAGCGTCTGTCCGGTGTCTTCAGGACTGACAGGGGTTTCGGCTTTGAGCAGCATATCGCCGGTATCTAAGCCCAGCGCCATTTTCATAATGGTAATACCGCTGCTTTCATCGCCAGCCAGCAGCGCGCGATGAATCGGCGCAGCACCGCGCCAGCGCGGCAGCAAGGAGGCGTGAACATTAATGCAACCCAGACGTGGCGTATCCAGCACCACTTGCGGCAATAACAAACCATAAGCGGCAACCACCATTAAATCGGCATTCAGTGCCTGGAGCTGCGCTTGCGCCTCCGGGTCTTTCAGCGTGACGGGCTGATAGACGGGAATATCATGCTTTAAAGCCAGTTGTTTCACCGGACTGGCCTGTAATTTCCGGCCTCGTCCTGCGGGTCGGTCGGGTTGGGTATATACGGCGCAGATGCTGTAACCCGCAGCAATCAGCGCAGCCAGCGAAGGCACTGCAAAGTCCGGGGTACCAGCAAAAATAATACGTTTGATTTCAGTCATGAGGTGTCCTGCAAAAATAACTACTTACATAGCCTGACGGCGGCGTTTTTCTAATTTTGAACGGATGCGGCGCTGTTTCAGCGGGGATAAGTTATCAATAAATAATTTACCCTGGAGATGCTCCATTTCATGTTGAATACAAACGGCTAATAAACCATCAGCTTCAACACTGAAACTTTGTCCTTGCGGGTTATTTGCTTCAACGATAACCTTTTCCGCGCGTTGCACGCTTTCATAAATTCCCGGCACTGACAAACATCCTTCTTCACAGGTTTCAGTACCCTGTTGTTCCTGCAAAACCGGATTAATCAGACATAAGGACTGATTTTTATCTTCCGAAACATCAATGACTATCACCTGCTGATGGATATTAACTTGTGTAGCCGCCAGGCCAACACCCGGTGCCTGATACATGGTCTCAAGCATGTCATCAACCAGTTGTGATAATTTTTCATCAAATACCGTCACGGGTTTGGCAACAGTGCGCAGGCGTTTGTCAGGAAAATGTAAAACTTCGAGTAAAGCCATGATTGGAGTTCTCTGTTTATAGGTCAAATAATTGCCGGGTATTGGTTGTTGTAACCATGATGATTTCCGCAAGCGGTTGCTGGCGCAATTGCGCGAGAGTTTGCGCGACTTCAGGCAAATAAGCGGGTTCGTTATTAACGCCACGATGGGTACTTAAAGGCTGGTCTGGCGCGTCAGTCTCCAAAACCATCGCAGACAGCGGCAGTTTTTGCACCAGTTTACGCATTTTTTGCGCACGTTCATAGGTGATAACCCCGCCTATGCCCAGATAAAACCCCAAATCTATCAGCTTTTGCGCTTGTTGCAAGCTGCCGGAAAAACTATGAATAACGCCGCGTAAACCCGATACCTGGCGTAGTTGTTTTAAGATTAAATCCACAGATTTACGGGCGTGTAAAATCACCGGGCGCTTGCTGGCTTTGGCAATTTGTAACTGCGCGTCAAAATAATAATGTTGTTGTTTGGGATCGAGATCTTTGAGATAAAAATCCAGGCCAAATTCACCCACGGCAACGGCAGATTTTTGTTCTATCCAGTCTGCCAGTGCTTGCAGGTGTTCGGGTCGGTGCTGTGATAAAAACATCGGATGCAGACCATAAGCCGGGAATAAAAAATCATGCTGTTGACATAAATCGTGGATACGCTGCCAATGTTGCGCCTGACAACCGGGAATCACCTGTTGCATCACGCCCACCTGACGCGCGCGTTGAATCACCGCATCGCGCTCGCTGGCAAAACGTTCATCATCAAGATGGCAATGGCTGTCAATTAACATGGTTCGGTTTATGGTTTATGGCATCGTTGAAGTCGTGCTATTGCATACAGTTTAGCGGATTTTCAAAGTCGCCAGACCAATCAGCACCAAAATCACGGTAATAATCCAAAAGCGTACAATCACCCGTGGTTCCGGCCAGCCTTTTAATTCAAAGTGATGGTGAATCGGGGCCATGCGAAAAATCCGGCGGCCTGTGGTTTTAAAGGAAATGACTTGTAAAAATACAGAAATGGTTTCTACGACAAAAACGCCGCCCATAATAACCAGTACAAATTCCTGACGCACAATAACCGCCAGCGTACCCAGCGCGGCACCTAGTGCCAAGGCGCCCACATCACCCATAAAAACCTGGGCCGGATAGGTGTTAAACCATAAAAAACCCAGACCCGCGCCAACAATTGCGCCGCAAAAAATAATCAATTCACCGGCACCGGCAATAAACGGGATATGCAGGTATTCAGAAAACGTAAAATGCCCGGTGAGATAAGCAAAAATGCCTAAGGCACCGCCGACCAGCACGGTGGGCATAATTGCCAGACCATCTAAGCCATCGGTCAGGTTAACCGCATTGCTGGTACCGACGATAACCAGATAGACAAAAGGAATAAACAGCCAGCCCATGTTCCAGGAAAAATCCTTAAAAAAAGGCACAATCAATGCAGTTTCCGCAGGGCTTTGCGCACTCCAGAACAACCAGAAGGCAATGGCAAAACCGGCAACGGATTGCCATAGGTATTTATACCGCGCAGGCAGACCTACTGAGTTTTTATAGACCACTTTACGGTAATCATCCACCCAGCCAATCCAGCCAAACAAAAACGTCACCACCATCACTATCCAGACAAAACGGTTACTTAAATCGGCCCATAACAGGGTGCTGATTAAAATGGCGATTAAGATTAAAGCGCCCCCCATCGTCGGCGTACCCGCTTTGGAAAGGTGGGATTGTGGACCATCATCACGCACGCTTTGCCCAATCTGGTGGCGTATCAGGCGTTGAATCATGACCGGGCCTAATAACAGGGAGATCAATAAAGCGGTTAGCACGCCAAATACAGCACGTAAAGTCAAATATTGAACGACATTAAAACCAGTATGATATTGCGCCAGGTATTCACTGAGCCAGAGTAGCATGTATGTTCCTAGACATGTATGTTCCTAGAGGAGTTACAAATAAAAACGCAGATAAACACAAGTGTTCATCTGCGCCTTAATAAATAATTGGTGTTACGCGGTCACTATTTTCTGTACCAAATGGTTTCTGTGGCAAATGGCGTTTGGCAAGGTGCAAATGAAAATCAGTGTATAACACCCGTATAAAAACTTCAGAATCAAGTAATATTAATCTGTTTTTTAAGTTTTTTCATGGCATTATTTTCAATTTGCCGTACCCGCTCAGCAGAAATCTGATATTTATCAGCCAGGGTTTGCAAGGTGGCTTTTTCTTCGCCTAACCAACGCTGTTGTAAAATATCCTGGCTGCGATCATCCAGGGTTGATACGCCTTGCTTTAACTGTATCTGACGCTGTTGTTCCCAGTCATGCTGCTCTAATAATTCAGCAGGATTAAAACGATTATCTTCCAGGTAACTGGCAGGGCTGGCGACAAAATCTTCTGATTCTTGATCACTGGGGCCATCAAATACCGGATCGGATACGCTCAGGCGTTTTTCCATTTCCAGTACATCTTTGGGCGTGACGCCTAAATCTTCCGCCACCTGCTGAACCTGGCTATGAGATAACCAGCCCAAACGTTTTTTACTACTGCGCAGGTTAAAAAATAACTTACGTTGCGCCTTGGTGGTTGCGACTTTAACAATACGCCAGTTGCGCAGAATAAATTCATGAATTTCGGCACGAATCCAGTGTACTGCAAAAGAAACCAGGCGCACGCCCATGGTGGGATCAAAACGCTTTACTGCTTTCATCAAGCCAACATTACCTTCCTGCACTAAATCAGCCAAAGGTAAACCATAGCCGCGATAACCGCGCGCAATATATAATACAAAACGTAGATGAGACATCACCAGGTTACGGGCAGCATCACGATCCCCCTGCTGAATAAATGCGTGTGCCAGTTCTTGCTCGGCTTCTTTACTCAGGGTTGGAAAACTTTTAACCTGCGCAATGTAATAATCAATGCTTTGCTCAGATGCAATCAGTGATTTATTCAGATTTAAAGCTAAATCATGGCTCATATTTTTTTTGCCCTCATTAAAAAGCGTTTTTTAGCACTCAAATTAAGAGCGTGCTAAGCTCCACTTATTATAGGGTGAATTCACTAAATTTCAAGCGGATACGTTTATGAATACTGAAGATTTACAGAAAAAATATATGCGTCTTGCCATTCATGATGCCGAACAAAACTGTAAAACCGGAAATGGCGGCCCTTTTGGTGCTTGTATCGTCAAACAAGGGGAAGTGATTGCAGTTGCCCATAATACGGTGCTGCAAGCCGATGCCACCTGTCATGCCGAAGTCAATGCAATTCGTCAGGCCAGTCAGGTATTAAACACCTATGACTTATCTGGTTGTATGATTTATTCAACCACGGAACCCTGTCCCATGTGTTTTTCCGCGATTCACTGGGCCAATATCGCCCAAATCATATCGGGTACATGTATTGCTGATGTACAAAAACTGGGGTTTCATGAATTGCCCATCACTAACCAGACACTTAAGGAACTGGGTAACAGTCCCATACAACTGACCCCAAATTTTTTACGGGAAGAGTGTTTGTTGTTGTTGCAGCACTGGCAAAACTCAGAACAGGGGCATGCCTACTAAAATATTATTTTTCAACCGAAAAATAAGCCACCGCATTTTGTAATTGCTCAGCCTGTTCTTGCAGGCTTTGACTGGATGCTGCCAATTGTTCCGCGCCTGCTGCATTTTGTTGCGTACTTTGATCGACTTGTGCAATTGCCAGATTAATTTGCTCCAGACCACTGGTCTGCTCAGCGCTGGCAATGGCAATGCTTTCAATTGCCACTGCATTTTGTTCGATATTGGGTAACAGACCCTGCAATAAGCCCCCGGTGTGTTCTGCTGTTTTGACACTTTCTATCGCTAAACTACTGATTTTTTGCGCAGCGCCCTGGCTGCGTTCTGCCAATTTACGAATTTCATCAGCAACCACTGTAAAACCATGCCCATGTTCGCCCGCGCGCGCGGCTTCAATGGCGGCATTTAAGGCCAATAAATTAGTACGATAAGCAATTTCTTCTACAATACTGATTTCCTTGGCAATCTGTTGCATGGCTGAAACTGTGTCAGTGACCGCTTGACCACTGATATTTGCCATATTGGCTGCGCTTTGCGAGCGTTGGTTGGTTTCTTCCGTGATCTGCGCATTCTGGTTGACGGTGCTGTTAATTTCTTCCAGAGAAGCGCTCACCTGTTCAACGCTTGCTGCCTGATTACTACTGCTTTGCGAGAGATTTTGCGCAGTATCATTCAGTTCTTGGGCCATATTTGAGATGTCTGCAACCGTATGACGAATATTGCTAATCACTTTTTGTAGTTGTCCTACCATGTGCTGAAGTTCAGCGTACACACCCGTGCTTTTTTCAGCATCAAAAGTGATATTTAACTTACCCTGAGCGACCATTTTTGCCAGCTTGGCAATATGCGTAGGTTCGCCACCAATTTGATGCAAAATGCGCAGGGAAACCACCACACCGATAAAAATGGATACCACAGCCAATATTACCACTAATAGCTGAATCAGCAATAAGATAAGCTTATATTTTTGTTGATATTCTTCCACTTCCTGCTGGGTACGCACATCCAGTAACTGAAAAAATTTATCAATAGGTTGCATGATAGCGGATTTGTCTTGATGGTATTTAAGATCATGCATAATACGCCGCGCCATTTCAGGATCAGGGGCTGATTGCCGGGTATAGTTCCCATTACCATCATTATATAGCCCTTTAATGGCATTCATAGCGATAGTTTCCGTGGTGACCAGGCCATCTGAATTTTGTTGCGCCTGATGTAACTGCTCAAATTCCGCCTTGATAAATCCCGCTGCCTCCATCAGTTTTTTTAAGGCAATTGTTTCACCATCAGAGCGTGGCTTGTCCCCATAATCAAGCACATTATCCCAATAAATGCGTTCATAATGCTGGGGACGTGGCTTCTTGCCATTACGTATATCTAAAATATGCCAATACATTTTTTCATAACGTGCATCTCCACTCACCACATAAGTGCGTGCCAGACGCGTTAAATCATCAGAGCTTTGGCGTAATTCATCTGCCAGCAGATAAGAGGTATAACGTTGCTGATGTTTCTGATTGAGTGTGGCCTGATAATTACTCATCAGCCAACTGAGTATACCCAGACCGATAATGCCAAGCACAATGATGGTATAACTGATAGATAAATAACGTTTAATACTCATTTTTTTATACTCACTCAATTAAATTGGAAATATAATTAATCTGAGTTCAATTTAGGCTTCTTAGGCTTCATTCATCGCTTAATGCAATGAATGAAGCTTAAACTCACGCTAAGTTATTGATAGCAGGTAGTGGATTTTAGCATGATGTGAAAACGGTTTTCAGATGTACAGTGGATAAATGAAGCTTACACCGAACTCAGCTTATTTACCAATTTTCAGCCAATAACTCAAAATGCGCTTGTGGATGTAAACAGGCCGGACAAACTTTAGGCGCATCTTCCGCTTCATGCAGATAACCACAATTGCGACAACGCCAGACAACAGCACCATTTCTTTTAAACACCTTGCCCGCTTCAAGGTTATCAGCCAGATCGCTATAACGCTTGCCATGTTGCTTTTCAGCAATGGCAATAGCTTCAAATGCGGCTGCAACCTGCTCAAAACCTTCTTCTCGAGCGACTTTTGCAAAAGCCGGATACATTTGTGTCCATTCGTGTTCTTCACCAGCGGCAGCAGCTCTCAGGTTTTCCAGCGTGCTGCCAATTTTCCCGGCAGGGTAAGTGTCGGTAATTTCCACATCGCCGCCTTCAAGAAACTTAAAAAACCGTTTTGCATGTTCTTTTTCCTGGTTCGCAGTCTCTTCAAAGATGCTTGCAATTTGCACCAGGCCTTCTTTTTTTGCCGCACCTGCAAAATAAGTATAGCGGTTCCTGGCCTGTGATTCGCCGGAAAATGCTTTAAGCAGGTTTTGTTCCGTTTGTGTGCCTTTAATACTTGTCGTCATTGAGGATCTCCGAGTCAGGTTTTAATAAACAACCACCCGCTAAAAGACGGGTGGGTTAGAGTGTTTGGCGGCTGAAAGCCGAGATACAGGGCGGACAAGCCCTGTTGTTTAGCCCCAACGGGGCGCATTAATATAGCCAGGGGTAACACCCCTGGAATTGTATCCGTGCCATTCACGCCCTGAAAGGGC
>NZ_JAUCGJ010000064.1 GCF_030378065.1 Candidatus Venteria ishoeyi | reverse complement strand
GGATTTGGTCAGATTTCTCCCTTATTTTCGTTAAATATACCCAATATTCGCCTCAAATAATGAAAAAATCTGCCTCAAACCAGCCTTCCCTCGCTACGGCCTCTGTTCTCGGACAGCCTCCTAGGAGACTGTCTGAGAAACACCCTTGATTTTATGTTTTCATAAAAGCCCTTATCTTGATAATCCGAGCTAACGAATTCGCTATAATAAAGTTTTGTACCTGATAAGGAAAAAACACATGCGTATTTTATCTTTGCTCTATTTCAGTTTTTGTTTGCTCCCCAGTTTAAGTCAGGCTGCCAGCATTGGTGGCAATTTACCCGGCAATAGCGAACTTTCGATTCGTGCTGTGATCTTAAATCCTTTGGATCAAGGTGCCAGTGTTGATAATTTTGATCTGCAATGGCAGGAAACTCAGCGTTCATCCACATCGGGCGGTGACTTTGTGATTGCGGGTTACTTTTATGCCAGTTCAAGCCAAGTCAGTTGGGGATCAGATGCCAATCCTGAAGTTTATGTCAAAATCTGGTTTGGCAGTAATAACATACTTAACCTTAATTTTTTCCATGTCGGGGTTTTTGATATAGAACTCAGCAGTACTTACAATGGTGCTTCGCCAACGATTGAAGGTGGTAAAAGTGGTAACACAAAAGTTATCAGCATAGGGGAAGCCAGTTGGCGTTATATGCGTCATGATTATGTAATGGGTACTGATGACAACATGGCAAGTAGCGGTGGCTGCTCTGATTTATCCGGTACTTGGAAATTTCCTACAGTGCGTATGGAAGAAAGCTGTAGTGGTATCGCCATTGAAATCCCTATGACTGTTGGTATTACTCAGGATGCTTGCATGATTACGCATTTATCCATTGAAAGTTCTGGTGAAGCTGATGACAGCGATGTTGCCATTGAAGTGGTGGGTAATCATGCCAAGGGATACGCTGAAAATGACAGTACTAATGCAGAAAATGGTGAGGTTGAATTTACTTTATTATTTGATAATCAACTTGAAATGGCGTTGGAAGGCTTTACGGATAGCACCAACCAATGCAAAATTAATTTAATGGGAGCGGGTACTAAGGAGTGAGGATGAAATAAATACAGAAACTGGGCGCAGGATTTTTATTCATTTTCAAGGCATGAAAACAGGCGCATAGCAAGTTATGTAATGGTTTTCACAACGTAGAAAATGGAGAAAAAGAGCAGCCAAGTTGCTGAAGTTATAAAATTCTCACTCCTAAATAACCAGAGACTCGACCTATTATTAAAAAAGCATTACGATATAGCGTTATAACCTGGGTTTGATATAAATAAAAGGCAAGATAATGCTTAGTAGGCCCATAATTTGCTTGATTATAGTATCTTTTTTGCTTGAGTTTGATATTGATAACTTAAGCTTTTTGCGCATTCTGCACAAAAGGGATATAAGCTAACGGGCCTTCATCAAATTTAGGTTAATTTGTCACCAAAGGAGAAAATTATAATATGAAAACACATCATATAAGCCATGCCTGTTTTTTTATCATGGCATTGCTGATGCAACCACTATGGGCGTCAGATACTGAGCGTGACCTGGTAAAAGAAGACTCAGATACTGAGCGTGGCCTGGTAAAAGAAGCCGATGAAGTACTGATTAATATTGCAGAATCGGTTATCAAAATTCCGATTGCAGAAGGTGTCAGCGTTGAAGATGCAATTGACTCAATGAAGCTCAAAGCCAATGCCTTAAACATGAAATTTGCAGGTCATCAACAACTTTCAAAGCAGTATAAATCTATTGGTATGAAAGATATTCAACGCACTGAAATATTTCAGTTTTGTGATGTGCGTATTGCTAAAAAAATGTTAGATTTTGATATTCATTTTCTGGCCTATATGCCTTGCCGTGTTGGCGTGATTGAAGATAAAAAAGGTCAGGTGTGGTTGATTACCATGAATCTGAATGTGTTTATTACTTCTGTGGATTTGCCACCAGAATTAATCAAAATTGCAACAGAAGTCCGCGATAATATGGAAATTATCATGGAAGCCGGAGCCAACGGGGATTTGTGATTAATCACCAGCGATTTTGGTTGTTTTGGAACACGGATGAAATAACGTGATTAGCGTTAAAAGCAGCCAAAATCGAATTCAGACCCGCAATAACTGAGTAAATCTCTAAAAACTAATCCCATTTATTGACAAGCTTTATTTCATAAATGGTGGCAATACAAAAGCGCAGTGATGCATTGCCGCATCATAATAACGGGTATCAAAACCTTTATTTTGCGCATCTAATTCCCGAAAATCCACTTTAGCATTACGATAAGCCAGGGTTGCTGACCACCAGCCAGAAGGATAGACCGGTTGCGGGAAGTGTAAGGTGCGCACGGTTGCAAAACCTGCACTGGACATGGCATGATGCATGGGTTGGATAATTGACTCCAGATGTAATAAAGGCGACTCACTTTGTTGCACCAGAATCCCGTCACTGGCTAACACGCGCAGACATTCCTGATAAAATGGCTGCTGAAACAAACCTTCCGCCGGGCCGATTGGATCGGTGCTGTCAACAATAATAATATCCACACTGCCAGCGTCTGCCTGCTGCATCCATTGTATACCGTCTGCAAACAGCAGTTTGGCGCGTGGATCGTGATTGGCTTGGCACAATTCAGGAAAATACAACTCAGACAACCGGGTTACGCGCTCATCAATATCAATCTGGGTGACTTGTTGTATTGCCGGGTGTTTTAACACCTCTTGCAAGGTACCGCAATCACCACCGCCAATAATCACCACTTTGCGTGGATGCGGATGACTGAAAATTACGGGGTGCGACATCATTTCATGATACAAAAAATTATCGCGAGTTGATAACATCACAAAACCATCAATAACCATCAGATTGCCAAAGGTTTCTGTCGCATAAATATCGATGGTTTGATAGGGGGTTTGTTCACTGTGCAGTTTTTCTTTGGTATGCAGAGAAAAACCAATACCGGTTTCAGTGCTGGCTTCAGTAAACCAATTGCGATGATCAGGCAGCATTTTAATTCCTTAGAATAAAGATAACTCAGATTTTTGCATTTTAACGCAAAGATGCGCATTGATTGTTATAATTCCGCCCGAATTCGATTTTAAACGCAGTGAGATTTCGTGAATAAACCAAACACCGCCCACACCCCGATGATGCAGCAATATCTGCGCATCAAAGCAGAATACCCGGATATTTTATTGTTTTATCGCATGGGTGATTTTTACGAACTGTTTTTTGATGATGCGCAAAAAGCCGCGCGTTTATTAGACATCACGCTCACCGCGCGCGGTAAAAGCAACGGCGATCCCATTCCGATGGCGGGTGTGCCGTTTCATGCAGTGGAAAATTATCTGGTGCGTCTGGTCAGACAAGGGGTATCGGTCGCCATTTGTGAACAAATTGGTGATCCCGCAACCAGCAAAGGCCCGGTGGAACGTCAGGTGACGCGGGTTATCACCCCTGGCACATTGACGGATGAAGCTTTGTTGCAGGAACGCCACGATAATCTGCTGGCGGCAGTGGCTGTGGAAAAAGACACTTTCGCCCTGGCCTATCTGGATTTAAGCAGCGGGCGTTTCACTTTGCAGGAAAGCCAGACTTACGCAGTGCTGGAAGCGGAGCTGGCGCGTCTGCGTCCAGCGGAATTGCTTATCAGTGAAGACAGCCCGTTGCTGAATCAACTGGAAAATGCTTTGGAAACCGGGCAAGTCAATCGTCAGCCACCCTGGTATTTTGACAAGGAAACTGCACTGCGTTTGCTTACCCGTCAATTCCAGGTGCAAGACCTCAGCGGTTTTGGGGTGGTCGATATGGATACTGCCGTTGCCGCTGCCGGTTGTCTGTTGCAATATGCCCAGGATACCCAGAAAGCCAGCTTGCCGCATTTGCAAGGTTTAAGGGTGGAAAATCATCAGGACAGTTTATTTCTTGATCCTATCAGCCGCCGCAATCTGGAACTGGACAGCACCCTCTCCGGCGTGAGCGGACACAGTCTTGCCGATGTCATGGATCACTGCGCCACGGCGATGGGTAGTCGTTTGTTTCGGCGCTGGCTGCACAGGCCATTGCGTAATCATGAAACATTACAGCAACGTCTGAACAGTATAGATTGGTTACAGCAAGGCCAACGCTTTGAGGATATACATCAACAATTGCGCCAAATCGGTGATATAGAGCGGATTCTTGCGCGCGTGGGCTTGAGAACCGTGCGTCCGCGTGATTTGGTGCAGTTACGTCAGGCATTAAACAGCCTGCCGGATTTACAACAAGCCTTACAAGATTGCGAGGTTTTACGTTTACAGACCCTGGCACGGCAGATTGGTGAATTTCCTGAACTGACAGATACCTTAACCCGTGCCATACTGGAAACGCCTGCGGTATTAATTCGTGATGGTGGCGTGATTGCACCGGGCTATGACGCGGAACTGGATGAGTTGCAGCAGTTGTCTGAAAATGCCGGACAATATCTGATTGATCTGGAAAGCCGCGAGCGAGAGCGCACGGGTCTGGTGAACCTCAAAGTAGGTTTTAACCGGGTACATGGTTATTTTATTGAACTCAGCCGCAGTCAGGCGGATAAAGCCCCTGCCGATTACCAACGTCGCCAAACCCTGAAAAATACCGAGCGTTATATCACGCCGGAACTGAAAAAATTTGAAGATAAGGTGCTTAGCGCCAAAGAGCGCGCCTTAAGCCGGGAAAAATGGCTCTATGAACAATTGCTGGAGCACTTGATACAACATCTGGCAGCTTTACAAAATACTGCCAGCGGCCTGGCGGAACTGGATGTATTAAGCAATCTGGCAGAACGTGGCGACAGCCTGAATTTCCAGCCGCCACAGTTTAATAACAAACCCGGCATCAGCATTACCCAGGGTCGTCACCCGGTGGTGGAACACATCAGTGATACACCTTTTACGCCCAATGACGTGCGTCTGGACAGCCAGCGCCGCATGTTGATTATTACCGGGGCGAATATGGCGGGTAAATCTGTGTTTATGCGCCAGACCGCCCTGATTGTATTATTGGCGCATATTGGCAGCCCGGTACCGGCAGCGCAGGCGGAAATTGGCTTGGTAGACAGGATTTTTACCCGTATCGGTGCCAGTGATGATCTCGCTGGCGGACGCTCAACATTTATGGTAGAAATGACGGAAACCGCCAATATTCTGCACAATGCCACGGCTCAGAGTCTGGTGCTGATGGATGAGGTGGGGCGTGGCACCAGCACGTTTGATGGTCTCTCACTGGCTTGGGCCTGTGCTGAGCAACTGGCTAATAAAATTCATGCTTTTACCTTGTTTGCCACCCATTATTTTGAACTCACACGCCTGCCGGAAAATCTGCCGGGAGTTGCCAATGTGCATTTAGAAGCGGTTGAGCAAAATCACAAACTCTTATTTATGCATCAGATTAAACCTGGCCCTGCCAGCCAAAGCTACGGCTTGCAAGTCGCTTTGCTTGCAGGCGTGCCAAAAAACGTGGTGCAACAGGCGAAAAAACATTTGCAACAACTGGAACAGCAACAACAAGACAGTTTTAAACCACAACAGGCTGATTTATTTTTGCAGCCACAGGAAAACTCAATACCAGAACCTGAAGTGGAGCCACAGGCTGCCGTTAATGATGTTTTACATGAGGCTTTGGCAGCCATTAACCCTGATGAACTCAGTCCACGGCAGGCATTAGAGGCCTTATATCAGTTGAAAGCCAAGGTAGAGGCTTAGGACTGACAATCAATGATTGCAAATATGTGTGAACCTTATAGAATCATCTCATAATTAATAATACAGGCAAGGAATATTCTCAATGAAAAATTATCAACAAGCTTTTTTAGAATTTGCAATTCAACAACAAGTCTTACGTTTTGGACAATTCACCCTGAAATCCGGGCGTCATAGTCCATATTTTTTTAATGCGGGTTTATTTAACAGCGGTTTAGCCCTGGCAAAATTGGGACAGTTTTATGCCAGCGCAATTCAGGACAGTGGCCTGGATGTTGATTTATTATTTGGCCCGGCCTATAAAGGTATTCCTCTGGTTTCAGCCACGGCCATTGCCTTGGCCAATAACCATGATCGCGATTTGCCTTATTGTTTTAACCGCAAAGAAATCAAAAACCATGGGGAAGGTGGGCAACTTGTTGGCGCGCCGCTGGCGGGCAAGGTGTTATTAGTTGATGATGTGATTACCGCAGGTACGGCGGTACGTGAAGCCTTGGCAATTATTCGCGCCAATGGTGCCGAGCCGGTAGGGGTACTGATTGCGCTGGACAGGCAGGAACGTGGTCAGGGCAGCTTATCAACTTTGCAGGAACTGGAACAGGAGCAGGGTCTGAAGGTTATCAGTATTGTTGGGCTGAAAGATATTGTGACATACCTGGAAACGCAAAATGCGTTACAAAATCATCTGGAAGCAATTCGGGTATACCGGGAAAGTTATGGCGTATGAGTTTAGTCTTGCATGCGCCAGCAGACTTTCTGCCCACGAATGAGTTTCAGCCACAATTGCAACAAACGCTGCAAGCTCTCAATTTATTAGGGGAAGCGGCTCATTACCAGGGGCGTGAAATTTTTTATCCCGGCACCGCCTTTGACCGCCTGCTTACCTTTTTGGGTTGTGCACCGTGCATAGAAACCCAAATGCCAGAAGTCGGGCAATCAGATACTAACTTTTATTATCTGGAATTATTTTGTGACACCACGCAGTTACATTTTCTCGGTGGTGAAAAAGTGCGCGATCCACATTGCCAGCATTGCCGGAGCGCCGTGGCTGCCAACGCCTTGTTACAGCAATGGTCGATAAGCCAGGAAACCGGCATTTATACCTGCCCCAACTGCCAACAAGCCTATCGTCCCTGGACTTTAAACTGGCGTAAATGTGCGGGTTTTTCCCGTGCTGCGCTGATTGTGCATGGTGTGTTTGAAGGCGAAGCCAGACCTTCTGATGCCTTATTGGACAGCTTAAATACAGTTTCTGCGCAACGCTGGAAATATTTTTATCAATTATCACAATGAGCCACCCTATTCCTCTGTCATTGTATATCCATATTCCCTGGTGCGTGCATAAATGCCCGTATTGTGATTTTAATTCTCATGCAGTTAATGAAACATTGCCGGAAGCCGCTTATGTACAGGCACTATTAGCTGATTTGGCATTGGATGCCGCTTTATTGCAAGGCCGGGAAATTCAAAGTATTTTTATGGGTGGCGGCACTCCGAGTATTTTCTCGCCAGACAGCATTAAAACCTTAATCCAGGGGGTTCGCGCTCGCGCCCCCTTGGCTGAAAATTGTGAAATCACCATGGAAGCCAACCCCGGCACCGTGGACAATGCGCGTTTTCACGGCTTTCGGGAAGCCGGAGTCAATCGTTTATCTTTGGGTATTCAAAGTTTTCATGATGTCGCTTTAGACAAATTAGGACGCATTCATGATGCAGCAACCGCGATTCGCGCAATAGAAAGCGCGAAATCGGCAGGTTTTCAGAATTTTAATCTGGATTTGATGTTTGGTTTGCCGGGACAAAATTTAGAGGCTGCATTAGAAGATTTGCAAACAGCACTCAGTTTTTCGCCGCCCCACTTGTCCTGGTATCAACTCACCCTGGAACCCAATACCGCATTTTATCATCAACCACCGCCAGCATTGCCAGAAGATGATGTCTTATGGGACATACAGCTTGCCGGACAACAGTTACTGAGTGATGCGGGATTGTGTCAATATGAAATATCCGCTTATAGTCAGATGGGGAAAAATTGTAGCCATAACCTTAATTACTGGCTGTTTGGGGATTATCTGGGCATAGGCGCAGGTGCACATGGCAAAATCAGTTTATTTTCCGCAGATGATAATGCACCAGCTTTAACTCAGATTTACCGCTACAATCGCCTGCGTCATCCCCGGCAATATCTGAAAAGCACCCCCGAACAGCGCATTAAACGCAACCCTGCACTTAAGCCAGAAGAATTACCAATAGAATTTATGATGAATGCTTTGCGTTTATCCGGTGGCTTTCAAGAATCTCTGTGGCAGATGCGCACGGGGCAAAGTTTACCAATGATTGCGCCACTATTACGGGAGAACCAAGCGCGTGGCTGGCTACAATGGCACAATGGAATGATTCAGGCAACACCCGCAGGATTCCAGTTTCTTAACGAATTACTGGAAAGTTTTATTATTGATGACTATGCTATATTTTTATAAGAAGTATTTGCCACAATACTATTTTGAGTATTTTGGTAAACACTTTTCCATCCTGCGGGGGGCCATCAAATGCTTGAGCAAAATTGTCATCAACATAGTGATTATGGTTTGGAAAACCACGGATTGGAGAATTTAAATGAAGTTTTCTGGAACTTAAATACTGCGGCTTTATATGAAAAAATCCTTAATCGTCATGAAGGCACGCTTTCTCACCTCGGTCCTATCGTGGTACGTACAGGTCATCATACCGGGCGCTCTGCCAATGATAAATTTATTGTCGAAGAAGACAGCAGCAAAGATGTTATCTGGTGGGGAAAGATTAACCGACCTCTCAGTGAAGCCCATTTTGAAAACCTGCACCAGGGTATGCTCAACCACCTCCAGACGCAGGACTTGTATGTACAGGACTGTTTTGCTGGTGCCGATCCAGCGCACCGTTTGCCAGTGCGCATTATCACGCAATATGGCTGGCACAGTCTGTTTGCGCGTAATATGTTTTTGCAGGCTACGGCGGAAGCATTAAAAAAACATGTGCCAGCATTTACCGTGATTGATGCGCCGCGTTTTCACGCTTCGCCGAGTATGGATGGTACAAACTCTGAAACTTTTATTGTGGTTAATTTTAAAAAGAAAATGATATTGATTGGCGGTAGCAGTTATGCCGGAGAAATCAAAAAATCCATTTTCAGCGTAATGAATTACCTGTTACCCAGTAAAAACGTGCTACCGATGCACTGTTCAGCAAATATCGGCGCAGGTGGACGCTGCGCTTTATTTTTTGGTCTGAGCGGCACTGGTAAAACCACCTTGTCCGCAGATGCTTCCCGTGCTTTAATCGGTGATGATGAACACGGTTGGGGTGCGCATGGCATTTTTAATTTTGAAGGTGGCTGTTATGCCAAACTCATTCATCTCAGCCCGGAAGCAGAACCAGAAATTTTTGGCACCACCCAACGTTTTGGCACTATTTTGGAAAATGTCGCCATTGATGCCAAAACCCGTCATATTGACCTGGATGATGATACGTTTACCGAAAATACACGCGGCTCTTATCACATTAGCGCCATCCCCAATGTCCAGAAAAATGGCATGGGTGATCATCCAAAAGAAGTATTGTTTCTTTCCGCTGATGCGTTTGGTGTCCTGCCACCCATTGCCAGGCTCAGCAAAGCACAGGCAATGTACCATTTCATTTCCGGTTACACCGCAAGAGTTGCCGGTACGGAACGCGGTGTCAGCGAGCCTTCACCGGTATTCAGCGCCTGTTATGGCGCGCCGTTTATGCCCTTGCATCCCATGCGTTATGCTGAACTGCTGGGCAATAAACTGGATGAACACCATTCCTGTGTGTGGTTGATTAATACCGGTTGGACAGGTGGCCCCTATGGTGTAGGGCAGCGCATGTCAATTGCGCATACGCGTGCAATGGTTAATGCTGCTTTAGATGGTAAGCTTGATGATGTTGCAATGGAAACCGAGCCATTTTTTGGTCTGCAAATACCCCGGCATTGCCCCGGTGTGCCGAATGAAGTGCTTAATCCCCGTAATACCTGGTCGCATCCTGAAGAATATGATGTACAGGCAAAAAAATTAGCCACGATGTTTGCAGAAAATTTTCATATTTTTGCAGACCATGTTACCGAAGCGGTGCGTAATGCCGGGCCTGGTTAACCCGCTTTTGTTTTCCAATATAAAATATTCCGACCGGGTTTTCAACACCCGGTCGGCTTTTTTAGTCAATGGGTATTATAATGTTCTAATAATCTTAATAAGGGTTTATCGCCTATGAATATAAAAATGAATAACAAACAAAAACATGAGCAGATTTATGGAAATTGAACAACTGGAAATTTATGATTTTTTATGTCAGTGTCAGCCACTGGATAAATTAATTACGCAGGAAGGGCAGGATAAAGAAGCACCCACCTCACAGATACATCAAATTGTTGAAGCGATGGAAATTCGTTATGTGCGCCGAGGGGATGAAGTATTGCATATCGGTCAAAAAAACCCCTGGCTGTACCTGATTCGCAGTGGTGCAATTGAAGTTTCAGACAGCAGCGGTGAAATTACCGGGCGTTTCACGGAAGGTGACTGGGTGGGCTATCGCTCTATTTTACGTGGTGGCACGGTGAGTCTTTCTGCAACCGCCTTAGAAGACTGTTTGTTGTACCAGTTGCCCGCCAGCTTATTTATCGATTTGGTGGAACACTATCCGCCGATTCGCGATTGGTTTGCCAAACACAAACCCGTGCGCTTGCGCAGCGCCTTAAAAGACTTACACCATTCAGAAAGCAATACGTTGATTATCCGCCATGTGCGGGAATTACTCAATCAACCACTGGTGCAGGTCACTGAACAGGCTTCTATACAGGATACTGCTTGTAAAATGATGGATGCCCAGGTTTCTGCTGTCTTGGTAACTCATCAGGACAAGCTTTCCGGCATTGTTACTGATCGGGATTTCTGTACCCGCGCAATCGCGGCGGGCATAGATACCCAGCGCCCGATTATGGAGATTATGACGCCTGACCCCCAGCCGATTGATGCGGATGCACGCGGTGCAGAAGCCTTGTTACAAATGACCCGTATGCAAATTCAACATTTGCCAGTGCTTGCGCAAGGTAAACCCATAGGCATTTTAAATGCGGGGGATTTGATTCGCGACCAAAGCCATAATACGGTTTTGTATCTGACGCAGGAAGTGCAGCGTGCCAGCACGATTGAAACCTTAAAAACCTTAAGTCAGCAGTTGCCAGAAACATTGTGTCAATTGGTGGAAAGTAGTCTGCCCGCAGCAGATATTGCTTACACCATCAGCAATATTGGTGAGGCGATTAGCCGTCGCTTGCTGTTGCTGGTCGAGTCTGAATTAGGCACGCCCCCCGTGCCTTATGCCTGGATTGCCGCAGGTTCCCTGGCGCGGCGGGAGCAAACTGCGCATTCTGATCAGGATAATGGTTTGATACTCAGTGATGATTATGATGCCGCCCTGCATGGTGCATATTTTAAACAACTGAGTGAAAAAGTATGTGATGGCCTGGATGCTTGTGGTTATATTTATTGCCCAGGGGAAGTGATGGCCATGACAGAAAAATGGCGACAACCCTTAGCAGTCTGGCGTTCCTATTTTCAACAATGGATACAGCACCCCGAACCCAAGGCATTGATGTATTCCAGCATCTTTTTTGATTTACGCTGTTTGCACGGTGAATCCTATTTATTGGAAAAATTACAAAAGGAAATACTGGAACAAACCCGCGATAATAGTATTTTTCTGGCGTATATGGCAGCCAATGCCGTGCAGCACCGCCCCCCTTTGGGATTTTTCCGCAACTTTGTACTGGATAAACACGATACTCAGGATAAAGCTTTGGATATGAAGAAAAAAGGGGTAACACCCGTGATTGATTTAGCGCGGGTGTATGCCTTATCTGTGGGCAGTACCGCCTTATCCACTCAAGAACGTCTGATTGCTGCACATGAAGCCACCCAGCTCAGTGACAGTGGCAAAGATGATTTATTGGATGCTTTTGAGTTTATTGCAACGGTACGTCTGCGTTATCAGGCGGCACAAATTCGCCGTGGGGAAAAACCGGATCATTTTGTACCACCGGAACATCTGTCTTCCCTGGAAAAACGCCATTTGAAAGATGCATTTGAGATTGTGCGCACCTTACAAAGCGCCTTGGAACAACGTTATCAGACCGGCAGGTTTGCCTGAGCGAATACATCATCACGCTTGTATTTTTAGAAAACCTTCCAGGTTTTTAAAACCTGGAAGGTCTTCTGAAAATACACATGCCATTTTTATACAGAGCTAACAGCCTAAATCATTGTCGACACCATCGTGGTAATATTTTATTTAAACGGGATTTAATCTGACAAAACCAACGTTGCTGTTGACTGTCAAACCTTAAAAAAACCCGCTGCCTGGAATCTGGTAGTGGTAAACTGATGCGTTGTTGACTTGGCTCAATCTGAAATCCAGATAAGTCATGCGTGATAATACGATTATTAAGTGCAGCTAATTTATCAGGAAATGTACCGGTATGCGCATAATAGGCTTCCAGTGGTACTTGCAAACCACTAAGACGGCTGAGTGTCCGGTTGATTTGCTGGCGCTGGAGAAAGTCCTGGTATTGCTGGCTGCTACCTAAAGACTGACCATTTAACTGGAATTGCCCCTGCTCCAGGCTGAAATTAAGTACATAATGCTCGCCACTATCTTGTAAATAACCTTGTGTTTGTAACCAGTCTAGCTGTTGTTCAATCAGACTTTCTTCAGGAAAACGGTTATGCAACAAGGCTTGCAGCACATCGGTACTCACTTGTATATGGAGTTTGCCTTGCAGTGCCGATAACCCGTTTAAGCTGCCAGAAAATGGTTTAGACAGTGAGTGAATAAGCTTTTCCCAAGGTTCCTGATTTTCTGCCTTCCATCGTGCTTCCCATCGTACCTCCAGTTGTAATGTGATTTCACCTTCCGGGACAGTTGCTTGCATTTCCAGGTTTAAGAGTTTTGTTTGTTTAAGCAACCACGTTAGATTCTGAATACCATTTTCAATTGTGAGAGCAGAGAAGTTAAAGGGGCTGAGTTGTAGCTGAAGCTGGAAAATTGGGTTCAGTGCTGACCACTGCGCTGTAAATGGTGAAATCAAGTGTTCAAATTGAATGTGGAGCTGATAGTCTTGGGTCTCATGCCGTTGCAACTGTAAGTGCAGTGCCTGCCATTGCCAGTTATTACCTGTGCTGTCCTGTATTTTAATAGCCCCGGTTTGCCATTGCAGGCTGGTTAACTGGCGTTTTGTATCAAGCGTGCCTTGGGCAATACTTGGATCCATATTGAACCAACCATGCCGTAGTGAAGCAAAACGCAATGCTTGCGTATTTATTTGCCAATGCCAGCCTTGCTGTGCGGGTGATTGTGCCTGGATAACACCACTTAATCCTCCCCATTGTATACGTCCTAACCCGAATAGTTCATTATCCAGATTGTGGGCAAGTGCAGGTATTTGTAACCACACGCGATCTTGCTGTTGCTTGCCGATTTGGGTTTTGATATTAAGGACAACAAAGGATAAGGGGTATGGCAGGGCGTATTGGCGCTGTTGTTGATAAAGTTTTTGTTTTGGCATACGCAATTCATTACTGAGCGTCTGCCATAATGTTGCCAGTTTTTCACTATTTGGCTGTGCTTTAGCTGGCATTGCTGGCTTATCAGTGGGCGTTTGCCGGATACTTGCATCGGGACGGGGCAAGGCTGCAACCTGTAAGGCTGGAATGATGGGTTTTAATACTGCGGGAATTTGGAATAAATACCATAAACTGGCAAATAAGCCAGCAGCAATAAATAATAAAATAAAAGCACTGCCCTGCAATAAATTCCTGTTATTACTGGCTCTATGCTTCATTTTCAGCGCGCATACCGATTCCAGTTTTGTGGGTTCAATTGCAAGCCGGTCGGTGCGCTGGGTTCAGTTCGCCGATTATCATGCAGATAGCGACGATAGGCTTTTAAGTCACCATTGAGACTGGCATCTTTAATCACAACGGGGCGCAGAAAAATGACCAGTTCACTTTTAACAAAATTATCATCACGATGACGGAATAAGTCGCCCACCACCGGTAAATTGGATAAGACAGGTACATTATCACTGTCATGGGAAATCACATCCTGCATCAAGCCGCCCAGTACCGCGATATTGCCGCTATTCACTTTCAAAATAGATTCAATTTCACGCACTTGCACAATTGGTACCCGACTGGTGATATTAGCCAGCGCCAGCGCGGGATTGGGATCATTAACAAAGTTAATAATGCGGGAAACGGTAGGCCGCACATTTAATATCACCGCGCCTTCCTGACTGATTTGGGGTGTAATACTCATAATCACGCCTTCAGGTACGGTATGAATCTCGGTTTCATAGGTGGTACGCCCCAGCGAGCTATCGGTGGCATCGGTTTGCTCGACATTGACCCGGAAAAAAACCTGATTATCCACAACTTTTAAGATAGCAGTTTGATTGTTTAATGCCATGATTTTAGGGCTGGATAAGACTTTGGCATTACCAAATTGTTCCAGTAATTTCACGGTGGCGCTGATATTACCCAGCGAACTGTTCGGGTTGGTATAGCGCAGTATATAAGCAGGTGTGTCCGCAATATTAGCCCCAATCATGGATTGGATATAGCTGAAATTACCCGAGATACGCTGCCAGTCTATGCCTGCCTGATATTGATCGCTGAGCTTGACCTCAACGATGGTCGCTTCAATTAAGACTTGTCTTTGCACACTTTGCAAAACATTTTTGAGAAAATCTTCAATTTCTTCATGTTGGTGGCGGGTGGCGCGAATGGTAACGATACCGCTTTCTGGATTAACAATTACACTGCTCTGGATATCATCAATCGTTTTACTTTTGCTGTCAGCGGTTACTTCTGTCTTTTCAACATTCTGTTGCGCTTCCTGTTGGTGGCTTTCCACGACCTGTTTTTCAGTTTTTAAGATAGCCTGGATATTCTGGGTTAAGGTATCCCAAAACCTGTTTTTTGATACATTACTGATACGGGTTTCAGAGTTATTATTGGATTGTCCACCTGAACCAGCGCCTTCATCAAAACTGCCGGATGTCACCACTTGCGTGGAAATACTAACATCACTTTCGCTGCTGCGTTGCAGGTTCACATAATCGACTCTATAGGTTTGAATATAAGGCAGGTCTTTACGGATAATAATATCGTTATTTTTAATGTCATAACGTAAATCCAGCACTTGTCGGGCAATACGTTCTAAAATTTGCTCCAATGTTTGATCAATGGCATTAATCGTGACATAACCTTCAATGGCTGGATCAATTTCAATATTACGTTTGGCATCACGCGCTAAAGCAAACAACAAACTTTTAATTGGAATTCTGTCCACCACCAATGTGTAACGCTCAGGTTCTGCAACTGGTGCGGGTGGCGGCAAGTAGGGTGCGCTTTGTACCAGCGGAGGAATGTCAGTATTTTCCTCCAGCACAGGCAAAACCCCCTTATCCAAGTGTCCAGGAGAGGGTTTTGGAGGCTGCGGCGCGCAGGCACTGAGCAGACTGGCGCAGCATAACAGCAAAAAAACTGTACGAAAATTCATCATAGTCTGAATTAAACGCAAAAAACTTACCAGTCCAGGAAGTTTTCCAGCAGCTTCAAACCCACATGTTGACTTTTTTCGGGGTGAAATTGCACGGCAAAAACATTATCTTTAGCAATGGCTGAGGTGAAGCCTTGTGGATAAGGTGTCGTTGCTGCAACAAATTCACTGTTTTCCAGGCTGGCATAATAACTATGCACAAAATAAAACCGACTGTTGTCCGGGATATCCTGCCATAGCGGGTGATCGTGATTGTTATGCCTGACCTGATTCCAACCCATATGGGGAATTTTTAAATGTTCTCCGGTGTTTGGATCTTCTAAATCGCGTTTAAAGTGACGCACCGTACCCGCCAGATAATCAAAACCTGCGGTGCCACCACTTTCTTCGCTATCAGTGAGCAGTGTTTGTAAGCCCAGGCAAATACCAAAAAAAGGTTTACTCTCAAGGCTTAAGCGTATCCCTTCGTCTAAGCCCGTGGTTTTTAATAAATGCATACAATTGCCGATAGCACCTTGACCGGGGAAAACCACCTTGTCAGCAGCCATAACCGCATCAGCTTCGCTGCTGATTTGTACTTTCCAGTTTTTGCCTGCGACATGTTCACAGGCGCGGCTGACGGAATGCAGGTTACTCATGCCATAATCAATCACTGCGAGTGTTTTCATGTTACAAACTTCCTTTTGTCGAGGGCATCATGCCCTGCATGCGGGGATCAGGACTCAGCGCCATACGCAGTGCGCGACCAAATGCTTTAAAAACAGTTTCGATAATATGATGTGCGTTGCGCCCACGTAAGCTGTCAATATGCAATGTGACCTGTGCATGATTGACAAAGCCCTGAAAAAATTCAGAAAACAGATCAACGTCAAATTGACCAATGTGAGAACGCGGGAAATCTACGTGAAATTCCAATCCGGGACGTCCGGAAAAATCGATAACCACACGCGACAGGGCTTCATCTAAAGGCACATAGGCATGACCATAACGGCAAATACCGGTTTTATCGCCAACGGCTTGTTTAAAAGCCTGACCTAAACTGATGCCAATATCTTCCACCGTATGATGATCATCAATCTGCGTATCCCCTTGCGCCTGGATATCCAAATCAATTAAACCATGCCTCGCAATCTGATCCAGCATATGATCTAAAAAAGCTACACCACTATTGAGTTGAGCTTGACCTGTGCCGTCCAGATTAATATTGACTTTAATCTGGGTTTCCAGCGTATCACGTTGTATGCTTGCGCAACGCTGTGTCATCATGACTTTCCTTTATCTTCCATGTGAATTAATGTTTTGATGTAAGCTTCATCCTGTCGTCCAATCTTGTTGGCCCCCAGCATCTGCCTGTAGGTTGCAGAAAAAGGCAATACCGGGATACAAACCAAAGTTGCCAGCACGGTTAGCATGACCGCAACCAGATAACGGCTTGCATCATCGAGTTTATCAGGTTGCGCCAAGCCCAGATAAGTCGGAATTTGGGTATCTTTGAGCATTTCAAATAAAACAGGATACCACTCAGGAATAAAATAGGCCGCAATCGCAGTACTTAATGCAACACCGACAATGACCAAATCAGATAACAGACTGATAAAGAAAAATAATAAAAAAATACCTGCAAAAACAATAAAAGCGAGTAATAAAGGAGAGTCCATGAGATTACCTTACGTCGGGTTCAGGTTTAATGACTTATTTTAACTTAAATAATCTCAGTTCGATATAAGCCTTTCTGCATTTCTGACATGATTTTTGGCAGGCTGCTCATCAGGCTGTGATCATCTTGCAGTGGAAAAAAGTCAACCCAGGGGCGTTTTGTAACAAAATCCTGGCTGTCATGCAGTGGAATGACTTCATCAAAAACACCATGAAATAATAAGGTCGGTAGGGGGCGTTGCAGATTTTGATCGGTGTAAGCCAACATATTCTCAAGAAATTGATAGTGCAATTTACAATCCTGTTGACGACTATAGTGCTGCACCGTCAGCCAACCCTGCTCCTGCCATTGCTGGTAAGCTTCAGGTCTGAGTTGGCGCTTGGCATTAGCCACAAAGTTCAGCGCCGGTGCCAATAACACCAAACGCTGCACTTGAGGTAAATATTCTGCCAGCCACAATGCCGTTAAGCCCCCTAAACTGGAGCCAATAATTGTTACCTGTTCTTGCTGTTTCAGTAAATGGGATAATTGCTGGATTTGTCTGCTTAAGGTCAGACTGAAAAAATCAGGCCAGTTTAAGTCTGGAATTTGCAGGGGAATATTGTGAAGGGCAAAGCTGTCCAGAAAATATTGTGCTTTTGCTGATTGTGGAGAAGAACCCCAGCCATGCAAATAAACATATTTCATGGCAGATAATGCACATGGCTGTATAGCGTATCATCTGACCATTCAACGATACGATAAGCTGGCATACGATGCTCAATGGCAAAGTCCTCAGTGCGGGTATCTATCTGTATGGTGGTTGATGGTGTGATATAAATAACCTTGCCATCACGTACCAGCGTTCTTTCGGTATGATAATGACCACAAAAAATATGAGAAATATTTGTTTGTGCACGGAGCACCTGCCAGGTTTCCTGGGAATTGCGCAGACCGTGAGAAGCATCCATAAACTGACATAAAGCGGGTAATGGTGGGTGATGAACAAATAGCAGGCATTCCTGATCTGCGTGTAACTGACATTGCTGTTGCAGCCAGTCTAATTGAATTTTAGAAACACGGTAAGGACCACTATCCAAAAATAACAGGGGACGATTTTTCAGAATTTTTTTATAAAAATAGGCATTTTCCTGAATATCGGCTTCCGGTAGGGAAAAAGCGGTCTGCATATGACTTAAAACATCATGATTTCCGGTCATGATGACATAAGGTAGCAAACTCTTATCCAGTTGCTCACGCAACCAGGCATACGCTTTCGGCTCTCCACGCTCTTGCGCCAGGTCACCAGAAACCACCAGTAAATCCAGTTCCTCTGACATGTCTTGCAGGTGCTGTAAGACCCTTAAAAAATGTGCCTGAGCATTAATATTATGTACAGGTTTAGGGGTAGGGCCAACATGTACATCGGTCATTTGTACAATACGCAGAAAATTTGACATAAAGATTCAGCTTATTCTTAATTCAAAGTGTTTATTCATGACAAACACAAGGGAAACGTTGATGTGATAAACAAGGAAATTGATGACGTAATTGCCGTTGTTTTTCACTATCGATTTCCGCTGTAATTATCATTTCAGTTTTTTGGCGCATATCATCATGCGTTAATCGTGCCAGCACCTGTCCCCAGGGATCAATGATCATGGAGTGCCCGTAAGTCTCCTGGCCTTGTGGGTGATGACCGCCCTGATTGGCTGCAATCACATAAGCCAGATTTTCCAGCGCACGGGCTTTTAATAAAGTTTCCCAATGTGCTTCCCCTGTTGTCAAGGTAAATGCAGCAGGCACTATAAAATATTTTGCACCCCTTTGCATCAGGCATCGGAATAACTCAGGAAAACGTAAATCATAACAGATTGCAAGCCCGATTTTACCAAACGGACTGTCAAATACGCAAAGCTGCTGACCGGCTTCAATGCTACGTGATTCCTGGTAGGCATTTTGTGATGCAGGTTGCATTTGATAATCAGTATCAGTAGGTAGCTGTACATCAAATAAGTGTAATTTATCATAACGCGCCACTTGTCTGCCCTGCGCATCAAATACCAGGCAGGCACTGCGATATTTACCGGACACACTGGCGGTTAAAGGTATCGTACCCCCCACTACCCAGATATGATGTTGCTGCGCCTGTTGCGATAAAAAATCCTGTAATGGGGTTTTTATTGTTGTTTGTAATTTTGTCGTTTTTGCTGGCTCAATAATTGCTGAAATTGCCTTATCAGATTGTGTCATCAAAGCAAAGTTTTCCGGTAATACACAGAGCTTTGCGCCTTGTTGCGCTGCTTTTTGAATTAAACACGCGGCGGTTTTAAGATTAAGGTCAAGATTTTCTCCAGAGCACATCTGGATGGCAGCCATTTTTAACATTGCTTTAATCCTATTTACTGACTTAATGACCATTAATCTGTCAAAAAATGCCATTGAAGCGATTTAATATGCTAAAAGCTTTGAGGCAAAATTAAGATAGTTTAAAACCTTATTAAACTAAATACCTGCGTTTGTGTGGATATTTTAGTGGTATAGATGCAACTTTCAGTTGTTATTTTACAGCAAAATAGTAAAATTGTGTTCTAAACGGCAATCCATTTCTGAGTTTTACGGGATTTCATCAACCTGAAACAATTATCCTGAATTAAACAGGAACTAAGAATGACGTTTCAATTTTATTTATAGCTTCAATCTTCGAGGAGTAATTTATGGCTAAACAATATAAACGTAATGCTGTACTGGCTGCTGCCATCAGTGGTGTACTGGCTTTCGGCGCAAGCGCAGTATCCGCGCTTGACCTGAAAATGTCTGCAGACACTGCCATGCTGAAAGCTGGTGACAGTACCATGCTGAAAGTATGGCTGGAAGATGCAACAGGTACTATGGTTTCAGCAGGTGCTGATACAATAGTTAATATTGCCAGTAGCGATACGAGTGTCATTGATGCTCTGTCCTTTATCATGGCGGCAGGTGAAACGTCCACCACCACCTCAGTTGTCGGCAGCAGTGCAGGTCAGACTGATATGACAGCCTCCACCACCACACTGAACGCTGCTGCAGTGCCATTAGCAGTTGTTGCTGATTATCTGCCTGGCGCTACCCCCGCCGGTACTACTACAACCTTCCTGGGTGGTGTTTCCAAAAATGGTGGCAGCTACGATAATCCTCAAACAGCCACTGGCACCGATAGTTTAGACATCCTGGTTACCGTCAATCCAGGTACTGAAGATCAAGGCAAACAAGCTAAACTGGTCAATGTTGTTTACTTTTATGACGCTCCAGGTAACTACTTGTCATTCGGAGGCCCTTACTGGACATGGGAACTAACTGCTAATGGCTTCGCAACCTGGGATTGGGAAAACGATGCAGCATTGAACGGTTATGCTAACGTAACACTGGGTAGCAGCCATTCCAATAATCTGTATAACGGTAAATTAGAAGGTATGGAAGGTACTTATCTATTCTTTAATGGCTATGAGACAGCTGATGGTACATTAGTTTACACCAACCCTCTGGGTACTGTGGGCTTAACCGTTGACTAAGCTGAAATAACAATTTTAATTGTTATCTAAGTGGTAAAAAAGCCCCTCTTATCTTTTCTGATAAGAGGGGCTTTTTTAATACAAGCTGGGTTTGGTGTAAGTTTCATTCATCGCTTATGGCGCTGAAAACTGCCTCCATCTCATGCTTAGTTATTGATAGCATGTGCTAGATTTCAACCTTTTCAATAAAAAATCTTACGTCAAGTTTAGGTTAATATAGGAAATATTTGATTTTCTGCTTACCCGCTGCGTGATTCTGATTAACCTGTGCTAAAAATAACTCTGCTGTTGCAATCGCATCTTCCAGCGCATGATGGGCATGATAACGCGGTAAACCATAATGTTGACGCAGATTAAATAAACGCAATTGCGCGGCTTTCCAGGTTTTTTGCTGATGTTGCAGGCGCTTTTGTTCCAGTTTTAAGGTATCGATTATACGCATGGGCAAGGAATGACCATAACACTGACGACAGGCCGCATTAAGAAACTGTTGTTCAATTTGAGCATGATGTGCTATCAACACCCGGCCTTTGAGTTGCGCTAACAATAGCGCTAACAAGGCTTCCAAATCCATACCCTGCTGCATTTGGCTGTCACTGATTTGATGGATTGCAGCACTGGCAGCGGGTACTTGTCCGCGAATCCGGCAGACATGATGTCTGGCCTGCGCTAATATCACCCGTTCATGCTTGATTAAGATATAACCGGCACTGAGAATCTCATCACGTTGTGGGTTCAAACCTGTTGTTTCAAAATCTAATACCAGAAATTCAGTGTCTGCCAGCGACTGTTGTGGATCTGGCAGGGGTGTTTGCAAATAATCTGCCAGTGCATTATCAACAAGCTTTTGTTGTAAGTAGTGATGCTGCCAGGTTACTGGCAATAGGGAAAACCAGTCCATATATTACCCTTGTTGTTCCGGTTGCATGGCTTCACGCAAGCCTTCACCTAACAGGTTAAAAGCCAGTACCACCACCAAAATAGTAAAGCCCGGGATAAAAAATAACCAGGGGGCATCAAAAATAAAGGCTTTGCCGTCGGATAAAATATTACCCCAGGTCGCATCAGGCGGTTGTACGCCAAATCCCAGAAAGCTCAGCGCAGATTCCGTCAAAATTGCACCGGCAACACTGATAACTGCGGTCACCATAACCGGGGTCAGGGCATTGGGGAACATATGTAAAAAAATAATACGCCATTCCGGTAAACCCACCGCTTGTGTTGCACGAATAAAATCACGTTGTTTCAAACTTAAAAATTCAGCGCGCACAAAACGCGCGGTACCCATCCAACTGGTCAGGCCAATGACAATCATAATGTTATAAATATTCGGTGGCAACAAAGCAACCACGGTCAGAATCAGGAAAAAGCTGGGGAAACACAGCATGACATCGGTAAAACGCATAATCAAACCATCCAGCGAAATAAAACCCCAGCGCGTATCGTGATAATAACCCGCCAGCCCACCTAATAATACACCAACCAAAGTAGCAATACCCACGGCAATAAAACCAATGGATAGAGAAACAAAAGAGCCTTGTAACATGCGGGCAAAAACATCACGTCCCAGCTCATCCGTGCCCAAAAAATATATTCCAAATGGTGGGCGTTCCGCCATTGCTAATTGGGTTGAAGCCGTCGTCATCGGCGCTCTAAACTTATCAACCAAACGTACAGTGGCGGGATCAAATATTTGGCTCCATTCCGTCAACGCTTTGCCGGCAAATGCGGTCATTGATAACAAAATCAATAAAATCAGTCCCAGCATTGCCAGGTGATCGTGTTTTAATCGTGACCAGAAGTTTTGCATAGGTGTTGTTTTTTTGTGGGTTTATCTGTTTCGGGCGGCTCGGGTACGGGATCATAGCCGCCCTCATGCCAGGGATGACAACGCCCCAAGCGTTTTAAACCCATCCCAAGGCCTTTCCAGATGCCATATTTTTCTATGGCTTCCTGCATATAACTGGAGCAAGAAGGGTGGTAACGGCAATTATTGCCCAGAAAGGGGCTGATGATATAACTGTAGAATTTAATCAACAGGATAAATAGTTTTTTCATGTTAAACCTGAATTTAATATAAGCTTCATTCATCCACTTCGTTTGTATTCTCCCAACAGGTTGCGCACTAATTCATTGCTGCGCAGGGTGATGTAATACAAAGTTACCGTTGAACTCGCGAAAACCCATAACCAGAATGGTTTACCTGCAATCAACCAGGTCGTCTCATCAGCATGTAATAGTTTGCTGTCGAGTAATTCTTTGACCATCTGGTTTTCTATAGGGTCGACTGCTCGTCCACCTTCAT
>NZ_JAUCGJ010000063.1 GCF_030378065.1 Candidatus Venteria ishoeyi | reverse complement strand
CGATGGAATGTCAAATCTTCACGAGCGGGGGGCGCGGGTAATTTACGTGGCATGTAACCTTCTCGGGTTTAGTTTTATGATGACTGGGGGGTATTTTAACCTTTTTTGAGTGAAGCGGGAATTGCTGGGGAATACTAATGAGAAAAAATCCTGGGCAATTTTAAAAGAAGACCTGAAAGTCATTGAAAAGTCCGCGCAACTTGCCCTGGCTGATTTTGAGTTTGCAAGAGATAATGAAACCACCGATCCCCTGCAAAAAATGAGAGAAATGTCTGCCTCCACTGGCGGCAAAGCCTTGATAAAAACATTAGGTGAGGCAAAACTGTTTGTTAAAAAAGCCAAAGCAAAAGATGATCCGGTATTTTGGAATAGCGAAATCCTGAACTCAGCAAGAAAAGTAGCGACCGCCATTCGTTCAATGGGTGAGCCGGAAGTTTTGGACCGCAAATATGTGGCTTTTAAGCGATATGCTGATAACCGGCATAACCATAATCATATTGAGGCGGATGAATTAGATGACGCAATTGATGAATATGCTGATCTGATTAAGGATACGAAAGCACTGATGAGATAACCCCTATTGACCTTACGGCTTGCTCCCATGCAAGACGAGACTGTGAAAGTATTCAAAAAATATACAATTTTAGTGATTTTCGTAACAAAGAATCAATAAGTTACAATAAAAAAATAACTAAAAAACTATTTCAATAATACTTTCAAAGCCTTAAGACACATGGGAGCCAGAAAAAATTAATATTGGAGCATGATATGGCAGCCCCTGAAAACAGCGCAATAAAATTAAATACGGCTATTACCCGCACGCAGAATCTGGGCCATTCTGGCACGGGTACCGATCATTTTATTTATCAGCGGGTATCAGCACTGGCATTGGTGCCCTTGTTGCTGTGGCTGGTTGCTTCACTCATTGCCTCCGGCGGTGAATATACCGCCCTGCTACAATGGCTGCAACAACCCTGGCAGAGTATTTTGCTACTATGCCTGATAATTGCCATTAGCTGGCACAGCATTTTAGGCTTGCAAGTGATTATAGAAGACTATATCCAAACAGAATGGTTAAAGTTAAGCAGTTTGCTGGTGATGAAATTTATATTTTGGTTTATTGTGATTGCAGCCGCTTTTTTGGTTTTAAAAATTGCCTTATAACTGATAAGGAAATGGAATAATGAGTAAAGATGATGTGGTAATCGCCCGGAAATCACCGTACCCGGTGGATGTCACTGAAGGCAAAACTTATTTCTGGTGTACTTGTGGGCGCAGCCAGGACCAGCCGTTTTGCGATGGCGCACATCAGGGTACTGACTTTGAGCCAATGATGTTTATTGCCGATAAAACCGACAAGGTTTATTTATGCGGTTGCAAACACAGCACTCGCCCACCTTTTTGTGATGGTAGCCACCAGAAACTATAACCAGGAAAATTCATGTCAGAATCTTTGCCGGATAACCTATTTGATGCCGCTTATGCCTGTTTAATGTGTAAGACATTAAGTGCTAAACTCACGCAGACACAACAAACCGCACAGTTTTATCTGCAAGCAGATAAGCTGGCAGCGCTGGATTTCAAACAACAACAAAGCAGTGCCGCGCAAGCGGTCATTGAAATTCCAATGCCGGGGCGTCCGCTACAACCGCCTTTAGTTGCGCCCAGAGATTTAGTCAAACGTGGTCTAGGCACCCCGGAAGGCCGCGCCGCTTTGATTCACGCCATCACCCATATTGAATTTAATGCCATTAATCTGGCCTGGGACGCGGTGTTTCGGTTTCGGGATATGCCCTGGGAATATTATGCCGACTGGATACGCATTGCCGAAGAAGAAGCGCAGCATTTTCAACTGTTAGCCACTCACTTGCAGTCTTTAGGTTATCAATATGGCGATTTTCCCGCACATAATGGCTTATGGGAAATGGCAGTGGAAACGGCAGATGAGGTGATGGTACGCATGGCTTTGGTGCCCCGGGTGCTGGAAGCACGGGGGCTGGATGTCACCCCCGGCATTATGAAAAAACTGTACAATATTGGTGATTTGCGCGCGGTGGAAATTCTGGAAGTCATCTTAACAGAAGAAATCGGACATGTTGCCGCCGGTACCCGCTGGTTTCGCTATGCCTGCGAGCGGCAAAACCTGCCACCTGAAGCGACTTTTGCCAAGCTGTTGAAGACCCGCATGAAAAGCCGGATAAAACCACCTTTTCATGAACAGGCACGGCGTGAGGCGGGTTTTACCGAAACTGAAATGTCTTTGCTTATGCAAACAGGTTCATCATTTGGATAATAAAATACATCACTTTTTAATGCTTGGTATGAGCTATAAATCCAGGCTGCTACTAATTTGTCATTCACGATTAAAAGCACTGATGGTGCTTGCTAATTATGAGCGACAAGAACTGGATGTCAAAACTTCTGCTGAACAATTTTTTGACACTTCTTTTTTAGATATATTCGACTGGGTTTTAGATGTAATGGAAATATTGCCACTGCCTCAAAAGAGAGCTAAGAGGCTAGAGCAGGTTGTTAAGTTTACAGTCTGCCCTGCTTTAAGTTGATAGCTATTATGAGCTTTTCTGTTGCTGATTTTCGTCTGTGGATGGCTGACACAGCTCCGTATGCCACACTTGCAGCTATTGCCTGTTTGCCTTTTTCTAAGTTTTGGATGAATCAATTTTTAATTACTGCGGTGGTATTTAGTTTTTTTGGTGGTTTATTCGGACAATACTGGCAGTATATTAAGCAACGATACTCCACACATGTGGCTTTAGCTTTTTTTGCCTGGATCTGGATCAGTGTAATCTACAGTGCTGCCCCCAATTTTTTAGAAGCATTACAGGGCGTTGGAAAATATGGAAAAATATTATATATTTTAGCATTATTACCAATATTTTTGCAGCCATTCATTCGACAATGGGCAGAATTATTGCTGATCGCCAGCATCTTCATCAGCACTCTGTTCAATCTGGCTTATGCCTATGATATTTGGCATATCCGTATGCATCTGGAAGATTATTTTATTTTTAATACTTTTTTAATTAATCCGATTTACATTACAGTGCAAACAACATTTGTGGCTTTCTTGTGTTTTACCCGATTTTTTACCCATGAGAAATATAAATACTTATTTTTAGCTTTGTTTATTCTATTCAGTTTTTATTTATTATTTATCAACCCACAGCGCACAGCTTATTTATTATACCTTTCTTTAACACTACTGGTCATTTTTCAAAATACATACTGTAACTGGAAAAAAATCCTATTTTCCAGTCTCTTTCTGTGTCTGTTTCTATTTTCAGTCTATCACCTATCCCCACAAATTCATCATAATGTACATGAAACCATCACTGAAGTACTAAACTATCAAGAGGATATAACACAAGGCCAATATAATTCCACTAATTATCGTTTATCCTTTTTATTACATAGTTGGGATATTTTTATCCAACATCCCTGGTTGGGAACTGGAGCAGGCAGTTTTTCTTATGTGTATGCGCAGACGAACGGTCCCTCACTATATGAAAATAAATTATTAGACCACCCACATAATGAATACATGATGGTAATGCTGCAGTTTGGCCTGGTAGGACTGAGCTTATTTTTGGTATGGATTATTACTCATTGGCGTTGGGCTAGTGAACTATCTCCCCCCAATAAATTTCGCCTGCAAGCCTTGATTATTATTTTTGTGTTAAATGGTTTGGCTAATGTATCATTATTTTCAGGTTCTACAGGATCATTTTATTTATTATTTTTGGCTTTATATAGTGCCACTTGGTTGGAGAAAAAATTATGAAAATCATGGTAGCTCATTACCAATACCAGCTCGGCGGAGGTATGGAGTCCTATCTACTCGATCTATGCCGTGGCTTTGCTATCGCAGGAGATGAAGTAGATGTCTGGGTATATAAACATGATCAGCATGTAAACGTACCTGATGGCGTTAGGATTAATCGTAAAAAATTGCGCTGGATACCAAAAAAATTACGTCATTTTGTTTTTCCTGCATTACTTCAACCAGCTTTTTGCAAAGCTGATTTATCACTGGCTTTGTCACTTAATTGGGGGCAGGATGTGCAGATTAGTGGTGGTACACATCTGGGTTTTTTACAAACTACAGGCAGACAACCAAATTTACTGGATAAATGGAAAATTAAATTAGAACATAAAGCCTTTCAACAAGCTCAGTATATTGTTGCGCATTCACCAATGATTATGGAAGAAATTCAAGTCCATTACGGAGTGCCAATGAATAAAATCAAAATGCTTTATCCACCACTGGATACCGAAAAGTTTCATCGAGGTTATCGCAGCCAAAAAAATTTGTTGCGTAAGCAATTTGGTTTATCACAAGATAAATTTGTATTGCTGTTTCCTTCCACAGGGCATGTACGCAAAGGTTTACAACCATTATTAAAGGCACTGGAATTATTGCCCCCAGAGCAATTTGAACTGTGCATAGTGGGCAGCAAACTACCTTCCAATGCGAGCAGGCTGAGCAATGTTAAAGCCTTGGGTTTTGTCAATGAAATGGCTAAGGTTTACAGTGCTGTTGATGTCACAATTTTGCCTTCATTTTATGAACCTTTTGGTCTGGTGGTTACTGAATCTCTTCAATGTGGCACACCCGTTATCATTTCACGCTATGTGGGGGCGGGTAATTTGGTAGATAATAATTGTGGCAAGATATTAAAGGATTTATCCCCTGACACGCTAAGCTGTGCAATTCAAGAAACCAGCCAACAGCACTTTAATATTCCTGAAGATTTTGTAGAACAACATCAACTACAGCTCAGTAATCACATTCAGCAATTGCGCTTGCTGCATCTATGAATACTAAGTTACATCTTCCTTCCCCCGGATTGTATAAACCAACTTAAAACTACTATGATAAAATTATCTGTTATTATTATTACTTTTAACGAAGCGGATAATATTCGCGCCTGTTTGAAGTCTGTCGCCTGGGCGGATGAAATTATTGTGCTTGATTCAGGTAGTCATGACAATACCATCGATATTTGCCGTGAGTTTACGTCACAAGTCTATGTAACCGACTGGCCTGGTTTTGGGTTACAAAAGAACCGTTGCCTGAAGAAGGCTCAAAACGAATGGGTATTATCTATTGATGCAGACGAACGAGTTACCCCCGAACTACGTGCTGCTATTACGGATGCAATACAACAAAGTCATTATAATGCTTGGCGTATACCACGAAAATCATGGTTTTGCGGTAAATTTATGCGCTATGGAGGATGGTATCCCGATTATGTTTTGCGATTATTTAAACGTACAACGGCTTGTTTCTCTAACGATTTAGTACATGAGCAAGTCATTGTTAAACAAGGTGCTACCGGAACTCTGGGACATGCATTAGTACATTATTCTTATATCGACCCGGATGAGGTTCTAAGCAAGCTAAACCATTATTCCAGTGCTTGGGCGCAAAATGCATGGAAACACGGCAAAAGTGCATCTTTAACACAGGCGTTATTACATGAGCTATGGACCTTTATCCGTTTATATGTATTCAGACTGGGTTTCCTGGATGGTACTTATGGTTTTATCGCCGCACGTTATCATGCCCAAACAACATACTATAAGTACTTAAAGCTCAGCATTTTATATAACACGAATAATAAAAGAGGTTCATTGTCTTGAACACACTTTTTAGATTTTTAATAAGTAGAATCATTAAAATAGCTGCAAATTCAACCAAGTTAGCATGTTATCTGTTGGGTGCTGATTTTTTTCGATGTAAAATTTTATTGTATACCGTATGAAGTAGCCAAAAATAGCTACTGAATGCTCAAATTTATAACTTGAAATGGCATATTTTTAATATTAAGCACTAAAATTCATGTTTAATATAAAATATAAAAATACCACTCCATATAAATCAATAGGTTATAAAATACATCTTATAGAATCAGCACCCTATCTGTTTCACTTTTTTTTCCCACATAAACGCTTTACTCTGCCAAAACATGCACCAGCAATTTGGCCATCAAGGCATTCAACCCATATTCCACTTCAATTATGGCAAACCAACTACACAGCTCAGGTATCTATCGCAGTTTACCTAAACTATTTATTTAATCGTTTACTTTCTCCAACATGTGAATACCACTTTATGGGAACAGAAGAGCGTGATGTGTTTATTCACGAGAATTTCCCAGAGGCCATTTACAAAAATTATCAACGCTTACAAATTGGTGCTGCACAAGCTGACTACTGGAGGGTACTGGTACTTAACAAATATGGTGGCATATACATGGATATTGATGCACATTTGGTTTGGCCACTTCAGTGGATACTCAAACCAGAAGATGATGAATTGTATATTCGCATGAAAGACGGTCGTTTAACGAATTATTTCATTGCCAGTAAACCCGACAACCCTCATTTAGAAAAAATTATTTTGGTCATTAACCAAAATATCATAGAACAGAATCTAACCGGTACTTATGAGATTACGGGACCTGGTGTTTTTGATCGGGTTCTGACAAATACAAGCATTCACACAACAATGTATCGAACCACTTGTCACCAGGGCAATTTTACCAATGAGTTTTTCCAGTATATTGATAAATCACAAGGTAAATGGACGCATGAACAGAAAAAAATACCAGTTATACAATCAGTGGATTCAAATGATAAATCCCATCTAAGCTGAAAATAGTAATTATTTAGGAGGCCGTCCGAGAACAGAGGCCGTAGCGAGGGAAAGCTGGTTTGAGGCAGATTTTTTCATTATTTGAGGCGAATATTGGGTATATTTAACGAAAATAAGGGAGAAATCTGACCAAATCCAGCTTTTCCGCAGTAGGTCTTGTGTTCTCGGACAGCCTCCTAGATACCTGTCTTCACAGTAACTTCTCATTATTCACAGGCGACCAAATCATATAATTTTTATAAATTATTGATATTAAGGTATATAAATAATTTTAAATTTTCAAATATGAGTATTTACCTATCAATAATGAGAAGTTACTCTTCGCAAACATGACATTTAAGAGAATATTTTTGTCGATTTCAAATCAAAATCTAAGCGACTGGCTGAACTGGCAGAATCAATTACATGGGCAGGCCATAGACCTGGGCTTGGAACGTTGCCGCAGTGTTGCTGAACGCATGGGCTTGTTATCGCCGCCATTTACGCTTATCAGCGTGGCGGGAACCAATGGCAAAGGTTCCAGCGTGTTTATGCTGGAGCAGATTTATCGTGCGGCAGGTTATACCTGTGGGCGCTATACCTCGCCCCACTTGCATCAATATAATGAACGCATCGTTATTAATGGTGAAACCATCACCGATGAGGCACTGTGCGCCAGTTTTGCCCGCATTGAGGCTGCCCGTCATGACGGCCCTGAAATCAGTCTGAGTTATTTTGAATTTGGCACCCTGGCTGCTATTGATTTATTTTTCCAGGCAGACGTGGAAATTGCTGTACTGGAAGTGGGACTGGGTGGGCGGCTGGATGCCGTCAATATTTTGGATGCTGATGCGGCTTTAATCACCCACATAGACATTGATCATATTGATTGGCTGGGTGATGATCGTGGACAAATCGCGCTGGAAAAAGCCGGTATTTGCCGTCCGCATCATCCTGCGGTGTGTGCCGATCCCAATCCTCCACAAACGCTGCTGGATTTTACCCGACAACAACATATTCCTATGCTGTACGCTAAAACCGATTTTAAAATGACTGTTTCAGATAAATACTGGCAATGGCAACAAGGCACAAAACATTATGCCAATCTGCCCCTGCCCAGTCCTGCAACAAACTGGCAAATACGCAATGCCGCCGGCGTCCTTGCCTTAATCGAAACTTTACAAAATCACCACCCAGTTACCGAAAATGCGTTGCATGAAGGTCTACAGCAAGGCCAACTGCCTGCGCGTCTGCAACAACTGGATACGCGGGTGCCCTGTCTGTTGGATGTGGCGCACAATCCACTGGCTACCAGAGCACTGGCAGAAACCTTAAGCGGACAGCCCTGTGCAGGACAAACTCATGCGCTGGTCGCAATGTTGCTCGATAAAGATATTCCCGGTACCCTGGCACCGTTATTAGCATACATCGATCACTGGCACCTGGTGGAACTTGATGTGGAACGCGCTGCGCCTGCAAGCCAGTTACAAGATTATCTGACAGCACAAGGCATTAACAATATGACGCGATATGACAAACCCAGGCCAACTTTTTTACAATTACAGGCACAATTAAGTCCACAGGATCGGCTGGTGGTATTTGGTTCTTTTTATACGATTGCAGCGGTTTCAGCTTGAATACAGATAAAATAAATATTGAAAGCGGCTTATATTGAACTCAAATTAAGTACTATAAGTACTATGCGTCATCGCTTATTCTGGTTCATCTTGTGAAAATATTAACAACACGTTTATTATCCCTTACAGTACTGGTTTTTTGGCTTTCCGCTTGCGTGCTGGAAACACGGGACATCACCGCCATATCTTATCCCAATCCTGATCGTTTCATCACAGCGCGCATACAACAACATTTTGCGCAACCCTCCTGGCAATTACCCGGTCAACTGGAAATTCCCGGTATCAGTCAAGCCAGTTCCATGAGTAATCAAATCGATTGGTTGCGGTCTTATTTCAAATTCACGTACCCCAATATCCCCAGCACCGAATGGCATCATTTTGGTCACGGTGATTTGGTTTATGACGATAAGCAACAAGTGGTGGGTTTAAGCGAGTCTAATGCATTTGATGCCAAACACCGCAAGCAGGCATTTTTTGAACCGGCATTGCCGCTGGAGCCTGTGGCTTTAGCCGATTATCAACAACGTCTGCGGCAACTGCAAGCCAGTCAGCAAACCTTGAAAGGACAAATTGATGTGGGCAGCATTCAGGCAAAACAGGGCTATCTTGCCGCCAGTTTTGCCCCGGATACACAATGGTTGCACAGCGGTCTGGCCTGGTTTTTCCCGGCTTCACAGCGACCGACAAACCGCCAGCAGTTGATCTATGGCGTTTTATTACATCACCTGCCCACGACCCAGGCACAAAAAGCCTGGTTGCCCCTGCGTATGGATACCTTGTATTTTGACTGGCAGCAGCAACTGTTTTACTGGATGGCAGACAATGGCAAGCCTATGTGGCTGTATGCTTTAAGTCATCCAACTGAACAGCAAACCGTATTATGGCAGGGCGATCATAAAAAACACTTCAAACAGGTCAGCGCCATTGGCGGCAATTGCGGTATTTCAGTACGAACCTGGTTTCAGAAGAAAGTGAAACTTACCAATCCCAACGGTTATTCACACCTGGGATTTGGGCAGGTGCGTTATGACAAACAAAAACGCCCCGTTGCCCTGACTGCACATATTGCATTTGATGAAGAACACGCCGAAAATCTGATTTTTGAACCCAGCCCACCCTTGCCTGCACCAAAACTTAAGGATTACCGGGCGCGTATTACCCTGCTCAAAGCCAAACAACAGTCTTTGGCACAAGCACTGGATACGGGTGAGATCAGTGCTGAACAAGAATATATTGGTTCATCTGATGGTACGCAATCCCTGTCACACACGGGTATTTTGCGTTTTTACAGCCCGGAAAAACGGCGTTATGACTGTCAGCAGCAAGTGGTGTATGGCGAATTTATCCATAACTGGAATAAGGCCAAACGCAAAGGGCCTTTAACGATTAGCGCCGTGTATCGAGACCCAAAATACAATCTGTTTTTCTGGGTCAAGAAAAATGGCAATCATAAAAAGATGTGGATTTATGGGCTGGCTTCACCGCTTTTGGCTGAGTAGGGTGGAATAGGCGCGTCCACGGAACTATGTTATGACCTCTCAACTCACCATGCACCGTATTCCACGCGGGAGAGGCGAGAAGCTGGTGATTACGTCACAACGTAATGCAGAATTTTCTCTGGTGAAATATCCTCGCCTTCCGGCCAACATAAGCCACCCAGAGGATCAATATTAACCTGTTTGAAATAGCGGAAATTTTTCAAACGCCAAAATATTTGTCTGCGATTTATCAACCCGGATAAATCCAGACAAAATTCTCGTTCATCTTCCATTACCACATCCAGGCGATAACTTTCATGTGCTATAACCCTGACTGGTTTTACCCAGGATGTTTTAACCGCTGAGTTCATCCCATTTCTCCATCAGCTCTTCTGTGCTGGACAAGATGAAAATGGGCAAGTTCCGGGAAAGCCTATGGACACTCCCGAAACAACAATATTACATATCCAGCAGTTTTTCCAGATAATGGATATTAACGCCACCTTCACAGAAGGCCGTGTCTTTAACCAGCCTTTTGTGTAAGGGGATATTGGTTTTAATGCCTTCAATAATCATTTCATCCAGCGCGACATACATTCTGGCTAAGGCTCCTTCACGATTGTCAGCATAGGTAACCAACTTACCAATCATCGAATCATAATAAGGTGGAACCTTATAATCCGAGTATAAATGGGTGTCAACGCGCACGCCCAGACCACCTGGTGCGTGAAAACGTTTAACCATGCCGGGAGAGGGCATGAAATTATCCGGGTCTTCCGCGTTAATACGACATTCCACCGCATGACCACGCACTTGAATATCTTTTTGTTTGTAGGCCAGTTTTTCACCCGCAGCAATACGCAATTGCTCACGCACAATATCCACGCCAGTGATAAATTCCGTTACGGGATGCTCAACCTGTAAACGGGTATTCATTTCAATGAAATAAAATTCACCGTTTTCATAAAGAAACTCAAACGTACCCGCGCCGCGATAACCGATTTCCTGGCAGGCCTTCGCGCAACGCTCGCCAATTTCTTTGCGCAGCTTATTGCCAATGCCTGGAGCGGGTGCTTCTTCAATGACTTTTTGGTGGCGGCGCTGCATGGAGCAATCGCGCTCGCCCAGATGTATGGCATTGCCGTGTTCATCGGCTAATACCTGAAATTCCACATGGCGCGGATTTTCCAGGTATTTTTCCATGTACACCATATCATTACCGAACGCCGCCGCCGCTTCGCCGCGAGTCAGGGAAACTGCGCTGGATAAGGCGGCTTCACTGTGAACCACGCGCATACCGCGTCCACCACCGCCGCCGGAGGCTTTGATAATGACTGGATAACCAATTTTACGGGCGATGCGGATATTCTCTTCCACATCATCGCCCAGCGGCCCGTCTGAGCCGGGTACACAAGGCACGCCCGCATTTTTCATGGCCTGAATTGCAGAAACCTTATCCCCCATAACGCGGATAGTTTCAGGACGGGGGCCGATAAAGGTAAAACCACTTTTTTCCACTTGTTCGGCAAAATCGGCGTTTTCCGATAAAAACCCATAACCGGGATGAATGGCAACCGCGTCAGTCACTTCCGCCGCGCTGATCACTGCCGGAATATTGAGATAACTGTCTATGGAAGACGGTGGCCCGATACAAACTGATTCGTCAGCAAGACGGACATGTTTCAGATCACGATCTGCGGTGGAATGCACTGCGACGGTTTGAATGCCCATTTCCCGACAGGCGCGCAGAATACGCAAGGCGATTTCGCCCCGATTGGCAATAACAACTTTGGTAAGCATAGTGATAAGCTCCCTTATTCGATAATAAACAAGGGCTGGTCAAATTCAATCGGCGCACCATTTTCAACCAAAATCCGACTGACTTTACCCGATTTATCAGCAGCGATTTGATTAAGAATTTTCATCGCTTCAATAATGCACAAGGTATCCCCTTCTTGAACCATTTGCCCTTCTTCCACGAAGGATTTGCTGGTGGGTGAGGGAGAGCGGTAAAACGTGCCCACCATCGGTGATTTTACTTGATGCCCCGTTTGTTCTGCCGCTGCGGGTGCTTCAGCAGCGACGGGTGCGCTTGCAATGGGTGCTGCTGCCGGTGCTGGCGCATAAGCGACAGGTGCCGCAGCAACAGGTACAGGGTTGGGATTGTGGCGGGTAATACGAACCGATTCCTCACCTTCTTGAATTTCAATTTCAGCAATACCAGAATCTTCAACCAGGTCAATCAGTTTTTTTATTTTACGAATATCCATAATTATGTCCGTTGTGACAAGCAGGTCAGTGCAGCTTGCAGGGCCAGTTCATAACTTTGTTTGCCCAGTCCACTGATCACACCTTTTGCAATGTCAGAAAAGTAAGAATGATGGCGAAAGGCTTCCCGTGCGTGTACATTCGATAAATGCACCTCAATAAAAGGAATCTTGACCGCCAACAAAGCATCGCGCAAAGCGATGCTGGTATGCGTAAATGCCGCTGGATTGATAATGATAAAATCAATACTTTCCAGTCTGGCCGCATGAATTTTTTCAATCAGTTCAGCTTCTGCGTTGCTTTGGAAACTGCGTAGTTGATGCCCCGCCATTTCTGCGATTTCTTCCAGGCGACGGTCAATATCCACCAGCGAGTCCGCGCCATAATGCCCAGGCTCGCGCTCACCTAACAGATTCAGGTTAGGCCCGTGAATGACTAATAAATGATACATGTGTGTTGCTCAGTTTTCAGAGTCTATTTTCAGAGATTATTCAGTAAGAGACAAGTGCGCTAAAGGATACCATAATCTGCTGCAATCTTAAGGATAAAAGTGCATGGTGAAGCTGAGGAATGCCGTTGCAAAATTGATTAAGCGGATTTTAAAGCTGAAAAGCTGTTGGTAAATCAATTACCAACAGCTTCTACATTTGGGCTAAGGAGTGAGAATGAAATAAGTGCAGGAATTGGGCACAGGATTTTTATTCATTTTCAAGGCGTGAAAACAGGCGCATAGCAAGCTATGTAACTGTTTTCGGAACGCAGAAAATGGAGAAAAAGACCAGCCCAGTTGCTGAAGTTATAAAATTCTCGCTCCTAAGTGCAATCAAGTATAATAATACTGACTGAACTTACGTTTGCATTAATTAGAAACGCAGGCCCCAACTAACTTCTAACTCAAACTGATCCATCTGGATACAGCCACTTTGAGAGCCAGTGTTGACGTTGGTGCCACAGACTTTTTCTTCAGGCATATAAGCAAAAGCGAAGTTAACTTCATTGTTTTTATCAATCTGCTTGGTTAAACCCAAAGTCCAGTGATCACGAATCACGGCAGGTGCGAGAATGTTAAACAAACCCTGATCAGTCGGTACAATCTGGTTAGCAAAGCTGGCACCCGCGCGGAAGGTCATGTCAGGACGAAAATCCCAGGCCACGCCCAGCTTGATGATATTCATGTCTTCCCAGCCAAAGCCGATACCCTCATCCGTACCCAATACCGTGCGCGGCATACCATTGGCATCTGCCATCGGTACATTATGTCCGTTGCCGATAGAATTGACTTCAGAATAACGGACATGCTGATAATCCATTGCAAACATGACTTTAGGCGTTACCTGGAAATTCAGGCCCAAAGCAACAGTTGAAGGAATGTCAAAATCACCGCCTTCGGCAAACAAACCCTCATATTTATCGAACTTGCTCATCCACAGGCGGCTCTGGTAAGAGAGGCCGACAGACAGGCGATCATTTAATTTGCCATGCCAGCCAATACGTAGACCGCCACCATAGGAAGTATCCGTACCACGACCAGTAACATTACCCGGTGAAGTGGAAACGCCCATGAATGGTTCCAGGCCATAGGCTTTGAAGGTTTGTACCGCAACAACAGGCATGATGCCAATAGAATGCTTCTCATTAATGCGGCGGGCATAATTAAAACCGACAAACAATTGTTTCAGATCAACGCCAGCCGGAGCGGTAGCATTTGGCATACCGGGAATCAGTTGACCAGCATCAGGGTGGCCTGCGGGAAAACGTGGATTAAATGCAGCGAAAACCGCATTGGAATATTCAGTGTTCATGCCACCATTACCACCAACTGCAATACCGATGGCAGAATTTCTATCTAAGACATGGTTATAACCAATATGGGGAACCGGAAAATATTCTTTACCACTTTTAAATTCACCCGCTTCAAAAGTAGGGTAGCCCGGTGTACCGTTGTTATTTGCAGTATAACTGCGCTTGGGAGAAAATAAGGCAAGCCCCAGATCCATGCGCTCATCGATATCAACGGCTAATGCCGGGTTGGTAGCAACACTCATACTGTCATTAGCCACCGCAACGCCTGCGCCGCCCATGGCTTTTTGTTTAGCGCCAAAACCATGTGGTGAATAGCCATTGGTTGCTAAAACGTTGCCAGCAAACATGCTGGTGATAGCTGCACAAATCGCGGTGGAGATGATTTTTGTTTTCATTCAGCAAATCCTATATGGGTTATGTTATTAAGGAACGAGGATTTTATAATTCCCGAAACCAAGCTGGCCTTTTTCTCCATTTTCTGCGTTATGAAAACAGTTACATAGCTTGCTATGCGCCTGTTTTCATGCCTTGAAAATGAACAAAAATCCTGCGCCTGGTTTCGGTTCTTATTTCATCCTCGCTCCTAAAGATTTTATTCCTGCGCATGTTCGCAGATTGAAGCCAAAGCCTGAGCATTTATTAAAAAATTCGTTTTTACCCCGAATTTAATACACTCTTATTCCAATATTATCCATTTTTAAAGGGTGTCAGGCAAGTTTTCAAACCATACAACTAACAAAAGTGATTAAAGTTCTGTTATTCCCGGCATTAAATTTTGAGAAATATCGTAAAATACTTGTTTTTTATAAAAACTGGTTAACAGCTTATTTATTTATGACTTCCCAAGAAAAACGTCTGCTCGGCATTGCTGGTGCAATCTTTATCCTTTATGTGGTTCCTTTTGAAGTGGCACCCGGTCTTTGGCAGTGGGGAAAATCACTGTGGTCGGGACAACAGCAACAAGAGTTACAAATCGCCCAACTAGAACGTCTCAGCCATGAGGATAAGAAGTGGCGGGAAGAACATGAACTGGCATTAAAACAATTAACCAAACTGAAATCCTCTTTGCTGGAGGGTGTAACCGAAGAATTAATTAATGCACGTTTGCAACGTCTGTTAAAAAATCATAGCAAAACCGCAAAAGTGCAGTTGAAGTCACAAGGATTACCCGAATTTGCAGCAACGGGGGACTGGTTGCTGATTACGCAGGCCATCCACTTTGATGCCACTTCACAGCAATTAATGACGTTTCTCCAGTTATTAAAAAATGATCCGATTACCTTATCCGTGGTCAGTATGGAATTACAGGAAATCAGCAAAAATAAAGTGCGAGGTAATTTAAAAATCACCGGCTTTAGCAAAAAACCCATAATGGACACAGCGGAAGAGGTGACTGAATAATGATTCAAGTACCCTTTGATGCGCTGGAAACCGAGACGCTGGATCGCGTCATTACGCATTTTATTTTACGTGAAGGCTCGGACTATGGTGAACAGGAGGTCAGTTTTGAACAAAAACTGGCGCAGGTACATCAACAGTTACAGACAGGTAGCGCAATCCTGGTATTTGATGAAGATGAGCAATCGGTCAATATTATTTTACAAGAACAACTACCTAAGTAAAAAGTTGACGATGTACTACATTAAATGAACGGATTCTTTCGTCAAGTCTGATTGCGTAAGTTGACCTTCCCGGCTAAAATGCCTGACCACACCATCACTTTGACAAATCCAGACTTCCACCGCGCCTCGTTCCAGATAAAGCTGGATTTTTTCATCCATTTCCGCCTGGGTATTCGATGGACTGACAATTTCAATACAAATTTCAGGCGCTTGTTGATAAGGCGTTGTCTCGCCGTTCGCCTGCATAAACTCATGGGAGGCCCAAGCAACATCGGCAACCTTGACACCATCAGCCGTATTGATTGAACACTCAACAATTACCCTGCCAGCAGGTAATTGATTGCGTAAATAAAAAACTGCTTCAGACTGGAGTATGCCGTGATGATTACTGGCAGGACTCATTAAAATTTTACCCCATTTATTCAACTCTATCTTGAATGGCAGGTCTTTAAGGTAAGGATTATTAATAACATTTGCCCAATCCATAATGATTAACCTTTGCGTAATACCAGATATTAAGGAGCGAGAATTTTATAACTTCAGCAACTTGGCTGGTCTTTTTCTCCATTTTCTGCGTTGTGCCGGTTTGGACTTAGGCAGTTACATAGCTTGCTATGCGCCTGCTTTCACGCCTTGAAAATGAATAAAAATCCTGCGCCCAGTTTCTGTATTTATTTTATCCTCACTCCTAAGCCGCCGCCACCAACACTTCACCGCAATTGTTGGTATTGTTGCTCCTACAGTCGCCGCGAAGCAGCCGGTAGTGCCTGCCCCGAATTCATTCTCCCACAAACCCGTATCGGGAGAAAAGTATTTTACACAATTGTTTTTGACCTCAATTATGCAGGCATTTTGATGATATTTTTAGTTTTTCAGGTAAATAATTTCCAAAGACATAGCGGATAACAACCCTTCAAGGCGTGTTATCCGTGATACTATTTTTATGAAAAACTATAGCGTACTATACAGGCATTGCCGAAACAGGATACGAAATTCATTTTCTTAAAAACTCATTAAAAAGCCGCTTTAATGTCTATATCTTTATTTCATCCACCAGCTTTTCATCTTGAAAATGGCTGGATTCAGCCCGCCCGCCATTGCCCCTCGCCCAATTATAATCAGCGTCCGGCAGACACCCCGATAAATCTGCTGGTGATTCATAATATCAGTCTGCCTGCCGGGGAATTTGGCAATGCCAATATTGATTTATTATTCACCAACCAACTGGATAGCAAAGCCCATCCCAGTTTTGACAGCCTGGAGGGTTTGCAGGTTTCCAGCCATTTGCTGATTCGGCGCGATGGTGAACTGGTGCAATATGTCGCTCTGGAACAACGCGCATGGCACGCGGGTCTGTCCAGTTTTCAGGGGCATCAGGGCTGTAATGATTTTTCGATTGGCATAGAACTGGAAGGCACTGATGATTTACCCTATAGTGAGGCTCAATATCCGGTATTAATTGCCGTGACCCAGTGCCTGCAAACCCATTATCCCCATCTGCAACATATTTGTGGACATGAACATATCGCGCCAACGCGCAAAACCGATCCCGGCCCTGCTTTTGACTGGCAACGGTTTTATGCGGGTGTAACTCAAAATAGCAGCAAAAACAGCAACGGAAGTTAACATGAAAGATCAGGAAAAAACGCCCCATTCCATTTATCGCAAAGATTATCAAGCGCCTTATTATTGGATTGATGCGGTGGATTTGACTTTTGAACTGGGAGAAGACGCAACGCGCGTGCGTGCGCGCCTGCAAATGCGGCGTAACCTGGAAAATAATCGCAGTGGTGGACACAATCTGGTATTACATGGGGAGCAACTGAAAACCCTGTCTTTGAAAGTGAATGACAACGCATTGGCAGCCGATGTCTGGCAAGCGGATGAAGAAAATCTGACGGTTTTGACGCAGTTGCCAGAACAATTTGTGCTGGAAAGTGAAGTGGAAATTTATCCACAGAACAACACCAGTCTGGATGGTTTATACCAGTCCAGTGGCAATTTCTGCACCCAATGCGAAGCCGAGGGTTTTCGCAGAATCACCTGGTTTTTAGATCGCCCTGATGTGATGGCGCGTTACAGCAGCACCATTATTGCCGACCAGAAAAAATACCCGGTATTATTATCTAATGGCAACCGTTGCGAGCAACGCGATTTGGGTGATGGTCGTCATCTGGTGCGCTGGGAAGACCCGTTCCTTAAACCCAGTTATTTGTTTGCTCTGGTTGCCGGGAATCTGGCTTGCCTTGATGGTGAGTTTATTACTCGTTCCGGGCGCAAGGTACGCCTGGAAATCTGGGTGGAGCCGCAGAATATCGAGCAATGTGAACATGCTTTGCGTTCTTTGCAACAATCCATGAAATGGGATGAAGAACGCTTTGGCCTGGAATACGATCTGGATATTTATATGATTGTCGCCGTCAGCGACTTTAATATGGGCGCGATGGAAAACAAAGGCTTAAATGTTTTTAATACCAAATATGTCTTATCCAGCCCGGAAACCGCCACTGACAAGGATTATGAAGATATTCAGGGCGTGATTGGGCATGAATATTTTCATAACTGGACGGGCAACCGCGTCACCTGCCGCGACTGGTTCCAGCTCACCTTAAAAGAAGGTCTGACGGTCTTTCGTGATGAACAGTTCAGCGCCGATATGGGATCGGCTGCGGTGAAGCGCATAGAAGATGTCAAAATTCTGCGTACCGCACAGTTTGATGAAGATCGCGGACCGATGGCGCACCCGATACGTCCTGACAGCTACATCGAAATGAATAATTTTTACACGGTCACGGTGTATAACAAAGGCGCGGAAATCATCCGCCTTTATCATACCCTGCTGGGAGAAGCGGGTTTTCGCAAAGGCATGGATTTATATTTCCAGCGTTTTGACGGGCAGGCCGTTACTTGTGATGATTTTCGCATGGCGATGGCGGATGCCAATGACGAAGATTTTACCCAGCTTGAACGCTGGTATGACCAGGCCGGTACACCCTTATTACACATCGACATGGAATATGACGCCGAAGCAAAAAGCTGCACCCTGCACCTGCAACAATCACAAAGTACACCGGATTTGGTGAAAAACTGGCAGCCCTGGGTGATTCCGGTGCGTATCGGTTTATTGGGCGAGCAGGGTGAAGACTTGCTGTGTCGCCTGGATGATACCCCTGACGCAAAAACCGAACACGTACTAAAAGTGACTCAGGAAAAACAATCTTTCCGTTTCCATGAAGTCAATGCGCGCCCTGTTTTATCACCACTGCGGCGTTTTTCCGCGCCGGTCAAACTGGACATGCAGCGTGATCGTGAAGAAATGGCCTTCCTGATGGCGCATGACAGTGATCACTTTAACCGCTGGGATGCAGGGCAAACCCTGGCACAGGATGTATTGCTGGATTTGACCGCCGATGTACAGGCCAGACGCGAATTAAGCCTGGACTCCTTGTTTGTTTCCGGTTTTGAAAAAATTCTGCACGATACGCATTTAGATGGTGCAATTAAAGCCTTAATGCTCACCCTGCCGAATGAGCATCTACTGAGCCTGCAAATGCAGGAGATTGATATGGACGCGCTGCACGCAGCGCGGGAATTTGCTTTAAGCACTCTGGCCCAACACTTTAAGCAGCAATGGCTGGACTTGTACCACAGCCTGCGCAGCACAACACCCTACAGTAATGATAAAAACGCCATCAACCGCCGTCGCCTGCAAGCCTGCGCGTTAGAGTTTCTGGGCTATTTACCCCACACCGATCATCAGCACATCGGCATTCAACTGGCAGAAGAACAATTTCAGGCTGCTGATAATATGAGTGATACCGAAGCCGCCTTAAAACTCCTGGTCAACCACCCCGGCCCAGCCAGAGAGAAAGCCTTATCCGACTTTTATAAACGCTGGAAACATGAGCCGCTGGTACTGGATAAATGGTTCACCCTGCAAGCGTCCGCCAATCACCCCGGCGTGGTTGATGAAGTGCTGGCACTGGCGCAACACCCGGACTTTTCCATGAAAAACCCCAACCGTTTCCGGTCTTTAATCAATATTTTCAGCGCCAAAAACCCCACTTATTTTCACGCCAAAGACGGACGCGGCTATCAATTCCTCGCCGAACAAGTGCTGGCGATGGATGCCCTGAACCCGCAAACCGCCGCGCGCGTGGTTTCTGCGTTTAATCAATGGAAACATTATGACGTGGCGCGCCGTGCTTTAATGCAGGCGCAATTGAAGCGGATTATCGCAAGCCCGGGCTTATCGAAAGATGTGTATGAGATTGTGAGCCGGAGTTTGGGGTAAATAATCTGAGTTCGACGTAAGCTTCTTTCAACGCTAAATGCGTTGCAAACCGCTTCCGCCTCACACTAAATTATTAATAGTGTACACTGGATTTTACGGCTGGGCGGGTGCAGGTTTGCAACCTGCACCCGAACATTTTAAAACGTTCGGGTCGGGGTTACAAACCCCGACCCGCAAGCGCATACTTTGCCAAGGGTAGTTGCGTGACTTCTACACCGTTTTCCACCCGCTCCAGATTACCTATTGCAATTTTTGCGTCTTTATTCGGGGTTTTCCGCGTCTTTTTAATAAATCCATGCAATAGCACAATGTCGTTGTCCGGCGTTTTTACAAACATGACGCGGGCGGATTCCTTCCCGCAGTCTACGCGCAGCTTATAAATTGTGCCTTTATAACCCCATATCTTAGGCTTCAGGACTTTCAATTGCCTGCTGGCGTAAACCGCATCAACCTCAGCATAGGCTTGCAGCTTTTTACATATCGTTGCTGCAAGTTTGGCAGAAACACTATTTAAAAATTGTTCAAATTCTGCTTGCTCATTGTGCGCTTGTATGGCGAGTATTTTCATAGGCTCCTGCTTCCACACGACTTTGAAGGTTTATTTACTGGGAGCGCCGTCTTCCAGACGGTAAACCGCGCAATGCACGGTTATAGCAGCATAGCAACTATGCCATCAGAATGACGACAGCCCCAGAAAGCCGACAAAATGTCGGCGTTCCCAGCAGATAATTACCCCGCTTTAGCGCAACAGGTTTACCAACAGCTTATGAATAGACTATTCAGTTTGCACTTTGATGTTGACAACAAAATGATAATAAAGCGTTGCCAGCATCGCTGACAAAATGCCGCCGCCCTCAATAGAGACCACTGCCGCATATCCCCATGATCCCGTGTATTGCCGCATACAAATTAAAAAAGTAAGCCAGGCGATAAACGCCACGACAAGACTCTGCTTAAAGGCTTTTTTGCTATTTGAGGCTAATGAGGTTTTACAATCCGGGCACTCAAAATTTTCTTTGTTTACAAGCCAACTGGCAATTGAGCTTCTACAAACAGGACAATTATAACTCATAATATTCAGTACACAGTTAATCAGTTACGAAGCATAGGGTTTTATTATGGAATTTCACCAAGTACATTATACGAAATATACCTTCCTGCACTTTAATGGAATCTCCTTAGGAGTGAGGATGAAATAAATGCAGAAACTGGGCGCAGGATTTTTATTCATTTTCAAGGCGTGAAAACAGGCGCATAGCAAGCTATGTAACTGTTTTCACAACGCAGAAAATGGAGGAAAAGACCAGCCAAGTTGCTGAAGTTATAAAATTCTCACTCCTTAACACCAACATTTCATCAAGTTACACCACAATTAAGGGAGCTGAGGATTAAACAACCCCGGTCACCCGATTGGCTGCGTGCCAAAATGACACAGAGATTGCTTATGGCACACTTTAAGGCCATAATAACAATGTGACACTTTGACACAACAAGAGATTTAATTATGGCGACTACATTACCTCGCATCACCGCTAGAGTTGATGTCGACACACAAGACTTACTTACTAAGGCTGCTGCCATTGCTGGCATGTCGAGTATTAACTCATTTGTACTAAGTGCTGCAATCGAAAAAGCGAAACAGGTTATTGAACGAGAACAAACACTAAAGCTTAGCCAAGCTGATGCTATATTGCTTATGGAAGCACTTGACCGCCCTACGACACCAAATACAAAACTTAAAATTGCATCAGAGCGTTACGAAAACAAAACACAATGATGGATACGGTACTTCTAGACAAAGCAAAACATGATAGAAACCGATTCAATTGCGGAATTGAGGCACTCAATAACTACCTGAAAGTTATGGCGAGTCAGCAAGCGAAGAAAGACAACACCAGAACTTTCATTCTAGAAGATGAAAATAATAACTCGCACATCATTGGCTTTTATACATTAACAATGACGCCCATTGATATTAAAGCCCTGCCTGACAAACTACAGAAAAAACACCAGCTATCAACCTCGGGGGGCCTCATTGCCCGTTTAGCTGTCGATGATCGCTACAAGGGAAAAGGCTTCGGTGAATGGCTGCTTATCGATGCACTACGTAAACTGCTGGCTGCAAGTGACAGCATCGCATTCCCTGTTGTCATTGTTGATGCCAAAGACGGCGCGAAACACTTCTATGAACGCTATGGCTTCCAGACATTTCAAGATATTGAGAATAAGCTATTTATCACTATTGCAGATGTAAGAGCGAGCCTGGGCTAGGAGGCTGTCCGAGAACACAAGACCTACTGCGGAAATCGGTATGCCGCAAGGTGGGCCGCTTTCAGCATTTTGTATTGACAGTTAAAGCTATAGCAACTACCATTATTTCTTACTTATTTCTTACTTTCTTTATTGGATCTACGCATCTCATGAATACGACCAGATTATCCAGCAAAGGACAAGTTATCATTCCCAAGCCTCTCAGAACCGCCCATCATTGGGAAGCTGGACTGGAACTTGTTGTCGTTGATCTCGGTGATGGTATTTTACTCAAACCTAAAACGCCCTTTCCTGAAACTACTATCTCTGAAGTAGCTTCTTGCCTTAAATTCAGGGGCAAGCCCAAATCACTTGACGAAATGACAGCAGCTATTGAAAAAGGAATCAAGGATAGCTTTGAATGATTTCCATTGATACTAACATCATTATTCGATTCCTTACTCAGGATGATTTAGAACAATACAAAATCGCTTTTTCTATTTTTAATTCAAATGATATTTTTATCTCAGATACGGTAATTCTAGAAACTGAATGGGTGCTTAGATATGCTTACGAGTTTTCTCCTTTGGATATTTGCAATGCGCTGGGAACAAATTAGAGACAGCCAATAAATTAAAAAAATAAAACTACACTATCGTTCTAATTTCCTCAACCAACTCAAATTATAAAATTCAGAGATAAACCAGGAAAAACAGCCCGATTATATGAAAAAAACCAAAAATCAGCCATAACCTACCTATGGCAAGTCGTTTAGTGCCATAAATATGACTTAATGAAAAATGAAAATATCAGCTATTGGTATAACAACCGGGCAGCACTTTGCCCCTTAAACCATTTGCGCCCCTGCCGTTCAGTTTCTTCCAGCAAATGCCGCATAATGCCAACAACTTTATAAAAATGATTA
>NZ_JAUCGJ010000062.1 GCF_030378065.1 Candidatus Venteria ishoeyi | reverse complement strand
TAAAACTTGACTTTACTTCTGGAAACTTGCTCTCAAAAATAGATAGCAGCCTATCTCTTGCACCTGAATCTTTAATTATTTCAATCATGTGGCGGCTGACATCATTGTCATCTAATTCAGAAATATTTTTTAGAGGTGGAATTGGTTTTAATGAATTTAGTTCTTTTAGAATATTCCTTCTATCTTGATTACTTATTCCCTGTATTATTTTGTGAAATTTTTCAGATGAATTTTTTACAGTCATTTTAAATTAAACTTCCTGTTATTAATTAAAATAAAATAATTAGAAAAATATTTTTATAAGAGTTTTCATGAAACATTCCTTTTTAGAAAAAAAGGAAACTAAGGACAGTGCCATTTTACCAATTTATCATTCAAATCTAACACCAAGCACCTCATTTCCCCCCACCATAACGGCTATGCCCGGCGCTGCCCTGGCGCACGCTTTGACTGTGATAAGCCGATGCTTCCTGCACCCCGACATCATAAGCGGTCAGATAGGCCGCCCCCAGCGTCAAACTGCCAAATATCAGTAAAGCAAATTTAGCCATCTGGATTGCCTTTAATCATCTTCATCGTCTTCTTCCACAGCCTGCCAGCGTCTGGCTTCAAAATTCCAGTAATGAAAAAAGGCAAAGCCCCAAATCAGTAGCATCAAACCTGCCAGCATCATAAAATAACGGCTGACCATCACCCCTTCATAGAGTTTGACATAAGCTCCAAAGCCCTGCTTTGTTAAGGAGCTTTCTGTTGCAATCAGCGCAAGTTGGTACACGCCTGCCGTTGGCAGTTTGAATAAAGCACTGGCACCTTTATTACCCTCGCTCCAGTATTCGCCACCTTCACGACCTTCGTAAAAACTGATTTCCCGATTCAGCGAATAGACTTCTTTATCTTGCTGGTAAATGATGACATCGTAACTGGCCCAGTGATTTTGTAAATTGGTATCCAGTTTTAATTCCAGTAAATGATTGGCATCTTCAATGGTAAAAGTCACCCGCTCAGCCATATTGCTGCCGCTGAAGTGGTTGTGCAGGCGCTGTGTGCCTTGCCCCAGAAATAATAACAGTAATACCAGCAGTATATTCAATAAGGCAAACCATTTACTGGTTTTGCCAAAACCGGTAATCAGTGGTGCGTGGTAAGGCTGGGCAGCGTGAATGCCCTGGGGTTTTTGTTGTTCGCTTTTTTCAATTGCAAAAGCCTCATAAACCATTTTGCCGGGTAGATATTGGCCCAGATAATATTCGGTCTCATTTGCGCTGGTTTCATAACTCAGTATATACGGCGGTGCAATGGCTTCTGTGATATTCACGCTATCGCCTTTGCGTGCTATCCAGGTCAGTTCGCCTTCCACATAGTGAACTTCTGCATCATACTGTTCATAGAGTTTAAATGTGCGCTGGTGTAATATGGCAGGGCCGCGCAGGCGGAAACCTTTGACCTGAGTCGGGCGTGGCACATCGCGCACGCGGCGGTTAAATATAAAATGCCCCTGCTCATAGCTTAACCAGTGATAACCATGCGTGGGTGAAAATATCTGTAGTTCAAGCCAGTGTTCGCTATCTTCACAGGCATATTGCAATATACCGATAATGGTAAATTCAATATTCTCAATAATGCCTTGCATACCGATTTTTAATGGGCAGGCGGGGCGCATTGCATTTTTATACTGGTACACAAGCTGATAGTCTTGATGACTATCCATGACTGCGCCACAATAAGTACAGGTGAGACTGCGTACCCGATGCCCGCCGTGTAAATCCAGCGGCGCGCCACATTGCGTGCATTGAATGCTGCGAATTTCACTATTTGCCATGAAAATAACCCGTATCAGACCTTTTAAACAGCATAGCTGATTCTTCTTCAGGAGTGAAGACAATGTCATTGTACGCCCAAACAATAACAACGTCCCGTTTCCGGTTTTTTCATCCTGAAACCATTGCCAATGATTTTTGCCTGAAAATGAATTGGCCCAGGCATAGCTTGTTACGTTTTGCGGATGCTTTGGACGGATTTTCCCGTAGCGCGAGCAGGTACATGCAACCAGATAGCCTGCAAATAATGCAAAACGGGTCTTTAGCCACTTATTCGAGTGCTGCCACAAGCTCAGCCCCTAATCATGAGTGTTGGCTTATCAATACCCTGGAAGCCAATCTCAATCCCTGGCATACGGTGGCAAGTGATTTACAGCAAGCCTTAAACCATATCGTACAAAGTCCCAATTTGGTGCTTAAAACCAGGCATTGCGCGATTACGGATATTCCCGGTTTGCTCTATGAACAAGATAGTTTTCGTGAACAGGTGATTATTATATTACTGACTGACAGCCACCAATGGCTGGGCCGCCGCAAACTGGATGTTGCCAAATATCTTGCGCGCTGGCCGCACTGCGTTTGTCTGGAGCCGCGTTTTCCGACACTCAGCCGCCAAGCGGATAAACGTCAACAACAGTTACAACGTTTAGGTCTGGCCTTGTTTCCCTTGTCTGCTCAGGGTCTGGTGCAGGCGGGGCGGTTTTTATGTCAGGAAAACAGGGGTAAGGCTGTTGCTTATAAACCCATGCAACAACGGGATGAATCGCGTTTATCCGTGCGCATTGAGTCCATATTAGGGCCAACGTTGCAATGGGTGCAGGCTTGTGCCATGTTGCCCCCACCTTGCGCCCTGGGCTTGGCGGAAAAAATACGTCAGCAGTTTTTCAGCAGCCTGCTTTCAGAAAATGCTTTTTTTCGTTTATTCTCATTACCAGAAGTCAGTTATCAAGCCACGATATCTGGCAGTATGTTTTATTTCAGCCCACATATACTGGCTATTTTACGCGCGGGTTTTGCGCGTCATACACAGGAGAAGCAAGCGCAGATCCTGCAATTTTTAGAACAGCAGGTTGCGCAGCAAGCACCTGAAAATACACCTGAAAATAACAAGGCCTATCAGGAATGGCAATGGTATGAGCAACGTTTACAATTGGAAATTGAACCGGATAGTGCGCTGAAAAACATTCAGCAACTGGCAAAAATACCTGAATTAAATACAATGATTATGCAGGATTTAGCCACCGTCAGTTTGCCGGATAACCGCGCCTGCGCCTTATATAACCAAATTCCTTTGCGCCGCGCGCCACAGAGCCGCAAAGCCCTGGCCTATTTGCAACAATGGTCAGAAGATACCGGCGTAACCGATGCGCAGTTGCACCCCTGGCGTTTTCGTGGCCTGAATTGGTTGGACAAGCTCTATTACCTGTATCATAAAGCTTTGATGGTGGCCAATTTTTCTCCTGATGGGCAATGGATACTCAGCGGTGATATTGATAATGCCGCAAGCTTATGGCATGTGCATAACCGCCAGGAACATAACCTGGTGGATACCGATTGGTATCAACCGTTTGCGCAGGCAGATAAACCCTGGCTCCATAAACCCTGGGGAAATGCCCGTAGCACCCGTTTGATTGTTGATTTTTCCGCTGATAGTCAGCGCATGGTGACGGCTTTGGGTGATAATATTGTCCGCGTCTGGGAAACCAGTAGCCGCCAGCCTGTCTATATTTTTAAAGATCATGGCTTATCTTTGCGGGCCTTGTTGTTTGTGCCAGACAGCGAGCAATTATTAGGTGTCAGCGCCGAAGGTCAGATTTGGGACATTGCCAAGGGCCAATGGTTATACACGCTGACTGGGCATTCCCGCTTAATTCAACACGCGGCCTTATCCGCAGATGGTTTATGGCTGGCAACGGTTACAACGGATGGTTGCCTGCGCGTCTGGCACAGTCGCAGCGGTGAGCCTGTATTAACTGTTTCCCAAGCCCATCAAGGCGCAATACAAAGCGTGGCTTTTAATTATGATGGTTCGTTACTGGCAACCGCATCAGTGGATCACAGCGCCAAAATCTGGCAATTCAACGATGGTCAGTGTCGCCATCATTTACAAGGCCATAAAGCTGCGGTTAATGATGCCCGGTTTTCCCCGGATGGTAAATGGTTGGTGACAGCATCCGATGATCACACTTGTTGCTTATGGTCTTGTGAAGACGGGATATTAAAACAAGTGTTGAAAAATCATCAGGGTATTGTGAATACTGCGCAATTCAGCCCGGATGGGCAACAGATTCTAAGCGCAGGTAATGACCGCACGATTCAGACTTATCATTGTAATCTTCGATTGTAATCTTCTATACCACTTTATGCTGTGTGGGAATTTTCAGCATTTTCACCGTGGGGTTTAGGTTATTTATCTGATTTGCAAAGAACGCAAATGCCAGATGAGTTTGTACTGGGTGGATAAGTCGGTTTTTAAGCCGGGATAACTATGCATGGGATACATCATCCAGATAGGCCCCTTATCGCGAATACGCAAATAATTCCCATTTTTTTTAATCGCCAGTATGACGCCATAATTTTCAAGTTCAGCAATTGTCATCCAGGGGGTGCTATAACCATCCAGTGCCGTGGCTTTAATTTGACTGCCACCGGGCTGCACCATTTGCATCAGGTTTCTGACCGAAGGCCCCTGAAAAATCTGCTCACCATTGGTCCAGCGGGTGGTGGTTTTAATGGTTTGCATGGGCAACTTTTCCAGCGTTTTTAGATCGAACTGCGCGGTATTGCTGACATTATGCTGGTTGATATTACCTTCAATCGTTAAAATCACCCGATCCTTAGGCACAGGCAAGGCCTCAGCCCAGGTCAGATTGCTTATAAAGAGTAAGCACAGGCTGACAGCTAAGATCAAAGCGCTTTGAAAAATAAATAAACTATTCTTCGATGCGTTCATGGGTATATTGACTCCGGGTTTTTAAGATGTTGAAAATTCCAAATAAAACAATGCCATATAATACAAATACTAGCAAACTGGTTAAAATCAGCGCCTTAAAATAATATGATTGTACTTCTCGTAATGCTTTATTTTCATCTTTGTAAATGGGTAATAGTTGCGCTGGCAAATTAGTATAATCTGCTGCAAACTCTTTCTTGAGTTGATCCAGATAAAGCAGATGTTGTTCATAATCAGGTTCAGAATCATGCAAACTTGATTCCAGCAAATCCAGTTCTGTTAATATTTTGCGGATAAAAGTTTTTAAGCCTTTTATTTTTAAGAGTCGTTGTGCATTTTGTCCACTGATTAAATCATTAAATCGTGACCAGGTGATTTCCACTTGCTGCGGTAAGGATGCGCGGGTTTTATCTTCAGCAACTGTTTCAGGATCCAGGTTAGCCAGTTGCAGGCGATATTCCAGGCGTGCCATCGCCAGTTGTGCCTGTAACATGACATGGTGATCATAGGCTTTATAAGACTGGGTGTCTTGATGGGCTTGTTGCTGATAATTCAAAATCATCCATGCACTGCCGATGAAGATACTCAAGCCCAGCAACAGCATAAAAAGCATCCCCCAAATCCAGTATAACTTCGGTGCAGAGAGGGCTTTGTGGGTATTATGGGTTTCAGTTTGTGGCTCAATGAGGGGGTCATTCATTGCAAGGTTTCCTGGTAAGGGGATAAATATTTATTATTTTTTCACTGCTTCCTGAACGGATAAAAACTGACAGAATCCGCTATAATAGATCATTTTTATTGATATTTTTCAGATTTGAAAACATTGATGCTGTATTTTTAGCATATAACAGGAGAACAATGAATGAGTAGTAAGCAAGCGGTTGTCAACTTAAGCCCGGATTATAAAGTTGCAGATATGAATCTTGCCGCATGGGGACGCAAGGAAATTGCAATTGCAGAAACTGAAATGCCGGGATTGATGGCCCTGCGTGAAGAATATGCAACACAGCAACCGCTCAAAGGCGCACGCATCGCCGGTTGTCTGCACATGACCATTCAAACTGCGGTTTTAATGGAAACCCTGACCGCCCTGGGCGCTGAAATCCGTTGGTCTTCCTGTAATATTTTTTCCACCCAGGATCAAGCGGCGGCAGCAATGGCAGAAGCCGGTATTCCCACTTTTGCCTGGAAGGGAGAAAGTGAAGAAGAATTCTGGTGGTGCATAGAACAAAGCATTTTTGGCCCAAATGACTGGCGGCCTAATATGATTTTAGATGATGGTGGTGATTTGACGCTGCTGATGCATGATAAATACCCGGAATTGCTGAAAGAGGTGCGCGGTTTATCTGAAGAAACCACTACCGGCGTACATCGCCTGTATGAAATGGTGGAAGCCGGTACCTTGAAAGTGCCCGCTATCAATGTCAATGATTCTGTCACCAAATCCAAGTTTGATAATTTATATGGCTGCCGTGAGTCTCTGGTTGATGGTATCAAACGTGCCACCGATGTCATGATTGCCGGTAAAATCTGCGTGGTGTTAGGTTATGGTGATGTGGGTAAAGGCTGCGCGCAGGCGTTTCGTGGCTTAGGCGCAACTGTATGGGTGACTGAAATCGATCCAATTTGTGCGCTGCAAGCGGCAATGGAAGGTTATCGCGTCGTTGATATGGGTGAAGTCGCTGGCATGGGTGATATTTTTGTTACCACCACAGGCAACGTTAATGTGATTACCCATGATCACATGCAAGCGATGAAAAATGAATCCATCGTCTGTAATATCGGGCATTTTGATTCTGAAATTGATATTGCCAGCCTGCGTCAATATACCTGGGAAAATATTAAACCCCAGGTCGATCATGTGGTTTTCCCTGATGGCAAACGTCTGATCGTCTTGGCGGAAGGCCGCCTGGTCAATCTCGGTTGCGCCACCGGTCACCCCAGCTTTGTGATGTCCAATTCTTTTACCAACCAGGTGTTGGCTCAAATTGAATTATGGAATCACCCGGAAAATTATGACGTGAAAGTGTATGTACTGCCTAAACACTTAGATGAGCAGGTTGCACGTTTACATCTGAAACGTTTGGGTATTAACCTGACTCAGATGACTGATGCTCAGTCCAAATATCTGAATATTCCGGTTGATGGGCCTTATAAACCAGAGCATTATCGTTATTAGAAATCACACTACTTTAGACACTGTGATTTCTAAAATAGGAAGTTATTTAACTTGAGCTCAACTTAGGCTTCATCCATAACGTATATCTATGAATGAAGCCTAAATCTTATGCCAGGTTATTGATAATCTGTACAAAATTTCAGTCATTTTGGATAAAAAATTTATACTGGTTACGCAATAAAGCACTCTTTTTTACTGCCTGTCATTTAGAGTAAACTAAATATGAAAACTTTGTTGTTAAAAATAATATTACATAGAATGATTAATTGAGATAAATAATGATTGTTGTTAGAGGTGGGACGGGTAAACCAATAAGCAGCCAAAGGTTAGCGGCTTATTTTGAAAAACATACCGACATTGAAGGCTATTTATATCTAGGTTATCCAATCATAGGAGCCATAGACGGTGGGTATCAAATTGATGCATTGCTCGTCTCAAAACAGCATGGTGCAGTTATTTTTCATCTTATCGAAGGAGCATATGATAATAAGATTCAACTTGAAGAAATACAAGATGAAAGCTATACAAAGTTTGAATCAAAATTAAAACTCCATAAAGAGCTAACAGATAAACGAAAACTTGCTGTTGAGCTTAATGTTCCTATTTTTGCTCCTGTATGGAAAAACCATTCAAATATTAAGTCAGATTATCCTATTCTTGTTTCTGATACAGATTTAGAAAATTTTTTAAATGCTATTACTTGGAGTAATCAAAGAAAATATAAAAAACTGGTATCTGTCATTCAGTCTATAACAACGATTAGACGTAGAAATAAACGTGATTATGTTAAAAAACCGACATCGAGAGGTGCTAAATTAAAAGTACTTGAGGACTCAATTGCTAATTTAGATCGTTATCAAAGTACAGCTGTTATTGAAACTGTTGAAGGTGTTCAACGAATACGAGGTTTAGCAGGATCAGGAAAAACGATTGTCTTGGCTCTTAAAGTTGCTTATTTACATGCAAAAAATCCAGATTGGAAAATAGCGGTAACATTTAATAGTCGGGCACTAAAAAATCAGTTCAAACATTTTATAAACCTCTTTATATTTGAACATATTAATGAAGAACCAAATTGGGATAAAATTGACATTATTCATGCTTGGGGAAGCCCATCAATTAGAGGTGTATATTATGAATTATGTTTGAATCATAATATTAAATATCTTGATTTTAAGGCAGCCGAAGCTCGTGCAACTGGCTATGGAAAGGGGTTTGATATCGCATGTGAAAATGCATTTAATGAAATAAAAGATTATCAGAAAACATATGATGTAATTCTAATTGATGAGGCACAGGATTTTTCACCTTATTTTTTGAGACTTTGTTATAGTATTTTGAAGAAACCAAAACGTTTGGTTTATGCTTATGATGAGTTGCAAAATATTAGTAATAAACAAATGCCATCACCAGAAGAACTTTTTGGTTCTGACTCTACAGGAAACCTATTAGTTTCATTGCAAAATATTTCTGGAAAACCAAAACAGGATATTGTTTTAGATGTTTGTTATCGTAATTCCAGACCCATATTAGCCACTGCTCATGCTCTAGGTTTTGGAATATACCGAAAAGAAGGCTTGATTCAGATGTTTGAACAACATCAATTGTGGAAAGATGTTGGGTATAAAATTAAGAATGGTAAGCTTGCTGATGGTCAGAAGGTAACCCTATACAGAGATGAGCAGTCTAGCCCTGATTTTTTAGAGAGAAATTTTAGTATTGATGACCTTATCATATTTAAAACACTCAGTAGTCCTGAAGAACAAACGCAATATTTAATTTCTGAAATTGAAAAAAATATAACAAATGATGAATTAAAGCTGGATGATATTATGGTCATTCACCCCGATCCATATACTGCTAAACGCGCTGTAGGCACAATTAGAACAGCGCTTTTTAATAAAAATATTAATTCAAATCTAGCAGGTGTAACTACTACACCTGATGAATTCTTTAGTAATGATGCAGTTGTATTTACACAAATATATCGAGCCAAGGGAAATGAAGCTTCTATGGTGTATATAATTAATGCCCATGAATGTTTTGATGGCTCTAATAGGACTCAAAAACGAAATATGTTGTTTACTGCTCTAACTCGTAGTAAGGCATGGGTTCGAGTCATTGGCTATGGCAGTAATATGGAAGCCTTACAAAAAGAATTTGAAGAGGTAAAACGAAACAATTTTGAATTACAGTTTGTGTATCCTACAGCAGGAGAACGCAAAGAACTAAACATAGTTAATCGTGATATGAGTATACAGGAACGAAAAAATTTAGATAAAAAATCAGCAACACTAAAGGACTTACTTACTAGTTTAACTAATGGCAATTTACATAAAGAAGACTTGCCAGAAGATATTAGAAAACAATTAAAGAAACTTCTTTAATAATGTTACAACCTAATATTATCTATAAACAAATCCAAGAAATCACCTCAAAATTGATTGAGGTTAGTTTATCTGTTGAACAAAACTTTCCTTCCAATCAGAATGGAGTTATTTCATATTCTGGAATTAATGATATTTCTATTGCGATGAAAAATTTAGCATATGAAGAAGTTTATAAAAAACTAGAAGAAACAAAAAACTATAATATAAAAATGATTGATGGTGCATTAATTCAATTGCTTTACAAGTATAAAAACAAGGAATTGATTTCACATCGTTTAGCTTTTTTCCCATCGCCAAATTTAGAAAGTTTTCAAAATGAACCAGAATTATATGAAAATGACGAACTTTATACTGATATTTTAGCAAAAAACATTGTTACTTTTCCTATCCGGTTTGATTATGATCCTAAAAACTTTAAGGAACTTGAACATCCGAGAACACATGTGACTTTTGGGCAATATAAGAATTGCAGGATTCCCGTTTCAAACCCATTAACTCCAGAGTTATTTATTAATTTTATTTTAAGAAATTTTTACAATACAGCCTTTATAAGATATACCGATAATTTTCCTGTAAGTCATTCATATTTCAATCGAACAATTACTGATAAAGAAAAGGGCGTGTTTCATTTGGGTATTTATCAGTAATAAAATGTATAGTAATATTTTGTACTGGATTTGAGTGTTTTTACTCAAAAAACTGATCTTAATCCCTGGCTAAACCATAAACCGCCTTTAGCCACTGCGTGGCTAAAGGCGGTTTATAGTTTATGGCATCGGTGGTGGCGGTGGTGGTGGCATGGCACCAAACAAACCGGATAATTCTGCCACTTCAGAGGCTGCCGTCCAGCCGCTCATACCTTGTTTCCATACTAGCGTTTCTCGTTTTAAGGTGCCTGAGCTGACTTGCTGGCGCAAGGCATTCATATCATAAGGCCCCAGTGTTTGCCCATTTACCGCCAGGTGATAGGCAGCTTGCGGTGGTGGTGGAGGTGGCGCGGCAGCGGCTGGTGCAGCCTGTGCTTGTTGCTGAGGCTGTTGAAAATTCTGGCTCATCTGGTTTGCCATTGCCATGGCTGCACCCATTGCCATGCCTTCGCTGGCCATGCCGCCAGGGGTTTCCGCAGCTTTTCCCATCGCCTCGGCAGCCTGAAACTGGCTGTATTTGCCTAAATCGCCCAGCACACCCATTTGCGTGCGTTTATCCAGGGCTTCTTCCACGGCTGGTGGTAATGATATATTGCTGATCAGCAGCTTGGTTAATTCCAGGCCGTATTCTTCAAATTCTCCACCCATGCGCTCAGCAATAAACTGACCGAGTTCATCATAGTTTGCCGCCAGATCCAAGACTGGAATTTTGCTTTCTCCCAGCACATCGGTAAAACGGGTGATAATGATATTACGCAGTTGATCGGAAATATCCTGTACTGAAAAATGGGCGCTGGTACCCACCAGTTCCCGTAATAAGGTGGGTGCATGTTTGATTTTCAGTGAATAGGCACCAAAAGCACGCAGGCGTACCGGGCCAAATTCCGGGTCGCGCAACATAATCGGGTTGGGCGTACCCCATTTCTGATCGGTAAAACGGGTGGTGTTAAAAAAGTACACTTCGGCTTTAAACGGGCTGTCAAAACCGTATTTCCAGCCTTTTAAGGTGGATAACAGCGGCAGATTAGCCGTTTCCAGCGTGTAAGTGCCGGGGGTGAATACGTCTGCCGGTTCAAAGGTTTTCATGTCAACCCGTTCAGCGGCTTCCCCTTCGTTGACAAAAACTGCAACCTGACCTTCACGCACGATCAGTTTTGCGCCATTTTTAATTTCATTATCGTGGCGTTCAAAACGGTACACCAGGGTATCGTTGGAATCATCCAGCCATTCGATAATGTCGATTAATTCACTTTTAACAAAATCCCATAAACCCATAGTTTTTTCCTCCCAGGCAATAATAACCTGATACTAACCCAAACTTGATGTAGACCTAACAGTATTTGACCATTACAGTTGGCAGTTTACGGTTGGCAGTTGTCGGTTATGCGTTGACAATCATGCGTTTGTATTAAAATGGAACCGTAAACCGTAAACCGTAAACCGTAAACCGTAAACCGTAAACTGTAAATAATATTTATCCTGAAAACTACTCACCCACTGCGGTTTAAACACCACCAGCAAAGTCATGATAACCCTGTTGATAAACGCTTCCGGCAATATCATCACTGGCACAGGAAAATTCATTATAAAAAATTATCGCTTTCAAAATAAAAAAAGCCTGAGGTGGAAGCGGTTTTCAGTACTTTTAGCACTGAAAGAAGCTGGTGCTAAACTCATATCCTATCCTGTAAAATCATACTCCATACGTGGATCAGGTTCCTGAATATAATGCCCCTGCGCAAAATCAACTTCAGACTGGAATAAAACAGTCAGGCTGTTGGCATCTTCCACGGCTTCTGCAATCACAGATTTGTTAAAAGAGTGCGCCAGCTCTACAATTTTTTTCACTGAGGTTTGGTGTTCAGCGTTACTGGATAAGCCTTTGGCATAAGAAGAGTCAATTTTGACATAATCTACCGGCAGATGTTTCAGGGTTGTTTCTGAGTTCAGCCCCGTGCCAAAGTGCTCCAGCGCTGCTTTACAACCCATTTGTTTTAGCCGGGTAATAAATGCCTTGGCAAATTTAATCTGACTGATTGCCGTAGCTTCGCTGATTTCAATGGTCAAGTGTTCTGGCGTGACATGCCCTAATTTTAACAGTTTTTTGATAAATATCAGTACCTCACTGTCTTTGATTGCCTGATCAGATAACTTGATAAACAAGTGGGTATTGTGTTTAGTACCACCGCGATCATGTACGACATGCACGGCTTCGCGCAACACCCACTTATCCAGTAATAAGGTAAGTCCGGCTTTTTCCGCAGCGGCAAACAACATGCCTGGCGGTACGTTTTTACCATTGGCATCCACCATTCTGAGCAGGACTTCAAAAATTTCCTCTTCTTCACCGCGCAGACTGACAATCGGTTGATAAACCAGTGAGAAGCGTTTTTCTTCTATCCCGGTTTCAATCATTTTGGCGACATTATTCAGTTCTGCATCTTTATTATCAGACGCTTTAACAACAGCTTTGTAAACTTCAATCTGGTTGCCACCATTTTTCTCCGCCACTTTGCTGGCGGCGTGTGCATCACTGAGTATGCTTTGTGGTGTGCCAGCAGAAGCCAATACCTGGGCGATACCAATACTACAGGTGGTCACTACGGATTGATTTTCCAGCTCGGTCACGCAGCCTTCAATAATTTTTAATACTTTATGACCAAAGGCTTGCGCATGTTTCAGGTCTTTATCATGTAATAAAAAGGTAAAAGCCACATCGCCAAAGCGCGAAATTACCACATTAGGCAAGGCTTCTTTCAGTGCATTTGCCACATTGATCACAATGGGGTCGCTACCGCCAATACCAACACGCTGACGAATTTCGGTGAAATTATCCAGGCGCATGAATAATACCAGGCTGCGGGTATGGCTTTCCATCGCTTTAGACAGGGCTTTATCCAACAACTGCATAAAATGCTGGCGATTGATCAAGCCCGTCAATGTATCAAGCCGACTGAATTTTTCTTTCAGTTTTTGTTCAATTTCTTTGCTGTGCAGTTGTTCGCGGATAATAATCTGTATACATTTTTCATTATCATACAGTGCTTTACTGACTTCCAGTTTGAGTTTGAATTTCTGGCGTTTATTCTGGTTAATGCGAAACCCAACCAGCTCGATATCCCTGTCTTCCTCATTTTCATCGATCATGTATTCACGCATGAATTCTTTAAATTTAGCGTGATCTTCCGGTGCCACCAAGTCCATCACCGGCATCCCTTCTAACTCCTCCATATCCTTGTAACCAAACATTTCCAGGTAGGAGGGATTGGCGTGAATATGCATACCTTCATGTACATAACTGATGGCATCACGGGAGGTTTCCAGCAGGCTGACGTTCTGTTGCTGGCTTTGCCGGTATAACTGCTCCATATGGCGTAAGTTCAGGCGGGTTTCCAGATCGTCTAATTCTTTGCGCACGACATATTGCAAAGAAATTGTATCATCTCTGGGGATTACGCTGTGGATGTTCGCGGCAAGCAAGGCGGTCATATCCGAGAACTTTTTGATTAAAGCAATAATTGGTATATCCTGCTTTGAGGTTTTTACCAACTCTGCTGCTCTTTGCACAGTAAAATCAAGGATCTCCGGCACAGAAATAATTAAATCCCATTCCTGTTCACTTAATGCCGCCAGCAAATCTTCCTCATCTTCAACATGTTTTGGGCGGATGGGAAAACGCGCTTTGCGTAATGAATTAAGAATCATTTCTGCATCATTAGCAGATTCTTCAATCACGATAAGCCGAATAATATCGCCTTGTCTCACTGGTATATTCTCCTGATTAACCTTATCAGATTTGTATCTTAAGTGACAAAAAAGATCAACTTACGTTGAACCGGGATTGGTATTGGCAATAACCACCTGATTTCGCCCCTGTGCTTTGGCTTGATATAACGCCGTATCAACATGGCTGATAAGTTCTTCAATATCGATTGCGTTATCTTCAGGGTAAGCACTGACACCAAAACTGGCAGTCAAGCGTACAGTTTGCTCACCATCTTGTACATTCAGCTTTGCAATGATACAACGAATGCGCTCTGCAATGTCAGTCGCTTCTTTAAGTTTAGCCGCAGGCAGCACCACTAAAAATTCTTCACCACCATAACGTATCATTAAATCCCCGCCACGCAGGGAATTACGGATAGAATCACTGGTAAGATGCAGGACACGATCCCCAATTAAATGTCCATAAGTATCATTGATGTGTTTGAAATGATCCAAATCCACCATTATCAGCCCTAAAGGGGCGCTGGAACGATTGCTGCGGTTAAATTCCTCATGCAGACGCGCCATGCCGAAACGTCTATTATACGCACCTGTTAAAGCATCTAAAGCAGCAATATGTTGTAAATGCGCATGAATTAAAGCATTATTCAGTGCCAGACCAAAACCCTGGCGAAATAATTCCAGCAGCCAACTGACTTCAGGGTTGAATGCTTGATTACTGGCGAGAATGATCACACCCAGAGAATTTTCTTTAAATTCTACCGAGGTCACAATAATTTCTTTTGGGCAAAACCGCGCCATGACCGCTTCCACTTGCACCCCTTCAGGGAATTCAACGCACTGGGTTTTGCGGGTGCGCATGGCCTTGCGCACATAATCACTGTCTGCCAGCGCTGCGGGGTTATCCAAACCATGTTGCGCTACTACTTCCATGCGCCCGGATTTTTCAATCAGCAAGGCCCCGGCCAAGGCATTGGTATGTTGTAGTAACATTTCCAAAGCCTGGGAGGATAACAAATCCAGTTCCAATTGACTGGATAAGGTTTTTGAGAAATCACTGACTGCCTGCTCGACTTCTTTAGAACGAAACAAGGCTTCCACCAAGTCGTTAAAAGCCCGCGCGCTTTCTCCGATTTCATCATTGGAATCCACTGCAACCCGGCAGTGTTCCGTGCTGCAATGACGCCAATTGCCGGAAAAGGTGGCATCACGGATGGTGCTTTCCACCACATGCATGTGATTGGCTAATAATTGTAAACGCGGACGCACCACACGCCTTGCTAACATATAATTAATGGTGCCAAGCAATAAACCAGCCCCTAAAGTGGCCATCCAGAATTTAGGCGTGAGTATTTGCTGCGCTGGCAAGCCCAGCCATAAAGCAAAAAAAGGAAAAGAAATTCCTGTTAATAATCCGAATATTATCATCCAGATGGCTAAATCAGTGAACAGCTTAGTGGTAAATCGAGGCATTAATGGCCTGCTCCCCTGCTATTATTATTTCTACGCCCTATTTTATATCGAATCCAAATTATTTATATGAAACACTTACATCTTTTTCATTATTTTTATAGAAAAAATCTATTGCGCAAGTTACCTAATTCCTAAGGTGCGGTCGCCAGAAAAACAGCTCTTTTCGGCGCAGGCAGTCCTTCAATGGTTTTATTGGCATCGTCAGGATCCAGAAAATCTGCTAATGATTCAAATTGCATCCAGGCTGTGCGCCGTTGTTCGTCAACGCGGGTGGGGGTGACATCCAGCAGTTGAATATTTTGATAAGCACAACGCTGTAACCAGACCTTTAATGCCTGCGTACTCGGCAGGAACCAGACATTGCGCATTTTCGCATAACGCCCTTCAGGGACTAAAACCTGAGTTGCATCACCATCAATGACCAGGGTTTCCAGCACCAATTCACCACCGGGGCGCAAACAGTCACGCAATTGCAGCAGGTGCTCAATGGGAGAACGACGATGATATAAAATTCCCATGGAAAATACGCTGTCAAAAGCCCGTAATTTTTCCGGCACGTCCTCAATGCCTAACGGTAATACAGAAAAATTCTGTTGTTTACCTAAAAAATGCGCACTTGCGTGAAACTGCATGACATGTAATAGCGTGGGATCAATTCCCATTACCATGCCAGCCCCTGCACCCATCATACGCCAACCGTAATAACCGTTGCCACAGCCCACGTCCAATACCCGGCGTCCACTCAGTGGGCTGATTTGCTGCTCCAGGCGCGCCCATTTCCAATCTGAGCGCCATTCACTGTCAATATGAACACCGTGAATTGAAAATGGCCCTTTGCGCCAGGGGTGTAATACATGAAAAGCGGCACTCAGTTGCTTATTTATCTCTTCTGGCAGTTTTTCACCGACACTGACCAGGGCTTGATTTAATTGAAGAGGGGTTGGCGTGAGGCTTGGTAAATTTTCCAGCAGATGTAACCAGTCTTGGAACTTGGCGTGCTGCTGAGGATTAAAGCGGCTCGTAATTTGTGCAGGCAGTTGTTTAGCCCAGCCTTGTAATTGCAGATCATTTGCCAGTTGTTGTACAAAATCCTGATAATAATCAGCATAATAGTCAGTATTTGGCATAATATCAGGGTTTTTTGGCTAAAATCGAAGCAAAATTAAGGCATTGATACCATTGTGCGACTTCAGAGAAACCGGCATCGAATAAACGTTGCTGGTGAATTGCCAAGGTATCAGGTAACAATACTTTTTCGATGGCACTGCGTTTTTGACTGATTTCCAAATCACTATAACCTTTGGTGCGTTTAAAATCATGATGTAATGCCGTCAGCGTAACATCCTGCCAGCTTTCTGTTTCATTGTCAGAAAAATGCAACTTTTCAGATAAAACCAGTATTGCACCAGAGCGCATTCCCTGCCAGATACGTTGCAATAAACTCAAACGTAATTCAGGTTTGATAAACTGCAAAGTAAAGTTTAATACCACCATGGATGCGTTCTCTATGGGAAAATTGAGAATATCCGCGCAATGCAATTGCAAAGGAACCGGACTGTGTTGTGGCAGAGTGGTTTGACATTTTTCTATCATCGCCGGGGCATTATCCACCGCAATAATTGTACAGCTTTTATGTGAAATATGTTGTGCCATTGATAAGCTGGCTGCCCCTAAAGAACAACCCAGATCATAAACATGGCTGTCTGCCTGTGCATAACGCTGGGCGATGAGGCCAATCAGTTGAATAAGTTCCAAATAGCCTGGTACTGAGCGTTGAATCATATCCGAGAAAACGGCGGCAACCTGCGCATCAAAGCGAAAATCCTGTAACGGTTGATGTAAATTTACATAAATTTTATCGTCTTGCGACTGCTCAAACATGGTTTATTCCGCAGGAAAAGCAAGGCCGATGCCACCCAAGCCACAATAACCCTGTGGATTTTTTGCCAAATACTGTTGATGATATTCCTCAGCATAGTAAAAATCTTTGGCAGGACAAACTTCGGTGGTAATGGCATTAAAATGTGCGGCATTTAGCGCTTGCTGGTAACGTTGCAGGCTCTCTTGCGCCTGCATCAATTGCATTTCAGAATGGGTGTAGATAGCAGAGCGATATTGAGTACCTGTATCATTACCCTGGCGCATACCTTGCGTGGGATCATGTGATTCCCAAAAATGTGTCAATAAATCGCTATAAGTAACTTGCCGGGGATGGTAAATGACCAATACCACTTCATTATGCCCGGTTTTCCCGGTACACACTTCATCATAAGTCGGGTTTGCTGTGTAACCTGCACTATAACCCACAGCAGTGCTATATACCCCTGGCAATTGCCAAAATGATTTTTCCGCACCCCAAAAGCAACCCAGACCAAAAACAGCCTGTTCCGTTGATTCAGGAAAAGGAGGGAGCAGCGTATGCCCAAGCACAAAATGTTGAGAGGGTACAGGCATAACAGCACTGCGCCCTGGCAATGCTTGCTCAGGTTGAGGCAGGGTAAGTGATTTTTGGAATGCGTGCATAAATAATTAACCTGAGTTAAGAATTATTTTCATTACTTATAAGATTACCAGGAAAATATCCTTAAACTTTAATTAAGTATAGACATAAAAAAAGGGCGCTTTAAGCGCCCCTTTTTTATTGCAGGTAAATTCTAATACTAGATTAGAAACCTACGCGCATACCAGCTATAAATGCTTCGTTATCAATAGCATCGTTGTCGCTGTCAGCTTTATGCCAACCTGCGTAAACGTTAGCTTTTTTGCTGAAGTTGTATTTAGCACCTAAAGAATAGGAAGTTGCGTCAGAACCGGCGTTATCACCTGCTTTGATACCAGCAACCCAAGCATTCAGGTCAATACGACCAATGCTGTAGCCAATTTGACCCATCAGATAATCGGTAGAATCTACGCCGTCAGATTTAGCGGCGATACCCATATTGTGGTCACCCAGCTCAACACTTTCGTAGTGCAGTGCCATATACATTTTGCCAAATTTAGCTTTACCAGCCAGTTTCCAGTTGGTACCGTCGGTATTATTGGCATCATTATTCAGATGCGCTGCTGATGCAGTCACTTCCCAAGCTTTGTTACCATATTGCAGTGCGCCGAGATAGCTGCCTTCGTTGCCGTCATTTTCGCCAGCAACATATTGCAGACCGCCTTTGAAACCACTGGCTTTGAAGCCTGCTTCCAATGCGTTATTGATAAAGCCTGTGTGACCATATGCGCCACCACTCATGCCACCGCCACCATGACGTGCCTGGAGACCGGTACCTGCCCATTTGTCATAACCCAGGGTAGAAGTTTTGTATAAACCCTGGAGACGACCCATTTTGAAATAAGCCATGGAAGCTTTCAAGCCAACATATTTTTCACGGTTAGTGAAGTTGCTTGCGCCGCCACTATTGCCAAAAGCACCAAATGACCAGTCCATGCGAGCAATTGCAGTCAGACCACCACCTAATTTGTGGCTGACATCAAAACGCATTTTGTTTGGGCTACCATGTCCACCAATGGTGTTGGAAGTAACGGTTTGACGATCACCATTACCAACTTCCAAGCTACCAACCTCAGCTTGAAGGGTGCCGCTTAATTTGATTTCAGCCTGAGCTGCCAAAGGTGCTGACATTGCAGCAATAATTGCCAAAGACAGAAGGTTTTTATTCATTACCAGTCTCCAAAAATGATTAAAATAGTTTGTTTCTAAATCCATATCCCGCTTTGCACTTTGCACCGGGAGACATTTCTTACCGTGTATCTATCAGCCATAGTGGGCAAAACAAAAGGAGTAAGCCACCATGCAAACAACAATACGACCTAAAAAGCATCATATAATGATTAATAATCATAGAGTTATATGACGTATTTCTTTTGAACATGAGTCATTATAGGGGGGGATTATAAAAAATGCAACAATTTTTCTACAAAAAAACCACAAATCAAAAAATGTTGCGTATACGCAACACCCATGTGTATTAACCCGGCTTTATTAACACTGAAAACCTTAATCCCTAGGTGCACTGACTTGGCTTAATAAGTTATTTAATACGGCATCTGCGTCATGACCTTCAATTTCCCATTCCGGGGAAAGTAAAATTCGATGACGCAATGCCGGTAACACGATTGCTTTGACATCATCCGGGGTAACAAAATTATGTCCATTTAACAAGGCCCGCGCCCGCGCTGCGCGAATCATGGCAATACCACCACGCGGCCCGGCACCATTACTAATCCCAGACCATTGTCGTGTATTAGAGACAATCTGCACAACATATTCATGAATTTTACTGTCTACTTGCACCTGTGCTGCTGTTCGTTGCAACTTTACCACAGTCGCTGGTGGTATCACGGCATTGACCTGACTGACATCCAGGCTTTCCCCACTACAGCTTTGCGTAACCTGTTGCAACAGTTGGATTTCCTCTTCTGGTTGAGGGTAATCCATACAAACCTTAAATAGAAAACGATCCAGTTGTGCTTCCGGTAACGGATAGGTGCCTTCCTGTTCAATCGGGTTCTGCGTTGCCAGGGTCATAAACGGTGCAGTGACGGGAAATGAGCGCGCTTCAATCGTGACTTGTTGCTCCTGCATCACCTCCAGCAGCGCAGCCTGGGTTTTAGCAGGTGCACGATTAATTTCATCAGCCAATAATAAATGGGTGAATACCGGCCCCTTACGGATACGAAACTGCTCGGTTTTCATGTCATACATGGCATGACCGGTAATATCACCGGGCATTAAATCCGGGGTAAACTGAATGCGCCGAAACGTGCCTTGTATGGTTTTTGCCAGCGCCTGCACCAATAAGGTTTTACCCAGCCCCGGCACGCCTTCAATTAAAGTGTGTCCCGCTGCCAATAGCGCAATAAGAATCTGATCGATAACTGCCTGCTGCCCAACCACAGCTTTACTGATTTCCGCACGAATGTTTTGCAAAGTTTTACTGGCCTGTGCTATCGCCTGCTCACTCATAATTGGTTCCTGATTTGTTTTAATAGCTTTACAGCCTGGGTCAGTTCTGCTGAAGCGTGAATATCATGACGATATAAAGCCAAACGTACATTGTCGGTGGATAATTGGCACAGTTGTGCCAGAAATGCCACGCGCTTGCTGATGGTCTCCTGTTCCCAGCCTGGGTGATGCAACGCAATCTCCTGCTTAAGCTGCTGACGTAAAGGCGACAGCAGGGTTTTGACTTGCCGGTGTTTCCAATAAAAGCGCCCACTGGCTTCAATATGCTCTAATAAGCGGCGGCGCACGGGCTGCGCTACCGGCAATACCGAGCCAAAACGCTGGCTGGCCGCCCAGATCACTAATAACAGCAAAACCCCGGCACTGATCAGCAGCGTTGAAGCATGTTGCCATAAACGCCGCAACAGCAATAGAAAACCCGCATCCTCTTCACAATCTTCACACCATGTTCCAGCTTCTGGTTTAACCCGTATCTTATTTTCAAAAGCCTCCAGGGTATAACGTTTACCGTGAACAAATTGTACATGGCTGGGCTGATGATGCTGATGCAGCAGATGCCAGAAAAAAGACGCATGATCCCTCTGACCGATATAGACATTCTGTATCCACCACAAATCACTGACCCAGGTGATTGCGCCCTCGCCTATGCTGCGGTGTAAAACATGTTTACCCTGCTCGCTTGCAATCCACCAATCCAGGGGCAATGCGCTTTCCAGATAATAATTACGATTAAAGCTGATTTGCCAGTCACGCTCGCGCCAAACAAAAGAAGAAGGCTGCATGATTTGTTCTTTTTCTACCGCATCTGTCGTTGATAATTGATTTTCATTTTGTAAAATATCCAGTTTTACTAATAATACATCCCCCTCATCTGTCTCACGATTAGCGACATGAGAACTCACTCCGATAAAATGCCCACCTTGTTCTATCCAGGCCAACGCCGCTCCCGCCTCATCAAAACTCATCGGTCTGCGGCCTTCCACCCAGACTAAAATCGTCTCATTAGATAATTTATGAAATTTAGGGATATGTCGGGAAGTGCGAGAAGAAACGTCCATGCTATCCAATAAACGCTGCACGGCTAAAAAGGGGTTTTTCTGCGCCTCACCGCGATAGCTGTCATATTCAAATTCCACAACAGTTTCCAGATGATTTAGCGTCCAACTACTGACAAATCCCACACTCAGGCAAGCGCAGGCAATTAACACCCATAATAATAAGCGCCGATAGGAAGGCATGATGTTCATGTTTCAGCCAATTTAAAATGCCTTGACCAGTGCTGGCAGAAGTCCTGCATTTTGTCACTGTCCGGCAATTGATGCCCGTATGCCAGAAACAACCAGGCACGGAACAAATGGCTAATATAATCGCGGGTACTTACCGAGGGCAATTCTGCCAGCAGGCGCAGGCACTCACCTTCAGTCATATTATCTTTAATTTCCAGGCCTTGTGCGCGTAAACCGGATAAGCTGACGCGATATAACAAACCCAGTGCTTCACGGTGCTGACCTTGTTGCCACAAACGCCATGCTTGCGTGGGGGGATCATGTAAATCAGCTTGTTTAGGCACAGCAATCAGATCGGATAATTCAGCATCAGATACATGGCGTTTATCTGAATTTATGAACTTAATCGCCTGGTTTTGAATAAAACTACGATATAAAAACCAGCCCAACACTACCAAAGCAACCAGAAACACCAGCCACAACGCCATTTCCATCAATTGTGAAAACGTTAAAACCCAGCTATTGAAGCCACTTAGCATATCCAGCGTTTCTTCAGAGGGCGTATCTTGCGCCGACCATTGCGTCCAACTATCCTGGTGCCAAGTATCAAAATCAGCATCTTGCAGAATCCGGTTTATTTCCGTCTGGATGTCATGGTCTGTAACCGTTGTTGTCGCTTGCGCATCAAAACCGTTCATGTGTCTGTATCAGGAATAAAAAGAGGCTGGGCATTATAACATCAGAAAACACCATAAATTATTCGGATGAATACTTTAGCGCTTACCTTAGGGGAGCATCAGTTTGCTTATTCTAGGAGGCTGTCCGAGAACAGAGGCCGTAGTGAGGGAAGGCTGGTTTGAGGCAGATTTTTTCATTATTTGAGGCGAATATTGGGTATATTTAACGAAAATAAGGGAGAAATCTGACCAAATCCAGCTTTTCCGCAGTAGGTATTGTGTTTTCGGACAGCCTCCTAGGAGGCTGTCCAAGAATTCAGTTTTTCAAAAAACCAGTTTTTTAACACATTGATAAATAATGAGTTAGTTTTGGCAGAATCATTGATTTTGCTATTCTCGGACAACCTCCTAGCGGGTTTTAGTTATCGGTTGATATGGTTAAACAAGTGTTTATATCCTACTATTATCGATAGAGCATTTGCTAATCGACATTAGATAAACAGGTGTCCATAAATTTGATACAGGCTTTGGGCTGTTTAGCCCGTTAGCCTGAAAATAAACTGATTGATAACGTTAATATTTCAAGGGGAAAATATCATGAGTGCTTTATTTAAGCGATTGATTGTGAGTCTGTTCTTGATATTATTGCCAGCTGAACTTCTGGCTTTAACCGAAGGCAAATGGAAAGAAGAATGGATAGACACCAAAACTGAAGTTGAAACCTTGGCAGGCAAGAAAAAAGTTGCAGAAACGGCTACATTTCTCTTTATACATTATCGAAAAGGTACCGGTATAGAAAAGGCGCTGGGGGCGCTGGATACCGCTTTCAAGAATGCAAACAAGGCAAAAAATAAGTTTGAGGGTGATAGAACGCCCAGAAACAAAACCACGCTCACTAAAAAAGTGACTGCTTATGAAAAAAAGCTGAGTAAATTTATTGTGCTGAAAGAGAAATATATAGCGCAATTAAAAACTGCAATCGATACAGGGAATACTCAGCAATTCCCGCTACATCCTGACTATTTCAGTCAACAATCATTTTCCATTTTTTTCTTAAGGTAATTTTTCATATCCACAAAAATACCTGTCCCGGCCTAATGCCAAGCAGCTAAAAAGGAGAAT
>NZ_JAUCGJ010000061.1 GCF_030378065.1 Candidatus Venteria ishoeyi | reverse complement strand
GCGTTGCCCTTGGCTATATTAATGCGCCCCGTTGGGGCTAAACAACAGGGCTTGTCCGCCCTGTATCTCGGCTTTCAGCCGCCAAATGCTCTAACCCACCCGTCTTTTAGCGGGTGGTTGTTTAGTAAAAATAGTATTCCAGGTTTCAAGTTGAGCATTGCTAATAATATTATGATACACACTATTTTTTAGTGAATTAAAATCATGTTAATTAGTGATTAATGCAACTGATTATTAAATTTTTTTGATTAATTTTTATTAAAATTATGGAAAATAATTACCATTCATTGGTTACTTTTAATACCCTTCCAAGTGGTGTAATACTTAACAACCAACCCATAAAAACACCACAGCTATTTGCTATCACATCCAAGAATTCCATATACCGATACCCCGTCATTGACTGAAAAAATTCTAAAGAAATCCCCATTATAATGAGTAAAAAAGCAATCTGTTTGTAGTAACTACGGTGATAGAGTTGTGAAAACCAACCCATTAGTACAGCATAGGCTAATACGTGTGATAACTTATCGTTAATTTCAATGCCGCCTGGTGTTGGAATGTGCGGCGTAAGTGATAGGTAGATGACAAGTCCAATCAGTGCGTAGCCAATGCTTAGCCAGAGCGTGCGATATTTCAGTTCGGGATTTAATTTGGAGGGACTGGGTAACATGAGCAAGGAACCATAAGAGAAAATTAAGAGAAAATAGAGGGCAGGTAGTAAAACCATAAAACTCATTAAAAAATAATGAGTTACAAACACATGAAAGGGAATTTCATTTTTATCAAAAAGGTAGCACCAGCGTAGCACGAGTTATTTTTAGTTTCGGCTATATTTCGCTAAGTGCTTGATAAAAATGGTGCCGGCGAGAGGAATTGAACCTCCGACCTACTGATTACGAATCAGTTGCTCTACCGACTGAGCTACACCGGCGTGAGGTGAAAAAATCACCTGCGAAGTGAGTCGCTATTATAATAGATTTAACTGCTAAGAGGAATAGCTAAACAGCTTAAATGTGTAAATAATTTCTTAAATAAATCCAAATAAGCGCAAAAGAAGACAACTTTCAATGTTCTTTAATTCAGAAAGAAGTTTTTATTGAAACTGGACTAAGATAAATAGCTTTTAACCCGGTTTACTGCTTCATCCATGATATTTTTTGGTGTGTAAAAATGTGCAGAAAAGCGAACACCTTTTCCCCGTAAGGCACAAACAACCTGGCGTTGCATCAGGTATTGATGCAATAGTTCATTTTCTCCATTCTCAAGCGAGAAATTAACAATACCAGAGTCATATTCTGATTTTTTATTAAAATAAACAACAACACCTTTAATTTTTGATAATTCTTTTTGCAGGTATCGTGCATTTTCTAATACTTTTTTCTCTATAACTTCAATACCCACTTCTTCAATTAAAGAAAGGCTGGCTGAAAGCGCTTGGATTGCCAACATATTAGCGCTTCCACATTCAAAGCGACGTGCTGAATCTGCCGGTTCCCATTCCTGTTTATTGAAATCAAGAAAGTCTTCCACCATATGCCAGCCAAATTGATTTAATTTTAGTTTTTTTCTTTGCTTTTCCGTGCAATAAAATAATGCCAAACCTTCCGGCCCTAACAACCATTTATGACCATCCGCCATTAAAAAATCAGCATGTATTTTTTGTGCATCACAGGCTAAAGCACCTAAACTTTGAATTGCATCAACACAAAATAAAATCTGTTTTTGCTTACAAAATTGACCGATTTTTTCCAAGTCCAAACGCAACCCACTGGCATACTGTACAGAGCTGATTGCTATCAGGCGGGTGTTATCATCAACCAGGGAAAATAATGCCGCTTCCGGATCATTACCACTGATATCTGCTTGTCTGAAATTCACGCCCTGTGATTCTAATGCCTGCCAGACGATACGATTGGAAGGAAATTCCTGATTGCTGGAAACGATATTATCACCGACTTTCCAATTTATACCGGCAGCAACCACTGATAAAGCTTCCGAAGTATTTTTCAGTAGCGCAATATCTTCTGCTGATGGTGCATTAATCAGGCGCTGAAGTTGTGCTCTTAAGGTTTGCTCCATCTGCATCCAGCGCGGATAATCCTGCGCGCCTTGTAATTGATTTTCTTTGGCGAAGGCGATAACTGCGTCCGCAGTTCTTTGTGGCCAGGGTGAGACAGCGGCATGATTGAGGTAATATAAATCGGGTTTTTGTTGAAATTCGTTCATGAATACTCTTTTGCGCGGCGTGCATCGCCGCGCACCTTATCTGCGGGGTAACGAGACTCGTTCAGTTCGGTTTTATCCCAGGCGGCCTGAATCAAATCTACATCTAATTTATCAGCAATACGAATCAAGTAAATCAGAATATCTGCCAACTCCTGGCTGACAGCCTGATGCTTTTTTGCTGAAAGTGTTGCGCTTTGCGCCTGGGTCAGCCACTGAAAATGCTCGACCAGCTCAGCGGCCTCGCCAATTAAAGCCATTGATAAGTTTTTAGGCGAATGAAACTGATCCCAGTCCCGCGTTGCGGCAAATTCAGCCAGACGCTGGCGCAAGGGTTCCAGGTGGGTTTTATCAATCTGCGCTGTCATTTTCATTAAAGCCTTTGCGGTTCTGTAAACCGTAAACCATCAATTATGGATAAATCGCCGTAACACGCCATTCCCAATCCTGCAATTGCATATAATAATGCACCGGGCTTTCACCCAGTTCACCCATGCGCACTAAGAATTTGACCGGAGACTCGTAAAAGCCAAAGGAGGTATTCAGCAACAGAGAGGGGTAATAATTTTTATCATTACTGGGTGGTCGCAACTGTTCGCGCACCCAGTCAATCGTAACAACGCGATCAACCGCCATATTATTCAAGCCTTGTACGCTGTTACCCAGAAAGCGGGTAAATGTACCCATTTCACTTTGTGGGGCCGCCATATTTTTCAAGGCAACTGCCTGCTTATCGACCATTGCTTTATAACGGACGCGAATAGAATTAATATCCACCAGCTTATTTAAGGTTTGCACGTCATTAGCTGCCAGCGCATCACCAATGCGGTAAATTGAACTGAAAGGCCAGACCATTGCAGCAGTGAATGCCAGTAAAAATAAAAAAAATAAAAAACGCATAATAACTCCTTTAACTTCAGATTTAGAAGACCTTCCAGATTTTAAAAACCTGGAAAGTCTGCCCTCTCGTCAATACAAGCAGATGGTGTACCAGAAATTTAGCTTGTTCAGGCGTTAAGCTTTTGACGCATGTGAGGAAATAATAAAACATCACGAATACTGGCGGCATCGGTAAATAACATGACCAGACGATCCACGCCAATACCTTCACCCGCAGTTGGTGGCAAGCCATATTCCAGCGCCTGCACATAATCGGCGTCATAATGCATGGCTTCATTATCCCCGGCTTCTTTTTCTTCAACCTGCTTGCGAAAACGCGCCGCCTGATCGTCCGGGTCATTTAACTCGGAAAAGCCATTGGCAATTTCGCGACCGCCAATAAACAACTCAAAACGATCAGTGACCGTGGGATCATCATCATTACAGCGTGCTAATGGTGAAACTTCTGTCGGGTACGCTGTGATAAAAGTGGGATCTTTTAATTGTGCTTCCGCTGTGGCTTCAAAAATCTCAAGCTGCAACTTGCCAACGCCATATTCAGGTTTGATATGAATTTTCAGTTGTTCTGTGATATTCAGTAAAGCCTGATGATCGTATAAATCTGCTTTTTCAATGGTCGGGTTATAATGCAAAATGGCTTCCACCACCGTCATCCGGGTAAAGGCCTTACCAAAGTCATACACTTCACCCTGATAAGTGACTTGTGTACTGCCCAGAACAGACTCTGCGAGGGTGCGCAACATGTCTTCCGTGGTATCCATCAGCGCATGGTAATCGACATAGGCCTGATAAAATTCCAGCATGGTAAATTCTGGGTTATGTCGCGTGGACAAGCCTTCATTACGAAAGTTGCGATTGATTTCAAAGACCTTTTCAAAGCCGCCAACCACCAGGCGCTTCAGATAGAGTTCCGGCGCAATACGCAAATATAAAGGCATATCCAAGGCGTTGTGATAAGTGGTGAAAGGACGCGCTGTTGCGCCACCGGGAATCACCTGCATCATCGGCGTTTCAACCTCAAGAAAATCTTGCGCTTCCAGGAAATTGCGAATGCCGCGCACAATGGCTGAACGCATCTTAAAGGTATTGCGCGATTGCTCGCTGGTAATCAAATCCAGATAGCGCTGGCGATAGCGGGTTTCCTGATCGCTTAAGCCATGAAATTTTTCTGGCAGGGGGCGCAAAGATTTGGTCATCAAACGAATTTGCTTAACCTTGACAGACAATTCCCCGGTTTTGGTTTTAAATAAAGTGCCTTCTGCGGCAATAATATCACCGAGATCCCATTGCTTGAATTGGGTGTTATAAACACCTTCCGGTAAATCATCGCGCCGCACATAGAGCTGAATTTTCCCACTCATGTCCTGAATATGGGTAAATGCCGCTTTCCCCATAATGCGCCGCGTCATGATACGCCCTGCAAGCTTGACGGTTATGCCTGCTTCGTCCAGGTCTTCCTTGGTCTTTTCCCCGTGTTCCTGATGCAAATCAGCCGCGAGCGTGTCTCGGCGAAAATCATTTGGATAGGCATTACCCGCTTCACGCAATGCCTCAAGTTTGGCGCGGCGCTGTCCGATCAGATCATGCTCTTCGGTTTCGGTCACGGTGGCTGAGGATGTTGCGGCTTCTTCCGTCATGTGTCAGGGTCTCTCATTTAAAAATTAAAAACCCTGTATTATGACATAAGATGAGTTTGGTGTAAGTTGCTTTTAGCCGCTATGCGGCTAAAACCACTTTCATATCAGACTAAGTTATTGAGAGGGAATACGATCATGAGTACTTTAAGTGAAGGACTGGCAGCCCTCTTTGCTTGAAAAATAAGGAATATTAGCATTCTGGAAATTTTTTGGATAAAGGACTGCCAGTCCTGCAAAAGACCTGACAGGTTTTTAAAACCTGTCAGGTCTGCACTTCCGTCAAAATAAGCTTCTTGGACAGGCTCCTAGACCCCCCAATAAGGTGTCGCAATACCTTCTCCAAGATCCGCTTCCACCAAACGGCGGCGCACTTCCAGCAGACGCTCCAGCAATTTTGGCTCAGCCTGTTCATAGGCTGCTGCATCCGGCACACGTTTAACCACCACGCCCAGCAGTTCCGTAATCGCATTACCAATGGAATTCTGACTGATGGTGACAATGAGCTTGCCTTCATCATTGCGATAAATCAGTTGCTTAAATGCAGGCTGCCAGCGAATGGCGTTGGCATATTTAGGGTCGGTAATACATTGATCGCGTACTTTTTTAGCCGTGCCCAGAAAATCATTATTAAATAATAAAATTTTCTCTATCGCTTCCGGGAAAAAAGCTTCTTTGGGCATGGGTGCATTGCGGGTGGAAACCTGGGTGAAAAAGGTACGGTAAAAGTCCATAAAACCTTTTAAGATGGCATCATATTCCCGCCAGAAATTAATGTCGCGCAAAGCATCCACACCGCCTTTAATTTCCCAACTGGGCAGACCTTGTGGATAACCCGTCAGCTCCACGCGGGAGTCGCTGCTGCTGGCTGTTTTGAGCATTTTCAAATCCAGTGCCTGCTCAAAAAATTCCTGATACACATCATGCATGTAAGACTGAAATAAACTGTGCTGACCGCCATCGGTTAAATTTGGGTTGTTCTCATCTGCCAGTTTGGCGTTGCGCAGCGCCTCTTTTTTGAACACAATAAAATGATTATGCAGCATACGAATACTCGGCACACCTGGCGAAGTCAGCGACCAGGTGGCATCCAGACTGGCTTCCCCGGCAAGAATCAATGCCTCGTCAGGGTCTGGATACTGTTCCAGCATATACGCAATAATCACCTGATTCATCCGGTTCCAGACATGTTTAACATGCGTGGGTACTTGCGTGCGGCGCACGGGACGACCTAAAGGATTAAGGATGGATTTGGAAGTATTGTAAATAATGGAGGCATCAAATTCGTTACTGTGCCCAAGTGCTTTGCGGTATAACAACAAGTCCTCAGGATTGGTTAACAAGCCGTTATTGTGTACCAGATCGTTTAAGTTTTCCGTACTGTTAAAAAACTCATTGGGTTTCATACCTTCCGGTACTTCCAGGGGAATTGGCCTAAAGGGATTAACAATTTCTCGGGGACAAGCGTTCACGTATAGCCTCTCAGTTGTGAATAATATTAAAGACCACTAATATGATACATCTTACCCCTGGTTTGCAAGCCCTCTGATACAAGTTCTCACGCAAATGTTGAATTATTACAAAATAAAGCCTTTTTCGATTACAGAAATTGAAAAACATTCTTTATAATCCTTCTTTTTTGCACTGCGGCTTGCGAGGTTCAGGGGCGGCAGCCTCTGATCGCGCACTCTGGCACCCACGCAGGGCGCGTGGGAACGAGAAGGAATAGAACATGCCCCCGGTTTTAACCCGTTTTCGCTTATTATTACCCCTGTTATTTGTTATTCTGCTGGTTTTGCTGTTGTTTGGCATACGCTATTACCAGAGCGCCACAGCTCCGGAAATTGATGGCTTGCACCGCAAGCCCACGCCCCTGCCAACATTTCAGTTGCAAGACGATAAAGGTCAGGTATTTACCCAGGACAGCCTGCGTGGGCAATGGAGCTTGTTATTTTTTGGTTATACTCAGTGCCCGGATATTTGCCCCGGTACCTTGTCCATGCTGGCACAGGTGAAAGCCTTGTTGCCGGAAGCAAAAAATACGGCAGATAGCTTTCAGTTCAGGTTTATTTCCGTGGACGGGCAGCGCGACCCGCCGGAACTCTTATATGAGTATGTACGTTATTTTGACCCGGCATTTACCGCCGCCACTGGCAGCAAGGCGGAAATTGACAAGCTCGCCCAGGCTTTAGGTATTGTCTATTATCGCACCATCCCGGATAAGGCCCATCCTGAACGCTATTTAATCGACCATTCTGCCAGTATCTTATTAATTAACCCCGCAGCCCAGCGCGTTGCAACATTTCAGCCACCACATTTGCCGGAGGATATGGCGCAGCGTTTATTGGCAATGCGGGCTTATCTTGCAAGGCAACAGGATTAAATCATCATGAGACTGCGATATATTTTATCTATTTTATGCGGCATTACGCTGACCGGCAATGTTCTGGCGGCGGAACTCAGCGCCCGTGATCATATACATGCGGCTTTGGAGCATTGGCGTGACAGCAGTTCGCATTCCATTGTGCAAATGAGTATTCAGCGCCCCGACTGGAAGCGCAGTATGCGCCTGGAGATGTGGACGCAGGGCATGGATAAGGCGCTGGTAGAGGTGGTTGCGCCAAAAAAAGATAAAGGCAATGCCAGTTTATTAAAACAACAGCGCATGTGGAGCTTTACCCCAAAAACCAATCGGGTGATTAAAATTCCCGGCAGCATGATGGGTAAAAGCTGGATGGGTTCTGATTTTTCCAATAATGACGTAACTCGCAGTGATGATTTGCTGAAATATTATGACCATAATATCATTGATAAATATGAACACGAGGGGCAGGCAGTATTTGTGATTGAAGCCCTGCCGCATGAGGATGCCCCCGTGGTGTGGGGTAAGGAACTGCTGGACATTCGTGCAGATCATATTCTGCTCAGCCATGTATTTTATGATCAGGATAATCAAATAGTGAAACGCTTAAAAACCCTGGAAATTAAAGCTATGGGTGGTAAGCAAATTGCCAGTTGGCAACGCATGGAACAGGAGGAGGAACCTGGCAAGTGGACGGAAGTGCAGGTTTTAGAGGCTGAATTTGCGCTGGAGATGCCTGCTTATTTGTTTACCCTGTCAAATTTGCGTAATCCGCGATAGAAAGTTGGCAAAAATATAATGTATTAATGCACAATAAGCCCCATCTAATAAGTTGAAAACTATAATTTTTGTTATTTCTGTGTACATCAGCCCTGCGCAGGCAGGGGCAGGAATCCAGCCCTTGTGAATAATGGCTTGATATCTGCCTGTGCAGGTATGAACATTTAAGAAAATATACTTAGGAGCGAGAATTTTATAACTTCAGCAACTGGGCTGGTCTTTTTCTCCATTTTCTGCGTTCTGAAAACAGTTACATAGCTTGCTATGCGCCTGTTTTCACGCCTTGAAAATGAATAAAAATCCTGTGCCCAATTCCTGCACTTATTTCATTCTCACTCCTTATTGATTTCAAAGTGGATGGGGTTTATGGGATCAAATCATCTAAAATTAAAACTTTCAACATCAAACTTAATATCACTGATAGCGGCAATGCTTTGGAGTATTGTATTAGCCGGGTTATTTTTCTGGGCGGCTTCTAAAGAAGAAAGTCATGTTTTTCAATATGCCAAAATGGAAGCTGGTGCCAACTTCAATAAAGATATTGCGCTTAGAAATTGGTTAGCAAAGCACGGAGGCATTTATGTTGAAGTATCCGGTGAAACGCCGCCAAACCCCTATCTTCAACACATCGCTGAACGTGACATAGTGACTTCTTCTGGAAAAAAACTTACTTTAATGAATCCAGCTTATATATTACGCCAAACCATGAATGAGTATTCTGTTCTTTATGGCATAAAAGGGCGAATTACCAGCCTGGAACCACTTAATCCTATCAATACACCTGATTCATGGGAAATTGAAGCACTTAAACAATTTTCTCAAGGTGTAGAGGATGTCTCTGAAGTGACTTCTATTGGTGGCAAACCTTTTCTTCGATATATGCAAGCATTCTATACTAAAAAAAAATGTTTGAAGTGCCATGGACACCAGGGGTATAGGGTCGGTAATGTGCAGGGGGGCGTGGGTGTCGCTATACCACTTGAACCCTATATTAAAATAAAAAATGATACGCTCAAAATACTCATATATTCTCATGGAATTTTATGGTTGTTTGGGCTGTTTTGCATCCTGCTTATAAATCGCTATGTCAAGCGACAAATCGATACTCAGAACAGAATCAGATCTGATCTTGCCAGTCAAAAAGAACAACTCGACTTAGTTTTAGAGGGTACACAACTGGGTCTTTGGGACTGGAACCTAGTGACTAATTATGTTGTATTCGATGAAAGATGGGCCAAAATATTAGGCTATGAGTTGTCAGAAATTGAATTTACTCTCAATTCATGGGAGTCAAGGGTTCACCCTGATGACTTGGCATCCTGTTACCAGGATATTCAGTCGTACATTGATGGGAAAACCAGTTTTTATAGTAACATACACCGAATGATGCATAAGGATGGCAAATGGAGATATATTTTAGATAGAGGTAAAATAGTCGAAAGAGATATCAACAACAAGCCTATTCGATTTACAGGTACGCATACAGATATTACAAAACTAAAAGAAACTGAAAATACACTTCAAGAAAAATCCAGTGAATTGGAGCAGGTCAATAAAATATTATCCAAACAGGCAATGATTGACGGATTAACTAATGTCAATAATCGTAGAGCTTTCGATCAACGTATTAAGGAAGAATGGGAGCGTTGCCATAGGAATCAGACTGGTTTTTCAGTCTTAATGGCAGATATTGACTATTTCAAAAAATATAACGATACCTATGGTCACTTAGGTGGCGATAACTGCCTAAAATATGTCGCTGATGCACTTAATAAAGTTGCTTCCAGAACAAATGATTTTGTGGCCAGATATGGCGGTGAAGAATTTATAGTGATCCTGCCAGGAACCGGGCTTGAACAAGCAATGATCGTTGCGGAAAAAGCCAGAAATGCAATAGAATCCCTTGATATCCAACACGCATCATCTGACTGCGCTGATGTGGTAACGATATCTGTTGGCGTGGTAGCGTGTACGCAATGTTCCAATATTAATCATTATATGTCACTTATTTCATTGGCTGACAAGGCACTGTACTTGGCAAAAAACAATGGTCGAAATTGTATGGCGTGCCTCTAATGATTTTGAGTTAATTCATCTGTTAAACCTTAGCATAGGTTTTCCATAGTTGTTCCAATTCATCAGCAGAGACTGCTTTACTGAACAAATAACCTTGAAAGTTTATACATCCCAGTTCTTGCAGAAATTTTAACTGCGCTGTTGACTCAACGCCTTCTGCAACCGTTTCCATGTTCATCGCCTGAGCCAGAGAAGTGATCGCGCGTGCAATGTCACAACTTTGACTATCTTCTGGAATATCATCCACAAAAGATTTATCAATTTTCAGTTTATCGATATTAAAGCGTTTGAGGTGTCCTAAAGAGGATTGCCCCGTACCAAAATCATCCAGTGACAACTTAAACCCTGCTGCTTTTAATTGCACAATCTTTTCATGGCTTTCTTCATTGTCCATCACAATACGTTCGGTGAGTTCCAGGTCAAAATGCTGGCACTGTATGCCACTTTGTTGAATGGCTTCGATGGTTTGTTCAACAAAGTCATGTTTACGAAATTGGTGATTGGATATATTCAAGGACATACCGATGTCTATTCCCTGCGCCATCCATAGCCGTTTTTGAGTGGCCCCCGTGGTCAGCACCCAGCGTTCAATGTCACCCATTAAGCCGGTGCGTTCAGCAATAGGGATAAATTTATCAGGCGATACAAAACCCAGTTCTGGATCTTTCCAGCGTAATAGTGCTTCCACCCCGATGATGTGCCCCTCGGCAATGGAAACCTGGGGTTGATAATGCAGGCTTAATTGATTACGTTCAACCGCCCCACGCAAGCGTTGTTCGATTTGGAGCTGCTCCAGTGCCGCTGTATTCATACTGGCAGTATAAAACTGGAATCTGTTTTTGCCTTGTTCTTTGGCGCGGTACATTGCAGTATCGGCATATTGCATTAAGTGCTCAACCGAATTTGCATCATCTGGATAAAAACAGATGCCGATACTGCATGAAGAGAATACTTCAGTTTCTTCAATTTGTATCGGTTGGGCAATGGCCTGCATAATATCAGCGGCAATTTTGGCAACATGGGTTTTACCATGAATATTTTCCAATATGACGGTGAATTCATCACCACCGATACGGGCCAGGGTGTCACTGCTACGGATATTTGAGTGAATACGCTCACCAATCTGCTTGAGCAAAAAATCCCCTGCCTGATGGCCTAAGGTATCATTGACTCCCTTAAAATTATCCAAATCAATAAACATCAAAGCCACAATACTCTCGCGTCGTTTTGACATGGCAATCGCGTGCTCAAAACGATCATGAAACAGTTGTCGATTAGGCAGGCCGGTAAGTGTATCGTAATAAGCCAGTTGATTGATCTTATCCTGTGCCTGTTTTTTCTCTGTAATATCACTGAACACGCCTACATAGTTGGAGGCCTGTCCCTGTTGATCCGTGACCTGATAAATTGACAACCATTCAGCGTAGAGTTCACCATTTTTGCGGCGGTTCCAGAGTTCTCCCCGCCACTGCCCCTTGTGTTTAAGTGTTGCCCACATTTCCTGATAAAATATCTTATCCTGCCAACCTGAATGCAGGGTATTTGGATTTTTGCCAATCACTTCTTCACTGCTGTATCCGGTAATTGCGCTGAAACCACAATTGACCATGAGTATATTGGAATTGGCATCTGTCACCATAATGCCTTCAGCAGTCGTTTCAAACACCACAGAAATCAGTTGAAACTGTTCTTTGGCTTTAATCTCGTGGCTGATGTCACGAATGCTCAGCAGCAGCACTTCATTATTGTGATAAGTATGATACTGGGTATCAAGACGTACCGGAATCAAATCATCATCAGCCTTGTGCAACCAGCAGATTTGTTCATTAATATCCTGATTAAAATCTAGCAGAGAAGGTGGCAATTCTTTAAAAAATTGTTCCAGATTTGTTGTTTTGTTCCTGCTTAAAGCAGAACCCAGTAAGCTGCTGGCAATCGGGTTGTAGTCAATAACCGTCAGCGCGGGATAATCCAGCACCAGTATGGCATCTTGTGAGCTGCTAAACAGCTTTTGATAACGCTCTTCACTTTCTTTGAAGATACCTGCCAGGGTATCAGTAAGCTGCGAGAAATTAGAGGAGAGATCCATAATTTCCTGAATCGTGCTCTCCGGCCAGATGATAGGCTCACGCTGTTCAAGTTTATGTGGCAGATTTGAAGTCAGGGTGGTTAATCTGCCCATTGCGTGTGATAAATATTCCACAAGCACAAAAGACAGCAATGATAAAAATAAAATCAGTACCAGTATCACCTGGAAGGTGAAAATATAAATCTGTTGCAGGCTATCAATATTGGAAGAGAGTGAAGCCAGAATATAGATAGACCAGTCATTGTTGGCGCAGGGTGCTAAGCGATAAATATAATGTGACAGCTTCCAATGTTTCATCTTGGGTATATTTCCAGCTGGCAGCAGATGGAAAATATGCTGGCTGATTGACTGCTTTTTTCCTGTTAACAACAGGTTTTCAATGACACCATTATCCTTGTTATCATTACTGCTGGCGATTACTTGCCGTTGTTCCAAAATATAAATCTGATGTTCAGGTGAGAGGGTGTGTTCATGCAAAAACTGATTTAACACATTGGTTTTAAGCGTGCTGACTAAACAATGATTATTCACTTTTACCATCAGATATAAACGCTTATGTTTACTCCACAACAGAAGATTATCATTACATGGACGATTATCCAGTTGTGGTAATGGCAAGTTTTGCAGATGTGCTTTGCCTGCCAGCAATTCTGAACCTTGCGCGGAAACACGCCACATTGCATCAATTTTATAAGCTGGATTTAAGGTAAACAGCATTTTTCCCTGTTTATTCAGCAAATATAGATGACGCATTTCATCAACATGCCTTTTGCCAAACTGACTCAGCTCATTTTGCATATACTGACCAAATATCTGTAGATCGGTAAGCATCTTGGTTTGGAAGTGTTCAAAGGCATAACGGCTGGTGAGATTGGCTACCATGAACAGGGAAAATCCGATCATGGTCATCAGCAGGGTAAATAATAAATTACGTAAAGAAACTTTTTTACGCCGTCTTTCTGATTTATTCCAGCGGATCAGTACGACAACCAACAATGCAGCCAACAAAGCGTTAAGTAAACCATTAACAGGTTGTTTCAGCATGATCAGGGTAACCTGGGTTTCCGGCAACGCCATAAACTGACCATAAAACAGCGGCACCAGCCAAATACCACCCAATAACCAGAACAACAGATCAGCGGTAAAGATATTGGAAATACGCCAACGCAGTAGCAAACCAACCGTCAAAGCTTCCAGCACAAAACCATAAAATGCATAAGGATGACCCCACAGCATGATAGTGTAACTATGGATTAATATCGCACAAAGGCTTCCCACCCAGGGGCCAAAGCGCCAGACGGCAAGCAGTGCGAAAATACTGCCAAAAATCTGGTTAACCCCAAAAAACATTTCAACATTAAAGATATTGCCAAGCAGGCCCAACACAGCCAATAAAGCAAAGAACAGTAGATTTTTAAACAACGGTTTATCCATTTAAGGTAACTCGCAAGAAATAACATCCCCATAGCACGCAGGATTTTTATCCGTTTTCAAGGCGTGAAAACCGGCGCATAGTGAGCTATGTAACGGTTTTTACAACGCGGAAAACGGGTAAAAAGACCAGCGAAATGGGGGGTATTATTCGCTGCGAGTTACCTAACTAGTGCTGTGCAATGGTGTCCATCAATTTGTCCCAGACCTTGTCTACTGGCAGACTGTCATAACAGGTTTTTGCATCTTGTGGCAGGTGACAGTTGCGCTGGAAGCAGGGTGCGCAAGGAAAATCTGCCTGTAAATGTAGCTGATTTTTCCCTAATGTACCTGTCAATCCGGGGTTGGTTGAGGTATACAGGGTGAGGCTGGGTACATTAAGTGCGGCAGCCAGATGTGCAAGACCGGTATCAACGCCAACTACGGCAACGGCTGTGCTCAGTTCTGCCGCCAGACCTTGTAAATTGCTGGCACCCATGCGCGTCACTTGTTCATGGACATCAGCAATTTTTTCCGCACGCCTGCGTTCGGCTTCATTGCCCCAGGGGACGCGCACGCGAAACCCTGCTTTTGCCGCACGTTTAGCCAGGGCTACCCAATTACGATCAGGCCAGTGTTTGCTGGCCCAGGTAGTGCCGTGTAAAAAAACCAGTGTGGGGCGCTTGGGCATTAAGGTGGTAAATGAATAGCTTGATAAACCATATTCTGGCGGCGTATCCGGTAGCGGGTAATCTAATGCCTGTGCAAATAAACTGCGGGTACGGGTGATGGCGTGCTGGCCTTTGGCAACGGCAAAACGCTGATGATAAAAAAAAGCTGCCACAGGTTCGCGCGCGGACTGATAATCCAGGCCATAGCGTTGACCATTCGCATAACGTGCAATCAGGCTGCTTTTTAACAAGCCCTGCGCATCAATAATCTGATCATAATAGGTGCTTTGCATCATGGCCTTGAAGTTTTGCCACTGATGGCTGCGCCAGGTTCTCCACAGGTTTTTACGCCAACTACGCAAATTTGCAGGGATGACCTCAGAAACCGCAGGATGCCAAGTGGGTATTTCTGAGAAAGCATCTTCCACCACCCAGTCAAAAGTAATATCAGGGTGGTGTTTTTTAGCATCGGTAAGCGCCGGGAGGGTGTGAATCACATCTCCCAGCGAAGACAGTTTGATAATTAAAATCTGCTTGGGCGCATTAATAGGCATTAGCGAATTTCAACTTCCAGGCGTGTACTGATCAGGCGTAAGCCCTGTTGCACACTATATTGTAAGGAGATGTCTGGATTAACCACAATACTGGGTTCAATTTGTTGTCCGGGTGCCAAAGTTTCGGTTGTGGTCTCAAAGGTTGGGGTGACATGGTACAAGTCGCCTAACAGTGACACATCAACGGTACCATCCTGGTTAAACAAAACCTGATCCGGCCCAAACATATCAACAACTTTCTTGAATTGCCCAGGGGCCAGGATTGCCGGGCGAATCACTTGCGCGGTGTTGTTTGGGAATACAAACAATGGCAGATCGCCTCTGGCATTATCGATAAATACCCCTGCTTGCGCGCCATTGGGTGCGACTTCTATCACCGGATCAAAGCTTACCGCCAGATGCACTTGAGAGGCATCACGGCGCTCACCAAGACCAATACCAACCAAAAGCTCTCCGGCTTTCCCGACTTCAATAGAAAAACCTGCGCCCAGCACTTGCTGTACCTGCACCGGGTCACTGGCTGTGGGTACCAGGATTAAACTGTGTCCTGACAGGGTGGTGACTTGTATCCGGCCTTGTTCATCCAGGGCAACACCTGGGGGTGTACCGGGTTCTGCCTGACGTATCACATCCAGTGGCATCAGGCTTAAAATATCATCAACACTTACGACCCCTGTATCTGTTTGCGTAATAGTCAGTTGCTCAAAGCCCGGTAGGGTTTGTAAAAGTGCCAGAATATCATCCAGCAGATTTTTGCCACCAGTTTCCCCGCCCATACCCATGCCAGTACGTAAGTCAGGTTGTTCGCTAGCCAGTGTCACGGCTGCGGGTAAGTCTGCCGGTGGCTCCAGACTGCGCCAACTCAGCGAAGTGCCAGCGGGAATTAATAACTCACCAGTGGTTTCATCCAGCGTCCAGCCTGCGGGTAATAAGGGTTTAATGCTGCTGATCGGGATTTGCGCGACATTCAGGTTGGTGAAAAACCGGGTTAAAGTCCAGGACATGGCTTGTTTCAATGTTTCCATGTCCAGATAAAGCAACGCGGCAGGCGGCAGGTTTTGAATAATTTCCACCGCTAAGCCACCAAAATTATCTGCGGTTAAACCTTTAAGGCTGGATAAAGGCATTTGTGAGAATTGCGCCAGACTTAAACCCGCTAATGCTTCTTTTTGCAGGTAACTGAGTTGCAGTGCGCTGAGTTTTTGAATCACAATCGCCGGTAGTGCTGCCACATCATCTGCGGTAAAGGTTGCAAAGGCTTCAGCGGGAATATTGGGCATTTCTTCAGGGGTCAATGTTGTCAGTTCAACTTGTGACAAGTCAAAATCTACAGGTTTACCCGTGATGACATCATAACCATAAATGCCCTGAGCAAGACCCGCTGCATATAAATAACTTGCTGTCTGCGTCGTGCTTAAAGCCAGGGCGCTGATTTCAATGGTAGCCAGGTCTGCGCCAAGCGTTGCCCACTGAGCACCTGCATCCATAGACTGATAAACCCCCTGATTCGTGGCAACATATAATACCTGGGTATTGTTGGTATTAAGCTTCAAGCTATTAATCTGTAAGTTTTCCAGGCCGCTATTCATGACTTGCCACAACAGACCACCATCATTACTGCTGAATAATCCGCTGTCGCTTAATACGTAAAGCTGCATCAAATTGCCTGGATCAAAAGTTAAGCCCTGTACATTATTACCAGTCAGACCTTGACTGAGTGAAACCCAGCTTGCGCCAGCATCACTGGTTTTAAGCAATTCACCTTGCGTACTACCGATATATAGCGTATTTGCGCTAAAGGGATCAACTTGTAAACTGTATACTGAAACATCGGCAGCTAAAGTTGTTGTCAATGCTGACCAGCTATCGCCTCGATCATGACTGACAAAGACACCACCATCATTCTGACCGGTATCTGCCAGGGCCAGATATAAGGTGTCGTGCGCAAAAGGATCAATACGCAGGCTGCGCACCTGCTGACCGGGCAAGTCAGCATTAATGGCCTGCCAGGAAAAACCACCATTGACACTGCGATAGACACCCGTGCCCAAAGTACCTGCATATAACACATCTTTAAATGCCGGATGCTGGGCCAGGGTGGAGATATTCAGATTACCCAGCTCGCGTCCTCGATTGAGCCAGTTGACCCCACGATCCTCACTGCGAAACAAGCCTTGTTCCGTTGCCGCGTATAAAACCTTATCATTTAAGGGGGAAACCTGTAATTGCTTGACTTTGGCTGTGGGCAAGTTGGTACTCAGCAGTTTCCAGCCAGGAATAATGCCCACCTGACTGCCATCGACAGTTTTTACACTTAAGGTAAATTCATACTGGCTGCTCAGGTTAACAGGTTGCCCATTGGTTTCAGTCACTTGCACGACAAAACTGAAATGCCCGCTTTGTTCCGGCAACCAGTTTAATTCACCTGTTGCTGTATCTATTGTTGCCATCTTTGGCCCATGTAACAGCGCGTAATCAAAAAGATGACCCTGGGCATCGACTGCAAGCATCATAACATTATAGCTATCACCTAAAAATATCTCTTGTATTGCTAAGGGCGTAATTTGTGGTGGCGTATTACTGCCTGCCTGAATAGTGATGCTCAGCGTATCACTGATTTGTGCGGCAGTGCTGGTCGCGGCGGCATCATCCACTTGTATGGTTAATAAGGCTTCACCAACAAATGTACTTGATGAGGTATACGCAAGCCCATCTAGTGCCAGATTAATTTGTGCCAGCGTACCCTGAAAATGCATGGCATTATCATCCAGCCCATCACCTTCAGTAAATACTAAACCGGTCGTATCACTTAGCGTTAATAAACCATCTGGTGCAACGCTCAGTTGTACATCCAGCGTACTGATTGCCGGATCTGTGTTGGCAACAATAATTGCATTTGTTGCGCTTAATATGAGTGGTGTATCGTTGAAAGCCGTCGTTGGCAGTGGTAATTGTATGGATAATTTATCTTGTATCACCGGTTCCTGAACTAACATTGTAATGACGGCACTATCTGTTTTTTCACCATCAGCACCGGTATTACCCAAATCATTAAGCTCTAATAATATTGCGGTTGTACCTGTCGTGCCTAAAGCCGGAATAAATTGCAAACCCTGTAAAGCGGCATTAAGCTGGGCTACCGGCGCGCTCAGTTGCATACTGCCGTCATCCACCCCATCGCCGGTAATAAATTCTATGCCTGCCGTGCTCCCTAAGCTCAACGTTGCATTACTCGTGCTTAACAAAAGTTGAATCGCATTAAGCCCTGCATCGGCATCACTAATGGTAATCGTATTACCTAAGGCATTGCTGAATACAAAAGTGGTATCTTTTGCCACTTGTTGCAAAGTCGGAGCAAGAATCTGCGGCGCTTGATTCAGTGCCGGGTCTAATTGTCTGCGGTACAGGCCTGCATAACGAATAGCGGCATATAAATGGCGTGTAGTGGCAGCGTCAGAAGATAAAGCTTCCGTAGCCAGTATATCCAGCCCTTCATTACGCAGTGACCAGTTATCACCGCCGTTATCAGAGTAAAATACGCCGCTTTCGGTTGCCAGGTGCAATAAATTCGGCACCAGTGGATCACTGACAATGGCTTGAATAAAAATATCCGTTAAGCCGGTATTTTTTAGTGTCCAGTTTGCACCTGCATCATTGCTGCGAAAAATACCCACCGCAGTACCTGCATACAAGACATCAGGATTCATGGCATCCATCACCAGCGCATAAACGCTCAGTTCAGTTAAGCCCGTATTTATTGGCGACCAACTAATGCCTGCATCACTGCTTTTTAAGACCCCGCTGCCTAACACGCTGGCATATAACAAATTGGAGTCTTGCGGATGCACCAATACTGTCAGTGCTTCACCGCTACTTAAACCCGTTGGGTTCCAGGTATTGCCACTGTCAATACTGCGTGATACCCCGGTGCTGCCAGTACAGGCATACACGGTTGCAGTGCTGAGTGGATCAACGGTGAGACAGTTTGCCGCGCTTGCCGTTAACGTGCTGGGCGACCAGTTCACACCGCCATCGCTACTGCGCATCACCCCATCAAAAGCCAATCCCAGATACAGGTTTTGACTGTTTTGCGGGTCTATGGCAAAACTGCGTGGCTCAAATTCAATGGGATCGGGTAAACCATTCTTGTGCATTGTCCAATTAACACCGGAATCATCACTATAAAATAGCCCATCCTTATCTGCACCAAGGTAAACCCCTCCTGCTGTATTGTGATCTGCCACAATAAAATTAGCTGTCATGGCATTTAAGCCGCTGTTATCCCGTAACCAGGTCTCACCTAAGTCTTCTGTTTTCCAATGTCCCCGATAACCGGCAGCATGCAAGGTGGGCAATCCGGGTTCAAATACCAGGGCAGTCATGGTTTCCATTGCCAGGGTGGCGGGTGGGGTAATCCAGTTAGTGCCATTGTCTGTACTGTAATATATGCCGCCACCTTCCATAGCCAGAAAAATCCATTCCTGATGGCTGGGTTTAAAGGTAATAGCATTAATAGCAACATTACCCAGAGCAGTATTTTGCACCCACTTCTGTCCCTGATCGTCACTACTATATAAGCCCTGATTAGTCGCGGCATAGAGTAGCCCGGAACCCGTTGCAGCATCAGACATTTTTAAGTCTCGAATATCCAAGCTACCGCTACCTATGGGATTGGCACTTAAAGCCCAGTCACCACCAGTGGCAGTGTTCCAGAACGAACCGGCAGCACCACCGGCATACAAGCGCGTACTGTCAGCCTTATCCACTTCCAGGCTGCGTACAAACTGGGTCAAAGTCGTAGCTGACCAGTTAGCACCGCGATCCGTGCTGAAATACACGCCCGATTCTGTTGCAGCGTACAATGTCGCATTATTAATTAATAAATCCTGTATCACCAGACTATCCAAACCAGCGCCATTAACCGGACTCCAACTGGCTGCGCCATCACTACTGAAATAAATCCCAGCCGATGAACTGGCTGCATAGACCTGATTGCTATTTTCCGGGTCGATCACAATATCATTAATCAGGTTGCCACTGGCCTGACTACCCGGCAAACCACTGCTGCTTAGTGACCAATTAACACCACTGTTGGTTGATTTATAAACCTGCCCACCTTTAGACCCAATATATAATGTTGACGGCGTGAGAGGATCGGAGGCGATTGCGCTAAAGCGCCCTCCTGCGGGACCACTGGACTCCCACACCGCGCTCTGTCCTGAAATGCTGAATAACATGAAACACAATAGGTAAAAAGTACGCCAGATACTGGCGCGGCGGTATAATACTGGGGATGGCGTGATGTACATAATAAAATCCTCAAATGCAGATTCCCAGGCTTGCATTAAAGGAACAACTTGGATGCAAGCCTGGGTTTATTACCTAACCCCCTTTTGGGGTTGGTTGTTTTAGCTTTTTTTGTATAGAGTGTTCGGACTTTGTTCTGCTGCGCTGCAAACAATGCTGAATACCGGTAATTGCGCTAAGTGTCGGCTGTCTTTACTGCTTGCAACAGGGGGTGGCGTTGTCTCTTGCAACCAGTTTAACGGCGGCAAACCACTGCTGCGCCAATCATTACCCGAATTCGGGCTGCCATGATAACGCAAAGCAATAAAATGGCTGGTGGTTTCAACCGCAGCACTGCCGCAACGATTTTGAATGACCACTTTAGCATTAAAATCGGTGGGTAGTGCCAGTACATTTTCCAGGGTATCCCCATCAGGTGATTTAATGTCTACCAGACCATCCATACCAAATTCTGAAGAGGCACTAATCAGGCTGTGTTGCCCCTGATCAAACAGGCCTTTGGTGGTGATTTGAATATGTCCACCATCACCGCTGACCGCCTGGGCAATGATTTTACTCTGCTTCATCACCACAAAATCAGATTTCAGCGTAATATCACCACCATCACCGGTTAAGGCTTTAACGCTGGTACTGATTTCCCCCTGGTTCAGAATATACAAAAACTTTGGCAGGGTCACAATAATATCACCACCATCGGCGCTATCAGTTGCCGTTTGAATCAAACCCGCATCAACCAGCAGGACTTCTCCAGCGGATAAGCGAATTTCTCCGGCTTCACCCAAAACAGTAGTGGCTGGCGTATCAATGCCGCGCAAACTGCTGGCCTGGATTTGAGCACCCTGTTGCAAGGTGATTTTTTTTGCCTGAATTAATACATTACCACCTTTTCCCGCGTGTGCAGTGCTGGCACGAATGGCGCTGCCATTATCCAGTTGCAGTTGCGTGGTTTGCAGTGCAATATCGCCTGCCGCGCCTGCACCCAAAGTGCTGGCAGTGATTGCAGCACCATGATTCAGGTCAATATTATCAGCAGTCAAAGCGATGCCACCGGCTTTGCCAGCGGATGCGGTTTGCGCAGACAAACGACTGCCACTGTCAGACATCCGTAAATTATCCGTAGCAATTTGCAGTATACCAGCATCCCCCGCGCCATGACTTGCAACGCTAATGTTGCCACCACTAGATAGTTGTATGTTTTGGGTCAGAATTTTAACATTACCAGCATCACCTGCGGAAAAGGTTTGCGCGGCAATAAAACCCTGCTCATCCAGTGATATTTTTGGACTGACTATCTCTACGTGTCCGGCTTTACCACCTGCACCCATATTTTCAGCACTGCCGCTGCTGGCAGAAATTGCCGCATTGGTTTGTAAACTCAAAGCATCACCAAGCGCCAGATGGACATTACCTCCAGACTGCTGACCAAAGGTGCTGGCATCAATTTGTCCCTGATGGAATAAAGCCAGCGTATCACTCTCTAGGATAATATCTCCGGCAGGCCCGGCATCATCAGTACTGGCGGTGGATAAAATACCGCTGCCAAAACCACTTAAATCGACACCATCAATAGAAGTATCTTGCGTACTCACATAAATTTTTCCACCTGCACCCGGCCCCGCGCTGGCAGCAACCACTTGCCCACCAGTGTTTAATTCCAAACGCCGCGCCCGTATGTCTATATCCCCGGCATCCCCTGCCTGTGACATTTTGCCCTGGGTATTCGCCGCAATAAAGCTGCCGAGGTTTAAGCTGCTCTGCCCATCAAGTTGTATGCTGTCACTGGCATTAATCGCAATGCTGCCACCTTTGCCTATCCCCTGGGTATCTGCGGTAATATGCGCACCCTCTGCCAGGGTTAAATTATCTACATTTAAGACAAGCTGACCCGCATCACCAGCAGCACTGGCGGTACTTTGGAGCGCACTGCTTAAGGCGCTGCCTGTCTGCTCACCCATAATTTCAAGTCGTCCAGCCTGAATGCTTATATTGCCCCCCTCACCTGCGCCAAAACTGCTGCTGAGAACCTGACTACCGGCATAAACATTCATTTCCTGGGCCTGGATACTGATTTGTCCGCCTTGTCCGGCATTGGCCTGGGTACTGCGGGTATTGGAAAGGATGCTGCTAACCCCGGTCGCATTGCTCATCAGTTGCACCTGATTTGCCGCCTGAATCTGAATGTCACCCGCCGGGCCTGCACCGAAACTGCTGCTGTTAATCTGTGCGCCATCACTTAGCGCAAGGTTTTGTGCCTGAATTTGAATCAAACCACCGCTGGCATTGCTGTCTTCACCGACCTGATTAAAAATACCGCCCGGTATTAAACTGCCATCTTCCAACACCCCCATGCCAGAAATAGATACCTCATTACTGGCATTAATCAGGATTTCGCTGCCAGACTGCTGTGATAAGGTACTGCTTTGTATCAGACTGCCTTCGTTCATGGCAAAGTTTTGGACTTGCGCATTAAATGTTGACAGTTTACTTGTGCTGGCAGGGTTATCACTGGCTTGATTATTTAAGAATATACGGCTGCGCTGCATGTCAAACTGACCACTGCGTATCCATACCGAGCCAGCGGGATTACCGCTGACTGAAAATGCGCTGTCCGCTATCTGAATATTGCCACCGTTTTGTGGCCTGTCAGTTGCCGCAAGTTGCAAGGGTATTTCACCCGCCCCGTTTAAGCTGGCAAGTTGCAGGGTACCGGAAGGTGCCAGTAATACGGTATTATTTTGAATACTCAGATCGCCACCAATCAAAGACAATTGATGCCCCCCATCCACCAGTAAACCGGCATGATTCAGGCTGATTGGCCCGGCTTGTCCGATAAAACCGAAAGCCGCCGGGGGCGCGCTGCTTAAATTGCCGGATTCAGGCTGCCCGGTATCAAACACACTGTTATCCTGAAACTTCAAATAAGCCGCCGTGCTGGCATGGAAAGAACCCGATACATCCAATCTCGCGCGTTCACCAAAAAAAATACCGGCAGGATTGAGTAAATAGACATTAGCCAATGGCATAGTCGAACGAATCGTGCCTTCAATCGATGAAGCCTGACCACCGGTAACTCGGCTAATCAGATGGCGAATATTATCCGGCCCGGAAAATGTAGCCCTGGTTTGAGCTTCCAGATTAAAGCGGCTAAAGCTGTGAAACAGGTTATCACCGCGTTGCCGCCCCAAGTTTGCCGTGACCTGATAATCCGGCCCTGTAATCGAACCAATGCCACTGCCTAAACTGCCATCTAAAATAATTTCTGCCGTTACTGATATCGGGACAGCAAGTAGAAAAGTGATCAGTATCGCCTGCTTAAATCTGTTCATTTTCTCCTCCGCTTTAAGCTTAATACCAAACTCGTTATTCATAAAGAATAGAAAAACAATAGCACAGATCATAAAATAAAGTACCTGACAGGTTGAAAATAGCGGATTAAGGAGTGAGAATGAAATAAATGCAGAAACCGGGCGACAGAAAGCTTCCCGCTGAGTGGCAGAAGTAAGTGGTTATGCCAAGAACACAAGACCTACCGCAGAAAAGCTGGATTTGGTCAGATTTCTCCCTTATTTTCGTTAAATATATCCAATATTTG
>NZ_JAUCGJ010000060.1 GCF_030378065.1 Candidatus Venteria ishoeyi | reverse complement strand
TACCTTTCGCTGAGTCTAAAAAGACCGGGAAACCTCAAGCCACGAAAAATGCGCATGTTTGCCTGCCCATCAGTCAGAAAGAATACTTTGAACTGGTCGATTGGACTGGGCGTTGTATTCGTGATGGTAAGCGTGGTGCTATTCCTGCACATATTCGACCCATTTTGCAACGTCTGGAAATTAAGCAAGACAACTGGATAGATGGCATACAGCATTACGGTAATCATTTTTATAAAGTTGTTGGCATTATGCGGCATTTGCTGGAAGAAACTGAACGGCAGGGGCGCAAATGGTTTAAGGGGCAAAGTGCTGCCCGGTTGTTATACCAATAGCTGATATTTTCATAGTTGCAACGCGGAAAAATATAAGTAGCATAAAAAAACCCGCATAACTTATGCGCTATGCGGGTTTTTCTACGTTGTGAAACGTTATGATTTAATAATTTGGTACCGAGGGTCGGACTCGAACCGACACTGTATTGCTACAACCAGATTTTGAGTCTGGCGCGTCTACCAGTTTCGCCACCCCGGCATACTTCTTAAGAAATATGAAGAAGGGGGGATTATATAGAAGCCTTATTCAAAAGACAATACCTAATGCTTTGCTGTACACTGCATATCACTTTAGGTTTAGTTTCAAGCGGAGTCAGACTGATGGATATAACAGCACGACAGGACAGCTTAAATCTTTTACCTCAAGCTTTGTATCGTGCAGCGCAATCTCAGGCCATTGATCAGCGGATTATTCAGGATCATGGCATGTCAGGATTGCAATTGATGGAACGCGCGGGCACTGCGGCATTTAATTGCTTGCAGGCGCAGTGGCCTGAAAATCGGCACATGACAGTTTTTTGTGGGGTTGGCAATAATGGTGGCGATGGTTATATTCTGGCACAACTAGCCCGACGCGCGGGTTATCGCGTAGTGGTATTGCAACTCGGTGATACGGCACAGATGACACAGGAGGCGCGGGATTGTTTATCTTTGTTAGAAAGAAGTGGTATTCACCCCAAACCCTTTGACGGCACTTTACCGGAAGATACCGAAATATTTGTTGATGCGCTGCTCGGCACGGGGCTGAAACGCCCGGTAACCGGGGAATGGGCGCAGGCAATTGAGTTGTTAAATGCGCATCCCGCGCCGGTATTATCACTGGATATTCCTTCTGGACTGAATGCTGATAGTGGCAGCATCATGGGCACAGCCGTAAGGGCTGATATGACAGTCAGCTTTATCACCCTAAAACGCGGCACAATGACGGGTGCTGGCAGTGATCTGTGTGGTATTCTGCGTTATAACGACCTCCATGCGCCCCTTGATGTTTTTGAAAAGATACCTGCCCAAACACAACGTCTGGGTTTAGATACCTTAAAAGCAGATTTACAGCGTTTTTTTCCACCACGCAGACGTAATACGCATAAAGGTGATTATGGCTCCTTGTTATTAATTGGCGGTGACTGGGGCATGAGTGGCGCGGTACAATTAGCTGCCAGAGCCGCAGCACGTTGTGGCACAGGAAAAATACGTATTGCCACCCGCCGTGAACATGCCGATATTTTAAATTTGCAACAGCCGGAATTAATGTGCAGCGGTATAGAAACCACGCAACCACTGGAAATGCTGTTTGCGCAAAATGATGTGATTGCCATTGGCCCTGGCATGGGGCAGTTTGGCTGGGCGCAGCAATGTTTTGATACCTTGTTGCAAGATCGCCAAAACAACCAGAAACCCTGGGTATTGGATGCTGATGCACTGAATTTACTGGCAAAAAAACCGATGCAACCGATGCAACTGGGGCCGGTCGTTTTAACCCCGCATCCTGGTGAGGCGGCGCGTTTACTGGGCTGCTCCATCCAGGAAGTACAACAGGATCGTTTTAATGCTGTGGTTGAAATTCAGCAACGTTATGGTGGCGTGTGTGTACTTAAAGGTTCGGGCAGTTTGATTGCTGATGGTGGTGAGCCGCTTTATGTTTGCTATGCAGGCAATCCTGGTATGGCCAGTGGTGGCATGGGGGATTTACTGACCGGTTTAATTGCCGGTTTGTTAGCGCAGAAAGTGCCTTTGGCAGCCGCTGCGCGACTGGGCGTTTGTCTCCATGCCTGCGCAGGTGATATTTGTGCTCAGCGTGATGGTGAACGCGGTTTATTGGCTAAGGATTTATTGCCAGAAATCCGACATTTATTGATGCTTTAGTATGGTAACAAAGTGCTTGTATTTTGTTACTACATTGTTACGTGCTTGCGTCTTATTTATTACCGCTTCATTTGTTGTTACAATGCTGAACCTGCATTTTTCCAAACAGTATTGCCATGTTTTGAAAACAGGTGATACAGCCCTAATAATTTAAGTAATTAAATTAAAGCAACCCGTAAAAACTTTTAGAGATATAAACTTAATGAGCCATTCCAGCTTTGAGCACCTGCGTACTGAATCAATTCCCAGCCTGAACCTGCAATTTGAAGAATATCGTCATCGTGTCACTGGGGCACGTCACCTGCATCTTGCAGCCGATGATAATAATAATGTTTTTCTGATTGGATTTTTAACCGTACCGGAAGATTCCAGCGGTGTGGCGCATATTCTGGAACATACCAGTTTATGTGGCAGTGAGCGTTTTCCCGTGCGCGATCCGTTTTTTATGATGACGCGCCGTTCCTTAAATACGTTTATGAACGCATTTACCAGTAGTGACTGGACGGCTTACCCTTTTGCCAGCCAGAACCGCAAGGATTTTTACAATCTGATGCAGGTTTATCTGGATGCTACTTTTTTTCCGAATCTTAATCCACTGGATTTTGCTCAGGAGGGTCACAGACTGGAGTTTGAAGAAAGTGAAAACCCAGAAAGCCCATTGATTTATAAAGGTATTGTTTATAATGAAATGAAAGGTGCGTTGAGTTCTCCAGTACAGTTTCTGTGGCAGAAATTCAGTGAAATTCTGTTTCCAACCACCACTTATCATTATAACAGCGGTGGCGAACCGGAAGACATCGTGAAATTAAGCTGGGAACAATTAAAAACTTTCCATGCCACCCATTATCATCCTTCTAATGCGGTATTCATGACCTATGGCGATTTGCCTGCCGAAAAACATCAGGCGTATTTTCAGGAACATGCCCTGGCACGTTTTGATAAGCCGGGTAAACGTCTGCATATCGTTGATGAAAAACGTTATACCCAACCGCTTGCGCAGGAAGTGGTTTATTCTCTGGATGAAGCAGACTTAAGCCATAAAACCCATATCGTATTAGGCTGGTTACTGGGACATAGCAGTGATCCGCTGGAAGCAATGAAAGCCCGCCTGCTGTCGGGAATCTTGTTTGATAACAGCGCCTCGCCCTTGACTTTGGCATTGGAAACCACCGACTTGGGCATGGCACCCTCGCCTTTATGCGGGGTGGATAGCCAAAGTCGGGAAATGATTTTTGTTGCGGGTTTGGAAAACAGCGATCCAGAACATGCGCAAGCCGTTGAATCCTTAATTCTGGATACTTTGAAAAAAGTTGCGGAAGAAGGCGTTTCCCAAGATGTGCTTGAATCGGTGTTACATCGCCTGGAATTGCAACAGCGGGAAATCTCCGGTGGGCGTATGCCTTATGGCTTGCAACTGATTTTGCAAACACTCAGCCCGGTTCTGTATGACAGTGATCCTGTTGCAGCCTTAAATATTGATCCGCAGTTGGCACAATTACGGGAAATGATCCTGCAACCCGATTTTATTAAAAACCTGATACAGGAATGGCTGCTGGACAACACCCACCGCGTGCGTTTGGTTATGAAACCTGATGCACAATTGCATCAGCGGCAACTGGATGCTGAAAAAGCCCAGTTACAGGCCATAAAAAAACAGTTGGATGCAGATAAAACCCAGAAAATTATTGAGCAAAGTAAGGCGCTGCAAGCACGTCAATTAGCCAAATCTGACCCGGAAATATTACCCAAAGTGGCCTTAAAAGATGTGCCTGATGAAATGCTCATTGCAGAAGGTCAACAACGCCGAGTACAGAAAATGCCGGTTTCCTGGTATGCCCAGGGGACTAATGGCATGGTGTATCAACACCTGATTGCTGAATTACCCGCGCTGGATGATAGCTTGCTGAACTTATTTCCATTCTATACGGATTGCCTGAATGAAGTGGGCGTGGGGCAACGCGATTATTTACAGACCCAAGCTTGGCAGTCTGCGGTCAGTGGCGGCATCAGCGCGGGTTATTCCAGCCGAATTGATGTCCATGATATTCAGCGTTTCAGTAGTTTTTTCACCTTTTCAGGTAAAGCGCTGCGCCGTAACCAAGATAAGCTGGTCAATTTATTACATGACAGTTTCACCCAGCCACGCTTTGATGAACTGGGGCGTTTGCGGGAACTTGTCAATCAGATTCGTACCAGCGTTGAACACAGTATGGTTTCCCGCGCGGGTGCTCTGGTGATGGATGCTGCAAGTAATGGTTTCACGCCGATGTCCGCCTTGTCTTCACAATGGGGCGGGCTGGAAAGTATTATCTACCTGAAAAAATTAGATGACGCTTTGCAAGATCCAGAGCAGCTACAAATTTTTGCTGGACAACTGCAAGCCATACATGAAGCCGTTGTGCAACAACCACAGCAATTATTGGTGATCAGCGAAGCCGATGCGCAACAGGAAATTGAACAGGCATTAAACAGCCACTGGTCCAGTGCAAACCACCAGGCGATGCCTAATCAAGAAAGTTTGGCGCAACGTTTACAGCAGTCTTTTACCACTAAAACCACGCGCCAGGGTTGGATTATCAGCAGTCAGGTCAGCTTTAATGCCAAAGCTTATCCCGCTGTTTATTATCATCATGCCGACGCACCAGCCTTGATGATATTAGGCGAATTTCTCAATAACGGTTATTTGCATCATGCGATTCGCGAGCAAGGCGGCGCTTATGGTACCAGTGCCGGTTATAATCCCAGCAGCGGTCTGTTTCGTTTTTCCTCGCATCGCGATCCGCATATGGTGGAATCTTTTGCCCATTTTGATCAGGCGCTGGAATGGCTGCAAAGCGATCAACATGAAACACGTTTATTGGAAGAAGCTATTCTCAGTGTTATCAGTCGCATTGATCGCCCAGGCTCTCCGGCGGGTGAAGCGCAAGGCGCATTTTTCAGTTTATTGTATGGACGCGACCCGGACAGTCGCCGTCAGTTTCGCCATCAATTACTGAATGTGACCCTGGCAGATTTGCAACGGGTGGCAAGCACCTGGTTAAAACCAGAGCAAGCAAATATTGCGGTTATCAGCAATAAAGAAAAACTGGAAAAATATGCACCAGCACTGGAATTGAATCTCATGACTTTATAAATCTGAGTTTTGCTTCAGGAATGGTGTGTAGTAAATTTCCCGGAATGCTTGACTCAGCGTTCCGGGAAATCTGGCTTCAATTTTTGAGAAACCATTGCCACAATACGTTGTTCAATTTGTGGCAGTGCCTGTTTTGCAATCAGGTTGTGATTTTGTTGTATTCCCGCAGCACCCATTGCAATCCCCAATAAGATCAACTCAGCCGGTAAAATACCTAAAACATTCCCCAAAGCCAGTGTTTCGGCAATGCCAAAACCATGACTGGAACAAAGTCCTTCCTGCTGTAATAACTGTGCCAGTGACAATTCAATCACGCTACCTGCGGTTTGTTCGCTTGCCAGGGCATCCAGCAAAATAACGCAATGGCTGCCCTGTAAATATTCCAACAAAGCCGGGCCGGGGCGATCATGCTTTGCAAAACAAATGCTCAGCTTTTCCTGCTCTAATAAACCCGCTTGCGTCAGTTGCTGTTGCAATTGATCAAGCAGTATCCAGCCAATGGCATCGGCACCAAAGGGGGAGCCGATACCAATAATTTTTAAGTCGCTCAGTTTGCGTGATCGGTTATTTTTTTGCATGAAATTTCGTTTGCTCAAACAAAACTTTTGCAGCTGCGTTAATGACTTGTCCACTGGTACGCGCCTGATTCCCCAGTTTCCGCCAGAATGCTGAATCTTCAGCATATCGTAAATGTGCGACATACTGGCTTTGGCGTGCAGCCGGTAAGCGCTCAAGTATCGCAGGAATAACGCCTTCCTCAATATTATAGGGCTGATGCAAAGCCACCGGAACCACATCATTCAGGGAACAGGGCAGTTCTTCAGCAAGGGTTTCCATCACCGCGCGAATACTCTTTGCTTTACCTTGTTGCGGGTTGACGATGTTATATGGTGGCTGCCATTTGCGCACGGGTGATAGCTTGTCGATGTGAGTGCATAAAATCAATAGCGGTGGCCGTACTTTTTCAGGGCGCTGCTGGAAATAATCTTGAAAAACTGTGACCAGCTTTTGATCAGGTTTGCGCGCAGCTTCATTAGCTTTGCACAACAGCAAAACAAAATCTGCCCGATCAAGTTCTTGTTCCAGATCTTTGGGTAAATCATCACTGTATCCCTTGCTATCGCAGATATTCAGTGCCGGCAGGCCATCACATTCCAGTTGATAGCAATCAAAGCCGCCGGTGGTTGGCAAAATATCTGCGGCGGCTGTAACATCACCAAACAACGCATTGATTAAACTGGATTTACCACTGTTACCTTGTCCCAGAACCAGAAAACGTAATGCTGTTTCCGGCAGTAACTCACCTTGTTGATGCCCACTATATAAATCAATGGCATGACGTACGATCCACTGTGTATAATTTTGCAACACCCAACGCAATAACTCCTGACCGGAAAAACTCAGTGTCTGGCCTAGCAGATAGTTGCGTAATTCATTTAAGACATGGGTTTGTGGATTCAGCAGCAGACTACCAAGACGTAGTATATTTTTTGCTTGCGTACCATAACGGCGGTAATAATCATGCAGATTTAACAATTGTCCGGCGGTTACTACATGGCTCAGTGGCACTTGTTCAGCCCCGTGCCGAATATCACGACATACCCGCTCAGCACTGTGAATCAATTCAGGCAAGGGTACGGCAAGGCGTGGTTCTTTTGTATCGGGATAATATTGCTGCGCAACTTCCAAACTGAGATCCAATGCCAGATGTAATAATTTATCCGGCAAAAATGCATCAACAGGATAATGCTCAGGATTAACCATCTGGACTCGGTTTTGTAGCTGCTTCCACACTGCCTGCTCATGTGGTGACCAATTCTGATTTTTTGCAGTAACTTCCGGTAGCTTAAAAAACAGCCCTTTCCACCAGTGACGCGCCGCCCATAACAACAGCGTTGTCACAGTTACGACCACCAGCCAGAGCAGCCACCAGTCATATAACCACAGCCACCACAAACCAGCAATAAAAGCACCTAACCAAGGCAGCAAAAATAACGTTACCAATAACCAGCCGCGCCAGGTTAGTGTCATTTTTTCTTCTCCTGATCCTGTTTCCACATATCTTTAATAAACTGCTTACCGCGTTCCAGATCATTGGCAAATTTTTGCTCAAATTCGGCCTGACTCATCACCTTACCCTGTGACAAATCTTCAAAATACTGGCATAACATATGACCCAAGGCATAAGTTGTCGCACCGGAATACACAGCGGTGACAGCCTGTCCGTAAATAGGGATAAGCTTCAGCAATTGTCTGCCACCTAATCGCAATAAATATGAACTGCCCAGCAAAGCGGCAATCTCGGCAAAACGTTCATAAGTAAATTCTTGTTCATAGATGGAAGCCAGAGACTGGAACATTTTAGTTTGTATGCTTAATACCACTGGCACACTAATCATTGGTATCGGCACGGCTTCAGCCGCAGCTGTCATCAAAGCATAACTGATGATGTGTGGATGTGCTGTGGTGGCATACTGGTTTTTCCGAGCATCCCGAAGCAAGTGGAAAATATTTTGCATCCCTTGCGGTAGCGCATCATCAAGCAAAACATCCCACAGCGCCTCTGCGCCATAGTTCGCAGGATAATAATTTTCCTCCTCATGGGTCAGGTCAACGACAACAAAAGAAATACCGTCTTGTCCCTCAAACCACTTTCGCTGCATTTGCAAAGAACGGCACAAATCATCAGGAATCAGTGGATTATCCAGCACATCATTAAATGGATAAGGCTGTAAATGCTCAAAATCTGCATCAGGATAAGCTTCATGCAGCGTTGTCTGCACCACGACAACAGGCCATTGCGAGTGTATTTTGCGAATCTCTCTCAGTGCAGTCAGCACTTCATCCTGGTTATGATCCATTGCTCGCAGCACAACCATCAAAATATGCGCTTGCTCCTGAAACTGTAATAAATCTTCAGCAGGATTATAAGCCACTTCACCCAAACCGCGAGTATCCAGAAATTTCAGCAAACAATCCTGGGAGGAAGGGAATTCATATAATTGGGCAGTACGTGTGCAGGCTTTGAAACCTTGTCCAATCTCCGCATCTTCACGCCCGGTCAAGGCACTGATAATTGAAGACTTTCCAGATTGCGTTTTACCCAACAACCAGATCACCGGTATAGGCAGTTTTTGATTGAGATCGTGCAGGATTTGCTCATTTTCTTCCGACTCAACGCTTGGAGACAGCACTTGTCTGGCTAAATCCTGCCAAAAGCCGGGAAGTTTTTGATACCAAGACTCGGCTTGCGCTGCATTTGTCTCTTTCGGTTCATCATCTGCGTTTGTCATTATCACCGCCTGATCTTAAGTTGTAGAAAATGCGTTGCACAGGAAATGCAGGGATCATAATTACGAATCACCTGCTCTGCGTGCAGACGTAATTGTTCATCCGTATGTTCCAGACCATAATTTTGTAATGATAAGGCAATATCTTGTTCCATGCGCGCCTGGTTTTGACTGGTTGGCGGTATAATCGTGGCACTTTGAATACGACCTTCAGCATCCACTTGATATTGATGCCAAAGTAAACCACGCGGTGCTTCAGAAGCACCTGTAGCAGTACCTGCAACCGGTTCAACAATTTGCCGGGATTGTTCCGGGACTTCATAATCTTTTAATAAACGCAGTGCTTCCAGCAGAATAAAGTGCAATTCAACCGCACGGGCAAGAATGCTGTGAAACATCATTTTACTGGGAAAGGTAATACCCGTAGCTTCCAGATTACTACGCACGGTATCAGGCAATTGTTCCAGGTTTAAATTCAAACGCGCCAAGGGGCCTACCAGATAAGGCTGTCCATTGAGCGCCGCATGTAAGGCGGTGGAATGGGGGGATTGAAATTCCTGAAAATGCTGGGCATAATCCTCAATAGGTACATTTAAGCCCTGATCAGAAACCAAATCACCGGCATAAATGGCGTATTCATCCGGGTGGCGCAAGGCAACGCTGATAAAGCTCTGTTCATCCTGTGGAAATTTCAATCCTGCGCACCAATGCACCAGTGCTTCCGCTTGCGGCAAAGCCGCTTGCAGACGCGCCCGGATTGCCGCCACTTTTTCAGCTTCCGGGGCATGATAAAAACCTCCCACGCAAATACCGACAGGATGCACTGAACGCGCCCCAAACAAGACCATCAAATCATTGCCCAGCCCCTGTAAAGACAAGCCACGGCGCACTTCCTGGGGGAAATCTTTAGCCATGGCAATGGCATTGTCAAACCCCAGAAAGTCCGGCGCAGCGAGTAAATGAATATGCAGACTGTGACTTTGCAGCCACTCGCCGCAATACATCACCCGCCGCATATCACTTACCCAGGGCGTTGGCGTATGCCCAAATAATTTTTCCAGCGCCTGTACTGCGCTCATTTGATAGGCGACCGGGCAAATACCGCAAATACGCGCCACCATGTCCAGCAAATCAGTATGGTGATAACCTTCAACAAATTTTTCAAACAAACGCGGTGGCTCAAAAATACGCAATTTCAGGTTTTTAATTTCACCCTGGCTAATATCCAGTTCCAGCGCGCCTTCACCTTCAACCCGTGCCAATACCGGCACGTTGATTCTCAAATCTCTGTGACTATTTGTCTGCTTCATGGCTATTTCCCCATGCTTTGGGCTTTTTGCCCAGCCTGCTCAAAGGCGGGTGCCTGACTGTTCATTAAATGAAAGCGTTGCTTTATCGCGGTGCTTGATAAACCAGCTTGAGTAAAACGCTGGCTTAAAGCTGCATCGTTGACCAGTTCTGCCGGGCCGTAACACGAATAACAGGCGCGCCCCAGCGAGGGACACAAAGCACCGCAGCCACCCAGTGTCACCGGCCCCATGCAAGGTTCATTTTTGCTCACTAATACACAACTATAACCTGCACGTTTACACTCTAAACATAAGGCCGCTGGTTCTTTAGCGGGTTTTACCCCGCTGAGTAAATCGCGCACCGCAGTAACCACTTGTTCTGAGTTGACCGGACAGCCCCAGATTTCAAAATCCACATGTACATGCTGCGCAATCGGCGTGGAATCCTGCAATAAAGAAATATATTCTGGCTTGGCGTAAATTGCTTTAATCCAGTGATTGCTATCTGTCATATTGCGCAACGCCTGTACGCCACCGGAAGTGGCGCAGGCACCGATACTGATTAAAAAACCGGTATTGGCGCGAATCGACTGAATACGTTGTAAATCCTCTTCCGTGGCAACACTGCCTTCAACCAGAGCAATATCGGCATAACGATCCGGGGCCATTGGCCCGGCTTCAGCAAAATGAATAATATCGATTAATTCTGCCAAATCCAGTAACGGTTCACCAAGATTTAACAAGGCTAATTGGCAACCATCACAAGAACTAAATTTATGTACTGCCAAACAAGGTTTTTGCGTATTCATCAGTAACTCCTCATTTTCTAGTCAATTTATTTTCCATGCACAAGGTTAAAACCTTCGCCTTTCAGGCGAACAGATTTATCTCTAATGTTTAACGGTAAAACTTAAAATATGGGTTTTAGCACTAACACCCCAAAGGGGTATTTTAATATAGCCTGGGGCAACGCCCCACTGCTATTAACTTAAGACTTTTGGTTAAAAATTATTGCTTTATTCTCATTGGGTGAGCAAGTATATCCCTGAAAGGGATAAGCATACCAGCCTGGGGCAGCGCCCCAGGTAGGTTGTTTTGTTGAATTAGAGCCCTTTCAGGGCTCTGGTATCATCACATTACACACCCAGGGCGTTGCCCTGGGCTGGTATGTTATACCCCTTTGGGGCTGGCTGAATATTTTCTTAAGTTAATGGTAGTGGGGCAACGCCCCAGGGAGAGAATGACACGGATACAATTCCAGGGGTGTTACCCCTGGCTATATTAATGCACCCCGTTGGGGCTAAACAACAGGGCTTGTCTGCCCTGTATCTCGGCTTTCAGCCACCAAACGCTCTAACCCACCCGTCTTTTAGCGGGTGGTTGTTTATTGCCTCAATTTATTGCCAATCAGTTATGCAATGCCTGCTCACATAATACCATTAAGCGTTCATACTGATAATTATCTACCAGTTTATGAATTTTATTTGTAATATCAGGATGTTGTTGCTGAAAAGGTGTTATGATTTCCAGCATTTCTTCAGTATTAAGCTGTAACACGGCATCCAACAAAGCATGTAATACATTTTGTGGCAATTGCGCCAGTTCTTTGGCACTTAATGGTGTGTGGACAGTTTTTTGCGGCACCGGCTTTGACTGCGCAAGCACATAACGCACATTCAGGTGTTTTTCTAAAGCACTGAATATCTCATCGGATTTAAAGGGTTTGCTGACGATATGATCACAACCAGCAGCCAATACCTGTGCTTGTTGATCCAGAAAAGCACTGGCTGTCACTGCGGCAATTTTGACCTTATCACCCCCCGGTAGTTTGCGAATCTGACGTGCTGTTTCGTAACCATCCATGATCGGCATACGCATATCCAGCCAGATAAAATGCGGTGTCCAGTTTTGAAACTGGGCAATGGCTTCCACGCCGTTGCCAGCTTCACGCAGTTGAAAACCAACCGGTGCCAGTAAGCTGCTTAATAAAGCCCGGTTGTCAGCATCATCATCGACTATCAGTATGCGCCACGGGGTTTGTTCATTTTCCAAACCCACGACATTCAGCGGCATTTTAACCGCCTTGGCGGTGCCTGCCATCAGCGGAATTTCAAACTGAAAACAACTACCACTTCCAGGGGTACTGCTTGCCGTGATTTCCCCCCCCATTAATGCAATAAAAGAACGTGAAATTGCCAGACCCAGACCCGTACCTTTGTGTTCTGATTGCTCCGATGAGGTCGCTTGGGCAAAGGGGTCAAAAATGCTATTCAGGTCTTTAGTGGTAATCCCCATACCTGTATCTTCAATCGTCACCTGTAAACGACCACAGTTTTCGCTTGAGCTTGTGGCAATACAGGTGGCTCGCAGCTTAATCTCTCCCTGTTGGGTAAATTTGAGGGCATTACCTAACAGGTTAATCAGTACCTGACGCAATTTACCCTGATCGGTTTTAATATACAAAGGCGTATTATTATTGCTCAGGTGTAATTGTAGATGAAAAGCCAGACCTTTGTTCTGTGCGCGAAAACAAAACATTTCCGCCAGATCCTGAAACATTTGCACTAAATCAAAAGAGGCCTGTTGCAGTTCAATTTTACCGGCTTCGATTTTAGAGAGATCCAGTACATCATTGATCATTGCCAACAAATGCTCACCTGCGCGATTAATCGTATTCAGATTATTACGCTGGGTTGTATTAATTGTCGTATCCTGCACCATGATCTGAGAAAAACCCAGAATGGCATTAAGCGGGGTGCGCAGTTCATGTGACATGTTTGCCAGAAAAATGCTCTTGGCGTGGTTAGCGGCCTCAGCGGCGTCTTTGCTTGCTTCAAGTGCCTGCTCTGCAAGTTTACGTGAGGTGATGTTTTCATGTGCCACCACCACACGCACCGGGCCATCATCGGCAAAGCGGCTCACCATCATCACAAACCAACGCTGCTGTGTAGGTGAATGACAGGGATATTCCAGCATGAATGTTTTCTGCTTTCCTTGCAACACCGCTTGCAAACCAGCAGCAACAATTTCCGCTTCTTTGCTGTTCCGGGTACTGGCGGCTTTACACAGCCTCACATAATTAGTACCTATGCCATAGTGAGGTAATACCGGGGGGTTAGCCTCAGAAAACTTGCACCAGGCACGGTTAACCGTGAGTATCATACCCTTGGCATCAAGTACGCACAGGTGGGCGGTCAAGGCATCAATGGTTTCACGCGCAAATAATTCCGCCACCCGCAGTTTTTCCGCTGCACTACGCGCAGTCTGCTCAGCTTTTTTACGGTGCTTGACTTCAGCAGATAAACGCCAGTTCCAATAAATAAATATGGCAAATAACAGCGCAATTGCAAGCAGAATTTTCCAGAATAATACATAATCAAATCTGGGTTGATCGTGTAAGTAGATCCAGCGTTGGTAGATGCGATTATGTTCTGCCTCAGGAATCGTATTCAAGGCCTTGTGCAGAATAGAGCTCAGCAGCGGTAAATCCTTACGCGCTGCCATCGCTTGCTCATTAGCGTAAGTGGTCTTACCCGCCACTTTCAGTTGTAACAATTTCAGTTCTCTCACATAATAAGCAGTGGTCAGTATATTATCTGCAAATGCATATACCTCACCTTGCGCCAGACGCTGCAAGCCTTCAGGAATATCTTTAACCGCAACCAATTGAATACCTGGGTGATCACTTGCCAGCATTTCTTCTATCGCATAACCTGAAACCACCGCAACCTTTTTCCCGCTCAATTCTTCTGCATGACCGATATAGTGAGTTTCAGAACCGGTAAAAAAAGCGATAGGCACGGAAAGATAGGGTTCTGTAAAATTCACATAACGCGCCCGTTCCGGGGTTTTCCGCACTGAAGAAAACATATCTAACTGTCTGGCTTTTACCGCTTTTACAGCTTCCTGCCAGGACAATCCCTGCGCAGGTTCAAAACGCACGCCCAGCAGCTTTTCCAAATGTTGCAGATAATCAGCGGAGATGCCTTGTAAGCGCCCCTGTTTATCGATAAATTCCAGTGGTGCCCAGTCAGGATCAACCGCAACACTTATCACTGGGTGTTGACTCAACCAGTGTTGCTCTGCAATCGTCAAGCCTAACTGTTGCAGATTCACCTTCTCTTGCGGTTGCAATGTCCATTTTTGTAAGATTTCCAGGCGCTGGTAGTGGGGAATTATCGCCAGCGCTTTGTTAATGATGCCCTGTAATTCCGGCCAGTCTTTACGAATGGAATATAATAATGGCAGTTTGCTGTCAGGTATCACAAACGCAACATCAATATTAAAAAGCATATGCTCCAATAGTTGCAGACGAAAATTAATACCTTGAATGACTGCGCTGACATCACCTTTCAGCAACAGATGTATCATCTCATCATTGTTTGTTACTGGCACAGGAATAGCCGCATATTTTTTTAATAGTTTCTCATCAACCAGACTGCCTTGCTGAAATGCCACCCGTTTTCCTGTCAAGGCTTGCATACCCTTGGTTTTGTTCAGCATTTCTTTATGCGTGTAGATATATTTATGTACGCTGTAAGGACTATCGCTGAATAGAAAATCCGTCGCACGTTCCGGGTGTCGGGTGGATATCAGCAGACCATCAATTTTCCGCTGTCGGGCTTGCTCTACCATATCAACCCATGATCCCAGCCTAATCTGGATATTCAAACCGCTGAGTTGATTAATTTGTGCCAATATATCAGCCTCAATACCCGTGATACTGCCATCAGGGTTAGGTATCACATAAGGCTGCCAGCTTGCATCCGTACCAAATACAATCTCAGGGTGATTTTTAATCCAGGCTTTTTCAGTAGGACTCAAGTGAAGCTTGGGTTTATCTGTTGCTGTATGCAGCCATTTCAGTTTTAAGGCTTGGAATTGTCTGTCAGATAAGGCAGTCAGCGTTTTATCGATAGCTGAATGTAGCAAAGGCAGTTGTTTACTGATACCAAAACTAAATTCCAGATTACCGAGGCTTTCTGCTGGTAACTCACCGGCAATTTTAAGATCATTGACCATGCCTTGATATAAGTAATAACCGGCATGAACTGCATTACCGATATAATAATCCGCTTCTTGTGAGCGCAGCATCCGCAACGCTTCGTTAACAGAGTTTACCAACAACATATCCAGATGCGGGTAATGCTGTTGCAGCACTTGTGTCTGTTTAAAATCCTTAACCAGAACAATACGTTTGCCTTCAATATCTTGAAATGTCTTAATCGCGGGACTGTTAATACGGCCTAAAGCAACAAATGATGTGGTTAATATTGATTTGCTGGCTAATACAAAATCTCTGTCTGTGGTATGTGAATAGTTATTAAGCAGATCAAGTTCTGCATTTTTCAGCGCCTGCAATGAATCACTGTAACTTAAACCCCGTATCCACTGAATCTCAAGATCCAGACTATTGCTGACTTGTTCTAGTAGTTCATTGACATAACCTTGAGCCTGTCCTTCTACCAAAAAGGTCAGGGGTGGCTGATGCTCAATTAAAGGCACGCGCAATGGTGGCAAGGATTTAAGGAAAGTTTTCTCCGCTTCGGTCAAATCAGGTGTGACTTGAGTGGCATCTATTTGATTCCATTTCGCAAGAATATTTGCTTTCCGGGCTTCGCTCAGATGTTGAATGGCCTTATTTAAGATGCCCTGCAAGATGGTCTGTTCAGGATTAAGGCCAATATGTATGCCGACATCGATTTCAGCAACAAAGGCAATAGCCAAATCCACCATCAGATATTGATTAAGTAAATAGGGATAGGCAAGATGCCCCATTATTGCATCAGCCTCACCGGTCATAAGCTGGCGCATCTGCTCTAACGGAGAATCAGCAAAGATTATCTCCACCTCATCTATTTTGCTTAGATAGCTTATATAAGCCTGAAAATCAGACAAAATAGAAATTTTTCTGCCCCTGAGATCCACGTCTTGCCTGATGAACGCAAGATTATCTTTGTGGGTAAAGACATAAAGTGGTGTATTCAGGTAAGCATCCGTTAACAAGTACTGGCGTTGATATAATGGGGTTTTCGTAAGCGTGCCATGACCATATAAAGCTTTGTCTTTGTGCTGCTGGTGCGCATCCGACAAGCTTTCAAATAACTCAAGTTCAATCCGTTGACCAATCGCTTGACTGAAATGCAGGAACAAGTCTGGAATGATGCCACTGACTGAACCATCCTGATTTTTGATTACCAATGGTGCCTGATCCAAATACGTCGTTAATTTAATCTGTGGATTTTGTTTTAACCAGGCGCGTTCCTCCTGGCTCAGATCAATGGCTAAACTTTGAAGGTTTCCCATACCCGCCAAGCCTTTCAACCACTTGTCTTCAACCCGTTGACGCTCCTCCGGGGTGATACTGCGCATGGCTTTTTGCATGATATTGCGCAACAAGGGTTCATCCTTGCGCACCATAAAAGTATCCTGATTGGGTTTATCAGTAAAAAATCCCGTCACTTTCAGATCACTCAAATCCTGTTGATAGCTGAAATAAGCCGCAACGGGCAAGCTGGTGAGCAAATAGTCATATTCCCGGAAGTTAAGTTTAAGCAGGCCGACTAAGGCACTGGATACTTCCACTATCTCAATTTGTGGATATTTTTCTCTGATAAATTCAATTTCTGCCGACCAATCAGCGCTAACCAACAATTTGTTGCCTGCCAGATCCTCAATTTTTACGGGTTTTTCTATGTCTTCGTGACTAATAAATACAGTTTTAGCATCATAAAAAGGCAAATCAGAAAATATAAATTGCTTGAGTAATGCTTCAGAGGGAATGCTGCTACCGATAATATCAGCTTCATGACTATGCACAGCGGCAATTGCCTGAGAAAGGTTCTCCTTACGCACGACCTCCAAACGCACATCCAGACGTTCAGCGATAATACGCATATAATCTGCCACCAATCCCTGATAATGCCCTTGCCCATCAAAAAATTCCAGTGGCGGGGAATCAGGATTGGGTGCAATGCGTAATACGGGATGTGCATTCAACCAGGTTTGCTCTTTATCTGTTAAAGCAATGTGATTTTTAGAATATTGAACACTGTTTTCATAGCCCTGCCCAAGATGGTGATGAATGATTTTATAATAGTTTGAAGCCGGATCGCTTTGCTGCTTTTTAAGATAATTATCAAGCGCGGTTAACAGGTGCGTTTTACGCCCTTTTTTGGTGCCATAAGCAATACTGTGAGGGAAAAAATATAAGGGGGTACGTTGCAGTGCAAAGCTTTTTTCTCGAATCAAACTGGCAAAATACTCTGTTACCAGCGCATCAGCCTCACCATTCGCGACCTGTTGAAAGGCGGCTAAATCTGAATCAACTTCCTGCAATACAGGTTGGATACCCAGTTTATTAATGATTTCCTGAAAAGCCTGAAAATGAATATCACCACGCAGCCCAACAACTTTGCGTTGCTCAAGATCAGCCAATGAAACAATGTTCAGTCCCTGCTGGCTATATATTTGTGCAAAAGTGGATACTACCGGCTCATGATTAAAATCAAAACGGGCTTGACGGGTTGGACTTGGCGTAAAAGAAGGTAATAAATCAATTTCTTCCGCTTCCAGGCGGTCTAAACCCGCCTGCCAGCTACCAGGGACATAATGTAGTTCCCAGTTTTCCTGGGCTGCAAGCTGTTCAAGGATTTCTACAAAAATACCGCCTGTTTGGGGAGAAAGCGATACCAGTGGCGGATGATCAAATAAACCAACACGCACAATTTCTGCCTCTGCCGCATAAAGAAACGCGCTGAAAAGCATAACAAGCCAGAATTGGAAAAATTTCACGACTGAACCTTTCACATTGCTTTTACCCCCCCCCTAACAAATTCTCGGCAAGGGATCATCTTCCAGCGCTTCCAGTACCCGCTCGCCACCTAAGGGCGTTTCCAGTAATACCAGTGCTTCTGCGCTTTCTATTCGCCCGATAATCGCCGCATCTTTTCCCGCAGGCAGTTGTTGCCAACGCTGAAGCACTATTGCGCTGACATCCGCTTTGACTACTGCCACCACGCGTCCTTCACAAGCCAGGTACAAGGGATCATAACCCAAAATTTCACAAATTGATGATACAGAATCCCGTACCGGGATTTGGTTTTGCTGTAGACGCAGGCATGAGCCGGTAGCATTGGCAATTTCATAAGCCACAGTTGCCAGACCGCCACGGGTTGGATCACGCAGGAAATGCACGCCCGACAGACCGGATAAGGCTTTCACCAAAGGCAAAACTGAAGCAGAGTCAGATAATAAATCCCCGTGCAGACCAAAATCCTCCCGTGCCAGCATCACTGCCGCACCATGATCCCCCACGCTGCCACTAACCAGCACCACATCACCCGCTTCAATATTGTTCATGTGTAATTGCAGGCCGGGATCGGTCTGTCCAACGCCAGTGGTAGCAAAATAAATACCACCACCATGACCACGCGGCACTACCTTGGTATCCCCTGCAACTATCATGACGCCTGCCGCCTGCGCCGCTTCAGCCATTGCCACTACGCAACGCTCCAGCACCGCAACTTCCAGCCCTTCTTCAAGTATTGCGCTAAGCGTGAGATAGCGCGGAGTCGCCCCGGCAACTGCCAAATCATTCACCGTACCATGCACCGCCAGGGAGCCAATATTGCCGCCGGGAAATTCCAGCGGTGTCACCGCAAAACCATCAACGCTGATATACATCGCACCCGGCAAAGCGCCAACCTGTACTGCATCCGCTTCCGTATCCAGCCCTGCTGCCTGCGCACTTAAATGTGCAGCAAATACCCACTCAATGAGTTCACGCATATAAACGCCACCATTACCATGCGCCAGCCGGATATGCGTATCCGTTAGCTTAGCGCCGTGTTTGGGCGGCGTATTCGATGAGTTGTCCATAACTTAATCCTCCATCATTTGTGGGTATTGCAGTTGCCAACAGGCATTCTACGTCCTGAGCCTGCATTAAGGCTTTGATGTTTTCACTCAGCAGACGATTTTGAAAAACACCACCTGCCAGACCCAGCCAGTGAATATCATGTTTCTGAGACAGTTGTTGATATAAATGTAACGCACTATTAGCCAGTATACGATGTAATAAACCAGCACGCTGTGCAGGGCTGTAGCGGGTATTTTTCAGCAGGTAAAACAGTGGCTCCCAATCAAAGCGTAACACATCACCCATTTGAAGCAACGCTAAATACGCCCTGGTCTCTACTGGTGTCTCTAGCGACTCAGCCAAGGCTTCCAAACGCATGGGCGCTTCACCATCATGCGAGGCATATTCTAACAAACCCAACATGGCGGCGGCGGCATCAAACAAACGCCCAACAGCACTGCTGGGCAGGGTATTGATGCGCCGTAACCAAGCCTGATGCGCCAAGGCCAATGCCGGTTTATTATCTGTTGACTGCGCATAAGGCAAACCCAGTTCCCAATGCAAAGCCGCCGCGCTACGCCAGGGTTCCAGCCCCAGCTTATCGCCGCCAGCCAGATGAAACGGGCGAAAACTGGCAACCCGCTGCCAATCACCGGGGCAACCCAAAAAAGCCTCACCACCCCACAAACTGCCATCATCGCCTAAACCCACGCCATCCCAAGTCAACACCAGTCCCCTATCTTCACGCCCGTGCTCTCCCGCTAGGGCAGAAGCATGGGCGCGATGATGGGAGATAGGAATCAGCGGCAAGGGTTGTGCTTTAGCCCAGCGGCTGCTGGCGTATTGAGGATGGGCATCAGTCAGCAATGCCTCGGCTTTTACTTGATATAAAGCCTGTAAATCAGCAATGACCTGCTGAAATACCAACATACTGCGGTGTGCGCTCAAGTCACCGATATGTGGCGAAACCACCAAACGCTTACCCCAGGCCAAAGCCACGGTATTTTTTAAGTGACCGCCCAGCGCCAGCACCGGCTGCGGCAAGCTATGTTTTAACGCCCATTCCAGTGGCGCGCTACCACGCCCCAGACGGATGCGGCGCGGCTTACCCGCAATCAAACGCGAAACACTGTCATCGGCAGGGCGTACAATGTCCCGGTTATGGCTTAAATAGCCATCAACCACAGCACTTAAACGCTGTTTCACGGCATCATCATCCGTCAGCACCGGCTCGCCGCTGATATTAGCGGAAGTGGCAACCAGGGCATGACCAAAATCAGTACTCAGCATCTGATGAAACGGCGATGGTGGCAGCATCACGCCCAATTCCGATAAACCCGGCGCAATATTCTCAGCAACTGCTGAGGGTATTTTTTTGGGCAGTAAAATAATCGGGCGCGCCGCATCCTGTAACATAAGCGCACTATTTGCATCTAAGGCCACCAGCGTTTTAACCGTTTCCAGTCCATCTGCGCCGGTGGCAGGCAATAACAACGCCAGCGGTTTATGTGGACGATGTTTGTTATCACGTAATTTTTGTACTGCCTGGGCATTATGCGCATCACACATCAGATGATACCCACCCACGCCTTTGACCGCCAATATCTGCCCCTGCTTTAAGGCGGTGACTGCCGCCGCCAGCGCGGATGCCGTGTCTTTTATTAAAACATTATCATTTTGAAAACATAACTGTGGGCCGCAATCCGGGCAGGCATTGGGTTCGGCATGAAAACGCCGGTTTGAAGGCGCTTCATATTCCAGCAGACAAGGTGGACACAAGGGAAACACCGACATACTGGTATTTTTACGGTCATAAGGCACGGTGCGGATAATGGTATAACGTGGGCCGCATTGGGTACAGTTGGTAAACGGATAACGATAACGCCGATCCAGCGGGTTAAGCAACTCCCGCTCACAATCCGGGCACATTGCCTGATCCGGCGGGATATGGATAAGCGCCTCCCCCGCTGCATTGCTGTCACGGATGCAAAAATCAGCAAAGCCTTCATCAGCCACCACAATTTTCTGCGTGATTTCCGGCCTTGCCAGCGGCGGGGCTTTAGCAATCAAATCCTCACAAAACTGTGCCAGTTGCGCCGCTTCACCTTCAACATGAATATCCACCAAACCCACGCTATTACGCACCCAGCCTTTAAGCTGATGTGCAAGCGCAATGCGATAAACAAAAGGACGAAAACCCACGGCTTGCACGCGACCGGTGACTTGTAGTTTTAATGCAGTTTGTGGCATATCGTTTTTCATAAAAATAGTTTCACTGATAATACCCTTCAAGGCGTATTATTCATCAGGTATTTGGAAGTTATTTACCTGAAAAACGATAGGGGCTGCACAATTAAAACAATCAATCTGCCAGCACCACTTTCATTTTCATTAACATGTGTTGATAAATGTCCTCCACATCCAAAGCGCGGGTGGTACAACCTGCGCGCACAAAAAAGTATTTCTGTGGATTACCATTTTTATCTTTAGCGCGGGTAAAGGCGGGAGAACCGGCTTTTGTTACCCGTACAATACAGATAGTCTTGGTGTTTATGGACTGAAACTCAATTTTGACAAATTGCATAAAAGCCGCGCCGATGCGCTCCGTCATTAATCCCACCAGTTTTTGCTCAAAACCATCCAAATCCTTGCGTTTTCCCAGTAAGGCAATGTCAGCATCCAGACCAAATATATTGCCGTTATCTTCCACACCAATGAGCAGGATGCCTCCATTACTGTTAAGAAAAGCGGCGATAGTTTTGATGGAAGACATCACTACCGCCTCATTTTTATTGTTGTCTCGTACATTACACTGCAAGGTGCTTTTAAACTCCAGGTGCTCACTTTCGCCACGTTTGATCAAGTCATCCACAGGCAATTGCTCCAGAGCTTCTTCCTGGACTTGGTGAATCACTGGAATCAGCAAGGGCAGTTTACGCTCACGGATGCGTTGTCGTAGCGCAGCTTCATCCGTATCAGTATCAATGACGCTGTTATTGAGTACGGCAATATAACGTCCGGCATACTCTTTCAGTAGTTGTTCGCGGTGATTTTGAATCCACAGCTCATCCTTGCGGTTGCCCCATTGTTCCGAATAAATCAAGGCATCGCGGATGGATTCGTGCAAAATGGCGAACACGTCACCGCGTGAATTCTTGGAAATATAATCCCAGGTTCCTTCCCTAAAAGCACGGCGACAGTCGTTGACGTTATCATTGGCGGTGAGAATGAGCACGATTGAGGTGATGTTACGCGCCTTGATTTCATTAAGTACCCAAAAACCACCTCCACGATCATCCCCCATGCGCATGTCGGCGACAATGACATCAAAATAAGATTCAGCCAGCATCGCCTGGGCGGCTTCCGAAGTTTCCGCCACCGCAATTTCCTGATAGCCGAAATCTTCCAGTGATTCCCGCAGCAGCGCCAGATAGCGGGGATTATCTTCCACCAATAGCAAACGCGCATCAACGTGGTTCAATTCCATTGTTTTGCTCCATAAGGCAAATAGATTTCAAAGCGGCTACCCTGCTGCCCGGTTTCCAGGATATAACCTTTCATGCTTTGCACAGTACGTTTAATAATAAACAAACCCAAACCGCTGCCCTCTTTAGAGGTGGTTTTCAGCGGTAGGAAAATCCAGTCTTTTTTATCCCTGGGAATACCCTTGCCATTATCTGAAAATAAGATACTCAGATATTTTTTTTGTAGCGGCAGCTTGCCAGATAACATAGACCCTGGCAGCTTATCAATATCCCTGGCACTGATACGCAGACACAAATCACTTTGCCCGGTATTATGTTTAATGGCGTTATCCACCAGTTCTTTGATAAACGCTTTGATTTTCTGCTCGTCACCATAAAATTCGGTATCTGCGTTGTTAATATCCAGCACAATTTCCGCATTCTCTATGCGTGGGTTTTTTCGCCAGTTCTCAAACAAACACCCCACCGGAAAAGTTTCCATACGCAGTTCCACACTTTCATTCACTGATTTCAAATCATTCAGGGCGCTCTCGGTAAATTCCACTTGTTCCAATAAATTTTTCAGCCGTTGATTGTCAGAATCACGTAAGAGCCTGCGTACCCGTTCCTTGACTACGGCAATTTCATTATTGACAAAATCCACGATGTCATGGGCGGTATCGGAAATTGCCTGGATAATATGCTGGTAATTATCGGCAAGAATATGTGCCAGTTCGGTTTTTGCTGCACTGCGCCGTTTAACAATCCCAGCAGAAATCCCCTCAATCAATTCAACGATTGCATTGATTTGCACTGACTCAGTTTTTGCCGCGATGCGTTGAGCAATACCTTTTAAGATACTGATTTCATTTTGTATCTTGTGGTACATGGTACGGTTGAGTAATTCCAAATCATATTCTTCATCGGCCTTGCTGTCATTATGCAGCCTGAAGTGGTTTTCATTGTCCAGATTCATTGAAAATAAGTTGAATGCTTGTCGATAACCGGGGGTATGTGGCGTAAAATCGCGTAGAATTTCGAGTGCCTCTTCACTATAGGGGTTTACTGCCAGAATATTTTTAGCCGCCGTTAAGCGAGCAACTGGTTTATGTCCGGCATAACGATCCATTGCCAAGTCAAAATAGTGGCGGCTGTCATTCTTTTTCCCTAAACGATAATACAAACGCCCCAGGTTCAGATAAATAAAACCCACATAACTTGGTGTCTGTTTGTCCAGATTGATTTTCTGGAAGTTCTCCAATGCTTGTTGGTATTTTCCCATTTTTTCTAATAATGCCGCCTGACTGGTCAAAGTCACCGGGTTATCGTCTTTAATCGCCAGTGACTGCTCAAACAACTCAAAGGCGCGTTCAGGCTGATTGGCATTTGCCAGCGCCGTGGCGTAGCTGTTCAGAGTCACTGTGTCATCGGCTTTAATCGCCAGCGATTGCTCAAACAACTCAAAGGCGCGTTCGGGCTGACTGGCATTTGCCAGCGCCGTGGCGTAGCTGTTCAGGGTCACTGTCTCATCGGCTTTAATCGCCAGCGACTGCTCAAACAACTCAAAGGCACGTTCGGGCTGATTGGCATTTGCCAGCGCCGTGGCGTAGCTGGTCAGGGTCACTGTGTCATCGGCTTTAATCGCCAGCGACTTGTCGAACAACTCAAAGGCGCGTTCGGGCTGACTGGCATTTGCCAGCGCCGTGGCGTAGCTGGTCAGGGTCACTGTGTTATCTGCTTTAATCGCCAGTGACTGCTCAAACAACTCAAAGGCGCGTTCGGGCTGCTTGGCATTCGCCAGCGCCGTGGCGTAGCTGTTCAGGGTCACTGTGTCATCCGCTTTAATCGCCAGCGA
>NZ_JAUCGJ010000005.1 GCF_030378065.1 Candidatus Venteria ishoeyi | reverse complement strand
TGGCTGAATATTTTCTTAAGTTAATGGTAGTGGGGCAGCGCCCCAGGGTAGAGAATGACACGGATACAATTCCAGGGGTGTTACCCCTGGCTATATTAATGCGCCCCGTTGGGGCTAAACAACAGGGCTTGTCTGCCCTGTATCTCGGCTTTCAGCCGCCAAACGCTCTAACCCACCCGTCTTTTAGCGGGTGGTTGTTTAGTTTGCCATTTCAGGAATACAGCATAGGGCGAATAAGTTATAATGCCATCAAATATTTTGGTATTCTATACGGTGCATGGCGCTAAAGCTTACGCTACCGGACTTAATAAGTATAAAAAAAACCCGCTATCCGTCTATTGAACAGACTGCGGGATTTTCAGACAACTACACCGGGACATCCACAGACGGATGATTTTACACCCTTTGGTGTATCAGTTGCCCTGCATCTTACGATGCCCTGCTAGATTTAAATATTTTTGTCTACAATGTCAAGAAAAATTAGGAAAAACTAATGATAAAAAAACAATTTTCTTTACTCAACGATCCCTGGATTCCCGTGGTTGATGTCGGACGGGTCAGTTTACGGCAACTCTTCTCAGAACCCGCCTATCGCGCATTAGGCGGCAATCCCGTACAAAAAATCGCCCTGACTAAATTATTACTGGCAATTGCCCAGGCTGCTTATACGCCGCAAGATGATGACGACTGGGCTGCTTTGGGCGCGCAGGGGCTGGCTGAAAAATCTCTGGCCTATCTGGAAAAATGGCAGGATCATTTTTATTTATATGGCGACCAACCGTTTTTGCAAATGCCGGAAATCACAAAGGCCGCCGAACAAAGCTTAGGCGCGGTATTGCCTGAAATCGCTACCGGCAACACCACCGTTGTTAATGCCTTTCAACTAGAAAAAAATCTGGATGATGCCGATAAAGCCCTGCTTATCCTAACGCTGATGGGTTTTGCCCTGGCCGGTAAAAAAACGGATAACACGGTTGTTTTATCGGAAACTTATACCGGCAAAACTAAACCTAACGGTAAAGGCATGTCTGGAAAAGCCGGAACCTCTATCGGTTTTATGGGTTTTCTGCATAATTTTTTATCAGGCGAATCCATCCTGCAATCCTTATGGTTCAACCTGCTCAGCCATGAAGACATTAAAACAATCGGTTTGTACCCGCAGGGCTTGGGCGCTGCACCCTGGGAAGTCATGCCGCAAACTGAGGACTGTACTACAGCCCTGCAATTACAAGAATCGGTGATGGGACGTTTAGTGCCGCTATCGCGTTTTTGCCTCCTGACTGAAAATGGTCTGCATTATTCCGAAGGGATTGCCCATCCAGATTATAAATCAGGCGTGGTTGATCCCAGTGTCGCAGTCAATTTTAAACCTAAAACCCCAAAAATCATCTGGGCCGATACCGAGCGCAGACCCTGGCGCTCTTTAACCGCATTATTAAGTTTTATGGAAGCCAATGGCGAATTTAACTGCTACACGTTGCAAATGGGCCTGCTTCGCACCAGAAAACAGACAGCAGTGGAAAACATCGGCATCTGGTCGGGTGGTTTGCGGGTGAGCAGCAATGCCGGAGAGCAATACGCATCCGGTTCAGATGATTTTGTGGAATCATCGGTTTTTATTCCGGCTGAAGAATTGGGTGAAAACTGGTATCAGCAGCTTAAACTGGAAATGAAGGAAATTGAAAAATTAGCAAAAACCATTTATGGCGCAAGCAGGCAATACTTTGCAGATTTGGGCATCCATGATGCTAAACAAGCCGGTTTTGCCAGCAATTTATTCTGGCAGCTTTGTGAACGGCAATTTCAAACCCTGCTTTATGCCTGTGAAGACAGCGAACAAACCAAACGCCTGCGCAAAACCTTTGCCGCATTCGCCAGCAAAGCCTATAACGATTACTGCCCCAAAGAAACCGCAAGACAACTGGAAGCCTGGGCAAAAAACCACCCAAATTTAAGTAAATACATGAAAGACACCGCAAAACCCAAAGAGATTCAAATATGAGCGACAGTAAACAAACAACACACAGAAAAGCTTTTGCCTTTACCCGTTTTATTATCGACAAAATGCAAGATAATGGTATTGCCGCCACACTGCGCCGCGCCGACAATCCCAATACCGAATATCAAAGCTGGGATACACTTGCCGCGTTTAACATTGACCTGGACAAACCCTGGCAACGCCTGCCTTTTGCCACCATCGCCGCAGCCATGGCAAAAGCCAAAATTGAACAAAACGGCGCAAACGGTATTGGTCAGGCCATTACCCGCTGTTACGAAGACGGCAAAGACAGCGACCAGGCCAAAGCCAAACTGCGGCGCTTGCTCGCCTGTGAATCCGTTGAAGAAGTCTGCCGCATTCTGCGCCCCCTGTTCAGCCTGATTCAGGCCAAAGGCGACAGCACGCTGGATTATGCGCGTCTACTGGATGAATTGTTAAGCTTCCATTGGCGCAGCCAAGACATCAAAGCCCGCTGGGCGCAGGATTTTTACCGCTACGTCAAATCAGAAACCAAAGAGGCTGACGCATCATGATAGCCAGCGCATTACATCTTGACCGCAGCGATATCAAAGCACTGAAAATCAGGGATGAATACAGCCTGCATCGCGTGGTTTACAGCCTGTTTGCAGACATCAGAACAACAGAACAAAAACAACAGGGGGCATCCAGCGGTATTCTGTATGCCGATAAAGGCGGTAATGAAAAGCACCGCACAATTCTGATACTGACAAATCGCAACCCGATAGTCCCGGAATTTGGCGCATTAAACAGCAAAAAAATTTCCAAGGTTTTTTTAAGTCACCCGGATTATCGTTTTGAAGTGATTATCAACCCCGCACAACGTAATAACGCCAGTCGTAAAATTGTACCCATTAAAGGGCGGGAAGCCATTGCTGCATGGTTTATCAAAAAAGCACCTGATTCCTGGGGGTTTCAGGTGAATTCAGACAATCTTGAAATCAGCAATAATCACGTTAAACGTTTTGACAAACAAGGGCACATGGTTACGCAAGGCTATGCCACAATAAAAGGCCAGCTCCGGGTGACTGACCGGGAGCAGTTTATCAAAAGCTTCCAACAAGGCATCGGACGCGGACGGGCGTTTGGCGCAGGGCTGTTACAGATTGTACCTATTTCATGACTCAGGGATACCCCCCCTTAGAAGGGGGGTTATCCCTCAAAAACAATTACTTTTTATACCGTTTATTATCAGGAATTTTTTATGACAACTACAAATCCTTTCCAATCTCATATTATTGAATTTCACATTCTGCAATCCTTTCCTGTGAGCTGCCTGAACCGCGATGATGTCGGCAGCCCCAAATCTGCCATTGTCGGCGGTATGCCCCGGGCGCGGGTCAGCTCGCAATGCTGGAAACGGCAGGTACGTCTGGCTATGCAGGATTTCGGCATCAAGCTCGCCATACGCAGCAAGCACATTACCGCTTATGTAGCGAAAGCCTGCCTTGCTCTGGGCGCAAATGAAGAACAGGCAAATACCTGTGGCGAAGCCATCGCTAAAGCCTTCAGCAAAGACACACTACATTTTTTTACCGATGGTGAAGCCCAGGCTTTTGCCCAATTTGCTCTGGAACGTGAATTTGATGCAACTCAAATTAAAGACAAGGAAATTCAGAAACTTGCAAAAAAAGTCTTGAAACCGGCTGTTGACGGCCTGGATATTGCCCTGTTCGGGCGCATGGTCGCGCAGGCGGCAGAACTCAACATCGAAGCCGCCTGCTCATTCGCACACGCCATTTCCACCCATAAAGCCAATTCTGAAGTCGAGTTCTTTACCGCACTAGATGACCTGCAAGATGACGAAGAAACAGGCTCCGCGCACATGGGCAGCCTGGAATTTAACGCCGCCACCTATTATCGTTACATCAGCCTGGATTTAGGGCAACTGTATCAAACGCTGGATGGACAGGGTTTAGATAAAGCCGTTGCAGCCTTCACCAAAGCCCTGTTTGTTGCTGTGCCAAGTGCCAGACAAACCACCCAATCCGCTGCCTCGCCGTGGGAATATGCCAACATACTGGTACGCAAGGGGCAGCGCCTGCAAGCACCGTTTGAAACAGCGGTTAAGGCCAAAAATGGCGGATTTCTGCAACCCAGTATTGAAGCCTTAAGTGGCTATTTGAGCAAAAAAGAAAAACTATCAGGTTCTTTATTTGGCAAAATTGCACAATACCAGTTTGGCGAAGATGAAAACTTCTCCATTGACGATCTGGTCGCCGCCCTCAAAACCCACGCCGAGGCATAGTGATGGCTAAGGCTTATTTACTCCTCTGGCTGGAAGCGCCCCTGCAATCCTGGGGGCATGATTCCAAATTTGGTCGCCGCGACACCCTGAATTTTCCCACTAAATCCGGCATACTCGGTCTGCTATGCTGCGCTTTGGGCAAAGGCGGCGCGCAGCGTGAATTCCTCACGGAATTCAGTCAACTACCGCAAATCATCATCACCTATGCGCGCAGCCGAAAAAATGCCAACAATGAAATGATTAAAATTGATAGTGAACCCTTGCTGCGTGATTTTCATATGATAGGTTCGGGTTACAATGACAAAGACCCGTGGCAAAGGCTGTTGATTCCAAAAACTCGTGAAGGCAAAAAAGCCGTGGGTGGCGGCGCAAAACTCACTTATCGTTATTATCTGCAAGATGCCCGTTTTGCCGTTATTATGGAAATACCCGGCAATCAGGCAACAGCCCTTGAACACGCCCTGCAAAATCCGGTTTGGGACTTATATCTGGGCAGAAAATCCTGTGTTCCCACAGATTTTATTTATCGCGGCATTTTTGAAAGCGAACAACAAGCCAGAGCAGAAGCCAAAAAAATTGCTGAAGAAAAATCGTTGCTGGAAGATTTTCAGGTATGGGATGGTGAGCATGATGGCGATGAAACATTCACGCTGACCGACGTGCCGGTTTGCTTCGGGGAATATAAACAATACCGGGATCGCCGCGTTACGCTTATCTATCATAATGATGAATTGTGAAGCATTATCCCCTGACAGCTTGTTCTTTAACAATTAACTAAAAGCGAAATAATGAGTGAGGCTAATGATATAACGCGCCTGATCATCAAAGTGACACGCGACACCCTGCCCAAGATAAAAGACAAATACCCGTTCATTTATCTGGAACGGGGTCGCCTGGAAATTGATGACAGCTCAATTAAATGGATAGACTGCGATAATAACGTGGTACGCCTGCCTATCGCCACAATTAACTGTCTGTTGCTCGGCCCCGGCACAACCGTAACCCATGAAGCCATCAAAATTATGGCGGCAGCAAACTGCTCGGTTTGCTGGGTGGGGGAAGACAGCCTGTTGTTTTATGCCGCAGGACAAACCCCCACCGCCAATACGCGGCAACTTAAAAAACAGATAGGGCTGGCAGGCGATAAGAAAAAATCCCTGGAAGTGGCACGGCGCATGTTTACCAAACGCTTCCCGGATGCCAATTTAAAAGGCAAAACGTTGCAGGAAATGATGGGCATGGAAGGTGCTCGCGTGCGAGACTTATACGAAGAAAAAGCCAAAACCTATAATGTCGGCTGGAAAGGACGCAAATACACGCCGGGAAAATTTGAAATGGGGGATTTGACCAATCAGATACTCACGGCGAGTAATGCAGCTTTATACGGCATTATCAGTTCTGCGGTGCACAGTCTGGGTTATTCACCGCATATCGGTTTTATTCATTCCGGCAGTCCCTTGCCCTTTATTTATGACCTGGCAGACCTCTATAAAGAAGCACTGTGCATTGATCTGGCTTTTGCTTTGACTTTGGACATGGCAGGGCAATATAATCGCCACAAAGTTGCTAATGAATTTCGTAAACGGGTGATTGATATGGATTTACTGGCAAAAATTGGCGATGATATAGATGTTTTATTGACACGGGTATAAACATGTTGGTTATGATTGCAAACGATTTGCCACCAGCGGTGCGTGGCAGAATCAAACTCTGGTTTGTTGAACCGCGCCCTAATATTTTTGTATCAGGCGTCAAAGACGCAACAGCGCAAAAAGTCATTGATTACCTGTTTCAATACTGCCCTGCTGACAGCGGCCTGATGGTTTTCCAACGCATATCAAAAGCACCGGGTTATGAAATTCACACCCTGGGTGATACCAAACGCCGCCTTACTGAACTCTCCGGCCTGCAACTTGTCATGGAAAAGATGGGCGGAAATCTGTTATCATAAGGCTAAGCTGTTGATTTAATAAAGTGTCTTCCCCACGCCCGTGGGGGTGTTTCCTTATGGAATTTGCGCGAGAGTCTCAGAGGTTAGTCTTCCCCACGCCCGTGGGGGTGTTTCTAAACCTTGCATAAAAATGAATACACGCTATACGTCTTCCCCACGCCCGTGGGGGTGTTTCCCCCACATCACGAACCTGTAAACGCTGTGGGCAGTCTTCCCCACGCCCGTGGGGGTGTTTCTAGTACCAAAGGTCGCCCGATTTTGGGCCAGTCGTCTTCCCCACGCCCGTGGGGGTGTTTCTCAAAATGCCTGCATATCACAATCGCTACCCCGGTCTTCCCCACGCCCGTGGGGGTGTTTCTACAAGCCAGCAGCGCCAGTGAAAATAAAGCTGGTCTTCCCCACGCCCGTGGGGGTGTTTCTCCCCACACCATGAGCAAGCCGCCCCCAATCGCGTCTTCCCCACGCCCGTGGGGGTGTTTCTATTTCATTTCAACTTCCTTTTTTAATCAAATTGTCTTCCCCACGCCCGTGGGGGTGTTTCTACGGCAACGAAAACAAAGGCCATGACAATGATGTCTTCCCCACGCCCGTGGGGGTGTTTCCAAAGCGCGGTTCGATTCCGCGCCCGTTAACCTGTCTTCCCCACGCCCGTGGGGGTGTTTCCCATTGCAAGCCAAAAAAAGAAAACTTTTGCGGGTCTTCCCCACGCCCGTGGGGGTGTTTCCCAGGGGGAAATGATGTGACATTTAACAACGGCAGTCTTCCCCACGCCCGTGGGGGTGTTTCTCGGCTTACCTGGGCATGACATCACGGGCATTAGTCTTCCCCACGCCCGTGGGGGTGTTTCTGGAAAGGGCATTGTAGCCGCTGAAGTAGAACAGTCTTCCCCACGCCCGTGGGGGTGTTTCTTTATCAAAAAAGAGCGCACGTATAAACCTAATGTCTTCCCCACGCCCGTGGGGGTGTTTCTCACGGATAAAAGAGGCGGGAATAGTCCGTAAGGTCTTCCCCACGCCCGTGGGGGTGTTTCTGGGCTTGTACGCTCTTATTGTCGTGTCGGTCGGTCTTCCCCACGCCCGTGGGGGTGTTTCTCCAAAAAGGTGATTATGATGCAATCCAGATTGGTCTTCCCCACGCCCGTGGGGGTGTTTCTAATATCTTGCTGGGAGAAGTAGAGAGTGATTTGTCTTCCCCACGCCCGTGGGGGTGTTTCTGCTCAGCTTTCAGTGTCATTCGTGGTTAGTGGGTCTTCCCCACGCCCGTGGGGGTGTTTCTTTTCATATCAGCTCCCTATCCGTTTTACTTTAGTCTTCCCCACGCCCGTGGGGGTGTTTCTTTCAACAGACGAACCGCTAAAGCCGAAATTTCGTCTTCCCCACGCCCGTGGGGGTGTTTCTGTCCTGCTCGCTACCCATACCCATGGCATTCAGTCTTCCCCACGCCCGTGGGGGTGTTTCTTTATCAGACTGTAGTTGAGTCCGTGCGCTTTTGTCTTCCCCACGCCCGTGGGGGTGTTTCTATGTAAAGACCAGCGGCACTGCCAAGGACACAGTCTTCCCCACGCCCGTGGGGGTGTTTCCCATGTGATGTGTAGTAAATGCGGCCCAGCAAAGTCTTCCCCACGCCCGTGGGGGTGTTTCTGCATCCAGCACGGCTTCCCCTTTATCCGATAAGTCTTCCCCACGCCCGTGGGGGTGTTTCTGCTTTTAGGCTTGTATTCTGTGCCGGTCTTGGGTCTTCCCCACGCCCGTGGGGGTGTTTCTGAGCGTGAAATGGTTGTAAAGTTTTTGGCTATGTCTTCCCCACGCCCGTGGGGGTGTTTCCACCGCAAATCCCAAATTGCAGATAGAACAGGGGTCTTCCCCACGCCCGTGGGGGTGTTTCTGTGGTGATTGGTAGCGGTAGCGTGTCTTATGAGTCTTCCCCACGCCCGTGGGGGTGTTTCTTCCCTTGACAGTGTGTAATATATTTCCTATACGTCTTCCCCACGCCCGTGGGGGTGTTTCTACACTGAGACCTGCGGTGATGATCCCTGACTGGTCTTCCCCACGCCCGTGGGGGTGTTTCTCCGGTGAATACAGTGTTATTTTTTCTGGACAGGTCTTCCCCACGCCCGTGGGGGTGTTTCTGTCGATTTCATCAAACGGGAGTAGTAACGGTATGTCTTCCCCACGCCCGTGGGGGTGTTTCTAGCCTGGATGATAGCTGCAAAATATTTATCTGGTCTTCCCCACGCCCGTGGGGGTGTTTCTACGGTTGTGATGATTTCTGTGGGTGTAATGGGGTCTTCCCCACGCCCGTGGGGGTGTTTCCAAGACACAATACGTCCTGAACCCATCCACATAGTCTTCCCCACGCCCGTGGGGGTGTTTCCCCGGCTTAATGCTTGTGGGTTTCGTCATGGTAGTCTTCCCCACGCCCGTGGGGGTGTTTCTCCTTGCAGCATAAAAGATTTATCACTATCGCAGTCTTCCCCACGCCCGTGGGGGTGTTTCCCGTCCACAGACCGATGAGGAATTGGATAACGGGTCTTCCCCACGCCCGTGGGGGTGTTTCTCTGTAAAATCACGGCGCTCAAATTCCATTGAAGTCTTCCCCACGCCCGTGGGGGTGTTTCTTGGATAACGCTGAAACGGTTCATGAGATCATGGTCTTCCCCACGCCCGTGGGGGTGTTTCCCAAACGCCACATGATAACTGCGCTTTTCGCTGGTCTTCCCCACGCCCGTGGGGGTGTTTCTGGATTTTACCGGGAATGTAGGAATAGGGACAAGTCTTCCCCACGCCCGTGGGGGTGTTTCTAATGAGCGCAGCAGGTGAAGTCGAGCATCTTCGTCTTCCCCACGCCCGTGGGGGTGTTTCTATATGACAATGGATTTTACCGGTAATGTAGGAGTCTTCCCCACGCCCGTGGGGGTGTTTCCCTTAGCAGGGAGACCATTTACAGCGTCAAAATGTCTTCCCCACGCCCGTGGGGGTGTTTCTCATGATAGTGCATTAGCATATTTGACGAATGAGTCTTCCCCACGCCCGTGGGGGTGTTTCTCGCACCAGCATAAGGAAAAATCATGTTAAAAAGTCTTCCCCACGCCCGTGGGGGTGTTTCCTTGGCTACCCTTCTTCAGGTATTTTCCGACAAGTCTTCCCCACGCCCGTGGGGGTGTTTCCTTCATTTGTTGCTATATTGATATTAGCAATAGGTCTTCCCCACGCCCGTGGGGGTGTTTCTCGTTTCCTGTAGTACCTCACCTCCTGCAATCTGTCTTCCCCACGCCCGTGGGGGTGTTTCCTGTTGATCCCGTCATTGGTTTGATATTAGGTAGTCTTCCCCACGCCCGTGGGGGTGTTTCTTCTTCTTTCTCAGTAGACCTCGCAACCCGCAAGTCTTCCCCACGCCCGTGGGGGTGTTTCTGAGTTGCAAATGAGGCCAAATAAAGCGGCAAAGTCTTCCCCACGCCCGTGGGGGTGTTTCTAGGCATTTTGGAGCATACCCAATGCGAAGCTAGTCTTCCCCACGCCCGTGGGGGTGTTTCCGTTGGTGGACTGCGTACCGTTTCAGTAAATCCGTCTTCCCCACGCCCGTGGGGGTGTTTCTTGACTACAGCATACCAGAAGGATTCCGAGGCAGTCTTCCCCACGCCCGTGGGGGTGTTTCTGTGTAAATCCCATCGGCTTCAATCTGGATTGCGTCTTCCCCACGCCCGTGGGGGTGTTTCCTTTCTCAAAGCAAAATAATGAAGCCGGGATACGTCTTCCCCACGCCCGTGGGGGTGTTTCTGTATGTCGCATAGCCGTACTGCTCGTAATTAGGTCTTCCCCACGCCCGTGGGGGTGTTTCTCTTCTACATTATCTGCCATAACTTTCTCAAAAGTCTTCCCCACGCCCGTGGGGGTGTTTCCCCTGCCGGAAACGGTCGAGCATGATCGGCGGGGTCTTCCCCACGCCCGTGGGGGTGTTTCCTTGTAATTCCCGAAAAAAGGCACGGCAAGCATGTCTTCCCCACGCCCGTGGGGGTGTTTCTCACCACAGTGCAACGGCTCAAGAACTGGGTGAGTCTTCCCCACGCCCGTGGGGGTGTTTCTCAGGGCAATCATATATAGCAGATATTCTGGGAGTCTTCCCCACGCCCGTGGGGGTGTTTCCGGTACGCTTGCACCAAAATTTAGTACGTGCTGGTCTTCCCCACGCCCGTGGGGGTGTTTCCCAAGCGAGCCGGTAAAGTGCTTCAACACTAAAGTCTTCCCCACGCCCGTGGGGGTGTTTCCCAAAAAAGCCTGTCGAACTGATGTTATTAGTCGTCTTCCCCACGCCCGTGGGGGTGTTTCTTGTCTCAGTTTGTTGCAACAGATACAGGAGTTGTCTTCCCCACGCCCGTGGGGGTGTTTCTGAGTAACCGAAAATGTAGGGCGTGTGGTGGTGGTCTTCCCCACGCCCGTGGGGGTGTTTCCAGTGTGTGCAGTGCAACCGCCACCAAAGTGGAGTCTTCCCCACGCCCGTGGGGGTGTTTCATGTGCGCTACCGCTGTGCCGTCTGCAAGCACGGTCTTCCCCACGCCCGTGGGGGTGTTTCTTCTGATAAAACTTGTAAATCCAGTTGGCTAAAGTCTTCCCCACGCCCGTGGGGGTGTTTCCGTGGTTCACACGACAGGAAACGAAACGGCGGCGTCTTCCCCACGCCCGTGGGGGTGTTTCCAAACCTGCTCGCGCTCATAAGGCCTACAGTAGGTCTTCCCCACGCCCGTGGGGGTGTTTCTCCGGGGAAAAATCCCCGGGGAATGAAAAACCGGTCTTCCCCACGCCCGTGGGGGTGTTTCCGACTGTAATTTTTTCGTCCCCTTCAAAATCGAGTCTTCCCCACGCCCGTGGGGGTGTTTCCAAGTTTGGTCGGATGCACAGCCAGCTAAAGCGGTCTTCCCCACGCCCGTGGGGGTGTTTCCTGATATTGCTTTACCAACTACACAGAAACGGTGTCTTCCCCACGCCCGTGGGGGTGTTTCCAGAAAAGCGGAACTCATGTATTGCAGAAGCGGGTCTTCCCCACGCCCGTGGGGGTGTTTCTAAAATTGGCGGCAGGACGTTGTATATTGGTTCGTCTTCCCCACGCCCGTGGGGGTGTTTCACACCCGCAAGCGGTGTTACAGATCACACCCTCGTCTTCCCCACGCCCGTGGGGGTGTTTCGCTATAGCTCAACAAGATAATCAAAGCGCACAAGTCTTCCCCACGCCCGTGGGGGTGTTTCTCCGGTAAAGGTTTACGGCCAGCACCAGCGCGAGTCTTCCCCACGCCCGTGGGGGTGTTTCTTTTATTATGCTGACATTGACGCTGGATAAAAAGTCTTCCCCACGCCCGTGGGGGTGTTTCTTCCATGTGTCCCAGAATATCTGCTATATATGAGTCTTCCCCACGCCCGTGGGGGTGTTTCTCGATACGCAACTTTGCCGCTTTCAGACAGCAGGTCTTCCCCACGCCCGTGGGGGTGTTTCTTTCACCACAATCTCCTGTTTGAATAGTGAGTAGTCTTCCCCACGCCCGTGGGGGTGTTTCTTATATGCAGTTTTTCGCGTACCCATTCAGCCAGTCTTCCCCACGCCCGTGGGGGTGTTTCCAGCAAAATGAGTATGTGAAGACGTATTACAGCGTCTTCCCCACGCCCGTGGGGGTGTTTCTATTACGCAACATCTTTGCCTCAAACACGCTTCGTCTTCCCCACGCCCGTGGGGGTGTTTCTATCAGACCAATGACGGGATCAACATTTTTGGTGTCTTCCCCACGCCCGTGGGGGTGTTTCCAAGGCCGGACAAGGGGGCGCGGAATTTAACACGTCTTCCCCACGCCCGTGGGGGTGTTTCCATCGGGATTCTGATGCACAGCCAGCTAAAGCGGTCTTCCCCACGCCCGTGGGGGTGTTTCTCACTAACTGAGCAAACAGCTAATGACCTGCAAGTCTTCCCCACGCCCGTGGGGGTGTTTCTATTTTCATTATTAGGAATGGCAACGCTTAGTTTGTCTTCCCCACGCCCGTGGGGGTGTTTCCTGATACCCAATGCCGCCGCGCCGTTTTAATAGGTCTTCCCCACGCCCGTGGGGGTGTTTCCAGATTGATGTTATTGACGTTGATTTTAAGGCAGTCTTCCCCACGCCCGTGGGGGTGTTTCTGCGCTTGCGGTGTTGGTCAAGATGCAGCGCATGTCTTCCCCACGCCCGTGGGGGTGTTTCTCCATGTGCAGTTTTAGAAGAAACTGGTGAGAGGTCTTCCCCACGCCCGTGGGGGTGTTTCTTAAATAAAAAAGCTTTTCAGTTTCGGGAGTGCGTCTTCCCCACGCCCGTGGGGGTGTTTCTGCGCTCATAACAGGGCGATTCCTATGAATAGCGTCTTCCCCACGCCCGTGGGGGTGTTTCCCTGTTCTCAATGTTTGTCATTCTCTAATGCCTGTCTTCCCCACGCCCGTGGGGGTGTTTCTCAGCGAGGCGGCACGGGTAGTATCGAAGAACGGTCTTCCCCACGCCCGTGGGGGTGTTTCTAGATAATATCTCTATTGTTCCAGTAAATAAAGGTCTTCCCCACGCCCGTGGGGGTGTTTCTATTTTATGATATAGCCCAGTAAATCCTCAAAAGTCTTCCCCACGCCCGTGGGGGTGTTTCTGATTACTGATAGCGTAAACCGCTTTATAATCAGTCTTCCCCACGCCCGTGGGGGTGTTTCTGTGATAGGGGAACGGTAATGGTGACAACAACAGTCTTCCCCACGCCCGTGGGGGTGTTTCTACCGTTATCTTGGAACGGCATATCTGATCCTGGTCTTCCCCACGCCCGTGGGGGTGTTTCTGCCCACCATCCCATTTTGCATCAGTAGCAGGGGTCTTCCCCACGCCCGTGGGGGTGTTTCTTCATACACCTCTAAATATTTTTCTGGATGAAGGTCTTCCCCACGCCCGTGGGGGTGTTTCTGGCAGACCGGCAGGAATCCCTGATAAGCGGGTGTCTTCCCCACGCCCGTGGGGGTGTTTCCAAGAAAAACACGCGCAAGAAGGCGCAAAAATTGTCTTCCCCACGCCCGTGGGGGTGTTTCCTATTGTCTCCCATGTATTGCTAGATGTTACAGGTCTTCCCCACGCCCGTGGGGGTGTTTCCCCCAAGAACGGCAAGCCTGCAAAGCTACCGAGGTCTTCCCCACGCCCGTGGGGGTGTTTCCACTACTTGATGAACGTAAAATCCTAATGTTTCGTCTTCCCCACGCCCGTGGGGGTGTTTCTTGATAAATCATATAAAGCTGATTTTATGGAAAGTCTTCCCCACGCCCGTGGGGGTGTTTCCACGGGCTTGTATTGCGTCTTCAACAAAGGTGGGTCTTCCCCACGCCCGTGGGGGTGTTTCTGGCTTAAGCCCTCAAGGTATAAAATCGCATACGTCTTCCCCACGCCCGTGGGGGTGTTTCTATACACCATCATCATGCACTGAAAAAAATAGCGTCTTCCCCACGCCCGTGGGGGTGTTTCCACCATCGCCTGTAACGTCCAAAGCACCAACAAGTCTTCCCCACGCCCGTGGGGGTGTTTCTAGGAGTATTACAAGTGGCGCATCCAATAAACGGTCTTCCCCACGCCCGTGGGGGTGTTTCTTGCACGTATTCAGGCATTATTAAGCGGTGATAGTCTTCCCCACGCCCGTGGGGGTGTTTCTCGACAATACCGCCGCTGCTTCAGAGCCATTTAGTCTTCCCCACGCCCGTGGGGGTGTTTCTTGAGAAAGCAATGGGCGATTACATATACGAGAGTCTTCCCCACGCCCGTGGGGGTGTTTCTGATTGTATTTCACCCCATGACATTTGGTGAATGTCTTCCCCACGCCCGTGGGGGTGTTTCGTAGCGCCCTCAGTGCGACCCTTTTATCAGGAAGTCTTCCCCACGCCCGTGGGGGTGTTTCTATATTTGACGAGAGACTAGCCGTTTTAACTTCGTCTTCCCCACGCCCGTGGGGGTGTTTCCATGTTGCAGACCAAAGCGAGGGTATCCAGCTTGTCTTCCCCACGCCCGTGGGGGTGTTTCCGATTAAGGTAATTGGAAAGAAGAATTTCAAAGGTCTTCCCCACGCCCGTGGGGGTGTTTCTTGTTTTATTCACTGGAATCATGCAGCTAAACAGTCTTCCCCACGCCCGTGGGGGTGTTTCTTCTGCAAGCATGTTTTTTCCGGTTTCGTCCACGTCTTCCCCACGCCCGTGGGGGTGTTTCCTTACAATGCGACAAGATGCGAATCATGCTCAGGTCTTCCCCACGCCCGTGGGGGTGTTTCTAAGGAAACGCAAACAGCGCGTTTTTATATGTCGTCTTCCCCACGCCCGTGGGGGTGTTTCTACAAGCCCCTCACGCGCACCAAACACGCCACAGTCTTCCCCACGCCCGTGGGGGTGTTTCTGAGTTTGGCTATCAAATCGACCAGGGGAACGGGTCTTCCCCACGCCCGTGGGGGTGTTTCTACAGTTGCTCCCCTGCCGCCCGTCTGGATGCCAGTCTTCCCCACGCCCGTGGGGGTGTTTCCCAGCGGAACAGCAGAAACGCGACCAGCAGCGCGTCTTCCCCACGCCCGTGGGGGTGTTTCCATGATCCCAACTGGGCGAATAAAACACAATACGTCTTCCCCACGCCCGTGGGGGTGTTTCTTTTGGAGATATTAAATGCAGACTAAAAAAACTGTCTTCCCCACGCCCGTGGGGGTGTTTCCTTTCACCGCCGTTTGTATCGACTGTGAGCCAGGTCTTCCCCACGCCCGTGGGGGTGTTTCTTTGAACGGCGAGATTTTACGGATTTTGAAGAAGTCTTCCCCACGCCCGTGGGGGTGTTTCTCTAAATACGGGACGCTCTTCAGCATCGTCCACGTCTTCCCCACGCCCGTGGGGGTGTTTCCCATTCATTGTGGTTTTGGATTTCTTCCAAATTGTCTTCCCCACGCCCGTGGGGGTGTTTCCAGGCTACATAAGAACTGCCCAAAAAAATGGGGGTCTTCCCCACGCCCGTGGGGGTGTTTCTTCGTGGCGTTGGTGACTATCAAAGCGCACTCAGTCTTCCCCACGCCCGTGGGGGTGTTTCTTTTGAAGAAGTATTCCCGCTTAAACTCAAATCGTCTTCCCCACGCCCGTGGGGGTGTTTCCATTTAAAGGATTGCAGCAAGCAAAAGCGGCAAGTCTTCCCCACGCCTGTGGGGGTGTTTCCTGCGCTGGAAGCCTGAACTAAACAACCACCCGCTAAAAGACGGGTGGGTTAGAGCGTTTGGTGGCTGAAAGCCGAGATACAGGGCGGACAAGCCCTGTTGTTTAGCCCCAACGGGGCGCATTAATATAGCCAGGGGTAACACCCCTGGAATTGTATCCGTGCCATTCTCTACCCTGGGGCGTTGCCCCACTACCATTAACTTAAGAAAATATTCAGCCAGCCCCAAAGGGGTATAACATACCAGCCCAGGGCAACGCCCTGGGTGTGTAATGTGATGATACCAGAGCCCTGAAAGGGCGATACATAAATGACGCACCCTCTGATGTATCGCCCTTTCAGGGCTCTAATTCAACAAAACAACCTACCTGGGGCGCTGCCCCAGGCTGGTATGCTTATCCCTTTCAGGGATATACTTGCTCACCCAATGAGAATAAAGCAATAATTTTTAACCAAAAGTCTTAAGTTAATGGCAGTGGGGCGTTGCCCCAGGCTATATTAAAATACCCCTTTGGGGTGTTAGTGCTAAAACCCATATTTTAAGTTTTACCGTTAAACATTAGAGACAAATCTGTTTGCCTGAAAGGCGAAGGTTTTAACCTTGTGCATGGAAAATAAAGCTGGTACGGGTCTTCCCCACGCCCGTGGGGGTGTTTCTGCCTGGGCATATCTGATGGGTAAACGAAATGGGTCTTCCCCACGCCCGTGGGGGTGTTTCTAATAAACTTGAGGTGCTGTGGTTAGACCCTAAGTCTTCCCCACGCCCGTGGGGGTGTTTCTACAACGGCGCAGCACTTATAACAATCGCCTTACAAACGCCTTTGCAGTAATGTTGCAATTTCTGCATCGGTCAATAGCACGGGATTGGTTTTCATGCTGCTGCCCCGGCTGTTAGCCACCACCCGTGCGATATCGCTTTCCTGCATCTGATAGGCTGACAAACGCGGCAGTTGCAATTGTGCTGTCCAGTCGCGCAGGCGTTGCACTAAATTCTGTTGTGCAATGGTCGTAGCCAGGGTTTCATCCCGTGCCAGTAAATGCCCAATCTGGGTATATTTTTTCAGGGCAAGCGAGTCTGCCTGTCGGCTTTGCAGCGCCGTAATATTTATATCTGTGGCTTCTGCCAGCAAAGTACCGCAGACCACGCCGTGTGGTATTGGAAAAAATGCACCCAGCGGGGAAGCTAAACCATGCACGCTGCCAAGCCCGGTCTGGGCCAGACAGATGCCGGACAATAATGAGGCATAAGCCAGTCGGGCGTAATCTTCAGCACTGCCTTGGCCTTGCCAGATGTGAAAAAAACTATCACGAAATGCCATCATGCCGGATAAAGCCAGGGCATCGGTCAAGGGATTGGCGCGCGTGGAGACATAAGATTCCAGCAATTGCGTAAACGCATCCATGCCATCAGCGGCAATCAAGTCAGTGGGACAACTTTTTAACCAGTCCGGGTCAATAATCGCCACTTCCGCCACCAGGGCATCATGGCGAAAAGATTTTTTAAAGCCATTATTGCCAGATTGGCTGAGTACTGCATTTTTAGTGGCTTCACTGCCAGTACCCGCAGTGGTGGGCACGGCAATAAAAGGCCGTGCCGGAGGTTGGTAAGGCCGTTCCGGGCCTACGCCTTCAAGGTATTCTAATACCGAGGTGCCAGAAGGTAATAGACCGGCAACGGCTTTGGCGGCATCTAATACGCTGCCACCACCGATACCTAAGACCACTTCAATATCGGCGCTGAAAAACTGCGCCACAATCTGATCGATTTGCTGCGGCCCTGGTTCGCCAGTAATTTTCACCTGGGTATATTCCAGTCCCGCAGCCTGAAAATCATGTTGCAGATTATTCCAGTATTTTGATTGCTCTAATGACCGTGCGCCGGTAATCAATAACACTCGTTTGCCATAGTGTGCGGTCTGTTCTGCAATTTCACGCATTTTTCCGCTGCCAAAAATAATACGTGGCAGACGTGCAATGCTAAAACCCTGAAAATCAGCAAATTCAAACATTAGCTTCAGCCTCTGGCAGTTGTGGGAAACCGGGGGTATGCATGGGTTTTAATTCCTTATCAAAAACTTACGCCAAACTCAGGCTCTCAGATGATTTTAGATAATATTTCTAATATTTCGTCTTCTTCAAATGCTTTTGCCAATTTATGCACTTCCTGGGAAAAAGGCTGTAACTGTGGGTTTTCTTTTAAAATAGCGTCCAGATATTCCTGCAAACCACGAAAATCTCCTATTATGGTCAATTCCTGTAAGACTTTAGCTTGCGCAGTAGTGGGCGGCACCCAGGTTTGCGCTTCCTCTGACTGCTCTTCTTCATCATCTTCATAAATCCATTCAAGTTGTAATATCTGTTCTAGTTGTTCCAGCAATTCTGTTTGTTTGATCGGTTTGGTGATAAAACCCGTTGCACCTAATGCAAAACTACGTTTTTTATCTGCTTCAAAGGCGCTGGCAGAGGCTACTACAATGGGGATATTACACAGGTTTTCCTGTGGGTGTTCGCGTAACTGACGGGTGCATTCAAAACCATCCATCCCCGGCATGATGAGATCCATTAAAATGATATCGGGTTGTTCCTGTGCAATTTTATCCAGCGCTTCCTGTCCATCGCTTGCCATGATGATGTTAAATTCTAATGGTTGAAGCATATTTTTAACCAGTAAACGGTTAACTGCATTGTCATCCACCACCAGCACTTTACAGTGATTTTGTCCACTCAGGCGTTGGTAGGCAACAGGGAGTGGTAGTATTTTTTGCGTGCTGTGTTCAGGCACTGTTTCAGCAATCGCTAAAACCAGAGAGAAGCTGAAACAACTACCCTCGCCCGGTGTGCTGGTCAGTTCGATCTCCCCCCCCATCATATTGATTAGTTTTTTGGTGATGGGCATACCCAGCCCTGTGCCTTCAGCTTTATGTAAAACATCCCCCACCTGCTGAAATGGGGCAAAAACTGTATCAATATCTTCAGTGGCAATACCAACGCCTGTATCTTCCACTGCAAAGCAAATTTTTTGAGCGTCATAACCAATTTTAAGCCGGACTTCACCTTGGTCGGTAAATTTCACGGCATTACTGAGCAGGTTGAGTAAAATCTGGCGTAGTCGCTTTTCATCGGCATGTAAAGCGACTGGTAGAGGACGCACGTCAAAACCGCTGTCACTGCCGAGCAAGGTTTGAAAAATAACACCTTTTTCCTGTGCGCGAATGACAAAGATTTCCCGTAAACTCAGGATAAAGTCATGCAGAATAAAATCATTGGGAAATAATTCGATACGCCCGGCTTCAATTTTTGAGAGATCCAGAATATCGTTAATCAGTGTCAGTAAGTACTCACCACTGCGGTGAATAATTTCTATACCGTCTTTTTGATTGGTATTTAAGCCTTTATCACGGCCCAGAATTTGGGTGTAGCCTAATATGCCATTCAGCGGGGTACGTAATTCATGACTCATATTTGCCAGAAAAGTGCTTTTAGCATGGTTTGCAGCTTCTGCGGCATCACGCGCAACAGCCAGTTCTTCACCACGCTTTTTCAGTGCCTCGTTAGCTGCCAGTGCCTGATCACGGGATTCTGCCAGTTCTGCGGTGCGTTGTTCCACCATTTCTTCCAGGTGTTCCTGATATTGCTTGAGTTTCAGGTTGCTTTTTTCAATCTCTCCCAACATCGTGTTAAAACCATCGGTTAACTGACCGAGTTCGTCTTGGGACATTTTGGTGGCCCGAATCGAATAATCGCGTATCTTGGCAACGTGTCCCATATTTTCCAGCAGGTGAAATACGGGTTGGGTAAGAATAGATTCGAGGCTGGAGGCAAGTACAAGGGCCAGCACCAGTGCAATAAGTAGCGTGATGCCAACAATTTTTGCGGCATTAAACAGACGTTGTGTTAATTGCGCTGTATCTGCTTGAATGTAAACTGCGCCAATTAAAGCGCCATCTTCAAACTTAAGGGGAATTAAGGTATCTAAATGGTCGTCCTGAAATAGTGACAGCCCTTCCTCAGGAATATCGTCAGGTTCGGCTAACAGACCCAGGCGGCTTTGTACAAAGGGGGAATTACTCAGCTTATCGTGCTGGCTGTGTTGGCGTTGTATTTTTGTTAATTGCGCCGCAAAATAACTGGCAAATAAATTGCCTTTTTTATCAAAGATATGCGCAAACAAAACCCTTTTTTCTGCTTTGAGCAATTGAAGATTACCCGTGGCAGACTCAGTATCGTTAAATAACAGACCCGGTGTGCTGTTACGTCCGACCAGATCCGCCAGCACCAGTAACTCACTGGCCATGTCAGCACGAAACCTTTTGATATCAGTACTGACAAAGGCAATAGAGGCCAGTAATAATACGATACCACTGGTCAAGGTAATAATGATCCGTAACTTATAACGGATTGATAAGTTTTTGAGAATTTTCATCGCTGTTTTATGTGTGTTTTATGTCAAAATAAGATAAAGTCTATCTGAAATTTCATTTTTATGTATTGTTCTGGATCCGCTATGAGTATGAAGTGTTGTTGTTTATCTTTCCTGAAAGGTGGATTGCTTGGTTTGTTATTGTTATTACCCAGTTTACCCCAAGCTGAACTGGTTATTCGGGAAAGTTATGTAAAAGCTGTTTTATTATTTAATTTTACCCGTTATACCCAATGGCCGGAAAGCGTTTTTCAAGCTATTGGCTCGCCTTACCGTATTTGTGTATTAGGACAAGATACCTTTGAAAATGCTTTAACGGAATTAGACGCTGCTGTGGAAGGTGAAACCATACGCGAGCGTGAAATTGAAATACTGCGGATTGAATCCATTGAGCAAACTCAGTCCTGCCAAGTCTTATTTATTGCTGAGTTAAAAAACTATACCCTGCAAGAAGTTTTTGCCTATATTCGTGATTATCCAATTTTAAGTGTTGGCAATGGCGAGGATTTTATTTTAGAAGGGGGCATGATTGCTTATTATCAACAAGGCACTAAGGTACGTTTTGCGGTCAATCCGCAGGCGGTTAATGAGGCAAAACTTAAAATTAGTGCAAATTTATTACAGCTTGCACGCATTATTAATCGCCAATAATTAAGGATAGATTTTCATGCCAGTTTTGAAACTAAACCCGGCCCACTTTAGTTTGCTGTTGATTATGCTATTTTTATTATTACCAAGCCAGGCTTTATATGCTGATGAAAACGCGCTTTCTGTTTCAGATACGGGGGGAGCGATTGAACAATTAAAACAACTGGACTTAGCCGATTTATTAGAAGTGGATGTGACTTTAGACGATGTTTTTGACATCTTTGATGCTTTAGTGCAACAACAAAACGTACAGGTTGCAACTGGCAGTAAACAATCCATCGCCCGCGCGCCTGCTGTTACCAGTGTGATTAGCGCGCAGGATATTGAAGCCACAGGTGCGCGAGATATTGATGAGGTACTGGAAATGATTCCAGGGTTTCATGTCTCACGCCATTCCACAGCTTATAACCCGATATATAGCCTGCGAGGTATTAAGACAGATTTTCAGGTACTGATGATGGTTAACGATATTCCAATTGATACCCTTTATACCGGTGGGCGTAATGCGGTGTGGGGTGGTATGTCGGTGAAACAAATTGCCCGCGTGGAGGTTATTCGCGGCCCCGGTTCTGCGGTTCATGGCGCAGATGCGTTTGCTGGCGCAATTAACATCATTACCAAAAATAAAAATGATATTGATGGTACCCGGATTGGTAGTCGCCTGGGTAGTTATAATATGCGTGATGTGTGGTTGGAGCATGGGCAAAAATTGGGGGCGCTTGATATGGGGCTGGTATTGGAATACCAAACTACGGATGGACACGATCCACTCATACGCAGGGATGGACAAAGCACGCTGGATCAGGAACTTGCGCATTATGCTATACCTGCTCTGTCTTTTGCACCGGCAACGGCCAATTTACAACGTAAAAACCTGGATATGAATTTGGATCTGGGCTGGAAATACTGGAAGCTGCGCCTGGGTTATCAGGGCCATTATGATACTGCCCTGGGCATTAATTATAACAATATTTTAGACCCCAAAAGCCGTTTTGAAGATCAGCGCTATCGTGCAGATTTAACTTATCATAATCCTTTAATTGCTGACAACTGGGATGTAACAACCCGCCTCAGTTATCTGGATATGCAATCAAAAGCGACTGAAAACCAAATCCAGACGCGACCAGGTTTTACTGTGCCAGTAACGACCGGACAGGATTTTTTGAATTATCCTGAAGGTATTATTTTTAATTCCGGTATCAATGAACGGCAAATGCGCCTGGATGTATCTGCATTTTATTTTGGTTTTGAGCAGCACAGTTTGCGCATGGGAGCAGGTTATTCTTATGGACAGTTATATGAAATCACGCATGAAACCAATATTGATCCTGTCACCGGTATGCCGGTGCCCTTAGCTGCGGGGTTATTAAACTTATCTGATACCCCTTATGTATTTTTGCCTGAAGAAAAACGTAAAAGCTGGTATGTATTTTTACAGGATCATTGGAAATTTTATGAAAACTGGGAGCTGACGACAGGCTTGCGTTATGATCATTATTCTGATTTTGGCGGTACGCTGAACCCGCGTTTTGCACTGGTGTGGCAGCCAATTCCAAAATTAACCGCAAAACTGTTGTATGGTCATGCTTTTCGTGCCCCTTCTTTTGTTGAGTTATACAACCAAAATAATCTTATCGTTCAGGGAAACCCGAATGTTAAGGCGGAAACCATTGATACCACGGAATTGGCATTAAATTATTATGTCAATGATCGTCTGCACCTGGGTGTGAATATTTATACCTTTAACTGGCAGGACGCCTTGCAGTTTCAATTTAGTCCTGATTTACATAAGTATATTGTGCAAAATAATGAACGGCGCAAAGGCCAGGGTCTGGAACTGGAAGCACGCTGGAAAGTCGGCAAGCGCCTCAGCTTGTTGGCAAATTACGCGCTACAGCGTATTACAACAAAACATATAAATGTAACATCAACATCTCAGGATGCTTATTTGCGCGCAGATTGGTTGCTGATGCCAAAATGGTATTTGAATGCACAGCTTAACTGGGTGGGTAGCCGTGAACGCAACCCCGTTGATGCCCGTGAAGATTTAGGTGCTTATACACAGATTGATTTAACCTTACGTTATAAAGATATTCGTTATAACCACTGGAATCTGGCATTTGGTATTCGTAATATTTTTGATGAGCCAGTTATTGAGCCATCAACAATTTCTGAGTTTGGTGAAGCGCGACTGCCTGATGACTTACCTATGCCGGGGCGCAATTATTTTATTGAACTCAGTTATCGTTTTTAAGTGGAACCATGAACACACAGACAAAGATTGAAGGGATAACACAAGATGTTATATTGGTGGTGGATGATAACCCCAATAATCTTCAGGTTTTATTTGACTTTTTAAATGCTTATGGTTTTCGGGTATTAATCGCTAAAGACGGTGAAAAAGCGTTGCAAAAGCTCAATTATGTCAAACCTGATATCATCTTACTGGATATCATGATGCCGGGCATGGATGGCTTTGAAGTCTGTCGCATCCTTAAGCAACAGACAGAGACGCAGAATATCCCCATTTTGTTTATGAGTGCCTTGTCAGAAACTGTGGATAAGGTGAAAGGCTTAGAACTTGGCGCGGAAGACTTTATCGTTAAGCCCTTTCAACAAGAAGAACTGCTGGCAAGAATTCAAACCCATCTGCGTATCAGTCATTTGCAAAAAAAATTAACCCGGCAAAATCAGGATTTATCAGAAAAAAGTCACAGCCTGGAAAGCATGGTGCAGGAACTTGAAAAAGCGCGTCAAGTTGCAGAAGAAGCCAATCACGCTAAAAGCCAGTTTTTGGCGAATATGAGTCACGAATTACGCACACCTATGAACGCCATTATTGGTTACAGCGAAATACTGAAAGAAGAAGCTGAAGATGAGCAAAATGAAGCCTGGATAAAGGATCTGGATCGTATCGGCATTGCGGGACGACATTTATTAAGTTTGATCAATGATGTCCTGGATTTTTCCAAAATCGAAGCTGGAAAAATTGAGTTATTCTGGGAAACCTTTACCCTGCCTAATCTGCTGGAAGAAGTCAAAACCGTCACTGAGCCTTTAATACAGCGCAATAACAACCAGTTTCACATCCAATGTCCAGGTGATATAAGTCCCGTTTATGCAGACTTGACGCGCCTGCGTCAGATTATTGTCAACCTGCTCAGTAACGCTGCGAAATTTACTGAAAATGGTGACGTGTATTTACGCGCTAATAAATGTGATGGAAATTTTTTTATTGAAGTTGAAGACACGGGTATCGGTATGACTCAGGAGCAACTTGATAAGGTATTTCATGCTTTTACCCAGGCTGGCGCGCATACGACACGCCAATTTGGTGGTACTGGTCTGGGTTTAACCATTAGTAAACGTCTGGTGGAAATGATGCAGGGAGAAATTTCTATCACCAGTACAGTGGGTAAAGGCAGCGTGTTTAGCGTACGTTTGCCGGACTTGAACAATAAAAAACTATAAAGGAGTATTTTCTCATGTCAAAACAAGAACAGGATCAATCAGAAAAGCTGGAAGCTCAATTAGAGCAATCATATAACACGCTGATGCAGCGGGTTAAAGAATCTCTCAATCAAACCCGCGAAGGGGTAGGAAATCTGCGTCAGTATATCGATACCGCCGTTAATAAAGCCATTGAGTTAGAAGAAATCAATGATATGGAGGCGCGTAAGTTAGGTAATTATTTGCATCGCGACGTGCAGGATGCGGCAAAATTTCTGGTGGAAACGGGTAAGGAACTTAAAGACTGGATGCGCTTTGATTTAAGTTTAATTGAAGGGCGGATATTAGACTCATTCAGCGGCATGGTGGATTATACGCGCATTGAACTGGATAAAATTGCTGAGCAGGCGCAGGCTGACACGCATATTCATACCGGAGAAATTGCCAGCCCCGGTACTATCGCCTGTAATGCCTGTGGCAAAGAAATGACTTTCCACAAGCCAGGGCGGATTCCACCCTGTCCAGCTTGCCATAAAACAGAGTTTAGCAGGGTGTGGAATGAACCGGATGCCAAAAATAATGCAGAATAATCCCGATACCCAGAAAAACGATCATAATAAATAACAAAGGGATATTACCTTCCAGAGCATAGGGGGTGGCACCGCTTCGAGGTTGAATACGTGCGCGTATCACCCCCTGCTGAAACTGCGGCATTTGCGTAACAACCTTGCCGTGTGCGTCAATAATTGCCGTGATGCCGGTGTTAGTTGCGCGCAACAGTGGACGTCCTGCTTCTAAAGCACGCATCCGGGCAATTTGTAAATGCTGATGCGGAGCCAGCGAATCACCAAACCAGGCATCATTACTGACATTAACCAAAAAATTAGCACCGGGCAGCGCGCGACGGATTTCTGCGGGAAACGCATCTTCATAACAAATTGAAATCCCTATATAATGCCGCTGCGTACTGAGCAAGCTCTGCTTTTTCGGGCCTTCTGAAAAATCAGAAAATGGAATTTGAATAAAATCCAAAGATTCTTCAATCAGGCTGCGCAGCGGCATATATTCGCCAAATGGTACTAAATGACGTTTGTAATAAAAGCCAGGTTTTTCTGCGTTGATCATCGCGACCGCATTATAAATCTGATTATCATCGGGGTCTTGCATGGGCATACCAATCAGAAAATCAGTCTTATGATCTTTATGTTCCTGAATGATTTCCTGGATAAAAGGCATGGCCTGATGGAAAAAGAGTGGAATTGCGGTTTCCGGCCAGATGATTAAATCAGCATCACGATGTTGCCGGCTTAATTCCAGATAGTTTTTAATGATAGGCTCTGCATATTGATGCATAAATTTGATTTCTTGCGGGGTATTGCCCTGAACCAAGGCAACATTCAGCGGTTTACCTTCCGGGTTGCCCCAGTTAACCAGGGTTAATAAAGCCCCAAAACCCCAGAGCAATATAAAACCCAGCAATGGCTTCCAGGCACGATGGCGCACCATTACGCTATATAAAATCAAACATGCGCTGAAAGCGACTGCCCAACTTAAAGCATAAACCCCCATCATCGGTGCCCAACCGGCAAGTGGGGAATCAACTTGACTGGTACCCACCAACAACCAGGGAAAGCCACCAAATAAACTGCCGCGCACCCATTCCATCACGGTCCAGGCAGCAGGCAAAGCCACCAACAGGCGAACCTTATTACACACCGGGTAGACTTTAAGAATAAACAAACCCAGCAAGGCGGGATACAAGGCCATCAACATCACAAAAGCGGCATTAAGCGCAATGGCCGCCGCCAGGTCGATGCCACCAAATTGCGCCAGACTGATATGCAGCCAGTTCACGCCAAAGCCAAACTGCCCCAGTCCAAATAACCAGCCACGCCAGAATGCACGCGCAGGGCTACAGGCTTTCCATAACAGAAATAACATCAATAAAGAAAGTATGGCAACTGGAAACAGACCAAATGGGGCAAAAGCCAGCACCAGAAGACCACCCGCAAGCAAGGCACCTAGATCACCCAGCCAGGGATAGCGTTCCAAAAACAAAGAAAGCTGCTTAAAGCACATGACGCGTTCTGGCGGTGATAATAACGGATTATCCTGGGTCATATTATTTTCCTTTTATTTGGTTTCCATCACCTCGATGCCTTCCCAGTCATCGGGCACGCCATTAACCAGATATTGTGCGGAACGGGTGAGATAAAGCCTTGCCGCCTTATCATCGGGGTAGGCCTCTAGTGCCTGATGAAATTGCATACTGGCCTCAGCAAATTTTTTTTTCTGGTAATAATTCAAGCCTTTTTCAAAGTTACTGCGCGTTTTCATTTTAAGACGCAGTTCTTTTTCCTTGCAACCATCAAGCACTTCATAAACTGATACGGCATTTTTTTTACCTTTCAGGCGAATTTTACCCACTGAGCGAAAATTATAATTTTTAGGGTTCAGAATACGCAGCAAGGTATATTTACTGATGGCGATATTGGCACCATAAATTTTGGTTAAACCTTCCAGTCTGGCAGCCAGATTTACCGCATCAGCGATCACCGTGCTTTGCATACGCTGACGATCACCGATAATACCCAGCATTAAACGCCCGGTATGAATGCCAATGCCAATATCAATTGGTTTTTTACCCTGCGCGCGTTGCTTTATATTAAACCGGGATAAATTTTTACGAATATGAATCGCGGCTTGCAGCGCATGTTCCGGGCCATGAGGAAACAAAGCCATCACCGCATCACCAATATATTTATCAATAAATCCCCGATATTTGCGGATTACCGGACTGGTCTGACTTAACCACTCATTCAGAAAATTAAACGTCTGTTGGGGGGTTAGTTGTTCTGAAATAAAAGTAAAATCACGAATATCCATAAACATCACGGTCATCTCCTGATGAATTTGATCGCCGGGATGCACTTCGATAATACTGCGCTTTTTCAGAAAATCCAAAAACTCTCGCGGTACAAAGCGCTCATAGACACGGTTAAGTTGTGCTAATTCCTGAGTGCGGGCCTTTACCCGCTCTTCCAGTTCCATTGAATTATGTAATAACTGGGCAAACTTTTCTTCCAGGCGCTGCGCATCCATCCACACATAGCGCGACAGGTCATCATGCTGTGTAATATTGGGCAGATTTTTTTTCAAATGATATAACATCATATGATTCCCCACCCGCGCCAGTATCTCTTCAGATTGAAATGGGCGCAATAAATAATCAACACAACCCTTGGCAAACAATAGCTGGCGATTTTTTAATTCCTCAGCACTGAGCAATAAGATAATCGGGATATCTGATATTGCGGCACTGGCTTTCAGCTTGTCACACCAGAGCTTGGCATCGCCGCCAGGGGCCTGCATGGACAATAAAATTAAATCGGGTAAATGCCCTTCCAGTTGCGCCGTGCTTGCTTGCAGCGTGGTGGCAACATTAGTATTATAGCCCTGCTGTTTTAATAAATACGCCAACTCTGCCAGATCCACGGCAGCTTGCGCAATGATTAAAATGCGGCCTTGAAATTTTAATGCTTGATGCGGCATAAAAAATGATTTTAGACTCTTAGGAGTGAGGATAAAATAAATACAGAAACTGGGCGCAGGATTTTTATTCATTTTCAAAGCGTGAAAACAGGCGCATAGCAAGCTATGTAACTGCCTAAGTCCAAACCGGCGGAACGCAGAAAATGGAGAAAAAGACCAGCCAGGTTGCTGAAATTATAAAATTCTCGCTCCTTATACCAGCCGCTTGCAGGTTTCTGCCATGCGTCGCCCCTGTGCCTGACATAAGCGCTGCTCTTCTTCCGTCAGGCTTTGGCGACTATCAGTACCGGCCACATGGCTGGCACCATAAGGCGTGCCACCACTTTGAGTGTGGCTTAAATCGGCTTCGCTGTAAGGTAAGCCCATCACCATCATGCCATGATGCAGCAGGGGGATCATCATACTCAGTAACGTGCTTTCCTGCCCACCATGCAAACTGCTGGTGGAAGTAAACACCCCGCCAGGTTTATCAATTAATGCGCCACTAAGCCATAAGCCACTGGTTTTATCCAGAAAATATTTCAGCGGCGTAGCCATATTGCCAAAACGTGTCGGACTGCCCAGTAATAGGCCTGCACAGTTTTCCAGATCCTCAAGCTGTGCATAAGGCGCACCTTCCTCAGGAATTGTTTGTGCAACCGCCTCACAAGTTTCTGACACCGGCGGCACTGTACGTAGTTTGGCACAGCAATGGGGCACGGATTCGATACCCCGGGCAATATGTTGCGCCATATTGGCAACATTTCCATAACGGCTGTAATATAAAACGAGAATTTCCATGTTATTCCTTAGTTTAGTGTAAGCTTGAGCAGTACTAAATATATTGAAAACTGCTGGCATCTCACGCCAGGTTATTGATGGTGTGTGCTAGGAGGCCGTCTGAGAACACAAGACCTACTGCGGAAAAGCTGGATTTGGTCAGATTTCTCCCTTATTTTCGTTAAATATACCCAATATTCGCCTCAAATAATGAAAAAATCTGCCTCAAACCAGCTTTCCCTCGCTACAGCCTCTGTTCTCGGACAGCCTCTTAGGATTTTCGGGAAGTGCTTTGATATGAGACAATGCCGTGTATCACCTGGAATTACATAATACGCGAATTTATCACCGCTTGTGATAAATCTCATTCTGAAGAATAGCAAAATTGCTAATTTTTGGAAATTCATTTTTCATACTCAATGACTCACATATTCAGACCTTTTTTTATGCTTGTTGAATTCCCATTTCTTAATGGAATCCATATGATCACTGCTATTCTAGGTTTAATAAGGAGTGAGGATGAAATAAATGCAGAAACTGGGCGCAGGATTTTTATTCATTTTCAAGGCGTGAAAACAGGCGCATAGCAAGCTATGTAACTGTTTTCACAACGCAGAAAATGGAGGAAAAGACCAGCCAGGTTGCTGAAGTTATAAAATTCTCACTCCTAAGGATATTTAAGACAATGACTGAACAAGTACAAATACAGGCGCAAGCCCGACAACTGATGCATTCCATTATCCAACGTATTGCCACCGGCCCGGATCTGAGTAAGGATATTTCCCAGGAAGAAGCCAGACAGGCGATGTATGCCATTACTCAGGGCTGGATTGACCCGGTGCAAACTGCAATTTTTTTCATTGCATTGCGCATGAAACGGGAAACGGAAGCAGAAAATAAGGGCGTGCTGAGTGGCATTAAAGACAGTAGTCAAATTGTTATCACGGCAGTGGATGAGGTGGTGGATATTGCTGATCCCTACAACGGCTATAATCGCAGCCTGCCCGCTTCGCCATTTTTACCTGCGGTATTAGCGGCTTGCGGCATACCTGCCGTCAGTCATGGCATGGAGACGGTCAGCCCCAAGTTTGGCGTAACCCATCGCCAGGTGCTACGTGCGGCGGGTGTATCCGTTGATTTATCGCCACAACAGGCGGCTGAGCGGCTGACGGATGAAGGTTGGGCCTATGTTGATCAAAAAGCGTTTTGTCCGGGTTTACATGACTTAACTGATTTTCGTCGTAAAATGATTAAGCGTTCGGTGATTACTGCCGTTGAAGTATTGGTCGGTCCGCTGCGGGGCAAGCAGAAAACGCACCTTGTCACTGGTTATGTACATAAACCCTATTCTGCGGTCTATGCTTATTTAGCACGGCATTCAGGGTTTGATTCCGCCTTGTTGATTCGCGGCGTGGAAGGTGGCGTGATTCCTTCTTTGCGTCAAGCGGGTAAATGTTTTTATTATCATGCTGATGAAGATTTACAGGAATTTGATATGCAACCTGGAATGCTGGATATCCAACAGGCTGTGCGCGCCGCGCAAATTCCAGATAATATTCCTGAGGCATTAGAGGCGACAAAAGATGAAGTGGCACTGGCACAGGATCGGGAAAGCATTGCTAAAGCTGCGGCAAAGACAGGTATTGCCGCGTTGGAAGGCACTGCTGGCCCCACGCGTGATGGACTGATTTATACTGGAGCCTTATGCTTATGGCATTTGAAAAAACAAAATAATCTGCAAGATGCCGCAACCCAGATTCGTCAGGTGTTGGATAATGGTCAGGCGCGTGAGCGTCTGCAATAATATGAATAATTTTATCAAACTCATCTTAGCCCTGTTTTATTTTGTATTTGACAGCTTGCGCCGCTGGCTGTTAAATCGTCCATATCCCCTGGTGGTGCTGTGTTATCACGAAGTCACTGCCAAACAGGCAGGTGCATTTCAGCGACAATTGCAACAAATTCTGCGCCATACCCAAGCAGTTTTTGCCGATGCCCCGGCAAGCGGTCAAACCCGGCAGCTTGCAGTCAGCTTTGATGATGGTTTTGCTAATTTGCTGGAACACGCTTTGCCACAGATGCAGGCTAAAGCGATACCTGCAACCCTGTTTATTCCCACAGCAGCCTTAGGTCAGTACCCGCCTTGGTTACAGGCGGGACATCACCCGAATAAAACGGAAATACTGATGACGGCTGAGCAATTGCAAAATTTATCTGAGCAATGGGTTAAAATCGGTTCTCACGCCAATCATCATATTGATCTTACCCAGCTTAAGTCGGCAGATTTAGAGGCCGAGCTGCAACAATCTAAAACCTGCTTAAATACCTTGCTGAATAAACCCGTGGATTTACTGGCTTTTCCTTATGGGCGCTATGATAATAATGTGATTCAAGTCGCCAGAAAAACGGGCTATCAACGTATTTTTGCCGCCGATCCTGTGACTGACAGTGATACTTATTTACTGGGACGTAGCAGCGTGTATCCTGAAGATGGGCCATTGACATTTTATCTGAAAATACATGGTGCTTATCAATGGCTACCCATTGCAATAGCCTGGAAACGCAGGCTTAAAGGACTTTACCAAAGGAGTGTATATGAAAAATGCTGAAAAAATTATTGTTGCGCTGGACTTTGCCCAGGCTGAAACTGCATTAAATTTAGCGCAGCAACTCAAAGACCAAAACTGTAAAGTCAAAGTCGGTAAAGAGTTATTTACCCGCGCCGGGCCTGATTTAGTACGGAAATTGACTGATATGGGACTGGATGTATTTCTGGATCTGAAATATCACGACATTCCCAATACCGTGGCTAAAGCCTGCCAAGCAGCTGCCGACCTCAATGTATGGATGCTCAATGTTCACGCCCTGGGCGGTAAAGCGATGCTCAGCGCGGCGCGGGAAGCCTTGGAAGGCTATCCGCAGCGCCCTAAATTGATTGCGGTTACAATTTTAACCAGTCTGCATGATGATGAGCTGACAGCAGTGGGCTTGTCGGGTAATGCCAAAGATAATGTTTTGCGGCTGGCAAATTTAGCGCATGACAGCGGCTTGGATGGAGTGGTTTGCTCGCCACGGGAAATTCAGCCCATACGCGCCCAATTGCCAGAAAGTTTTCAGTTGGTCACACCAGGTATTCGTCCGGCAGGAAGCGCCAGTGACGATCAAACCCGCACTTTAACGCCGGAGCAAGCACTGCTGGCAGGTGCAAATTATCTGGTAATCGGCAGACCGATTACCGCAGCCTCTGATCCGGTTGCGGCATTAGATAATATTCGAGAGTCATTAGGAGCGATCTAATATATTAGACAACAATTACTCTGACGCTCATCCAAGATGCTTCAGGGAAAGATCTGTTACACTATTTGCCAATATTATCAGCAGTGCAGAAAACTATCTTGAATAGGATGGGATGGTCTTTATGGTCAACTCCAAAATTCGAGATAGTCATTTTGGAGTTAGCGAATGGAGAGATCTAAGTTGAAAACCACAATTTTCATCTGGTTTTCACGCGCCATGTGTGGTAACCCGTAGCGGCGCGCCTGTGCCGTGTGTAGTGGAAAACGGTGGGCAAAATGCTGATAAATACCTTGCCAGAATCAGACATCACGGCGGCATTTTGTCCACCCTACCTGAATTCATTCAAGCATTCCTCGGATCATCCGCCCCCATATGAAACACGCCCTTATCCTGCCAGCGGCGTTTAATCTCATCAACCGCACTGCTATCAACATGTGCTAAACCCTGCTCTTTAACCCAGGTTTCAATTTCCTGAATCAACATGCCGCGTACCATATCCGGGGCTTTGGCGATACGCTGTCTGGCGGCTTCATCCCAGCTTAAGGTTTCCTGGGCTTTTTCCGAGCCTTCCGTAAAAGTTGCCATGACACTCTGGATAAAATCCGCATCAATCGTATTAATATTATTTTTCTGGGCGATACTTTCCGCTGCCTTCAGGGTCATGTCACGACAATAACCGGCAGGTACGCTCAACAGCCGTTGCTTGGCTTCTTCCGTCCAGGGCTGTGAAACGGCTTTATCAGCCTTGGCTCGTGCCATTTTAGCAAAGGGGCAGACACTGGCTTTTTTCGGCTGTTGTGGCTGTTCCATGTCTGCCATGACTTGACGTGATTGCGCCAAACCTGCTTCGGCAAGCTCCAGGGTGATTTCTTCTGCCTGCTGAGTTTTGGCATAATCTTCTATGCGTTGTTTGCTCATATCCCGCATGAAACCTTCCGGCACCCGTGCCAGACGCGCCAGGGCGGCGGCTTGCCAATGCAGCGGCGCGGGTTCGGTTTCCAGGAAAGCAGCTAAGTGCGCTGTGTCTACGCAATAGGTATTTTCAGCACGGGCTTTTTTCTCCGCGCGTAAGGCCAGATTGCTGCGCAAGCTTTCGTCTTTAATTGTATTTAATAATTCCTTAGCCGCTGCCGTCCATTGCATAGGTTGCTGGGTGACGGTTTTTTTCAGTTCCCCGGCATCATGGGCTGTAACAATTTCCTGCATGACCTGCTCGGCATTTTTGGGCATCAGTTGCCGGGTGGCTTCTTCCACAATGCTTTCTGTAATCACCGTATGTCCGCGTTCCTGGGCATAACGTAAAATCGCAGCTCTTGCCATATTCTGCACAAAACTGGGCACATTTTTCATGCGCTGTTCGGCTTCAAGCGTCCATGAAGTCGTAACATCGGCTAAGCGTTCAATTTGTGGTATGTATTTTTTCTGGCTTAACAGGATTGAGCAGGGCGCAAGGCGTAACAGGTTTTCCGTATTGCCACCAATATCCAGTGCATCATCAGCGTGAATCCCGGTTTTGCCCAGAATCAATAAGCTGGGATTGATTTTATTGACATATTTTAATATGGCATCCCAGGGTTTGCCGTCTAAAAGCTGCGTTGTAATTTCTATGTCATAATCATCGGCAATGGTTTTGGCAACGCTTAAATGCCCGTCATAAATTTTTGCCAGACCCGAATCAATGATTTCTTCGTGCAGTTGTTCCTGTTCCTGAAAACGAAACACCTTGCCAGCTTCTTCAGATAACACATCCGCGATGCGGTTAAAGGCCACATAATGATAATACGGGTCAAATGCTGAAATTACATGCAAAGGCACCGCCCATTGTTTGGCAAAAGCGATACCACGCAGCAGGCCACCATAGGATTTTTCCGAGCCATCAACAGCAACCACGATTGGCCCTTGTTGGATGGATTGTTGCGGGGTTTTGATTATTAAGGTGTCAATGTCTGAGCGCCTTGCCACGCGCTCGCACACCGTGCCAATGAGACTGCCTTTAATCGCGCCCAAGCCCAAAGCGCCCATGACCAGCAAGTCATAAGTACCCTGGTTGGCTTCTTTGGCGAGTTCCCGATAGTTTTTACCTTCTAAAGAACGCCGCTTGAACTTTAAGGCTTGTTCCTGGCTAAGCTGGTCTACCTGATCCAGATAGGAGTCGGTAATAATCGACAAGCCCCGGCTGATTAAATCATCATGCACATCACGCTGCCGTTCCAGTTCTTCTTCCTGGCGGAACTGTTCCGGCAAACCGCCTTCCATCTGCCGAAAACGCATATCGTGCATTTTTGCGGCGTAAACATGGGTGCCAGTAATTTCTCCCTGCCACAGTTTGGCGATTTCCAGGGTATCCTGAATGCCTTGATTGGCATGATCAGAAGAATCCGCCGCAAGTAAAATACTGTTGTATTCAGGTAATGGTTCTATTGCGGCATCAGTGCTGATGTTGGCTTGTGTTTGAGTCATAAACGTTTTTTATTTACTTTGTGGTTCTTTCTGCTGGAAACAGGCTTGCAAAAAGCTGATAAAAGGTCTGGACTGTTTTAACATTTGCTGCTGAATTTGTGGTGTTTTATTGATAAGCACTTTAACAAAAGCAATACGAGCTTGATCGCGTGACACGCATAAATAGACACTGTTTAAATGCAGCAGGTCAATCATATAACTCGCCTTGGCAGGCGCAAGCTCAGAAGCTGAAATTTCAGCCGTATTACGATCATAATTAAAATGTGCCTGGATATTTTTAACAACCACCGGATTAAGAAATAAGGATTCATCAAAAGCATTGTCCTTACGGTGTCCACAACTATTTATATCAAAACCTTCATACGCATCGCGTTCCTGCTCTGAACAACTGGCATTGCCGCCATCACAAGATGCTACTAAATTTTGATAGTCAAAACGGCGTTTTGGGTTTTGCTTTTGCGGTTCCATATGCTCAAGATGAGAATGATTTTTTTCTAATTTTGCTTCACAGTAGGCACAAAGTTGCTGTTGTTCTGTGCTGATGTATTCGCGCAACCGGGTTTTGCAATGCAAAGAAAATGTTGAATCATCAAATTCAGGCTGTTCAATTTCTGTGACAAAAAAATCAGGCGCGGCTTGTTTGTGAATATACCTCATGACAGTGATCGCAAACTTTTTATTAAATCCATTTCCTGCATAAATGCTGAATTTGGACTTTCATAATCTAAAATAGCCTGTTTTAATTTTTGTCCCTGCTCAGTGTCTTCCTGTTGCTTATCCACTAATTCACGGTATTGTTTATAGAGTTGTTCAACTGCCTGTGGTCGAATTGCCGCGCCCATCACTTCTGCTAAAATCGCATTAATATCTACCGCAACAGGTGGTTGACTACGGGGTATAGCAATGATTTTATTATCTTTTTTAGTTAATAAAATCAGGTTCTTATGCGCTGTATTGGCAATAATCTGGGGTGAATGCGTTGCAACAATAAATTGATTGTTTTTACCAATATTACTGTAAATCGTCATAATTTCCTGTTGCCATGCAGGATGTAAGGCCAATTCCGGCTCATCAATCAAAATTATTGAGTTTTGTGGTCTTAACATCATCAAGGCCACAACCCGACCATATAATTGTTTTTCCCCATCACTGAGTTGCTCAATGGTTAGTAAGTCACCTTTGATATTTTGAAAAACAGGACGGTTATATTGGTTTTTATCCAAGTCATGCAGTTGAGTCAGTAAACGGGTATTTTTAAAATGTTTATTAAATGAATCTATTGCTGCTTGTTTACGTTGTTCAGGATCAGCAATATGGCTTTCGCGTTCTTTTGCCAATATGTATTCTTTAATATAAAACTCTGCATCACCAAGAATATTACCGTTGATTAAGGTCGTAAATTTATAAGTAGTATCTATTTTGTGCGTAGTTTGATAATCAAAATTGAGTTGTGATGGCATAAAAATAATACGAGGAGCATCAAAAATATTTGTTTCATTTTGTATTTTACTTTCTAAAGAACTTATAAGCCTCCAACCATATTCCAAACATATTTTTACAGCCTCTTGAAAATCAATTTCATTTTTTTTATAAAAATCATTAAATTCCAGCAATATTTTTTTATCTAACTCAAAAATTCCTTTTAATAAACTGGTTTTCCCACAACCATTCACCCCAGCAATCACATTCACCACATTTTTCCGATCTTCAGGCGCACTAAACTCAATTTTAAGATCAGAAAGAATTTTATAGTTGTTTACATGTAATGATTTAATGTACATAGTTTTTTATTATATTAAATATTAAAAAATCATACCCCCCAGCAAGGGGGGTATGATTTTTTAATGGAGCAGCCAAAAACCAAATAACCAGACAACAATCAAAACATTCATCAGCAGTCCGGCTAACACAAAATAGTCGAAACCATTAATGCGTTTTTGTTTGACTTCAGTCATGGCTTATTTGCCCTTAAACTCAAAATTAACTTCACTGTTAGCACCTGCGGCGACTTCAACACTGCCTTTCTGGTCTTTCAAAGTACCATGCCAGGCTTTGATTTTATACTTGCCTGCGGGTACGTTATCAATGGTATAAGAACCATCTTCTGCAACCAGAGCATAGTAGGGGCTTTTAGCCACAAACGCAAAACCATGCATAAAGTCATGCTGATCACATTCGATTTTCATTGCCACGCCGCGTTTGAGCTTGACCTTTTTGGTGATGCTGCTGTCTTTATCAGGTTGGCTGACGTTAAACAGGGTTTTTTTCGCCCGACCCATCATTTCATAAGTATGGATATTATGGGAAACCGGATCAGAATTGACCGCAGTAAAACCTTTGTCATTATGCATGACCTGGATAAATGGCTCGAAAGCGCAGCCTTTTTGATCAACCTTGCCGGTTTCCTGAGCCGCGTCAAAGGCTTTGCCTTTTTTCACCTTGTCCAGATAAACCACAACATTGCTTAAGCCACCGTTGCTGACTTTGACATAATCAATTTCGCGGTTGCCTTTCCCGCAGACTTCCTGGTCTTTGGTAATGGCAAAGATTTTAGGGCCGGGATCATCACCCGTGAACGTGACTTTACCGCTAACGCTGCCGCCACCACTGACTTCAACAGCTTGATATTTCGCTGCATAAGCACTGGTGCCTACAGTTAAACCTAAACTTAATGCCAGAATTAAAGGGGTCTTTTTCATAACTTTCTCCATGTTAAGTAATCTGAGTTCGGTGTAAGCTTCATTTTGCACTTAGGGTGCAAAAAACCGCTTCCACCTCACGCTAAATTCTTGATAGCAAGTACTGAAATTCATTACTTATTCTTAAAAAAACTTACGCCAGGTTATGAAAAACCAGCGTGAAGCAAAAGTGGTTTTTTCACGTTTCTAAAGCTTCAAAACCTGTGAAAAATAAGCTTTTGCATAACACCAGCATCAAGAAACCTGATGTAACATGCCTAACATTTCCACCACATAGCGGCGCTCAACACTGGTTTGCAACTGTTCCAGTTTGTTTAATAAACGTATGCTCGACTGGTCTTTATCAATTTGATTTAAGCATTGGCTCATCACTTGCGCCTGTCCGTCTTTACCAGAAAGTCCGGCATCAATAAACTGGTCAATGATGGTGTCCAGTGTTGGCACGCTTATGCTATTGGGTTTACTGCGCAAAAGGCCGGGTATCACGTTTGCCACCGCACGCTGCGTACCGGCCTTATTGCCTTTAAGCTGCTGTAATAGTTGTTCAATGATAGTTGGATAATCAATCTCATCATCATCCACTGCAAGCCCGGATAACTCAGCCAATGTATGCACAACCTGAATTTGCATCGCCACTTCTTTGTCGCTTAAGGCCTGCATCAGCACTTCAACATCACTGGCTTTGCCCCACTTGGCTAAAGCGCGGGTGGCAACAATTCTTAAGTCCCGATTTTCTGCATTTAATAAATCAAGCAGTTGTTGCCGGATTTCATCTACTTCCTGTGCTGATAGCTGGGGTTTTAATTCGCTTAATTCAGTCAGGGAATTCATGATTTCCTGTTTTAATATTGTGTCTTCCGTTGTATTTAAGGTTGCCAGTAGGGTTTGTAAGCTGGTTTTGGTTTTCGACTGGTGGATATAACGCGCAGCCAGACGACGTATATCCGTTGCAACATCCGGTGTGTCGCGGGTAAACAGCCATTTTGCGGTTTCCCGGTTTTGTTCCGTTAACTCTAAAAAGTCTTCTAAGTCTTCAGCCGGTTCATCTGCTTGTTGCGTTTCATTGCCTTCTTCCTGTTGCAATTGATGTTCTACCTGACTGATGGCAATTGCATCCAGGGTTGATAGGGGTTGGGGTTGCTCGCCTTTTTTGATGCTGTCAGAGATTTGCTCCAAAGCATTTTCGACAAAATCCGTATGCGCTTCCTGGTCATCTGTGGCTGCTTTCTCCGCCGTTTTCTCAGCTATTTTTCCAGTCACTTTTCCAGTCACTTCATCACTTGTTTCCGCTTGCGTCTCTGCATTCTGAATCGGAATAACTTTTTTAGTCGCAGGCGGCGTCAAGCGCCCTTCCACCGCATCGGTGATAATATCAATCGGTAACTTGCCTGCCGGTTTAATGCCTTCTGCCTGTGCCGCTTCTGTGAGCAAAGCGTTTAAATCACTGCCTACAGGAAAACAGGTGTCTAAAGTCGTTAAAGCTTCAATTGCCGCTAAGCGTACCAGTTTTTCATCATCGTACATGCAGTGATAAATGGTGTGTTCAATCGCTGAATGCCACTGTTTTAACTGCCCCAGGGTTTTTAATGCACTGGCACGCACTTCAGCGTTTTGCTGAGTTTCCCGGCTGATAATCATCAGTTTTTTTATAGCGGCGCTGAGCTGCTGTTTTATGATAAATTGACATAAGGCATCAAAACATAAACTGGACTGCGTACATTCATTTAATAAAACAATAAAATCCTGCTCAGCACGGCCCTGAAGTTTAAGCGGCTGATAACACAGGGCTTTAAGTACGTTAGCTTTTACCGTAAAGTCTTTATCATGTAACAGACCCAATAACTCAGCACTCATATCAGGAATATTATTAATCCCGGCCTGACTCATCAACTGGATAAGTTGCTGCGCGGTTTTTAAGGCGACACTTCTGACCTGCGGATCTTCATCACGAAATAATACAAATATAATGGGTAAATATTGTACGGCTCGCCGTTCTCTGAGTGCTTCTATGCCAGCAGCGCGCACATAATGATTTTTATCCTGTAACGTCTGCTCCATGAGCTTAAATGTGGTTTTGTCACGACTGTTACGCAATGCGCGCGCAACCCTGCGGCGTTGTTTATCGCTACCATGTTGCAGACGCCGCGTTAAAACCTCGTTGGCCTCACCACCAATTTGCGCCAGGGCAGTCAGAATCTCGCTTTCAATATCCTGGCCTTCATCTGCCGTTAAAATGCGCTCTAACACCGGAACCGCATCCGTAACCTGCAATTCTCCAAGCCCTTTAATTGCTTCTAACTGAATATCCCACCAGTCATCCCAGTCGCCGCTTTCAAAATTAATGTTTTCCGGGCGATGCTCTGCCACTTCCAGTAAATGCGGAATGGCCTCAACGCTTTTCAGTTGAACCAGCGCTTTAACCGCAGCCACTTTCACTTCGCCATCAGGGTCTTTTAACAGCGATTCAATCAAAGTACCGGCACTGGAAGCATCCTGCATATCTGCCAAGGCCATGACCGTATCAATACAAACATCCACATCTTCATCATGCAAGCAGTTTGTTAATAAGGGAATGGCGGATTTATCCTGCATTAAACCCAGAGTGCGAACGGTATAACAACGATCGACATCGTCACCTTCCTGGATAAGTTGATGTAAACGTGTGCTGATTTGATCCTGGATTGTTACCACAATAGTATCCTGAAATTACAAAAGCTGAAAAAGATAGAAGGCAAGTATAATACCAATGGAAAATAGAGGTTAATTTAATTAAAAATTCAGTTACTTAACGTATTTAACCAGGAATAAGTTCAGCAAACTTGATATAAATCAATCCACTGTTTTTATACGGATTGAACAAATTGTTCACTATTTTGTGTCTACATGAATGCAAGCTGCAAAATTTCACCCTCACAGCGATAAAAAACCATTTTCCTGAATGATATGCTAAAAATAAAAATCCAATAATATCAGTCATAAAAGACCTTATTAACAGACATTTTCTTTCCAGCTTAAACCTTACTTTTTCTTGGTATACTCCTTGCCTGCACTCTCATGTTTCATGTTTCAATGAAGGAGGAAAGTAATGTTAAAAAAGTGGTTCCTGGCTTTGCTGGGTGAAAATTGGGGCCCCAAAGTTTTCACAATTGCGCTGATTATTTCATTGATATTTGCCTGGTGGCTGGTGATTTATTCACATGGCGTCACCCCGCATGGAGGCTGAAGCATGAATTTTTTTAAAAACCCCCTGGTGACCTGGATTACTGCATTTGCGGTGACTTTGCTGGTCTTCTATCTCATTAATCACGGCATTATGTCAATGCAAGGACTGCCGCTTAATATTGATTTAACACCTGCACAATGAAGGCAAGCTCATGAAGCGAGACATCCTACTCAAACCCATTTCCCAAGTACCCATTTTTAAGGTAACAGGATTGTTCATCATTGCCTGTTTAATGGTGGCGCTATTATCACTGGCAACAGATTTTTCTCCGATTACAACAGCTCATGCCGAAACTGTAGCAGCCGCAGATGCTGCGCATGATAGCGGACATCAGGAAGCGGTGCTTGACCTCTCCACCGCCGCGCCTAAATTAAAGCGCGAAGATTACCCCAGCGTAGGCGTCAGCAGTCGGGGGCTGGTCTGGATTGTCGCGCAGTTGCATTTATTTTTTGCCGCTTTTGTATTGGCTGTGCCCCTGTTTGTACTGGTCATTGAATGGGTGGGCATGAAAACCAAAGACGCGCGCTATGATGATATGGCGCACGAATTCATGAAAATCTCCATGACCGCTTATTCCATCACGGCCTTACTCGGTGGTCTGCTGGCGTTTTCTTTATTCCTGCTGTATCCGCAGGTCATGGGTTACATGATGCGGGTATTTGACAGTCAGGTGCTGGTTTATGCTTTATTGTTCTTTTTTGAAAGCGCGTTTTTATATATTTATTATTACAGTTGGTATGCGCTGCGCTATGGCAATGCCAAATGGCTGCATTTAACCATTGGTTTGGGGCTGAACGTCGTGGGTTCAACCTTGCTGGTAATCGCCAATGCCTGGGCCACATTCATGATGGCTCCCTCCGGCGTGGACATCGCAACCGGCGCGGTCACCGGAAACATTTGGGAAATCATCAAAGGCCCCTTATGGAATCCGGTGAATCTGCACCGCTTTATTGCCAATATCGCCTTTGGCGGCGCGATTGTCGGCGCTTATGCCGCGTTTAAGTTTCTTTCCGCCAGAACCCAGGAAATGCGCGCGCATTATGACTGGATGGGTTATACCGCTAACTTCATTGCAATTTTAGCATTTTTGCCGCTGCCCTTTGCCGGTTACTGGCTGATGGCAGAAATTTATGCTTACTCTCAGCAAATGGGCATTACTGCAATGGGTGGTATTCTGGCCTGGTTGTTTATTGTGCAGGCGGTATTGATTGGCACGATTTTATTAGCGGGTAATTATTACCTGTGGTCGGGCATGTCACGCACCGAAGGTTCCAAACGCTATGCCTGGTTGATTAAATATATCGCTATGGTGCTGGTGGCCTGCTTTTTAGTCTGGGTCACACCCCATACCCTGATACTCAGCGCAAATGAAATCAAACAATTAGGCGGCAGTCACCATCATCTGCTGGGGCCGCTGGGTATCATGCCGGCTAAAAATATTGCCGTGAACCTGATGCTGATTTTCACCTTCCTGTCGTTCCAGCTTTATCGCCGCGCTGATAAGGTTGCTACAGTCAGTTACGCGCCTGCGCTGAATGCGCTGATGGTTGCCATTTATGTGGTGGCGATTGCCAATGTAATTTTTGCCGGGGTGTATTACGGTTATTTCACCAATACCGTGTACAAAGTCGGTTCCAGCGTGATGCAGGTGGTATCCACCCTGATTGTTATTATTGCGGGTGTCACCATAGATGCCTTCTTATTTAAGGATGCTAAAAAACTGCCTTCCATCTGGGGGCAGGTTACTAATCGCTCGCAATACGCCCTGTTTGCCTTGCCGATTGCTTTCACCTGGCTCATGGCGCTCATGGGTTATGTACGTTCCTCAGTGCGTACCCATTGGCATGTGTATACAGTGATGAAAGACAATTCACCGGATAACTATGTGCCAGCTATCGGTTATGCGGGCAACATGATGACCATCGCCACCATTATTTTCCTGATTATGGTGTTGTTTATTTTCTGGATCGCCTCCTTGGCAGATACCAAACAAGCCAATCCAGAGGAGGCGCAGTCATGACAAGACCATACCCACAGCAAGCCGGTGGTGTGTTATTGACGGTTTTAGCCTTTTGCCTGGGTTTAACGTTGGTTTTTACCCTGATTGCAAACCTGCTGCCTCAGGTAGAAGGTGAAGCGCCGGTTGAAAAAGAAGTGGATTTAGGCGCATTAACGATGGATTCTTTCGTGGCGCTGGGTGAAACCCTATTCAAAGGCAAGGGCACTTGTACCTTATGTCATAACAACATGGGACGCGCCCCCGATATTCTTGCCAGCAATATGGTGCAAGATGGTGAAAATCGCTTAAAAGATGAACGTTATAAAGGCAAAGCCAGCGATGTCGAAGCCTATTTACGCGAATCCATGCTTGATCCCAGTATCTACGTGGTCAAAGGTTTTGGTAAAAAAGGTTCTAACGATAGCGTATCACCCATGCCGGTAGTGGATAAAGCGCCAATTCTGCTGTCCCAGTTGGAAATGGATGCGGTAATTGCGTTTATGCAAGCCAAAGACGGCAATGATGTCACGGTTGAACTACCCAAAGAAGCCCCTGCTGAAGTTGCCAAAACCGAAACCAGCACTGCCGCGCCCGTTGAATCTGCCAGCACGCCGGAAGCCGTTGCTGCAAAATATGGCTGTCAGGCGTGTCATAGCATGATGGCTACGGAATCACCTGTCGGCCCGTCTTTAGTCGATGCAAAATCCCGCTTAAATAAAGAAGCCATCCGCCAGAGTATTATTGATCCGGCTGCGGTGATTGCTGAGGGTTTTGTCGATATGATGCCAAAAGATTTTGGCGATAAAATGACCATCAGGGAATTGGATTTAATTGTTGATTATTTGAGTGCAGACGCGGCTGCACCCACTCCGCAGGATGCAGTTGCAACGACCAGCACCACCAGCACCACAGGAGAAAATCAATGAAAAATTTTAGAATTCCTGCCTTCTGGCAAGCGGTACTGGTGATTGCCATTTTGTATCTGGGTCTGAGTTATCCCGCCTTAATGCTGCCAAAAACCCTGTTGATTCAATACATGATCATCATCATCGTCGGGGTTTTATTGTTTTTCTCCTTTGATGAAGCACGCTGGACTGAGTTTAAGTCCCCGATACTGGCGGTTTTGCGCCAACCCAATCTGCTGATTGTGCGTTGGGGATTTTTAATTGCCATCCCGGCAATTATTGCCTACACCAGTTACAATGTCTTAAAACCTTCATTTGATGCCCCGGTGGAACTGCGCCAGGTACACCCCGCGCCACCTTCCAAGCTTAAGGTGTTTAACAAAACCTATAACCTCACCACACTGGAAAACCCCATTCGTAACACCGTAGTAGCGCAACTGGCAAGCGACCCGGAAATGGCAAAAAATACCTATCAGGAAGCCATTAGTGCCGGGACAAAAGTTTATTATCAGAACTGCTTTTATTGTCATGGCGACTTGATGGATGGCGTGGGACATTTCGCCGATGCCTTTAATCCACGTCCGATTAATTTCCAGGATGTCGGCACTATTGCACAATTGCAGGAAGCATTTTTATTCTGGCGTATTACCACCGGCGGGCCGGGTCTGCCCAAAGAAGGCACGCCGTGGAATTCTGCAATGCCGGTGTGGCATGAAATGCTGTCCGAAGATGATGTCTGGAACGTGATCACCTATTTATATGATTATGTCGGACAGGTGCCACGTATGTGGGATGCTGCGCAATCCAAAGTTGTGACCGGCATGAAAGATGAACTGGTCAAAAAACGCGCCACCATGACGGGCAAGGATTTATATGATTTCCGTTGCGCGGTGTGTCATGGCGATGAAGGCGTGGGTGATGGGGTTGCCGCCGAGTTTCTTTATCCCAAACCGCGTGATTTCTCTTTGGGTTTATTTAAATATAAAACCTCTCCCGGCGCTTTACCACCCAGAGATGAGGATTTAATTAAAACCATCAACGAAGGTTTGCAGGGCACCGGTATGCCCGGTTGGCACACGCTGATGAGTCCACAACAAGTTAGCAGCCTGGTACCCGTGATTAAAAGCTTTGATATTACCGGCACCTGGGCACCGGAAGAGGCTGAAGATGAGGAATTTGATGATGAAGGTCGGTATACCGGTAAAAACCCGCTTATCATTACTGAACGTGAACCCGCTGAAGGTCAGGTTCCTTATGCAGAAGATTCCATTCAAAAAGGTCAGCAGGCGTTCAAAAAAGCCTGCGCGGAATGTCATGGTGATGAAGGCCGGGGTAATATCATTTCCGGTAAAAGGCTGGCGGATGACTGGGAAAACCGTATCTGGCCCAGAGACTTAACCAGCCCGTGGACGTGGCGCAATACCAATACCGTGAGTGATGGACTGCAAGACGAGCAGCAACGCGCTCAGATTATCAGTAATATCTACCAGCGTCTCTCTATTGGCATCATTGGTACGCCCATGCCTGCGCATAGAGCTGTGGAAGAAGGCAATAAAGACCCCGTCAGCCTGGAAGATCGCTGGCACATTGCCAATTTTGTCTATTCCCTGCGTGATAAGGCCGCGCCACCCCCCGGTGAGACTGATATTATCTGGGGTACGCCGATTGCCGGTGAATTACCTGACAGCCCTGATGATGCCTTGTGGCAGCAGGCCAAAGCCGTGAGTTTACGCCTTGCGCCGAATATCATCAAAGACGAGCGTTTGTTCACGCCTTTAGCGGAAGCGATTACCGTGCGCACCTTGTATAACAAAAACGACATCGTGTTCTTATTAGAGCTTAATGACCGAACCGACAGCCGCCCCGGAGAAAAAGTTTCCGTGCAGATTCAAGATGAGCGTTTTGAACTCAGCGCCGATGCCTTTGCACTGCAATTCCCCAAAGAAGGCGCGTATGAAACCTCGCCTATGGTGACTAAACCGCTCTACCGCCACGGCGACAGCGCGCACCCCACCACTATCTGGTATTGGAATGCAGGCAGCGTAGAACCCAAGGCCAAAGCCAGAAGCATGTTGTTTGATGCCACCGGGCCGGATGTCAAACTCGCCCCGCGAGAATCGGCAGCAGACTTAAAAGCCACGGGCAAATGGCAGCATGGACGCTGGCAAATCGTCATGAAACGCTCGCGCACCGGCGGCAAATCCGGTGATATTAACTTTGAAGAAGGACGTTATATCCCTATCTCCTTTGCTAACTGGGATGGCAGCAATGGCGAGCAAGGTTCCAAACATACCCTGACCAGTTGGTATTGGTTGTTGTTACCGCCGGAAACGGATGTGAAAAAAGTCTACGGGATACCCGCAGCTATATTCCTGTTGTTGTTTATCATTGGCTTACTGGTGGTTAGAAGCCAGAAAATACGTGAGTAATTACGCCTCTTCTCTGGTTCCCACGCGCCATGCGTGGGAGTTAGAGGAATATATGGAGTGCTTCTACATTCGCCTAAAACAACTCACCATGTGAACCAATCCGCGCAAGCTGCAATATTTCGCCGGCAATACGATAAATTAAAACCAAGTCCGGTTTTATATGACAGTCACGAAATCCGGCCCAATTGCCTGTTAGTTGATGATCGACATATTTTGCATCCAACGCTTCACCTCTTTGCAGCCTGGAAATAACATGACCCACCTCCACAATATCGGGAATCGGCTTTTTGACCTTCCCCCTGGATTAACTCATTCATTGCGGCAACAGTCTGTTCATTGGGTTGACGGGTTTTTAGCTCAAAAGGTATACCGCCATAATTGATAACGGCGCGGGCAAAGAGCTTTACTGCTTGTGACGGACTGAGTCCTACTTCGTCACATATCCTGGTAAAAGCGGTTTTGGTGTCATGATCAATTCGGGTGCTTAGCATTTCAGTCTTCATATGGTGCCTCTTTAGCTGCCTTTTGTAATATATTGTAATACAAAAGATAAGAAACTAATGCTTTTCAGGCCACCAACTTAATACAGGACAGTTCAATACCGTAAACCGTCCAGGTCTTTAAGACCTGGACGGTTTTATCCTGTCTAAAGTTGCTAACCGTCATCAAACCGTCAAATTTCTTCCCGCAGAGGCGCAAAGACGCAGAGGTTTTAGAACAGTCTTCAAACTTCTCTGGTTCCCACGCGCCATGCGTGGGAACCCGTAGCGGCGTGCCTGCGCCGTGTGTAGTATTGTGTGCTATCCAATACATGAGGCAGGATAAGCTTTTCAGCCCCGTATTGTAGATTTCGCCGCAGAATTCGCTGAAATACGCAGAATGGATTAACTTTAGGTTATTTTCTGTATTTTCTGTATTTTCTGTATTTTCTGCATATTCTGCGGCAAAAAATAATCGGGGTCTGAATGGTTACGACGCTGGCGTGTCACGACTTATCTTCAGCAGCTTTATTCTGTGCCCATTTAATCAGAGGCTTCAGTAAACGTTGCATGAGTGAAGGTTTTATTTTTCGTTTTAACTGTTTAACCAGATGGTGATCTGGGTCAAGCTCTTTGAGTATTTCATACCATCGCCAGCTCGCCTCTTTTTTGCCAATAGCGTGATAATACAAAGCAAGTGTGCTGTAGAAACTCAGCACTTCGGTGATATGAAACATATTGCGGCGCGGATATAATGCTTTCAGATCATGGACACCACCTAAAATTTTAAAAGCTTTCTTTGGGTCTTGGTGTCGAGTCAAACAAATCAGTGCGTAGTTGGTTCTGGCAAACAAATAATTGGGATAGCGCCGATATGATTCCTCCAGCAAGGCTTCCGTTTTGTCACGCTGACCGCTTCGGTCATAGGCAACACTCAAGTAATTGGAGAAATTCGGCACTTTCGGATATTGAGACCACAAGGCTTCCAATTCCTGAATAACCAGTTTATCGCCACGTTGCGCCCGTTCGTATAAGATTGGCAAGGCTTCTTTAACCTTCAATGGCAATTTATTTAACCCTGGTGGGTTAATAGCATCGTAGGTGATTGTAATGCTGGAAATATTGGCAGCGCCATCTGTTTTATTGCTCATTCACAATTTATGCCTTTTGTTCCCGCATCAATGCCCGAAACCCAGCCTGAATAAAATGCCGGTCTATCGTCATAGCTTCGCATAATGTCTGCTCCTGCATGACTACGAAAGAAATACAGTCGGTCAGCCCCCAGTCCTTATCGTTACGCTTGCGGTATAAAGCCAGCGCCTTGTGCAATAATGCGGTATCCACGCTGACAACATGCATGTTGGGCGTGGTATAACATTGCTCAATAAAACGCACAGCGGTATCCCGTTGTGTAGCGCTCAAAGCGTTGCCGATTTCCACTAAAACCGCTTCGCTTGTCCACACTTCCGCCGCTGTGCGCAGTGTCGGGAACAAGGTTTTGGCAACTTCGTGATAGTCATCGTTTTTATTCAGCAGTGCTTGCACAAAAGCTGTATCAAGAAATAAGCGGGCTGGTTTCATGATTGCTTCGTTTTTTGCTTATTGGTGCCATAAAGATAATGGTCGTGCTCCTCCGCCCAATCAGAGGGGGCACTGAGGCTGCCAGTTAAATTTTGCAGCGTATCCCAGGCATTTACTTCTTGTGTTGGTATCTTTTCTTCCATCATTTTTTGAATACGCTGCCATAATTCAATCGGCACCACAACACCGGTAGTGTGGCCTTGTTTATCTGATATGTATTGAACTGCGGAAAGCTCCATAATCTTTACTCCTGTGACTCTGACTTATATCAATGAGCAATACACAATGAACAATGAAAACCCTCAAAGTTCTCACTGTTCGCTATCCTCACTGCCTTCATTGTTAATTATTCCCTGTTCACTGCCGATTGTTATGTCCCACCCCATATGTGCTGACAAAGATTGTACGGTTTCGTCTATTTTATTGGTAGACACGCCAGCTTCTTCAGCGGCTTTTTCTATATGATCACGAGGGATAGCTTGGCGTGGGTCGAGGTAGCCATGCCAAACTCTGTCTGGTTGCTTATGAAACACGATCTCACCAAAATGGGAATATTCTTTTCCTTGCAAACAAGCAGCAAAACCATCTATGGGTGAACACCCAGCCAGCAGGCGGTGGGTGTCGTCATCCGGCCAAGTCTTTTATACACAAGTCTCTTTGAGACCTTTTAGCCCTGAAAGGGATATACATACCAGCCTGGGGCAGCGCCCCAGGTAGGTTGTTTTGTTGAATTAGAGCCCTGAAAGGGCGATACATCAGAAGGTGCATCATTTATGTATCGCCCTTTCAGGGCTCTGGTATCATCACATTACAAACCCAGGGCGTTGCCCTGGGCTAGGAGGCTGTCCGAGAACACAAGACCTACTGCGGAAAAGCTGGATTTGGTCAGATTTCTCCCTTATTTTCGTTAAATATACCCAATATTCGCCTCAAATAATGAAAAAATCTGCCTCAAACCAGCTTTCCCTCGCTACGGCCTCTGTTCTCGGACAGCCTCCTAGTATGTTTTGCCCCGATGGGGCTGGTTTTGCGGAAAACATATCCGTGTAACTTATGTATAAGGATGAGAGCCAAAACTTGGGCATCTTTAAAGTTTTTAGATTTTCAGGCTAGGAGGCTGTCCGAGAATAGCAAAATCAGCGATTTTGCTAAATTTAACTCATTACTTATCAATGAGTTAAAATCCCGATTTTTTGAAAAACAGAGTTCTCGGACAGCCTCCTAATCAATACCCTCAGGCGGATTATCCTTAGGATATTTCACCAAATAAGTCTGTTGTATGCGTTGCTCCTGATTGGGTTCCAGTTTTAAGCGCCAGGCCATCACGCCTTTTTTGTCCTGCCAGTCGCGCTCGTCCGGTTGTGGGTTGAGGGTCACTTCCTTGACCTGATAACGATCCGTGTCGCTGACGGGAATCGCATCTAATACCAGCACGGTGACGGCTTCTGCTTTCAGGTTTTCCACTATCAGATTAAAACCCAGTTCGCGGGTGAAGGTGTGGCGCTCCACCTTGCTGAAAAAGGTTTCGGTTTTCTGGTTGGCTAGTTGCTCGCGCAGCACTTTAATATGGCGTTCAACACCGAGGTTTAATAATAAATCTTCACCGGGACGTTTTTCAGTGAACAGGGTTTTGCCAATATATTCCCCGTCAAAATGAATATTTAAGCGTCCACTGGGCAGACCGGCATCGGGTAATAAGCGGCATACCCAATAGACCAGTGATTCCTCGCTGGGGATGGTGTAGTGGAAAAATTTACCGGGAGGAGAATAACGCCGCAGGGGTAACAGGGATTCCCGCGCACCGCTGCTTAAATCAACGGGATTTGGCAGTTCGTACTCAAAATGCGTACCTTTGTCCGTGCTGCTGGCCTGGGCAAAATGCGCTTCCGGTGCGCGTTGCATGGCTGCGGCAGCCTGCATGGGTGCTGCGCCAGCCTCAATGGCGCTTGCGCATAATGCGGTTTTTTCCAAATCCAGGGATTCTGATAAATAGGCCATAGACTCATGTAATATCCAGGACTGGATTTCAGGCAAAGCGCCCGTGGTAACGGGCATGGCGTTGGAGACTTTGAGCGTACTGTTTGACCAGTTTTCGCCGGTGTTTTGCTTGATTTGTGCAAACAGGGTAAGGCTGATGTCATGACTGGCACTGACATCGGCTTTATAAATAGGCAACCAGCTTGCCCGCCCTGCCACATAAGAGGCTTCAATTTCAACCGGCTGTGCCTGCCGAGATTGGAACAGAACTTCGATGACGGTTTTTTCCGGCTGATTTTTTTTGGTTTGATTCACCCGTAATTGTTTGAGGTGTTGCTGCACTGCGCCCAGCTCTTTATCCAGGTTTTCTATGTCGGCTTTTAAGCTTTGTTCGCGCTCCAGCAGCGTCTGGGCATTGTCATCCAGATATTGTAATAAATCCTGTAAATGTCCAATCGTTGGCATATTGGTCTGGATTTCTTTGGGGACTTCAACGCTGGAAAAATTGGCAACGGCATCGAGGAAAGTTTGCTGGCGTTGTACGCTGCTTAACTTGGCTTTTAGCGTGTCTTTTTGCTGGCGTAATTGACGTTCCTGCGCATCCAGTGCTTTTAAGTCCGCCTGCACAATCTGCGGTACGGGAATGCGTTGATATTGCACGGCAAGGATTTCGCCTTCACCAAATACCCGCGCTTGCACGGAATCCGCATCCACTTCAAATGCGGTGACTTCAATCGCAAAACGATTCAGCCCGATGGTTGCCGAGGCATTAACACGGCGGCTGACGTGGGCGCGTTGACTGAAGACAGTGACTTGCCGGATAAAGTTCTGGCTGCCGTTTGCAATTAATTCGGCAGATGATGCGGATGTCTGCTTGCTCATGTGAGGCCACCTTGATAATGATGCTGATGATTAGGTAACTTATCAGACCCATTGCATTCAGACAAGTGACAAATAGGGCTGAAAAATATAAATAACAGGGCTTGTTCGCCTTGTATCCCGGCTTTCAGCCACCAGGTTTTCTAGCCCCGCAGCTTCAAGCGGGTGGTTGTTTAGTCCTTAATATAAGTCGGAGAATATGTGACTTTATGCAGAAAATACACAATTTACTTTTGATTCACATGAAACTGGTTTATTATTTTCAGGCATGAACAGGTTAATAAAATTAAGCATTATTGTATTGTTATCGGGTTGGGTGCATTTGCTGTTTGCGGATGAGGAAGGTCAGTGGCAGCGGATGAAGCGTGGCATGTTGCCGGATAACCCCATGCCGGTTGATATGCTCACGCCAGTAGACAGTAAGCGCTGGTATGTTTGTCGGGCGCATTATAATAAAGCTATGCACCCTGGCAAGCTCAGCCAACAATCCAGAGCTTGTCTGATAACCGTGTCGGGTCGTACCAATCGCGCGCCACATTATGAGGTGTTGCTCAAACAGGCTGATTATATCTGGCAGGCTTACCAAACCGGGCCAATTCCTGAAAATGCAGTCATTGGTGGCGCGGAAGATGCAGATGAAGCTTATCTTTTATACATTTGCCGGGTTCAGCGCAAAAAAGCCTGGGTTGCCGGTAAAATCTTAAAACCTGGAACAGGCTGTCAGATTGAGCGCAACGGGCGGGCTTATACGATGCGAAAATTTGAGATTCTGGTTAAAAAAGCAAAAGATTAAGCTGATATGAACTTACCTCCTTATCCTTTTACCGCCATTGTTGGTCAGCAGAGCATGAAACGGGCGCTGATCTTTAATACCATAGACCCGGCAATTGGTGGCGTTTTGATCACCGGCACCCGTGGCACGGCAAAAACCACCACGGTGCGCGCACTGCCAGCCTTATTGCCGGAAATTAGCATGATTCCGGGCAGTGCTTTTAATCTGGCACCCAGAAAAGGTATCAGAACCCAGGAGTTTGTGCGCGTACCCACGCCGTTTTTAACCTTACCCCTGAGCAGCAACATAGAGCAGGTGGCTGGTATACTGGAAGTTGAAAAAGTATTACAAACCGGCGAGCGGCATTTTGAACCGGGTTTATTGGCGCGCGCAAATCGGGGTATTTTATATATTGATAATATTAATCACTTTCGTGATGATTTGCTGGCGGTGATATTGGAGGCCGTCACCAGTACCGTGAACCGGGTTGAGCGTGAAGGCGTGACGTTTGATCATCAGGCAGATATTATCTTGGTGGCAACGACCAATCCCGATAGCAGAGAGTTGCATCCTCAGTTGTTGGATCGCTTTGGTTTGTACGTGATTACAGATAGTCGCATGGATTTAAAAGACCGCTATGAAATTATCAAACGCTGCATGGCGTACAATAAAAACCCTCGTGCATTTTTCCAGCAATGGCAAAATGTAGAACAAGAACTTGCCCGGAAAATTGAACGCGCGCGCGCTTATCTCAATCAGGTGGAAGTGAGTGAAGCGTCTCTGGAAGAGATCGCTCATATTTGTGGGATTGCGCAAATTGACGGGATGCGTTCAGATATTGCAATTTATAAAACAGCGCGTGTGATCGCTGCATTTGAAGGGGAAAAGACGGTGAACTCTGAGCATATTAAAGAAGCCGCAGAATTAGCCCTGGCCCATCGCAGGCGCATCAGCACGGCTGCGGAGACACCAAACTTATTCAGGGAATAGATAAAGGGTTTACGGTTTACAAAAATTGTCAGGCAATAGCTATAAACCTTTAATTATCAATGTAAATCCATAAGGAGTGAGAATTTTATAACTTCAGAAACTGGGCTGGTCTTTTTCTCCATTTTCTGCGTTGTGAAAACAGTTACATAGCTTGCTATGCGCCTGTTTTCATGCCTTGAAAATGAATAAAAATCCTGTGCCCAGTTCCTGCACTTATTTCATCCTCACTCCTAACAGTTACTTAATTAATCCATGCATATTTATGATTTCAGGTTAAAATACGCTGAATTTGATATTATTTTTTTGTGCCTTAAAGCACAAAAAAAATATTTGCGTAACATCAGCCTATATGAGGAAAAACAGTGAGTCAGGCGCGTCGTAATAAAAAGCTCGCCAGCAACAGCAAGTTAATCGGTACCGGGTTACGGGAAATTGTTTTTATTTTCTTCTGCTTTGCTGCGCTTTATTTGTTTGTGTCTTTAGCCACCTATTATCCCCTGGATCCCGGTTTTTCCCATAACAGCGAAGCTGCCGTGGAAATCCATAATAAAGGCGGTTTGGCAGGTGCGCTGTTTGCAGACCTGTTTTTTAACTGGTTTGGTTATTTTGCCTATCTGTTTGCTTTTATGGTCGGTTATCTGGGCTGGTTGATTTATAAAGGCCGTCACCATGATTTATTAGCTGAACCCAAACATCTGATAGTTCCCGGTTTTGGTTTTCTGCTGACCCTGACCGCAGGCTGCGGCTTGGCGATTGTGCATTTTGCCGCAGAAAGTGCCTTGTTGCCTAGTCACGCAGGTGGTGTATTGGGGGGCTGGATAGGCAACGGCCTGAAAGACATGATCAGCTCACTGGGCGCAACATTGCTGTTATTGGTATTATTTTTTACCGGTATCACGCTGCTGACGGGTATGTCCTGGGTGCGCTTAATGGATAAGCTGGGTGCTTATACTTTGCATTATCTGCCGATTATGCGCCAATATCTGGCTGAAGTTGTGCTGCCGTTGATTTCCAACTATTTAAGTCAACTTTTTCACTGGTTATGGTTTTGGAGTGAAAAAGGGCTGGTGCAGGCGCAACAGCAATGGCAGAAGGTGCAGGAAAAACACCAGGAAAAATACCAGGCATTTGAGCAGGATGAGCCTCTTGATGAAAGTGAACAGGATGAGACGGCAACCGTCCAGAAAAAAACTGCGACTAAAACACCGGTTAAACCTGCGGCAAACCAACAACAGAGAACAACAAGCGCTGAAAAACCAGTGGCCTCTGCTGTTTCAAAGTCTGATAGCCTAACCCCAAAGTCTGCTAAAGCAAGCAATAAACAGTCATCTAAAGCAGAAACGCTTTCTGAAAAAAATCAAGCACCCACACTACCGGCGTTAAACAATCTATTATTACCCGGTGATCCCGCGATTGATGACGCACCAGCAACAAGTGATGAGCAGGTTTACATTGACCCGGCGATATTAAAGGCCAAAATTGAAAGTATTTTGAAAAAACTGCGTTCGGTAGCGGTATTAAAAGGCATTTATCCAGGGCCGGTGGTCAGCCGCGTGGAAATTCAGCCTTCCCCCAAACTCAGCCAGCTTGATCCGTTGATTCAGCGTCTGACTAAAGAATTAAACTTATCACATCTGCGCATGGTTGAAGCCACGCCGGAACTCATTATTTTTGAAGTACCAAAGACCAATCCTGAACAAATTCCCTTATCCAGTCTGTTACTCATGAAAGCGTATCAGGACAGTCGCTCGCCCCTGACCCTGGCACTGGGGAAAGAAACCAGCGGCAATGCTGTTATTGTGGATTTGGCGCGTATGCCCCACCTGCTGATGGCTGGGCAAAACGGTGATGATATTGATACTGCCATACACAGCGCGGTGCTCAGTTTGCTATATAAGGCCACATCTGATGAAGTGCGCCTGTTAATGCTGGATTCCAAGCATCAGGCTTTATCCCGTTATAAGGATTTGCTGCATTTGTTCACGCCGATTATTCACTCGCCAGAAAAGGTGCAGCAGGCGTTTCGCTGGACGGTGGCAGAAATGGAGCGGCGTTATCGCCTTATGGCAGATTTGGGCGTGCGCAATATTGATGGTTATAACCGTAAGGTTAAGGCCTCGGAAGTGCAGGAAACTCAGGGCGGCATCCCTATCAGCTTATCGCCGATTCCTTACATTGTGATGATCGTGCATGAAATTGCTGAAATCACTGCCGGTGAAGATGGTCGGGAAATTGAAGAATTAATTACCCGCTTGGCACAAAAAGCCCGCGCCTCTGGTATTCACTTGATTCTTGCCACCCGCGAACCCGGCGTTAATGTGGTAACGGGTTTAATGAAAACCAATTTTCCCACCCGTATCTGTTTCCAGGTCGATAACGCCAACCTGTCCCGTAACATGCTGGGCAAAACCGGCGCAGAAAATCTGCTGGGTAATGGCGATATGTTTTATATGACCCCCGGCACCGGCGTACCTGTGCGTTTGCACGGCACCCATGTCACCATACAGGAAGTGCGCAATGTGCTGGCGGATTTGAAAAAACGCGGCAAACCGGCTTATGAGAAGCTGGAAATTCCAGAAAACAGCAGTTTCCGGCATAAGTAAAATGTCATGTGCAATAAATACCTTACATTCTCAGTCCATAAAAAGTAAAATTACCCGTTTTATGTGTATCTGGAATTATGATGAACATCACACCTGAACAAATCAAAGCCTTGATTGAGGCAGACATCGCGGATGCGCAAGTCTCGGTCAGCGGTGACGGGCGGCATTTTGAAGCAACGGTTATCAGTCCGGCATTTGCGGGTTTGAGCCGGGTTAAGCAACATCAGTTGGTGTATGCTTCGCTGGGACAACGCATGGCAACGGAAGAGATTCATGCCTTATCCATTACAACCCAGCTTCCAGGCGCGGCGCATGGATAAATTACTGGTTAGTGGCGGTCAGACCTTACAGGGTGAAATTCGGGTTTCCGGTTCCAAAAATGCGGCATTGCCGATTCTGGCGGCAACCCTGCTGGCAGATGCGCCGATACAGATTAAAAATGTACCGCATTTGCGTGATATTACCACCATGATTGGTTTGCTGGGTCACACGGGCGCGAAAGTGCTGGTGGATGAGCGTCTTAACGTGGAAGTGGATAGCCGCAGCATTAATAACTATGCTGCACCTTATGATCTGGTTAAAACCATGCGCGCTTCGGTGCTGGTGCTGGGGCCTTTGCTGGCACATTTTGGCGAAGCGGAAGTCTCGTTGCCGGGTGGTTGCGCCATTGGTTCCAGACCGGTGAATCTGCATATACAAGGCTTGCAGGCGATGGGTGCGGACATTCATGTGGAAAATGGTTATATCCGCGCCAAAGCCAAGCGTTTGCAAGGTACTACCTTGTATCTGGACATCATCACCGTCACCGGCACGGAAAATTTAATGATGGCGGCAACGCTGGCACAGGGGCAAACCATTATTGAAAATGCGGCGCGTGAGCCGGAAGTGGTGGATCTGGCGAATTGCCTGATTACCATGGGCGCGAAGATTCAGGGTGCAGGTACCGACACGATTGTTATTGATGGCGTGGACAGTCTGCACGGTGGCGAACATACCGTGCTGCCGGATCGGATAGAAACCGGGACTTATCTGGTAGCCGCTGCAATGACTGGCGGTGCGGTCAAGTTAAAAAATGCCGATCCTGAGTCCTTAGAAGCGGTGCTGGCCAAGCTACGGGAAACCGGCGCGCATATCACCACTGGCGAAGATTGGGTTGCCCTGGATATGCAAGGCCGTCGTCCTCATGCCGTAGATATTCATACCGCGCCTTATCCTGCGTTTCCCACCGATATGCAGGCACAATTCTGCGCCATGAATGCCATTGCTCAAGGCACGGCAACCGTAACGGAAACGATTTTTGAAAATCGCTTTATGCATATTCAGGAATTACAACGCATGGGCGCGCAAATCAAACTTGAAGCGAATACCGCAATTTGCACCGGTGTTGAACAATTGTATGCCGCGCCAGTCATGGCAACGGATTTACGCGCTTCAGCCAGCTTGATATTAGCGGCATTGGTAGCGGAAGGCGATACCTTGGTGGATCGCATTTATCACCTGGATCGCGGTTATGAATGTATTGAAGAAAAACTCAACCAATTGGGCGCAACCGTCCGTCGCGTACCCTAGGATCAGTCCATGTTAAGAATTGCACTCTCAAAAGGCCGTATTTTTAAAGAAACTCTGCCGCTGCTGGCGCAGGCAGGCATCAAACCCCTGGAAAGCCCCGAAACATCACGTAAACTGATTTTACCTACCAATCAGAAAGATGTGGAACTGGTGATTATTCGCGCCACAGATGTGCCGACTTATGTTGAACACGGCGGTGCGGATGTCGGTGTGGCGGGGAAAGATGTCTTGCTGGAATATGATAGCAATGAGCTTTATGAACCCGTGGACTTAAAAATTGCCCAGTGTAAATTGATGGTTGCTGGCGATCCCAACAAAGTGATTAAGCAACAACGCTTACGCATTGCCACCAAATTTGTTAATGTCGCACGTTCCTATTTTGCCAGCAAAGGGGAGCAGGTCGAAATCATCAAGTTATATGGTTCAATGGAGTTGGCCCCGCTGGTGGGCATGGCGGATCGGATTGTGGATGTGGTGGATACCGGCAACACCCTGCGTGCCAATGGTCTGGAGCCGATGGAGCATATTGCTGACATCAGCTCCCGTCTGGTGGTGAATAAGGCGGCAATGAAAATGAAATATCAACAGGTGAAGTTGTTGATAGAGCAGGTTGCGACAGCAGTGGGCTAGGAGGCTGGAAGGCCTTTCCATTATGGGCTATCCTGCCCTGTCACCGGCACCAAGGTGATAGCGCGCAGTAAATCTTCCCAGGCTTTGGCTTTTTCTTTCGGTCTGCGTAATAAATATGCCGGGTGATAAGTCACCAGCAGCGGTATTTTATTTTCACCGTAGGTATATTGTTGCTGACGAAAACTTGCCATCGCGGCTTCAGTTTGCAACAGACGTTGCGCGGCAACCTTGCCTAACGCCAGAATCAAACGCGGTTGCAGCAACTGAATCTGGCGCTCCAGAAAAGGCGCGCAACGTTTAATTTCCGGGGCGTTGGGATCACGGTTGTGTGGTGGATGGCATTTTACGGTATTGGCAATATAAACCTGCTCCCGGTTAGCGCCAACTGCCGTCAGCATGGCGTTGAGCAATTTTCCTGCGCGCCCGACAAAAGGCTCACCCAGACGATCCTCGTCACTCCCCGACGCTTCACCAATTAATAACCAATTCGCTTGCTTATTTCCCATACCAAAAACTGTATGTTGACGGGTCTGTGCCAGTGGACAATCCTGGCAGGCGCTGACCTGTTGTTGCAAGGCATCCCAATCCAGTTGGCTGATGTCCTGTGCGCGCTTGACCCAGGGATCGATGATAGCTTGTGCTGGTGGCATGTCCGGCACTTCAGGCTCAGCTAAGCCTTCAGGAAATACAGGTTCAAAGCCATCATCAAAATCAACTTCTGGCGGTATATCCAACCAGGCGGGTGGTGGCTCCAGCATCATTGCTTCCGTGTTTTCAACTGTTGCGGGGGGCTGGATAAGGGGATCAGGTTCCTGGACAACAGGTTTCTGAATGACAGGCTCTTGGGCAAACTGTATTGGTGCTAGTTCGTTTAAGGTTTCCGTTTTTATTGTCATTGCATCAGGCTGGGTTGTTGTTGCAACTGTGGTTTTAGCGACAGTAGGGGTATCAGGCACTAAGTCAGCGCCTTGTGATGAGGTGATATCGCGGCGTTGCCACAGGGTAATGCCCATTTGTTCCAGATATAAGCGGCGAGATAATGACATGGCTATGCCTGATTTCTGAAAACCTTCCAGGTCTCCAAGACCTGGAAGGTTTGGTGTTTCCGGGAATTTATGAGTAGGAGGTTGTCCGAGAACAGAGGCCGTAGCGAGGGGAAGCTGGTTTGAATCAGATTTTTTCATTATTTGAGGCGAATAGTGGTTCTATTTAACGAAAATAAGGGAGAAATCTGGCCAAATCCAGCTTTTCCGCAGTAGGTCTTGTGTTCTCGGACAGCCTCCTTGACAATTGCTAAACATTTCTGCTGACATTGGCTTTTTTCGGTTTCATCAGACGTATGCCTAATAAGGTGACAGCAACACCAACACCGGCTAATGATAAGACCATCCACATATCCACGCGCGCATAAAACAATGGCAGCAAAATGCTACCGAGCAAAAAGCCCAAACCTGAAAAAAATACGGCTTGTTGTTGCCAATGCATCCTGCTGCTTTTGCGTTTCCAGGGCTTACGTTTTTTTGCCAGATGTTGAAACCACTTAAGCCACAATAACAATGCCAAAGCCCACAAACTGAGGGCTAACCACATTACCGCCGGTGCGGCAAAGGTCTGGGCGGCCTGAATATTCTCTTTTTCCCATTCAATTTTGGCAGTCAAGTTTGCAATGCTGGGTAATAAATCAGAGCGTAATTGCTGCGCCATAGATAAATGCTGACTTTGTTGTTTTAACAAAGCCAGCGTTTGGACGTGTTCATTAATACCATTTTGTGCCCTGGTCTGCGCCAGCCGTGCTTGAATATGGCTGAAAGACACCACCATCGCTGCACTGATACAAAGCAAATAAATAATTTTTTTCATGCGCCCATCATACCTGAAACAATTTTTGCATTAACGTTTAGCAGGGGCAACCTGCTTATTACTGACAGCGCTGCATTATATACTGTGACTGCGCTATTTTTTGCTAAATTTTTTAATGCGCGTGTAAGGATGGATAAAATAAATTTAAACCGGACTTCCAGACAGAATGTTGATATTTTACTGATTGAAGCAGAAACGATGGGGACTCAGCCCAATGCCTGTTTTGATGGTTTATCCGATATCTCCTGGTCTGTTGTCCGCGTTAATCAACTCAATAATGCGCTGTCAGTCCTGGCAACGCAGTCTCCACGCTTGGTGCTGTTGGCATTAGAACAATTACAGGCACATGAATCTGAGTTTGCCGCAAGCCTGAAAAAATATATGCCAGCACTGGTCTTGTTTGGTTGTGTAGAGCAAAAAATTGCACACTGGGCAAAAAAATATCAGGCATTGGATTTTATTGAATATCCTTTTGGCACGGAACGCTTAGTGATGACGATTCACAATGCTTTACGCCATCAAACATTGATCGAATTGGAAAATACCTATCAACAAGGTGTTTCCCGTGATCATTATCATGATTTTATCGGCGCTTCGATTGCCATGCAGACGATCTATCGCATTATCGATCAAGTTGCAACCAGTAAAGCCCCGGTATTTATTACCGGGGAGAGCGGCACGGGTAAAGAACTCTGCGCACAAGCCATTCATGCAGAAAGTCGCCGTAAAGAACAACCCTTTATTGCTATTAATTGTGCAGCCATTCCTGAAAATTTGTTAGAAAGTGAAATTTTTGGTCATGTCAAAGGTGCATTTACCGGTGCGCATCAGAACCGGCAGGGTGCGGCAAGTCAGGCGCATAAAGGTACGCTGTTTCTGGATGAAATCGCGGATATGCCGCTGGACTCGCAACGAAAATTATTACGTTTTATCCAAACCGGGCAATTTCAGAAAATTGGCAATTCGCAAGTGGAAACAGTTGATGTACGGTTTATTTGCGCAACGAACCATGACATTGACAAAGATGTACATGAAGGAAAGTTTCGTGAAGACTTGTATTATCGCTTAAATGTCGTACCGATTCGGCTGCCTGCCCTGCACAAGCGTGACAATGACATCTTAATGATTTCACAATATTTTTTAGAACAATATAGCCGTCAGGAACAAAAATCTTTTATCGGGTTTAATCCTGAAACTGCCTATCTGTTACATCAGTATCACTGGCCGGGCAATGTTCGGCAATTGCAAAATGTCATACATAATACAGTGGTTTTAAATGATGGACGTTATATGACACCGGATATGCTGCCTGAACCATTAAACCAGTTGCCTGGCAGTGATAATATAAATTTAGCCGACAATCATTTCTCTGAAATACTAGATTCCAGGCCGGAGTCCCATTATCCAGTCAGCCAGCAAATTCGTCCATTATGGCAGATGGAAAAAGAATGCATAGAAACTGCCTTAAAAGCGTGTGATGGCGATATTTCCAGAGCGGCTATTTTTCTGGAAATTGATGCCTCAACTATTTATCGTAAGTTACGGCAATGGAAAGCAGGTAAACAGAAACAACATAAACGCAAAAAAATAGCCAGTAAAGTGACAGGATAATGAAACAAAGGAAGTCTGTCCGGGAACAGGAAATTATTTTTGTATTTCAATACTCACCTTGATAATACCGGCTGAAATCATATCCAAAGCCTCTGCCGCTTTACGGGAAACATCAATAATACGTTTATCTCTATACGGCCCCCGGTCATTAACGGGGATTATCACATGCTTGCCATTAGCAAGATTGGTCACGCGAAGCAAGGTACCAAAAGGCAATGATAAGTGTGCTGCGCTTAATTTATCCTTATCATAGGGCTGACCACTGGCTGTACTTCTGCCTTGTAATTTATCACTGTAATAGGAGGCTAATCCGGTTTGGTGCTCAAAATCTGATGCTTCATTGGCATGAACACTTAAAAATGCTGTACTCAACAACACCATCAGTATAAAAATATTAAAAAAATTAAATCGCATTTTTACTTCATCCATGACATTATTATTGGATAATGTTTAAACCTCTCCATTCTACTCTATTTAACAACCAATGCCTGCTTTTGAATATACTGCATTAAATAGCGCCGGTCGCACCTGTAAAGGTGTGCAGGAAGGCGACACTCCGCGTCAGGTGCGCCAGCATTTGCGGGATCAGCAATTGACACCACTTAGTGTTGAAGAGGTCATTCGCAAAAATACCCGGCAAAGGCGGCGTGGCGGCTCGTTGTCGGCGGCTGATTTGGCATTGTTGACAAGGCAACTGGCAACGCTGGTTAAAGCAGGATTAGCACTGGAAGAAGCCTTACGCGCAGTGGCTGAACAAAGTGAAAAAGCCACCTTAAAAAGCTTGATACTGGCAGTGCGCTCTAAAGTGGTGGAAGGCCACAGTCTGGCTGAGGGCTTAAAGGCATTTCCCCAAGCATTTCCAGAAATTTATCAGGCAACAGTGGCAGCAGGAGAACAATCCGGGCATCTGGATGTGGTATTAGAGCGTCTGGCAGATTACACTGAAAGCCGCCAGCAATTACAAAATAGAGTATTGCTGGCTTTGTTTTATCCTGCCCTGCTCAGCAGTGTTGCCTTATTGGTGGTCTTTGGCTTGTTGGCTTATGTGGTGCCGGAAGTGGTACAGGTATTCACTCACTTGCAGCAGGAACTCCCTTGGCTGACCCGCTTTTTAATTCAGCTCAGCGACTTTTTAAATAGCTGGGGTTTATTGTTATTTTTTGCGGTGCTATTGCTGTTCCTGGCAATGCGTTATTGGTTGCGTTTTGAATCGGCAAAAATACATTTTCATCATCTGATTTTACGTTTACCTGTCATCGGGCGGCTGGAACGCGGCGTGCAGGCAGCGCGTTTTACCCGCACTTTGAGTATACTCAATGCCAGTGGTGTGCCTTTGCTGGAGGGATTAAAAATTGCAGCCGCAGTGCTCAATAACCTGCCCATGCGTCAGGCAGTGCAAAAAGCCAGTGAGCGTGTGCGCGAAGGCAGCAGCCTGTATAATGCCTTATCACAAAGCAAACTGTTTCCCCCGATTACCTTGCATTTAATCGCCAGCGGTGAAAACAGCGGTGAGCTTGAAGCCATGCTGGAGCGTGCTGCGCAAAATCAGGAACATGAAGTACAAAGTCTGATTGCAGTGGCTTTAGGTTTGTTTGAGCCGCTTTTGATTTTATTGATGGGCGGCGTGGTATTAACCATTGTATTGGCGATTTTGATGCCGATTTTTGAACTGAATCAACTGGTACAATAATGACTGAAAAAAAAGAAGAACTGTTTAACTTTCCCTGCGATTTCCCCATTAAAGTCATGGGCAAGTCAAGCCCGGATTTTGATAGACTGGTGGTGGAGATCATCCGCCGTCATTGTGGGGATATTACAGAAGGCGCGGTCAGCAGCCGCGCCAGCAAGGGTGGAAATTACCTTTCCGTCACAGTGAATATACAAGCGCAAAGCCGCGAACAACTGGATAACCTGTATTACGAGTTAAGTGAGCATGAGCGGGTTACTATGGTATTGTAGTTACTAATATTAAAAAGGAGATATAGGTGCTTTCATTCCAACTAAGAGATGAGGCAAAAAAGTTATTAGAAGCTTTTGAAGAAGCAGCTCAATTCTTCTCAATGCTTAATGCAATTAACTCTAGCTTCCCAGGGATAGATAATTATTTAGTACAAATTGGTCAAGGTGGAGAAAAAACTAATGCTGCTGCAAATCAGTTGCGTAATCATCTCGCTCAATTAAAGAATATTGTAGAAAATATTAATATAAGGGAGTTTTACTCATCTTTAGAAGGGTTTCAAAAAAGTTTAAAAAATACTCAAAATTATGAGCTAGATGATTTAAGTATGATAGATGCTATTTCTAAAAATATAGATTTGTTTGCTAATAAATATGAAATATTTATCAGCTCATATAGCCCCCAAAATGCTGCACCTGTAATAACAGAGGCAAGAAAACTTTCCTCTATACTAAATGGTTTTAAAACAGCACTATTATTTTTTGAGAGCAACCTTGAAGAGCAGCATTATGAGCTAGAAGATCATGAAGCACTTTCATTGCTTCTTCCCTCATCTATGAGCTTAAATAAATTTGCAGTTAAATTGAATGCAATTGATATGATATATAATGAGCTTTGTTCATTACTCAATGTTTCCATATCTGAACACCCTTTGATAGTTAACAAAATAGAATCGGGAAGTATGTGGGCAAAGGTTATAGGAGACAATAAAATAATCAGCCTAATGATTGAGTTCATAAATTCATCAGCTTCTTATATTTATAGAAATTATACAAAAGAAGGGAAACTGTCTGGTATACCAAGGAAAGTTGATGCCGTTAATACAGTTCTTGAATTCACATCAAAACTAGAAAGTCAAGGGATTGATATTAATGAGGCGAAAGAACATATATCAAAGTCTGCTGTCATTATTGCTAAAGAACTCAATATTCTTCTTGATGGACAAGCTAAAATAACAATCAATAATACAACTCATTCTATTGGTGAGGAAGTGCAAAAACAGTTGTTAGAAATAGATGATCCAGCAAAACTAGAACTCCTTGGTATTACAGAAAATGAACATGCTAAAAAATAGATCTAGTAGACAACAAAAAGTACAGAATGTTCTTCACATTACTTTTTTCTTCCCCTGAGAATAGCCTTGATTATTAATAAGTACATTGACAATGAACAGAATCCCTTAAACTAAAAATATAAAGTATAATATGTATCAAGCCATTCAAACTACATTACAACGTATTGAAGCACAACAGAATGCCGCTGAGGTTCACGGTATTATTTGTGGTTATTTGTGTGTCAGGCCAGCAAATGCCAACTCTGCAAACAGCGATCAAAGCTGGCTGCATGTCGTACTTGGCGACATTGAGGCGGGTAATATTGTGGCCGAGCAAGGTAAAAGCGTTTTAATCAAGCTCAAAACCTGGGTATTAGATCAGCTTAACAGTGCCGATATGCAGATTGATTTATTATTGCCTACTGACCAGGAATCACTGGCAACACGGGTGATTGCCTTGACAGAGTGGTGTGATGGTTTTTTGCTGGGCATCAGTTTAGGACAATTTAAGGCTTCAACAAAAGATTCTGATAATGTTAAAGAGTTTATTGACGATGTGTTGCGCTTCTCGCAGATGGACACCCAGTTAGAAGAAGATGAAGCGAATGAAAAAGCCTATATGGAATTAGTCGAATACCTGCGGGTGGGCATGTTAACATTTTATGAAGAATTGCACCCTGTGCAGGCCACCAAGCCAAGCTTACAATAAGGAATGCGCCTTAGGAGTGAGGATAAAATAAGTCCAGTTTCTGAAGTTATAAAATTCTCACTCCTTAAGGTGAAATCATGCAAAATAACATGCCACTGAATAGCCAGAGCCGCGCACCACTACGCCAGCTTTATCGCAGTTCGCTGTCACTACTCACGGATTTATACCAATTGACTATGGCGTATAGTTATTGGAAGTCCGGGCTTGCGGATCAACAAGCTGTGTTCCATTTATTTTTTCGCAAAATCCCGTTTGCCAATGATTTTGCCATTGCCACGGGACTGGAAGCTGTGGTGGATTATCTGGCGGGTTTTCATTTCAGTGAAGAAGATGTGGCATACCTTGCCACACTCACTGGAAACGATGGGCAGACATTGTTTGAACCGGATTTTCTGGATTATCTGCAACAACTTAAACTTGACTGTGATGTGTTGGCGGTGCCTGAAGGTACAGTGGTGTTTCCCCATGAACCGCTGCTGCGTGTACAAGGCTCACTGTTGCAATGCCAATTATTAGAAACACCTTTGTTAAATCTCATCAATTTCCCCACCCTGATTGCCACCAAGTCCGCAAGAATCTGCGCGGCTGCCGGGGATGAGCCGGTGCTGGAATTTGGTCTGCGCCGTGCGCAAGGTATTGACGGCGGTGCAACAGCCAGCCGCGCAGCCTACATTGGCGGCTGCGCGGCAACCTCAAATGTGCTTGCAGGGCAATTACACGGCGTGCCGGTACGTGGTACCCATGCCCATAGTTGGGTGATGAGTTTTGATGATGAGCTGGAATCCTTTACCCGCTATGCTGAAGCCATGCCCAATAACTGCATCTTTTTGGTTGATACCTATGACACCCTGGAAGGTGTGAAAAAAGCGATTATTGCAGGCCAGCAACTGCGTGAGTCGGGACATGAGATGATAGGTATACGCCTGGATTCCGGGGATATGGCAGATTTAAGTATCAGTGCGCGCAAACTACTGGATGATGCGGGTTTCCCCCAGGCGAAAATTGTTGCCAGCAGCGATCTGGATGAATATAAAATCAAGGCACTCAAAGCGCAAGGTGCACAAATCCAAATATGGGGCGTGGGAACACGTCTGGCAACCGCTTATGAACAGCCTGCGCTGGGCGGCGTGTATAAGCTTGCCGCCATCCAGGATGAAAATAAACAATGGAAATTTCGAGTTAAACGCTCTAATGACTCCATAAAAGTTTCTAATCCTGGTATATTGCAGGTTTATCGTTTTCAACAAGACAATATCTGGCTGGGTGATGTGCTGGTCAATGAACTGGATAAACCACAATTATCACACATACAATGGCAGAACTTTGGCGAACAAAACCTGCAAATCATGCCTGTGGGCGCACAAGGGCAAGCCCTGTTACAACCGGTAATGCACACGGGTAAAATCGTCTATCAAAAACCAACACTGCCGGAAATTCAGGCCTATGCCAAACAACAACGTCTGGCTTTTCAACAACAACAAACTAAAAAGCCTTATCCTGTCGGGTTGGAAACAAACTTGTTAAAATTAAAGCAAAAGCTAATGCAAACAAATAATTAGTTGGCCTGGATTCAATATAAGGAACGAAGATAAAATAATCAATTTCAGATGTTATCCCTACGGGAGACGGAATACTTACGCTACACTTCAAAAAAAACCTTCCAGGCTTTTAAAACCTGGAAGGTCTGAAATTCACTCAGCATTTAACCAGGATCACTATTTTGACCCCACCCGCCTTTTCTACGCTTAAACTACACCCACACCTGTTAAAAAACCTCGCTTCCCTTGCTTATGAGCAGATGACACCGATACAAGCGCAAAGCCTGCCACCGATTTTGGCAGGTAAGGATGTCATGGGGCAGGCCAAAACCGGCTCAGGAAAAACCGCTGCATTTGGCCTTGGCTTGCTGGAAAAGCTGGATATTAAAAGTTTTAATGTACAAGCGCTGGTGCTGTGTCCAACACGGGAGCTTGCCGATCAGGTTGCCAAAGAAATTCGTAAGCTGGCGCGAACTATTCAAAATATCAAAGTCTTAAGTTTATGCGGGGGTATGCCGATTGGCCCCCAGATTAGCGCGCTGGCGCATGGCGTTCATATTATCGTCGGTACCCCTGGGCGTATTGAGGATCATTTGCGTAAAGGTCGCTTGCAATTAGAAAATGTAAACACACTGGTGCTGGATGAAGCGGATCGTATGTTGGATATGGGCTTTCAAGTGACATTGGATGCCATTATTCAGCAAGTACCCAAGCAGCGTCAGACACTGTTATTCAGCGCAACCTTTTCCGAGCAAATTCAATCTATTGCCCGGCACATTATGCAGGAACCCATCCATGTCAAAGTGGATACCAGTCATGATGATAGCAGTATTCGACAACATTTCTACAAGGTTGAAGACGAGCAGCAACGCATTATTGCTTTGCGTTTGCTGCTGTTGCAATTACGTGTAGAATCAACCGTGGTTTTTTGTAATACCAAGCGTGAAACCCAGGCCGTAGCCAATGAACTCAAGCATGAGGGATTTAGCGTATTGGCTTTGCATGGCGATCTGGAACAACGGGATCGTGAAGAAATGCTGGTGCGTTTTGCTAATAAAAGTACTTCCGTCCTGGTTGCCACCGATGTTGCCGCACGTGGTCTGGATATTGATGCCTTAGACGCGGTGATTAATTATCACATTGCACATGGCGCAGACACCCATGTACATCGGATTGGACGCACGGGGCGCGCAGGCAGTCAAGGTATGGCCTATTCTTTGTTCACTGAAAAAGAAACTTATAAAGTGGCGACACTGGAAACTGATGTCAATCCCATTATGGCAGCCGAGCCACTGCCACCATTGAGCTTACTGGAAGACCCTCCAATGCAAGCACTGATGCGTACTTTGCAAATTAGTGGCGGTAAAAAACAAAAGCTGCGCCCCGGCGATATTCTTGGTGCTTTAACCGGCGATAAGGGTATCAGTGGCAAACAAGTGGGGAAAATTCATATTTTTGATAACAAAGCCTATGTCGCCATTGAGCAGGCTGTTGCGAAATCGGCGCTCAAAAAACTATCGGAAGGTAAATTAAAAGGGCGCTCTTTCAAAGTCAGGCTTATCCGCAGTTAATAACTTAGCGTGAGGTGTCAGCGGCTTTCAGTGCTTTTAGCGTTGAATGAAGCTTACACTGCACTCAAGCTAACAAAAAAAATGGGGCAATCTAATGATTGCCCCATTTTTTTAATCTTAATAGATACCAATTTCTTAAGGCAATTTAACTTAAGGAAATAAGCCTGATAGCCTACTTATAAGTTAAATGATGCTCTGAAATTGGTATTATTCACCTTCTTGAATTGCTTTCATACTCAGGCGAATACGGCCTTGCTTGTCAATTTCCAGCACTTTCACCCGAATGATGTCGCCTTCAGACAGCTTGTCACTGACTTTTTCAACACGCTCGTGAGAAATCTGGGAAATATGCACTAAACCATCTTTACCCGGCAGCACGGTGACAAAAGCGCCAAAGTCCATTAACTTGCTGACCTTGCCTTCGTAAATCACGCCCACTTCAACATCAGTGGTAATCTGCTCAATACGCCGTTTGGCTTCTTCCGCTGCTGCGTAATCAACCGCTGCAACTTTAATCAGGCCATCATCGTTGATGTCAATATTGGCACCGGTTTCTTCGGTAATGGAGCGAATGGTTGCGCCGCCTTTGCCAATGACATCACGAATTTTATCGGCTTTGATATTAAAGCTGATAATACGCGGAGCAAATTCAGACATTTCTTCACGCGGCGTGGAAATCGCAGCTTCCATCTCGCCGAGGATGTGCAAGCGCCCATCTTTTGCCTGACCCAGCGCAGTTTCCATGATTTCGCGGGTAATGCCTTCGATTTTAATGTCCATTTGCAGCGCGGTAATCCCTTCCCGGGTACCTGCCACTTTAAAGTCCATATCACCGAGGTGATCTTCATCGCCCATGATGTCGCTTAACACCACAAACTGCTCACCTTCTTTAATCAGGCCCATGGCAATACCAGCCACCGGAGATTTCACCGGTACGCCTGCGTCCATCATTGCCAGACTGGAACCACAAACCGAAGCCATAGAACTGGAGCCATTGGATTCAGTAATTTCTGAAACCACGCGAATGGAATAAGGGAATTCTTCCAGGGTTGGCATCATCGCCTGTACGCCACGTTTTGCCAATCGACCATGACCAATTTCACGGCGTTTGGGATTACCCACGCGACCCACTTCACCCACGCAATAAGGCGGGAAGTTATAATGCAGCATAAAGGGTTCGCGATATTCGCCTTCCAGCGCGTCAATCATTTGCGAATCACGTTCCGTGCCCAGCGTAGTGACCACGACAGCCTGGGTTTCACCACGGGTAAATAAGGCAGAGCCGTGAGTACGCGGTAATATGCCAGTTTTAATGGTGATAGGCCGTACTGTTTTATTATCACGCCCATCAATACGTGGTGCGCCACTGATGACGGTGCCACGCACCAATTGTTTTTCTAACTTTTCAAAACTGCCTTGAACGTCATCTTCTGACCATTCCACGCCTTCAGCACCACAAATACTGGCAACTGTGTCTTTGCGCAATTTGGACAGTGAAGACAAACGCTCCAGTTTGTCATGAATTTGATAAACTTTGCGAATTTCATCGCTGGCAATTTCAGCAACCCGTTGTTGCAGTGCTTCATCTACTGCGGATGCCTGCCAGTTCCAGGCCGGTTTGCTGGCTTCGGCTGCAAAATCACGAATCGCCTCAATGGCAATTTTGCCTTGCTCATGACCGAACAATACCGCGCCCAGCATGGTATCTTCAGACAGTTCTGAAGCTTCAGATTCCACCATCAAAACCGCAGATTCTGTACCGGCAACCACCAGGTCTAACTGAGAGGTTTTAAGCTCGCTAAATGTTGGGTTAAGTACGTATTCGCCATCGAGATAACCCACACGCGCCGCGCCAATCGGGCCATTAAAAGGTACGCCGGAAATGGATAAGGCCGCTGAAGTACCCAATAAGGCCGGAATATCAGGGTCAATATTGGGATCCAGGGACATGACCGTTGCGATAATCTGGGTTTCGTGGGTAAAGCCTTTTGGAAACAGAGGACGAATTGGGCGATCAATCAGACGTGAAGTCAGGGTTTCTTTTTCAGTGGGGCGGCCTTCGCGCTTAAAGAAATTGCCGGGAATACGCCCTGCTGCGTAAATACGTTCCTGGTAATCAACGGTTAATGGAAAAAAATCCAGACCGGGGCGCGCTTCTCTGGCAGCAACCACACTCACTAATACGCTGGTGTCTCCCATGCTGACCATAACTGCGCCAGTTGCCTGACGGGCAATTTCACCAGTTTCCAGCGTGACAGTATAATTACCGTACTGAAACTCTTTTTTATGCAAATTCATCTCTATTTCCAATACGTGGGCACTTGGAAGGCTGAAATAGAGCACCTTCCGGCATAAACCACGATTTTGATAATTGGTAAAACTTTATTGTTTAACCTGAGTTTGGTATAAACCTGGATTAGCGGCGTAAACCTAAAGCTGCGATTAATTCGCGGTAACGGTTTACATCTTTTTTCTTCAAATAAGACAGTAACTTACGGCGGCTATTAACCATCCGAATTAAGCCACGGCGAGAATGATTGTCATGTTTGTGATCTTTGAAATGCTCAGATAAAGCACTGATATTTTTTGACAGTAAAGCAACCTGTACTTCAGGTGAGCCAGTATCATTTTCACTTTTCTGGAACTGTTTAATGATTTCTGCTGTGTGTTCAGTGGTTAACATGGATGCTGCGCTCTCCTTGGAGGAACAAATAAAATAAAAAAAAGATATAGGAAAACAAAAGGTATCGGTTTATAAAAAACTATCCATTATATCAATGATAAAAAAACCTATGCAAGAAAAAATTAGCACAATGAAGATCATAAAACCTTGGCAGCCCTTTTTTAAGGCTTAAATTTCAGGGATATTTTTTAAAACTTAGATTTTCAAGGCAGGCTCCTGGAAAAAAGGATTTTTCACAGGCTAACTTATTGAGTTTATGGAAGCAATTTTGCTGTAGGTATCGGCTTATCAGCATCTGATGCACAATCTAACCTTACTTGTCGGTATTGTAACATTCGAGAAATTACTATTGCACTTATTTTTTGAATTTTATTTAAATAAGCCTTTTTTCAAGAGGGAAACCACTGCGTCCAGGCCGTTTCATAATAACGTAATAAAGGATGCTGTTGCAGGCGATTCACTTCGGTTTCAAGTTCCTGCATATCAGGTGGAAAAATGATGGCATTTTCTAAAACATGGGTATTGAGATAACGCAGATTTTCGGGTAATTGTTGTTGAAAATTTGCTGTTTCCCAGAAAATCTGCTGATGGCTGGCTAATACAAAACCCCATTCACCAAAGCTGGGTACATAGTTGTGGTAAGCCTGAGTATATAAGGTATTTTCATGGCTGAGGGCATCTTTGCTGGCTGCCAGGGTGTGTGCGATACACCAAAAAGCTGTGCGCGCATAAAAAGGCGAGGTGGCCTGGGTGACTAACATGCCATCACGCGCCAGATGCTGGCTCAGTAAATGATAAAATGCCTGACTGTAAAGCTTGCTTAAGCTGATATGATGCGGATCGGGCAGATCAATAATAATGACATTATAAAATGCCTGGCTTTGCTGGAGATATTGCCAGGCATCGGCATTGACCACCTTAACTTTAGGATGGCTGAGCGACTTGTCATTTAGTTGTTTTAATAAGGGGTTATCACGAAATAAATCTGTCATGGTCGGGTCTAAATCAACCAGCGTCACTTGCGCCACATCAGGATATTTTAAAACTTCCCTCACTGCCATGCCATCACCACCCCCAAGAATCAATACCTGCTGGCGCTGTCGGCTTAAGCTCATGGCAGGATGTACCAGACTTTCGTGGTAGCGGTATTCGTCCAGGCTGTCAAATTGCAGATTGCCATTAATAAACAAACGAAAACGCGGGCCTTTGCGGGTGACAACCAGACGTTGATAAGGCGTGGAGCGCGCAAATAAAACCTCATCCTGATATAAACGCAGCTCAAAAAATTGTAATAGCTGCTCACTGTAGACCATTGCGCTGCCAAGTACCGTGGCAATCAGCACCACTTCCGTCACAATCATTTTTAAGCGCTGGCGAATGATGATGTCTGTGTGAAAAATCCAGACAGCCAGTGCTGCCACCAACAAATTAAGCAGGCCAAATAATAAGCTGGTACGCATTAAACCCAGTTGCGGCACCAACACCAGAGGAAATAATAAGGCGGCTGCCAGCGCGCCGATATAATCAGCGGTTAAGACATTGGAAATATTGAGTTTTAAGATTTGATAATACTGCAAAATACGGATAATCAGAGGAATTTCCAGGCCGATTAAACTACCTGTCAAAATACAACTGAGCCACAAAAATGCTGAATAATTATCCAGATAAGTGAAGGCATAAAATAAGAAAGGCGCACTGAGTCCCCCCGTTAAGGCCAGCAGCATTTGAATTTGGATAAATGCCAGACTGAGTTTACTTTGAATAAAACGGGAAAAATACGCACCCAGGCCCATTGCGGTCATAAATAAACCGATGACCAGGGAAAATTGATACACTGAGTCGCCAAGCAAATAACTCGACAAGGTACCTGTCAGCAGTTCATAAACCAGGCCGCTGACGGCAATAAAAAAAGTTGCTGTGAGTAATAGCAGGGGGGCGTGAACAGTCGCAGGTGCAACGGGCTTCATTTCTTGTCAGCTTACGTGTTTCTGGCTTACAGAGATGCACTCAAAGGGGTGCGCGGTACTTTCAGCGCCTTGCCTACACGTAAGGTCGTTTTTTTGCCGATACGATTGAGTCGGCACAATGCATTGACGGAAATTTGATAACGCCTGGCAATGTGCCCCAGGGTTTCTCCTGATTTTATAATATGCAAACGGTGTTTTGCAGTTTTATTGACTACTCGTTTTTTGGATTTGCGTTGCGTTTTTGAACGACTGGCAAGCTTGACAGATTTACCCGGAATAATCAGTTTTTTTCCTGGACGCAAACGTGCTTTTTTAGATAAGCCATTGGCTTTACGTAAGGCGGATACTGTCGCTTTGTGCTTTCTGGCAATAGTCCACAAATTATCACCTTTGGCTATGGTATAAGTGCGAGAACGCTTGCGTTTTGTTCTTGTTTTTGTTTTCGTTTTATTTCCAGCAAAATGAATCCGTTTTGATTTATTTGTTTTTGGTTTGACTTTTTGCAGCGAGAATTTCTGCTGGAAACCTTTTGCATGCTGCATGGGTATCACCAGAGAATGTTTGCCTTCCGGTGCTGTAACCCAGCGTTTATAACCAGGATTTAAACGGATAAATTCCTGCTTGCTCAGCCCCGTCAGTTTTGCAGTCAGCTCCAGGTCAATTTGTTCTTCAACTGCAATTTTAGTGAAATAAGGCCGGTTTTCTATCGGTTTTAAAGTCGTAACATCATATTTTTCCGGATCCGCAATAATGGTGGATAAGGCCATGATGCGAGGTACATATTTACGGGTTTCTTTAGGTAAATCCAGTGACCAGAAATCAGTGGGTTTACCTGCTTTTCTATTCTTTTTAATCGCTCTGCGCAGGCAGCCTTCACCACAGTTATAAGCGGCCATAGCGTGCAACCAGTTGCCGCCCAGACGTTGATGCAATTCCTGGAGATAATCCAGCGCCGCTTCAGTCGCTGCGGTGACATCCCTGCGTCCGTCATACCATTTGTTTTGCCTTAAACCAAAAACTTTGCCCGTGCTGGGAATAAACTGCCACACCCCCGCTGCCTTATAAGGCGAATAGGCCATTGGATTATAGGCACTTTCAACTGCGGGCAATAGCGCCAGTTCCAGCGGCATACCCCGTTTTTCTATGGCTTCAACAATGTGGTGCAACCAGGGTTTTGCATTTTTGCTGATGCGTCTGAAATACCGCTTGCGGTATTTCAGATAAAATTGCAGTTCTTTTTCAATTTTCTGTTTTTCCAGCGTGGGTAATAGCGTATACCCCTTAGGAATGCGCGCCCAGATATTTCCAGGCTCCTCCTGAACTTTCTGGGGTGGATTCAAGCTGCTGAACTGGCCTTCCTGAATCGTGGTTTCGATTTCTGGCGGTGGTGCGTATTCCAGCTCGGTTTTCAGGCTGAAAGTTGTTTGCAGTGTTGCCTCTGTGGCGGTTTCTTGCAGCGGAATATTGCTACAACCGCCCAATAACAAGGTACTACTTAACAATAATAGACAAGAGCGAAGGAAATAAGACATTTTTTTATTATAACAATTCCATAGGATAAATGTGGTATTTTCTTTAAGGGATTAAAACCTTCCAGGTTTTAAAAACCTGGAAAGTTTAATGCGTACTCAGACACAAGTGAGATTAAAGCGATAAATAATCCGCAACAAAATCAGCGTCTTTATCACCACGCCCGGAAAGATTCACCAGTATGGTTTCCTCTTTAGACATGGTTTTTGCAATTTTCATCGCATGGGCAACGGCGTGTGCGCTTTCCAGTGCCGGAATAATGCCTTCCAAACGTGACAATTTAATGAAGGCATCCAGACAGGCTTTGTCATCAACGGCTTCGTAATTCACCCGTTTAATATCTTTAAGATAACAATGCTGGGGGCCAACACCAGGATAATCCAAACCGGAAGCAATGGAATATACCGGCAGCGGATTACCTTCCTTATCTTGAATATTGTAGCACTCAAAACCGTGAAGTGCGCCTTTTGTTCCCAAGGTCAGCGTGGCGGCATGATCAGGTGTATCCAGACCTTTACCCGCAGGTTCTACGCCTATCATCTTAACTTCGGCATCGTCTAAAAATGCCGTGAATAAACCGATGGCATTAGAGCCGCCACCCACGCAGGCAATCAGTACGTCAGGCAATTTATTTTCTTTTGCCAGAAACTGTTCCCTGGCTTCCTTACCAACAATGCTCTGAAAGTCGCGCACAATTTTTGGAAAAGGGTGAGGCCCGACTACGGAACCAATCGCGTAAATATAGTTTACGGGGTCTTCCAGATAGGCTTCAAAAGCACTGTCAACCGCATCTTTTAAGGTGCGGGTGCCGCGAGAAACGGGTACCAGTTTGCAGCCCAAAATTTTCATTTTGGTGACATTCGGATGCTCTTTTGCAATATCCACTTCACCCATATGAATTTCACAATCAATGCCCACCAAAGCACAGGCGGTGGCTAAGGCCACGCCATGCTGACCCGCGCCGGTTTCCGCAATCACTTTGGTTTTACCCATGTATTTGGCTAATAAGGCCTCGCCAATACAATGATTGATTTTATGTGCACCGGTATGATTGAGATCTTCACGTTTCAGGAAAATACGGGCGCCACCGACTTTTTCGCTTAAACGTTTGGCAAAATAAACCGGGCTGGGGCGACCGACATAATCTGCATTCAGTTCTTGCAGTTCATCCTGAAATCCAGCCGTTTGCGAGACTTTATCATAAGCATCATTGATATCATTCATAATATCAATTAGCTGTGGTGGAATAATCTGCCCACCATATTCACCAAAATAACCCTTGGCATCGGGCATGTTTGCATTGCTGTCTGTCATCTTATAAAACCCGTAAATTTAAAATTCCATCAATGTCATTAATGGCATCTATCAGACTTTGCGGTATTTCACCGTCAACATCAACCAGCGTATAAGCCAGGTCACCTCTGGATTTATTAATCATATCAATAATATTCAGTCCCGCATTGGCAATGTCGGTACTGATTTGCCCCACCATATTCGGTACATTGGAGTTGGCAATGGCCAAACGGGAACCGGTTTCCGCGCGCGCCAAGTGAACTTCAGGGAAATTCACGGAATTGAGGATATTACCATTTTCCAGGTAATCCTTGACTTGTTCTGCCACCATGATTGCGCAGTTATCTTCCGCTTCTTTGGTGGATGCGCCCAGATGCGGCAAGGTAATCACGCGCTCGTGCTGTTTTGTCAGATTGGTTGGGAAATCACAGATATAGGCGTTGACCTTACCGGCCTGAATCGCATTAACCACAGCTTCATCATCCACAATCCCGGCACGGGCAAAGTTCAGTATTGTTACGCGATGGCGCATATTATCCAGGCGCTCGGCATTGATCATATTGCGTGTGGCATCGATTAATGGTACATGGAAGGTGACAAAATCCGCTTGATTGAGCATGTCATCCACGCTGTGCGCCTGTTTGACTTTAGACGATAATTGCCAGGCACTTTTGACGGTAATCTGTGGATCATAACCAATCACATTCATGCCCAGCGCAATCGCGGCATTTGCCACTTTAATACCGATAGCGCCTAAACCTACCACACCTAAAGTGCGTCCAGGCAATTCAAAACCACCAAAGTTCTTTTTACCGGCTTCGACCTGTTTGCCGATTTCCGCATCACTACCTTCTAAGGCGCGCGCAAAATCCCAGCTTTGGCAAATATTACGCGCAGCCAGTAACATGCCTGCCAGCACCAGTTCTTTTACTGCATTGGCATTAGCCCCCGGTGCATTAAATACCACTACGCCGTGCTCGCTCATCTTGTCAACTGGAATATTATTGGTACCAGCACCGGCACGACCTACCGCTTTTAAGGTCTCGGGAATTTCCCAGTCGTGCATTTTAAAGGAGCGTAATAACACGCCATCCGGGTGTTGAATTTCAGAAGCGGTTTCGTAGCTTTCGCGTGGCAGGCGATCAAGCCCTGCGGTAGAGATATTATTCAGGGTTAATATTTTATACATAATGTTTTCCGGCTGAGATTTTTATTAACCTCGTTCCCAATGTCTTCATTGGGAACGCCTATTCTGGAAGCTCTGCTTCCATTACGCCAAGCGGAGCTTGAAGCACAGACGTTACCAAGCAGAGCCTGGTAACGAGGGTAAGTAGAGGGTGTTTACGCTTTGCGCTGCTCAAAGTCTTTCATGAAAGCGATTAAGGCTTGCACACCGGCTTCCGGCATGGCGTTATAGATACTGGCGCGCATTCCGCCAACACTGCGGTGACCTTTTAATGTCACCAGATTAGCGGCTTTGGCTTCACTCAGAAAGGTATCGTTTAAGCCATCATCCGCCAGGGTGAAAGGTATGTTCATCCATGAGCGATAACGTGGGTCAACAGGGTTGGCATAAAAATCTGAAGTATCAATGGCATTATATAAAGCCTGCGCTTTACCCTGATTAATTTTTGCCATGGCTTCCAGGCCACCTTGTTGTTTCAGCCACTTGAAGACCAGACCTGCAAAATACCAGGTATAGGTCGGCGGGGTGTTATACATGGAATCTGCTTTAGCGTGAGTTGCATAATTAAACATCGCTGGCGTGCTGTCTCCAGCATTACCCAGCAGGTCTTCGCGCACAATCACCACCGCCATGCCCGCAGGGCCGATATTTTTCTGCGTACCGGCATAAATGATGCCATAACGGGAAACATCCAAAGGACGCGATAAGATGGTTGAAGAAAAATCAGCTACCAATGGCACATCACCCACTTCAGGGATTTCCTGGAACTCCAGACCACCGATGGTTTCGTTAGGAGTGTAATGCACATAAGCGGCATCGGCATTTAAGTTCCAGTTTGCCGTATCCGGGATGGTACAGAAATTTTCAGCTTCAGAAGAGGCAACCAGGTTCACATCACAATAACGCTTCGCTTCTGCAATGGCTTTTTTTGACCATTGCCCGGTATTAAAATAATCAGCGGTCTTTTTATCACCAAGCAAATTCAGTGGCACCATGGCAAACTGACTGGAAGCGCCACCTTGTAAAAACAAAACCTTATAATTTTCGGGAATCGCCATTAACTCACGCAAATCGGCTTCTGCCTGGGTTGCAATCGACATGTATTCCTTACCGCGATGACTCATTTCCATCACTGACATGCCGCTTCCCTGCCAGTCCAGTAATTCTTCCTGAGCTTGCTGTAAAACGGCTTCTGGTACCATTGCGGGACCAGCACTGAAATTATAAGCGCGTGACATGGTTTTTCCTGTTAATGATTAACTGCTGTTACGCAAAAGTGTTTTTTGGTAAGTCCAAAAAAGCGCGGGACTCAAGCCAAAAATAACCAGGGCGCGTAACATCAGTGATTAATGATAAAAATCATGCATTTTATCATAAAGCCATGCTGTCTATATTTTATCGTGTGGGATTTCGAGTGCTTTTATAAGCGATTATTTAGGGGGGTTATAATGACAAACCCACACGCTCAGATTATCGCAACTGGCAATACCACAACCCATTTCCTGGGTATTTGGCGCAATCATCTGACTATAATGCGCACAGCCGCGTCCATGTAAGCACTGTCCGGTTTTTGCATCATAATTTGAATGTTGCCGCCCCCAATAATTCACCACTTGTTGCGGCTTAATTGCAATGCCAGAAAATAAATTTTCAGCATAAGGATTATCCGGCTGTGCGCGTAAAATACAGTATTTTGTTTTTAATTGCTCAGCCCAGTTTTGTGCGTGTTGGGCTAAGCCTTCAGACCACACCAATGCAGGTACTCCGGCTTGTTGCCGCCATTGGTTATGGGTATTAAGCAATAGCGTGGCAATATCTTCTGCCTGCGCAGTTTGTCCTTCGGTGCCGATAACGCCTGGTGTGAGATGGCGGGTGGGTGTTTGATCGGTGCGGGAAGTTTGTGGCGTATTATTTTTTGAACCAATCACAGAACTACAGGCATTGAGCAATAAAACACTGCCAATAACAGGAAAAAACAGTTGTTTGTATGATAGATTCATGGTTTCTCACTCCCAAATAAAAATATGGAACTTGGCTATATTAAGTGCTGCGATGGTGGTGCAGTCGTTGCAATGGCTTGTGCATATAAACACCAGCCCCATTCATAAGGCCAGGTGTCATAACGAATTTTTAATTTTGGCAGGCGGCTTGTCCGATCCCGGGTCTGGCCCATCACGGAGCGGGCTTTACGGAAACTGCTGGCAAGTTTGTTTTCATCATATTCAATGTCGCGCCACATGGTACCCACTTCGCGGTCAGTCATGTTGGCATTGATTTCATTATGATCCTGCCAGGCATGGCTCAGACTCATTGCTGCGGTATGCGCCTTGCCACCCGCTGCGGCTAAAGCCATTAACATCATCGGAGCCATGGCGTGCTGGTGTACTGAATACACCGGGTAGGCTTGTAATACCTGGGCATTGCGGGCATCGTAGTGCCACCACCATTGCCCAAGCTTACCTTGCAAATCAACAATTTGCTGCACACAGGGCTGCACTTGCTGTAAATAACCGGGTTCTTTCAGCAAAATACTGGCAAAAGCCAGTGCCTGCACCGGATAAACCTGATCGGCAAAGGTAGTGACATGACGGCGGTAGCGTAGCCGCAACGGGGCATTATGTGCATAGTGATAAAACACATGGCTGGTTTTATGCTGCCTGAGTTGCAGTTGCGTTAATAAAATCTTCAAGGTTTCCAGCACATCCTGCTCACCAGAGCGCCGGTATTCATGTGCGAAACCACTCACCAGCCAGGCGAGTTCAGCACTTTTCAGGTTCCTGGTTAAAGCGGGGATTTTAATCAGCGATAAACCCAATTCTTGCAATAAATCCGACAGTGATGAACCATCCCAGATGGCATTAGCCCAAATCAGCAAACCCAGGGTTTCGTGATAAACCGGAAAACGGTGTAAATCTGTCAGGGCTTTGAGCACTGATTTTATTTGTAATGAGAATAGGCCTTCCACATCAATGTCTGCGCGGTGCAAGGCAATGAGCACCATTGCGGTGCTGCTGCTGTTTTCCGTACCTTCCACCAGCCCCCAGTGACGATTATGCAGGCGTAAATCAAACAATTGGCTATCCGGGTTAAACGATTCTTTAAGGCGTTCAATACAAAAGCCGTGCAGTTCTTGATAAAAGGCTGAGCTGGACTTGAATCTCATCGTTATTGTTCCAGTTTTGACAATAAAACCTGCACTACATGGCGGATAGAGTCCTGTCCGGTTTCCATGGAAATATCGGCCAGGTTTTGGTAAATCGGTTCCCGCTCGCGCATAATACTTTCCAGTTTTTCACGGGGGTTGTCAGTTTGCAGCAAAGGGCGACCTTTGTTACGGTTGGTACGTTTTACCAGTTGATCCAGCGATGCGTATAAATAAATGACCGTGCCCCGGGTTTTCAGGCATTGCTGATTATCCGGATCTAACACGCTGCCACCGCCCGTTGCAATGACGATATTGGATAATTGGCTTAACTCATCAATGACTTCCCGCTCGCGGCGGCGAAAACCGATTTCACCTTCCAGTTCAAAAATCAGCGGAATATCTGCGCCGGTGCGCTCTTCTATTTCCCGATCACTGTCTTTAAATTCCCGCCCCAGCTCTTGGGCCAGTTGCCGTCCTATGGTGGTTTTTCCCACCCCCATCGGACCGATTAAAAATAAATTGCCGGCAGGCAGGTTATCGAAATAACTCATTTCAGCGCGTCCCAACGATTAATAATTTTACAAAATAGTTCTGCTGTGCGCTTCGCATCATATAGCGCAGAATGTGCCTGTTCATTATCCCATTCCAGTCCGGCTTCCTGTGCCGCGCGTGCTAATACGGTCTGACCATAAGCCAGACCGCCCAGCGTTGCCGTGTCAAAGGTGCTGAATTGATGAAACGGATTACGTTTGATTTGGCAACGCGCCACCGCTGCTTTAATAAAGCTCAAATCAAACATGGGGTTATGCCCAACCAGTATCGCTCTTGAACACTGGTGCTGTTTAACCGCTTTACGCACAGGTTCAAAAATCGTATTCAGTGCATCAGCTTCGGAAACTGCCATACGAAAGGGATGATAAGGATCAATACCGGTAAATTCCAGTGAAGCTTGATCCAGGTTAGCACCGGGAAAGGGTTCAACATGACATAAATGAGAATCCTGACAAAACCAGAGGCCGTCTTCATCCTGATTCAGTAATACGGCGGCAACTTCCAGCAAGGCATCAGTTTTGGGGTTGAATCCCGCTGTTTCGACATCAACGACAACCGGCAAAAAGCCCCGAAAACGCTTGACAATGGGGATCATGAAGCAGACTCCAGTTGCCAATGTATGGTTTTTCCAGCACGCAGGGGAATTACCTGGTCTTCACCAAAGTTAAAACTTTCAGGCAAAGTCCAGTCGGTTTTTTGCAAGGTAATTTGCTCGCTGTTGCGCGGCAAACCATAGAAGTCGGGGCCATAAAAACTGGCAAAAGCTTCTAATTTATCCAGCGCATTCATCTGTTCAAAAATTTCCGCATATAATTCAATGGCAATCGGGGCAGAATACATGCCCGCGCAGCCGCAGGCACTTTCTTTGGCTTGGCGTGGATGTGGCGCGCTGTCGGTGCCGAGAAAAAACCGGGGACTACCGCTGATTGCGGCATCGACTAAGGTTTCCCGATGAATTTCCCGCTTTAACACCGGCAGGCAATAATGGTGTGGACGTATACCCCCGGTAAATAAGGCGTTACGGTTCATTAATAAATGATGTGCAGTAATCGTGGCAGCCAGCCGATCTTCCCCTGCACGCACAAAATCTACAGCTTCGCTGGTGGTAATATGCTCCAATACCACTTTGAGCGTTGGAAAAGCTTCCAGCAAAGGATCAAGTATATGGCGAATAAACATATATTCCCGATCAAACACATCTACGCTGCTGGCAGTGACCTCACCGTGAATTAATAGCGGTATGCCAGCATCCTGCATGGCTTCCAGTACACCCCAGACATTACGTAAGTCGGTGACACCGGCATCGGAATTGGTAGTTGCGCCCGCAGGATAATACTTAACTGCAACCACTTCCGGCGTTTGGCTTAATTGTTCGATATCCGCAATACGGGTGTTATCCGTCAGATATAAAGTCATCAGCGGCTGAAATGCGCTGTCGGCTGGCAGGGCCGCTATAATACGCTCCCGATAAGCCAGTGCATCGGCAATCGTAACCACAGGGGGCTTTAAGTTGGGCATGATAATCGCGCGCCCAAAGCAACGCGCAGTTGCGCTGATGACAGATTGCAGGCCAGCGCCATCACGGACGTGTAAGTGCCAGTCATCAGGACGGGTAAAAGTTAATTGCATTAGAGTTCCCAAATTTTTCTTTTTAATTCAAAATGATCAGAAGTGACATAGGCTTCAAGCCGGGTGATATTGGTTTCCAGCGTGGCAATTTCCTGTTCGCTTTTATTAAGCGCCCTGGCAAATGCAGCAGACAAGCTTTCTTGCTGCGCCACATCAAAGGGTACTTTTTGCGGGATTTTTGGCTTATTTTTTAATAAAATTGTTAAAGCTATATAGCTGATCAATACCAGAGGGAGAGAGAATAGGCAAAGCGCGATCACCAACATGCGCAGTCCAGCGCGGTTGATGCTGAAATAATCAGCAAGTCCAGCGCACACCCCTGCTATTAAGGCGTTTTCAGTGTCTTTATATAAAGCCCGTTTCATTGTATACGCCGCCATTCTGGTACTTTTTCATCCAGAATCAATTCCAGCGTTTGCACCCGTTCTTGTAATTTTTTAACATTATTCTGGAGTTTCTCCAGACGCTCTATGTCTGTATCATTGATGCCGTGTTCAGTTTTTTTGGCTTGCAGGCGATAATGTAAAAATAACCAGAGTGGCACAATAAATATCAGTAAAAATAAAAATGAGCCTTGAAATATTTGTGTAAATTGCATCATTTTGCCTACCTTTATTAATCAAGCTGTGCGTTGCATACGATAATAAGTAAATGCCTGTATTTTGCCAGTAGGCGTTTTATGATTTTCTGAGACTTGTTCTTGCAAAGTAAATTTCCCTGCATGTTGTCCATTAAGTTCTTTTAGCAGCTTTTCAGCATCATATTGCACGATATCCAGGCCGCTGCATTTTTCCGGGCCAGCGATGGCAAAAGCTGCCATAATCACGCAGCCACCGGGTTTTAAACTGTTGCGCAGCACTTGCAGATAAGCGGCTCGATCTGATTTTTCAGTTAAGAAATGAAAGACGGCGCGATCATGCCAGAGATTAAATTGTTCCGTTGCCTTAAATTGTGTTACATCAGATTCAATCCATTGTATTTGCGTGGCATTTTGCCCCAGGCGCTGCTGAGCAATGCGCAACGCGGCAGCAGAAATGTCCAATACTGCCAGATCCTGATAAGCGGATTCCAACAGCTTGTCGATTAATACCGAAGCACCGCCACCAACATCAATAATCCCTTTTTTTTGCTGACTTGTTTTGATGAGTTCTAATGAAATTTCAGGGTGTGCCTGATACCAACTGACTTCCTTGGCATTTTTTTCGGCATAAACCTGTTCCCAATGTTGTTTTCTGTCCATCACCGGGCTCCTCCCCCGTACTACTCTGTTGTTAGAAATTTTTTAGTATTATACCTGATTCAAGGTGCTATCTCTTAAAACATGCGCTGAAGCCGTTTTTGTTCTACAATAGTCCAGCACTTAAAATATACTTTTTGGAGGAATAAAAACAATGCAAATTTCAAAAATCCTGACCGCGAGCGTTTTACTGGGCGGCATTGCTTTTTCCGGCATACTGAATGCTGAAGAATTAGCAGTGAAGATTACCAAAGATCTGGGGTCAGTCACTGTAAAGCATGAGGGTAAGGATGTTGTGATCATGCGTAATCAGGAAAAAGATCACAAAATTAACCCGTTGTTTACAAAAACCTCCAGACATTGCCCACCATTTTGTGTTGCACCAATGTCACTCCATGCCGATGTCGAGACGATTGGTGAATTAGATGTATTGGATTATCTGAATAAAGCCAGTAACGGTGATAAGTCTATCCTGGTTGTTGACTCCCGCACACCTGAGTGGTTAATGCGTGGCACGATTCCTGGTGCGATCAATGTACCTTGGCTGAAAATCAGCCCCAATAATAATTCAGCGTTTGAGGTTGAAGAAATCGCCAACCGTGACGCGATTCTTACTGATACATTTGGTGCAAAAAAAGCTGATGGCGATAAATGGAATTTTTCCAATGCCAAAACTTTGGTAATGTTCTGTAATGGTAGTTGGTGCGAACAGTCGCCAAACAATATCCATACCTTACTGGGCTTGGGTTATCCACCTGCCAAAATTAAATGGTATCGTGGTGGTATGCAGGATTGGGAAATGCTGGGTTTAACAACGATTAAAGGCAAGCGTTAAACCGGATTTATCAGGTAGCGACGTAGCACCACGTAGAGACATAGCACTGCTACGTCTCTACAGATTTGTGAAACAATGAGTATTTTATATGGATACACAAAGCGTTATTTTTGACCCTGAACTGATACAACGTTATGACACCTCAGGACCCCGTTACACTTCTTACCCGACTGCGGTACAGTTTCACGAAGACTTTGATGAAACCCGTTATCAGCAGCTTGCCAGACAAAGCAATCAGGGGCACCCGCCCTTATCCTTATATTTCCATATTCCATTTTGTAATACCGTGTGCTTTTACTGCGGCTGTAACAAAGTAGTCACTAAAGATCGCAGTCGTAGCGCGCCTTATCTGGATTATCTGTACAAAGAGATGGCCTTGCAGGCACAGTTATTTGACACTGATCGCGTGGTTGACCAGTTACACTGGGGGGGTGGTACACCGACTTTTCTCAGCCATGAAGAAATTCACGCCTTGTTTCAACACACGCGCCGCTATTTTAATTTACGCAATGATGATAAGGGTGAATACTCTATTGAAATCGATCCGCGTGAAGCGACTGCTGAAACCATTGCTTTGTTGCGTGAAGAAGGCTTTAACCGCTTGAGTCTGGGGGTACAGGATTTTGATCCCAAAGTGCAAAAAGCGGTTAACCGGATTCAATCTGAAGCCGTCACCCAAACGGTGCTGGATGCCGCGCGCCAGGAAGGCTTTCATTCTTTAAGTATTGATTTAATTTATGGGCTACCGCACCAGAGCGTTGATTCTTTTATCCGAACCCTGGATAAAATTATTGAAGTCTCGCCGGATCGCATATCGGTGTTTAATTATGCGCATATGCCAAAACTATTTAAGCCGCAACGCCGTATCAATGAAGCAGAATTACCTTCAGCCGATGAAAAATTGCGGATTTTACAACAAACTATCACTCATCTGACCCAAGCAGGTTATGTTTATATCGGCATGGATCATTTTGCCAAACCGGAAGATGAACTGACCATCGCGCAACGCAGTGGCAGTTTGTATCGTAACTTCCAGGGTTATGCAACACATGCAGATTGCGATTTAATTGGTTTTGGTGCGACCTCTATCGGCAAAGTTGCTAATAGCTACAGCCAAAACCTGCGCGCCCTGGATGATTATTATGCTGTACTCGATGGCGGTCATTTACCTATTTTCCGTGGCATTGAACTCACGCCTGATGATTTGCTGCGCAGAGCAATTATTATGGACTTGATGTGCCATTTTCGCTTGGATATTCAAAAATTAGAGCAGGATCACAACTTGTCTTTTCAGGATTATTTTGCCCACGCATGGCAGGCGCTGGATAAAATGCAGGAAGATGGGTTGCTGACGTTTGATAGCCGTCACATCCAGGTATTACCTGCCGGACGCTTATTAATTCGTAACATTTGCATGATTTTTGATCAGTATCTGCAACAACAACAGACTCAGCAGCGTTTTTCAAAAGTGATCTGAGCAAAAATAACTGTAAAGATGCATAAGAAACTGTCGATAAAACGTCATGAGCAAAGGCAGAGCAAGGCGCGGTCAGCACAAAAAATCAGTGACTGGTTGCTGATTTTATTACTGGTGATTTTGTACGCCTTGCCTCTGCGTGTGTCCGCAGAATCAACTTGCCTGACTTTACAGGAAGAGCATCAGCAATTGCGGCTGGAAAACCAGCAATTGCATCAGGAATTAAAAGTGGCACAACAAATGATAGAGAGTATGAAAAAACATTTAGATCAGCTTATTAAAATTCAGCAACAAGTATTAACAGAGCTTGCTGATGAATTGGATACAGGTCATATCACAGATTTTCAATGAAAAAATCAAATCTTATTACCAAACAGTCTATATTAATTGTTATGGGTTTTACATTGATATTGCTGGCGCTGGTATTTGCCAGCAATATCAGTTTGCAAAACCTCAGAGCAATGAATCAGAATCTCTCCGCATTAATGGCGGAGCATCAAAGCCGGGCACGTCTGCTAAACCGGGTATATGATTTGATACATACCCGAATTCGTCGTACTTATTATGTGGTAAAACTCACCGATCCTACCGCACAAAAAACGGCATGGGAACAGTATCGCACTGAAGATAAAGAATTTCATCGTAATCAACAACAATTACTCAAAATGGCGCTGGTTCAGGAAGAACGCGATCAATTAGAAGCGCATCATCCGATTTTCCTGAAAATTCAAGATAAATTAAACGAGGCAATCACGCTGGCAATGAGTAATCAGCGAGAAGTCGCCCTTGATAAAATGATAAAAATTCAGAGTGAAAGCAGTTATCTTCTCAACGAATTATCCTCTATTCGTGATATGCAATTAAATTTTGCCAACCACCCCACATTTAAAAGAGTCGATTTTGCCTATCAGGAAACCCAGCAACAAATTCGTACCCTGAACATTTTTGCGATTTTATTATGCATTGCCGTGGTGATATGGATAATCTACCGTATTATCCACCAGGAAATTGCTCTGGAAAAAGCCGTTGCTGCGCTTAAAAGCGCCAATGAAACGTTGGAAACCAAAGTTGCGGAGCGTACAGCCACCTTGCAAACAGCACGGGATCAATCTCTGGAAGCGGATCAAAGTAAATCCCGCTTTCTGGCAAATATGTCACATGAGTTGCGCACGCCATTAAACGCCATTATTGGTTATATTAATGTCATTCAGGATGAACACGATACCTTGCCTAAGGAAGAAAGTTTAACGCTGTTACAGCAAGTGAATGATTCCGGCCTGCATTTATTGTCCCTGGTAGATGATATCCTTGATATTTCCAAACTGGAAGCAGGGCAGATGCAAATGAATGCACAGTTTTTCTCCCTGCCCAAACTCATCTCAGATCTATTAAAAACCCTCGAACCCTTAATTATTCGCAATCAGAACCGGTTTAACTGGGAATACCTGGCGAATGCTGAAGAAATGTTTGCCGATCCGGTGCGGGTGAAACAGATTTTATGCAACCTGCTCAGCAACGCCGGAAAATTCACCCAAAACGGTCAAGTGACTTTAACCGTCATCCAGCAATCCATTGAAAATCGTACCTGGATCACCATGACGATTACTGATACCGGTATTGGTATCAGTGACAGCGAACAACAGCGTTTATTTCAGCCTTTTATGCAGGTGGATAACTCCAGCACCCGCCGTTATGGTGGCAATGGCTTGGGGCTGGTCATCAGTCTGCGTTTTTGCCAGATGATGGGCGGCAGCATCAGCATTGAATCAGAACAAGGCAAAGGCAGTAGCTTCAGTGTGCGCCTGCCCATGCACGCCAGAATCAATAATTACCAGGACAGTAGTGTAGAAACGTAGCAATGCTACATCTCTACCCCACTGCCAGACGTGATTATTTATTCAACGGTATAACGAGACTGACATGCAAACATCTAACATCTGGTTGGCACCTGCCAAACTCAATCTGTTTTTACATATTACAGGTCGCCGTGCGGATGGCTATCACGAATTACAAACAGTCTTTCAATTTATCGATCTATACGATGAGTTGCATTTTCAAACCAATAAAACCGGCATTTTGTCTTGTGCTTATGATGGCTTAACGATTAACCCGGAACAGGACTTAAGCCTGCGAGCAGCACGTTTGCTGCAACAACACAGCAACACCACGGCGGGCGCTACGATTCAAGTGAAAAAACGTATCCCTGTTGGTGGCGGCGTGGGGGGCGGCAGCTCGGATGCAGCAACAGTGTTATTGGCATTAAATCAGCACTGGGAACTGCATTGGTCATTGGAAAAACTGGCACAACTGGGACTGCAACTGGGCGCGGATGTACCGATTTTTATCCACGGTAAAGCGGCTTGGGCAGAAGGTGTGGGAGAATTAATAACGCCTTTGGAGAATTTAGCAACAGGTAATTATTTGTTATTGCAACCCGATTGCCACATCAGCACCGCAAGTATTTTCCAACACCCGGATTTACCCAGAAATACACCAAAAATCAGTCTGCAAAATTTTTTACAAGGCACGTCTGTGCATAATGATTGCCAGAACCTTGTTAGTTTGTGTTATCCCCCGGTAAAAGCGGCGTTAGACTGGCTGAGTGGCTATGCCCCCGCACGCCTAACCGGTACCGGTGCCTGTATTTTTGCACCCTGTGACAATGAGGCAATGGCACAACAGGCGTTAGCCTCATGCCCTGCGCAGTGGAAAATATGGCATGTTAAAGGCTTGGAAACGACAGGGCATGAAGCCAGGAGACTGTCCGAGAACACAAAACCTACTGCAAAAAAGCTGGATTTGGTCAGAAAGAGGTACTTGGCGAGGCACTGAAATGGGTGATGAAAACCATTGAGCAACACATAAAAGGTTTTTTTGTTCAAGCCTTGCAACTTGATAGCAAGACTTTGCGCCTTGAATTCTTATAAATCAAGGGACTGGCTGGTTGCTTTGGCCTAATATGAACTCCGAAACTTTATTAGATATTTACTTAGGAGTGAGAATTTTATAACTTCAGAAACTTGGCTGGTCTTTTTCTCCATTTTCTGCGTTGTGCCTGTTTGGACTTAGGCAGTTACATAGCTTGCTATGCGCCTGTTTTCACGCCTTGAAAATGAATAAAAATCCTGTGCCCAGTTCCTGCACTTATTTCATCCTCACTCCTTAATCGCCCCAGCCTTGCTTAATAAAACCGCAAGCGCCGCTGCCAGTTGCTGATAACCTTCCGCATTGGGATGAATTTGATCACTTTTTAAGTGGGGCTTGGATAATACCTGGCTAATAATGTCTTGTTGTATCGGAATCTTAAATTCACTGGCAACGTCATGGTATAAATCTGCGCCAGAAAGAAAAAAACCAGGTTTAGGCACGGCAATTAACACCACTTCAATCCCTTGCTGCTGCGCCAATTGAATCATTGCGCGTAAATTTTTAACCACCTGCTGATCACTGTTGTGCTGCAAAAAATCATTACCTCCATGACACAACAATAGCAGTTTAGGTTGGTGCTTTTTCAGTAATCCCGGCAATCTTGCCAGCCCCTGCCCACTACGTTCGCCGGGAACCCCGGCATTGATAACCCGGCGTTGAATCTGATTTTCCAGTAAACTGGGATAACTGGCCTCAGGCTGCGCGCCTGTGCCATAGGTCAGACTGTCGCCAAAAGCCAGAATTACATCGTCTTCAGCCAGTATTTTCAGCGGTGGCGGTGAGGCTGTACAGCCAATAAGCAAAAAAATTATTAGGTAAATATAGAAAAGATGCGGTAAATTCATATATAATTAAAGTTTTTTAAAAAAATAAGGGCAGCTTTATCCGGCTGCTTTTTTGTTTTTAGGAAGCAGGAAGAGCCGTTGATGAAAAACACCTTAATGCCGAATTATAGCCGTTTACCGATCAGTTTTATACATGGAAAAGGCGCACAATTATGGGATGACACAGAACAAGTTTATCTTGATGCCTTGTCCGGTATTTCTGTATGTAATTTAGGACATGCGCATCCTGCCATTCGTGATGCGATTTGTGAACAGGCAGAAACTTTATTACACACCTCAAATATTTATGGTATCGACAAGCAGCAGAAACTGGCAGATAAGCTGGTGGCTTTATCCGGCATGGAAACGGTGTTTTTTGCCAATTCCGGCGCGGAAGCCAATGAAGCTGCGATCAAGATTGCGCGCCTGACCGGACACCAACGTGGTTTAAGCCTACCCAAAATTATTGTCATGGAAGGTAGTTTTCACGGTCGCACCCTGGCAACCTTAAGCGCAACAGGCAATCGCAAGGTACAGGCCGGTTTTGAGCCTTTAGTGCAGGGTTTTATCCGGGTGGCTTATAACGATATTGAAGCCGTTGAGCGAGTTGCCAAACAGGAAACGGATGTTGTTGCCATATTGGTAGAGCCAATACAGGGCGAAGGCGGCATACAGATTCCTGATGCCGATTATCTGCCACGTCTGCGTGCCTTGTGCGATCAACACAACTGGTTATTAATGCTGGATGAAATCCAGACTGGTATTGCCCGTAGCGGACGCTGGTTTGAGCATCAACACCATAATATCAAACCCGATGTCATGACACTGGCTAAAGCCTTAGGCAACGGCGTACCTATTGGTGCCTGTCTGGCTGTCGGCGAGGCGGCCTCACGCCTGCAACCCGGTACTCACGGCTCCACCTTTGGCGGCAACCCGCTGGCTTGTCGGGTGGGGTTGACGGTATTGGACATTATTGAACAGGAAAATCTGTGTCAACGCGCTGCTGAACTGGGTGCTCGCTTTCAACAAGGCTTTGAGCAAGCCCTGCAAGACCTGCCTGGGGTGAGCGAAATTCGAATAAAAGGTTTATTAATTGGCATAGAATTAGATAAACCCTGCCCGGAACTGGTCATGCAGGCTTTGGAGCAAGGTTTGTTAATCAATGTCACTGCCGGACAGGTTATTCGCTTGTTACCACCATTGATTATCAGCGATGCGCAGGCCGATGAAATGATTAAAACGGTCTCTGCTTTAATTCACGATTTTCTTTCTTAGAACATACTGGCGTTACGCAAAAACTTCACAATGTGCTTTAAGGTACAAAAAAGCAGCTTCTTGCTCCGTGCTGATTTTTAGTTAGCCCAAGGCAAGTCAGGGTTTAAACTAAAAAGAACCAGATTGCGTAACATCAGAACATCATTAAAGGTACATAAAATGACGAAGCGTCATTTTTTAAGCTTGCTGGATTTAACTCCAGCAGAATTACAAAAATTAATCCTGCGCGGTATTGAACTGAAAGCGCAACACCAATGCGGTGAAAACAAAGACTTATTCCAGGGCAAGGTGCTGGGAATGATTTTTGAAAAATCCTCCACCCGCACCCGGGTTTCTTTTGAATCCGCCATGCTGCATGGCGGCGGCGGTGCAATTTTTTTATCTCCCAATGATACCCAGTTGGGACGCGGGGAACCGGTAGAAGATACCGCACGGGTTTTATCCGGCATGGTGGATATTGTGATGATTCGCACCTTTCACCAGGAAACCCTGGAAAAGTTTGCACAATACGCCTCAATTCCTTTAATTAATGGCTTGACTGATAGCTTCCACCCCTGCCAGCTTTTAGCCGACATGCAGACCTATTATGAGCACCGTGGCTCAATTCAGGGTAAACGTGTCACCTGGATTGGTGATGGTTTTAACATGTGCCATTCTTTTATCAATGCTGCCCGTCAGTATGATTTTGAATTACGTATTGCCTGCCCTGACAGTCATCGCCCGGATGCCAATATTCTGGCGGCTGCCGGGGATCGCATACAAGTGGGTAATGACCCGCAGTGGGCTGCCAGTGATTCGGATTTAGTGGTCACGGATGTCTGGTCCAGTATGGGGCATGAAGGCCAACAGGATAACCGCGCTAATATTTTTGCACCGTTCCAGGTTAATAATGAAGTCATGCGCCGCGCCCATAAAGATGCCTTATTCATGCACTGCCTGCCAGCGCACCGTGGCGAAGAAGTCACCACTGAGGTGATTGATGGACAGCAAAGCGTGGTCTGGGAAGAAGCGGGGAATCGGCTGCACACGCAAAAAGCCTTGTTGGAATTTCTGTTAAACACCGTATGAATATTTTATTAAGTAATGATGACGGCTATCTGGCTCCCGGTATACGCACCCTGGCTGCGGCCCTGGATTCACTGGATTTTATTCAACAACTGACTGTGGTCGCCCCACAGCAAAACCGCAGTGGGGCCAGTCATTCTTTAACCCTGGAACAACCCCTGCGTGCCACCACAACTGATAACGGCTTTATCTGTGTCAATGGTACCCCCACCGATTGCGTACACCTGGGTGTTACCGGTCTGCTGGAAACCTGCCCGGATATGGTGGTTTCCGGGATTAATGCGGGCAGCAATCTGGGCGATGATGTGCTGTATTCCGGCACGGTGGCAGCAGCAATGGAAGGGCGCACATTAGGCTTACCCGCCTTAGCAGTTTCTCTGGTGAGTCATGATCCACAACACTACGATACAGCGGCAAAAGTGATTGTACAGATTCTACAGCAGATGCGAACCCGTCCACTGCCGCAAGATCAAATCTTAAATATCAATGTACCCGATGTGTCCTGGGAGCAACTCAAGGGCATGGCAGTAACCCGCCTGGGACATAGGCACAAGGCAGAACCCGCCATTCAGAGCAGTGATCCACGGGGACAGGTGATTTACTGGGTGGGGCCACCGGGAAAAGCACAGGACGCAGGCCCTGGCACAGATTTTTACGCCATTGACCGGCAACAGGTTTCCATCACGCCGCTACATGCTGATTTAACCCGGCATCAAAGCCTGGAAACGCTGGGACAGTGGTTTGATAAATTTTAAATCATGTGCCGCAATGGTGGTTTTTTTTGTACTTTGCAGCATAAAAAAGAAGCCTTTGCATAACATCAGATTTTTAAAAGGATATTAAAAATGTATCATATACACGATGAAACCAAGGGACTGATATTTGATGTCACGGAAGAGAGCTTTCAAAAGCAAGTGATTGAAGCCTCTCACATCAAGCCCATTCTGGTCGATTTCTGGGCGGACTGGTGCGCCCCCTGCCGAATGCTGACGCCCATACTGGAAACTGCCGTTGCTGAATATGCGGGTAGCTGGTATCTGGCAAAAGTTGAAGTGGATGATAATATGCGTCTGGCCGGGCATTATAAGTTACGGGGATTTCCCACCGTCTTGTTATTTAAGGATGGCGAAATTATCGGGCGTTTTGCCAGCGCGAAACCTTTGCATTGGGTCAGAGAATTTATTGACGAGCATTTATAATGGCGTAAATATATTTACTATCGTTTGGGGATGGCTTTTGACAGAAAACCGTTTGCGCCATGTGTAATGGTCTAATAACCTAAGTTTTTACATAAGCCTTAATCTTTGAAAAAGCCTTTTCTTTTTAAGAAAGCAAGAAAAACCAGTAATAAAACCGCATAAATAACAGTTTGAATCAAAAACCAGGCAAAACCGCTGAAAAGTTTATACAGCAGATAAAGCACGACTACACCCAAGGCACCGAAAAACCAGGGATTACTTTTCAGTTTATTGAAGTAAGTATTAAAGAACATGATGACTATGCCTTATTATTTGGTTTATCATTTTCTATTTGCGAGAAATGAATCAACTCTTCTGAGATCGCGCTGCGGATACCCGCTTTATCATCAGGTGATAAGCCATAGCGTTTGCCCAGGTGCTCATAATCTTGCGCAGAGAGCGAAACAGTTAAGCGCGGCCTTAAGGGTTTTTTTGCTTTCAGCCCGATAACCTCCCTGATTTGATCCGAAGGACTTAAACCGTGGCGGCTGGCGGCAGTGCGTATTGAATCAGAAATATGCTGGTTAAACTCAAAAGCCAGTTGTACAGCTCTGAGGCTTTTTTCTGATTTTTTCCATTTATTGGGTAAATCGGTCATAATAAAATCGTAGGGTAGAGACGTAGCAGTGCTACGTCTCTACGTTATCTTAAGCCGCAGGCGGTGTGTCAGATCCTGCTTTAGCAGCAGGTTTACGCTTTGCTTTCAGGCGCTCTAACACAGAATTAGTAGAAGAATTGGCATTGACAATACCGGCATCGCGCAGCTTGTCTTGTAAGTTATCACCTAAGTCTTCTTTGTGCATATTCATCGCCGCCGTCATTTGATCGGCTTTTTCCTGCTGGCGTTTTTTAATGCGCTCCAATGAGGCAGTTGCTGTTTTCAACGAAGAATCCGTACCCGAAAAGCGGGAGGAAATCGCTTCATTGGCTTCCTGCACCTTGGCAGAAGTTTTCACCACATTAATCTCGCGTTCCATCGCTTTAATACTGGTTTCAGTCTTGCGCACCGTTTGCTTAAGTGTGCTGACGTTATTTTTATAACTGTCGAGTACACTTTGCTGAACTTCCAGTTCATTTTCGATTTCAGCCACTTTTTCAGCTAACTCTGTTGCCAGGGCTTCATCACCTTTATCCAAGGCTTGCAAGGCGTAACCTTCGTATTCTTCCAGGGTTTTTCTCAAGCGTTTAACTTCGCGTTCAACGCCCATCTGCTGGGCAATCACTTTAGCCAGATTCTCTTTAGCTGCGTCCAGACTGCGTTTAGAGTCACGAACCTCCTGATCGAGAATTCGTAGTGCTTGTGTGTCCACCATGGCTTCTCCAGCTTCGGTTGCCGCACCGCGAAAAGCGGTAAATAATTTACTAAAAAATCCCATTTTAACCCCCTGATATCAGTGATACTGATAAATCTATTCAATCTAAGTTCGATGCCAGCTTCTTTCAGTGCTTAATCTACTGAAAACTGCTTCCATCTCATGCTAAATTTTGCTTTAGGTAGTTTATGCTTGCAGAAAGTCTGCAAATTCTTCAATCGCAGTTAGCGTATTGTTGCTGAGCATATCAATTTCTTCCAATACATGGTTAACTGAAGATTGATTGCTTAGCGCACCAAAAATCAAATACTGATCGCCCAGCTTGGAAAATGAAGACAAGGGCATCGGTACGTTCATTGCCAATAAGGCATCTAAGAGTTCAGCACGTTTTTCTGCAATCACCTCATCTTCCAGCCATAAGTGTGAAATACATAAAACCTGACTATCGTCTATGGTGATGTAAACTGGAAATTCTTCCCGATCTTCTACGCTGACAATTAAAACGTTAACACCTTCCTCACCTTCAATCAGTTCTGTGCGTAAAACCAGTTCTGATTCAGTGACAGCGCCATCAATTTCAGTCGCCAGTTCAGTCAATCTCTGTTGGTAGCTCATTGCATCCTCCTACATATGAAGTTAGACATATTATGGGACATAAAATGTCAGTGGTCAAGTAAAAATTTTGTTTTTTTAATTCTTCATAATCTTAATCGGGTAATCAGGCCATTTTTTCTTAAGTTGTTTCAGCGCCTTATTTGCTGCTTCCTGACTCGGATACTGCGTACCCTGGCCTTTGCCTCGCCAACCCCCTCCGGCTTCTTCCGACCACTCTGAAGGCATTTTGACATTAAATAACAGGCAAACGGCATAATTTCCTGTTGTTTGTTTTGCTTTGGGCTTGCCCTGCCCCAGCATTTCTTCAGATAAATCAATATCATGAAGCTCAGGTGTTTCTACCAGTTTATCATTTAGCTCAACTTCGGGAAGGAGTTCTTGTTCTAAATTAATATCCTGAAGTTGTAACTCAGGTGTTGCCTGCGGCATATCCTGATCAATGTGGGACAGCTCTTTTTCCAGTTCTTCAATACTGGCAAAATCTTTTAAGCTATCCAGCTCGGCTAAATCTTGAGCCTGCGTATTTTGCTCTGCTTCCAGTTGCTTAATGCGTTTTCTAAGTTCTTCACTAATTTTCATGATAAGGCTCCAAATCCATAACGGATTTTCCTGCATACTAGTTCACGCGCACCACTCTAAAACCTAAATTGGTATTTCGTGATTTTGAGGTAAATGCTTTTCTCCGGGTAATACGAATATCCCGTTTATAGCTGTTATAAGCACTACCCCGTACCATACGTTGGGCGCAGTTTCCACCTTCCCAGTTTTGTCCACCTGTCGGTGCATTTTGATAATTGGGATGGTAACAGGTACGAGTCCATTCAAGAACATTGCCAATCATGTCATGCAAACCAAATGAATTAGGGGAAAAGCTGCCAACCGGTGCTGTCTTCACACCACTCCACTGACTTGAGCAAACAGCACAATTGGCATGATTTTTACCGACTTTATTACCCCACCAGAAAGTGGTTTTGCTGCCAGCTCTTGCAGCATATTCCCATTCCCGCTCACTGGGTAAATAATATTGATAACCTGTTTCCTGACTTAACCATTGCGCATAGGCTGTTGCATCCTGCCAATTAACATTAATAACCGGACGTTTATCCTGCCCCCAGTTATTATCAAAAGGCATTTTACGCCCAGTGGCACGAATAAAAACCTGGTATTCATCAAAGCTGATTTCAAATTGGCTGATAGAAAAACTCTGTAAATTAATAGTTTGTTGGGGATGCTCGTCAGTATAAGGGTAATGTGGCGGACTTCCCATCTTAAATGCACCTGCCGGCAGTTGTATCATGATTGGTGATAAAGCGCCACTGCTTAATTTATCCTGGAAAATACGAATAGGTTTCAGCTTTCTTTTGACTGCTCTTTTTACTTTAGGTGGCGCTGCTTGTTCTTCAACGGGACTAACCGCTGCAACGGGCGCAACTGAGTTTTTAATCAGTTTATCATTCAGCGGCACATCTTCATCAGGATTGAGCCAGGGTGTCAGAAAAAACACACCTGCCCCCCCGCCTAATAATAAAATCAATACAACAACTCCTAATAACATGCCATATTTTTTGGAGTCTTGCGGCAGTTTGCTGGCATCAACCTGGGATTGCTGTTCTGCCAGCGCACGCGCAGCATCACGCTGTGCCTTGAGCAGCTTGGCTTCCTGCTCTGAGTGCATACGAATCATATTTAATTCATCAAGCAGCTGATTTTGTTCCTGCTCTTTTTCAGTAATCAAATGATTCAGTTCGCCGCGTAATCTTTCATCCTGATGTTTACGTTGTTCAGCATTGCGTGATAAGGCCAATTCATACTTAATTTTAGCCTGAGTCAGTTGATTGATCTGCTCACGCGACTCGCGCTGTTTTGATTCAACTTTCAAGATACGCTCTTCCAGCAATAAGGCTTCGCTTTCAGTTAAGGTACCCTGCTCAGCAGCCATTTGCAGCTTACTGATTTCCTGAATCATTTTTCCAACTTCTTCAGCTTTATCCGCCGTTACCATATTTTTCGGCGCAGTAACTTCCGTGATCAGCTTCTCTGCTTCAGCTTTTGCTTTGTCACTTAAAGAAGGTGAGATATCCGTAGCCTGTGGTTTTTTTTCTGTGGCTTGCTCAACAACCTGGCTTGTTTCACCATTTTTAGTCAGTATGATTGATTTTTTTCTGGCCTGATCGTGAATATTTTCAGCCTCTTTATTGGTGCGGATAAATTCTTCTTTTTTCTGCTTAATTAAGCCCATCAATTGCTGACGAAAATGTGTGTCATTGGGATTTTCTTTTTTGCCAATAGCCAGTTGCGTTTTCGCAAGCAGATCATATTTCTGCTTGACCTGTAATAAACGATTGATTTGTGCGTGGATATTTTTCTGTTTATCCTGAATATGGCTAAATTTTTCTGTAAACAGACGTTTGGTTTCCTGCTTTGCCTGTTCCGCTTTAGCTGCACTTTTTTCTTTAATCGCAGCAACTTGTAGCTGATTAATATGTACGATCAGCTTTTGTGTCTCACGATAACTGGTGACATGTTGATTTTTTGCTTGGGCCTGAAGCTGATTCACTTCGGCCATGAGTCGTTTGGCTTCAGCCTTGGCTTTAGCTTCTGTAGACACTGAAGGCACTGGAATATTCCTGGATAACTGAATGGAAAAGAGTGTTTATTTTAAGGGCGCATCAAATTAAAGCCATTATATAGCTGATATGGCAGACAGCAAAGATTTTTCAAAAATCAGGGGGTAGTTAGGAGTGAGCATAAGCAATAATAAAAAAATTAAGATATACCCTTAGCCAGAATTTTTAAGCTTTGACGGTCAAACTCGGCACCAAATAAATTTTTTAACGCTTTGACTGTAGAGTCATTTTCCAGTGTTTGCCAGGCTTGTTGATTTTGCTTCACTTTCGCCGCTGCCTGCAAAGCAGCGGGTGTTTGTTGTTTTTGGGTCGCTGAAAGGGTTTTTTTTTGAATCTGTAATTGTACGGAACCACTAAAATGGCGCTGCAATGCGTTATAAATATCCTGTTCCCGTTTGACATTATGTAATGCCATTTTATCCAGTTGCAGCACGAACTGCTGGTTTTCATGTTGTAATAAAACACAATGATTTGCCAATTCCCGACTACCACCACTCACCTCAAGTTGTGTTAACAGGCTTGCCCAAAATTTTGCCGACTCCGGCATCTCTTGCTGTTGCTGCAAGCGTACTGATTGTGCCTTGTGGCTGCTTAAGCTGGTTTCAGGCAATGACTTGGTGACAGGCTTTACCTGATTCTGTGGTATTTGTGACTTTGCAGCTAAGGATTTAAGTGTTTTTTTTTTCGGCTTGTTATCTTGTTGGAGCTGCCCTAGTGCCGCACGAGCGGAAGAGATACCCGCATTATTACTACTGCTATTACGGGACGGGGCTTTAGTTTGCTGGACATGTGTTGCAGAAGTCTCGGGAGCAGGTGCATTTGGTTTTGCTTGAATACTTTTGGTTTGAGGCGAAGTATTATCTATTGCCGCTACCGGAAGAAATGCCAGCATACGCAGCAATACCATTTCAAATCCCCCTTTGGCTTCTGGAGACAAAGGCAAGTCACGCCGCCCTAATAAAGCAATTTGATAAAATAACTGTATGCTTTCCGGCGTCATTTGCTTTGCAAAAGCAGATAATGCCTGCGCGCTGTCATCCTCTAAGGGGGAAGCCTTATTCTGATAATCTGGAATATATTGCAGCAAGGCAATTTGTTGCAGTGTGGACAGCAATTCAGCTAACACCTGTCCATAATCCGGTTGATAAGCCGCCATAGTTTCCACAGCATCCATCAACGCGCCAGCATCTTGCGCAACTAAAGCCTCAAGTAAAGGATACACCTGATTTTGCTCAATGCTACCCAGCATGGTGCTGATTTCTGCGCTGAGCAATTGCCCATTGCCATAAGCGATTGCCTGATCCAGCAAACTTAAGGCATCGCGCATACTACCATCGGCAGCTTTTGCAATATGCTGCAAAGCAGGCGCTTCAAAAGCGATGCTTTCCTGCTGTAAAATTTTTTCCAGATGACTACTGATTTCACTGAGCGTTAAGCGCTTCAGATTAAACTGCAAACAACGCGATAAAATCGTGGCGGGTAATTTTTCCGGATCGGTGGTGGCAAATAAAAATTTAACGTGCTCAGGTGGCTCTTCCAGAGTTTTTAATAAAGCATTAAAACTGCTGTTTGACAGCATATGGACTTCATCAATCAGATAAACCTTATAACGGCCTTTAGTGGGCGCATATTGCACATTTTCCAGAAGTTCGCGGGTTTCTTCGACCTTGGTACGGGATGCGGCATCCACTTCAATTAAATCAACAAAACGTCCAGCATCCACTTCCAGGCAACTGGGGCAATGTCCGCAAGGGTAGGCGCTGACACCAGACTCAGTACAATTTAGGGATTTTGCCAGAATTCTGGCAATCGTGGTTTTACCAACGCCGCGTGTACCGGTAAATAAATAAGCGTGATGCAAACGCTTGGATTCCAGGGCATTGATCAACACCCTTTGCACATGACTTTGGCCCACCATTTCTGCAAAACTATGGGGACGCCATTTACGGGCAAGTACCTGATAACGCATCGTGTCCATATCAGCCATAGCGGGCACCTGAAAAAGCCTGTGCTAAGTACCTGATAACGGCACCGCTGTTTACGGCTTTATTGGATATTAAATGAGGACTTTTAAGAATGGTGGCGACCTTAGCAGCTACACCTCGGCGCACGACTCCACTGCTGCCGTTGCTTCCTTCCGGACCTGGCGGAGTTCACAGTTTCACGTCGCGAGGGAACCGATAAGGTCACCATAACAACCTGATTTTAATATGATGGCGGAGAGAGAGGGATTCGAACCCTCGGTACGCGATTAACGTACACACACTTTCCAGGCGTGCTCCTTCGACCGCTCGGACACCTCTCCGGTGCAATTTCTCAAAATCAGGGCGCGGATTATAACTGATGATTTTAGAATAAGCAATTTTAAATCATCACACAGTTACTCTCTTGGGTTATTTGATACCCCCATAAATTCAAATATATACACTTATTAATAATGACGCGGCATAATAAGGGTTTTTTTACACCCTTAAGGAGCGAGAATAAGCACTCGAATTCGAGTGTTAGAAAATTCTCACTCCTAAACACGGAGAAATAAGCCATGCGTTTAATTCTGTTAGGTGGCCCTGGCGCAGGTAAAGGTACCCAGGCTCAATACATTACTGAAAAATATAATATTCCTCAGATTTCTACGGGCGATATGCTCCGTGCAGCCGTTAAGGCAGGAACGCCTTTAGGTTTGGAAGCTAAAAAAATCATGGATGCCGGTGGTTTGGTATCTGATGAAATTATTATCGGTCTGGTAAAAGATCGCATCACCGAAGCCGATTGCGCGAACGGTTTTCTGTTTGACGGCTTTCCACGCACGATCCCGCAGGCTGACGCCATGAAAGAAGCGGGCGTTGCCATTGATTATGTGGTTGAAATTGCAGTTGACGATGAAGAAATTGTCAAACGCATGGGAGGTCGCCGGGTACATCTTGCTTCTGGTCGTACCTATCATGTTGTATTTAATCCACCCAAGGTGGAAGGTAAAGATAACGAAACTGGTGAAGATTTGATTCAACGTGATGATGATCAAGAAGACACCGTGCGTAAACGTCTGAGCATCTATCATGAACAAACCGAGCCATTGGTTAATTACTACTCAAGCTGGGCCAGTGGCGGTGAAGCGGGTGCACCGCAATATGTTAAAGTCGATGGTATCGGCTCTGTTACCGATATCCGCGATAAAATTTTTGCCGGTTTAAGTAGTTAATCCTGTATATAAAAAAACCCACGGCCTCTGATTTACATCAGAGACCGTGGGTTTTTTTATGCATGAATATTTTTTCAGATATCTACAAACCTGACACTTCAAATGATATGCTAAGGAATATTTATTTTTATGCATATAACAGGAAAAAAACCATGTTTTATAAAAAAAATTATCGCGCCATACTGATTAATACCTTATTAATCGGGAGCGTTGCAAGTGCTGCAAATGCAGCCACGCTGATCGAACAGCAATCAACCCGCCCAAATCCCATGACCAAAGAAGTTAAAACATTTAAACAAACAATGTTGGTTGAGGGTTTAAAAGGACGTATGAACGGTGCTCTGCCCAATGGACAATATGTGTTGATGGATGTTGGTGCTGGCAAAACATTTATGGTCAATCCAAAAGAAAAAATGGTCATTGACATGTCAACACCACCACAAATGCCAAAAATGCCTAAACAACTCAAGCAGGCACCTGCTGACAAACCTGCGGCTAAAAGTGAATTGATTAAAGTGGGAACTGGCCCAGAAATTGCCGGTTACCCAACAACACATTATCAGGTGAAAGCCGATGGTAAATTATGCGCCGATCAATACGTTTCCGAACCAGCACTTAAGGTAAAACACCTGAAGCACTTTATGGAAAGCATGGGTAAAATGAATGCAGAACGTAAAAAAGCTGTGGGTGCCATGCCGTTTATGAAAATGAACCCTTGCTTTATCGTTGCCGAAGAAGTGGCAGGAGATTTGCTGGCAAAAGGCATTGTACTGCGCACCCAGTCACCTGATGGCAACAGAGATTTTGAAGTTCTAAAAATTCAGACGGATGTCTCTGTGCCTGCCAATGATTTTATTATACCAACAGGCTTTGAAATTGCGACACCGCAACAAATGATGCAGCGGGCAATGCAGCGCATGAACCAGCAAATGCAAAAAAATATGCCTCCGGCTAAATAAGTTGAATATATCGTTTTTCAGATAAATAATTTCCAGGTGGCTGATGAATAACTCCCTCTATTCAAAAGATGTTAGCCGTGAAACTATTTTATGAAAAACGATAGATTTTACTATTTTTCTAAAAAACCTTATATCGAGTTCAGATTAACCAGCTGATTATGAAAACCAAAAAGTCCCGTATTTCTAAACAAAGCTTCCTGCTGATAACAGGCTTTCTGGCTGTGTTGACGATTTTACTGGCAGTCACCTATATCAGCTTGTCTCAGGTTGAAAAAGCCAATCAACAACTGGAAAAACTGATTGAAAAACATCAGAAAAAATCTGAACTGATGAACACCATGCGCAATGTCATCCGTGAGCGCATGTTGAATGTATTTTACATGACTGTCACTAATGATCCTTTTATCAGAGAAGAAAAAACGAATGATTTTTTTGACAATGGCAGTCGTTTTATTATCACCCGTGACCAGCTTTATCAACTGGATTTAAGTCAGGAAGAATTACTGCAATTGGAAGCCCAGCGTGACGTATTAGGGGCGGGGCAGAACTCCCTCGGAGAAGTGGTGGCGATGATTCGCAATGGTGAAAGTGATATAACCAAAATGCGCGAAGATTTGTTAAAAGCACAAGATGTAAACCGGATTATTTTTCAGGAACTGGGAGAAATGATTCAGGTGGGGAACCAGATTGCCGAGCAGGAAGTTAAAGCCATTGTTGCCAAATATCAGGGCACGCGTGACAAAGTCATTTTACTGGATATTTTTGCTGTACTCATTTGTATTCTGATTATTGCATTTGTCATCATCCGCATTCGATACCAACAAGCCGCATTGAACAGCGCAGTGGAAGCCTTATCCATAGCGAATGATGAATTAGAAAGTCGGGTATTGTCACGCACCCATGACTTACTGGCGGCACGCGATACCGCAGAACAAGCCAATCAGGCCAAATCACGGTTTCTGGCAAATATGTCACACGAACTGCGCACGCCGCTGAATGCCGTGATTGGTTACAGTGAAATGTTGATGGAAGATGCGGAAAATCTAAATTTTGAAGAAGTCCACAATGACCTGGAAAAAATCAATAATTCCGGCAAACATTTATTATCTTTGATTAATCATGTCCTGGATATTTCAAAAATTGAAGCGGGCAAAATGCAGGTAATTGCTGAAAATTTCAACCTGCATCAGTTAGTCAAGGAAATTGGTGATACCTTATTTCCTTTATTTGAACAGCGCCATAATCAGTTTATTCTGAACATGACAGATGAAGTCGAATTTATGTATTCCGATCCCATGCGCATTCGTCAGGTATTGTTTAATCTACTCAGTAATGCCGCCAAGTTCACCAAAAAAGGTTCGATCACCCTGACAATCCGTAAACAGCAAAGAGGCAAAGTGCCCTGGCTGGTTTTTAATGTTCAGGATAGCGGCATCGGCATCACTAAGGCGCAGCAGCAAAAGATTTTTGATGCTTTCACCCAGGCTGATGACTCAACAACAAGAAAATACGGTGGTACGGGTTTGGGGCTGGTAATCAGTGAACGCTTTTGTCACTTGATGGGTGGCAAACTGCGAGTGGAAAGCGAGGAAGGCAAGGGTTCAGAATTTATTGTTTCTTTGCCACAGTCTATGCCGGAAGTGCCGGATGACTAGGAGGCTGTCCGAGAACAGAGGCCGCAGCGAGGGAAAGCTGGTTTGAGGCAGATTTTTTCATTATTTGAGGCGAATATTGGGTAACTTAACCTGAAACAGAATCTAAGTTTGAGTCTGAGTTTCTATCGTTAAAAAAGATTTCAGCATTTCCAATAACTCTGATTTTGCAATGGGCTTGGTTACTGCGCCATCACACAATTGGCTGAAGGCCTTCGCTTCGTCAGTAATGGCATCTGCGGTAACTGCAATCACTGGAAGCGCCCTTGTTTTGGGATTTTGTTTAAGCTGTTGTATGGTTTCCATACCATTCATAATGGGCATAATCATATCCAGCAAAATCAAATCCGGCTGGGTCTCTTCTATAATAAACAGCGCTTCTTCACCATTATTGGCGTGCAGATTTTTAAATCCATATTTTTTCAGTTGTAAATCCAGTAATTTACGATTAACCATTTGATCATCAACAATTAGGATGGTCGCTGGTGCAAAATTAACGTCTTGTTCAGGCTGATGCGCTTTGAGTCTTTTGCTTGGGGGATGCAGAATTTTCAGCTTATCCAGGTTAATGGTAAAAATACTGCCCTTGCCCACTTGACTGGAAACCTGAATTTCTCCCTTCATGAGCATTGCCAGTTGTTGACAAATAGCCAGTCCCAAACCTGTGCCCCCATATTTTGCCTGGCTTTGTCCTGCTTGCTGCTCAAAGGCTTTAAACATATTCTCTTGTTGCTCTAAAGGAATACCAATACCTGAATCCTGCACTGAAAATTCCAATGAGCAAACATGATTTTTAATATCCAAATCATGAATAATAAGACTGAGCCGAATAACCCCCTGTTGTGTAAATTTAATGGCATTACCCAGAAGGTTGATTAAGATCTGGCGTATTCGGGTTTCATCCAGCAATAACCATTCTGGCAACGCTTGGGCAATATCAACTTGGAAATCCAATCCCTTGGCTTGAGTTTTAGGTTTAAACATCTGCGCAATTTCTTGGAACACTTTGATGAGATTAACCGGTGTTTCATCCAATTGCATTTTTCCTGCTTCCACTTTGGATAGGTCAAGAATATCATTAATCAGATCCAGTAAGGTTTCACCACTATTTTGTATCGTTTTTAGATAATCCTGCTGTGTGGGATCTGTGATCATGCCGTTAAGAATTTCAGTAAATCCCAGAATTGCGTTCATGGGTGTGCGAATTTCATGACTCATATTTGCCAGAAAAGCACTTTTTGCCTGGCTGGCAATTTCTGCTTTTTCTTTGGCTTCTTGTAAGGCAATTTCTGCGGCTTTACGTTCTGTAATATCTTTTTTGACGGCGATAAAATTAATAATACGATCCTGTTCATCTTTAATGGGTGAAATTGTTACATATTCCCAATAAATAGTGCCATCTTTACGTTTATTAACCAGTTCCCCCTGCCATAACTCACCACTTTTTAAGGTGACCCACATGTTGGTATAAAAAGCTTGATCCTGATAACCTGATTTTAAGATATTGGGATAGGCTCCCACTGCTTCTTCAGTAGAATATCCCGTTGCTTCAGTAAATGCGGGGTTTACAAATTCAATACAGCCGGTGTTATCTGTAATCACCACAGCACTGTGAGTTTGTTCCACCGCCCGTGACAGGGTTTGAATTTTAGCGTAGGTTTGCTCACGTTCAGTTAGATCCGTGATAACACAAACAAAACCATAACAGCATTGGGTGTCTTCATCATAAAGCCCTGCCAACCAATTACTGCCGAGAAACATCGAACCATCTTTACGTATAAAGTGTTTATCAAAAGCACAGGAGGTGATTTCCCGATGACGAATACGGCTTAGATTTTGTTCAGATAAAGCCTGGTCATCTGGATGAGTAATATCCTGACATCGTACCTGCTCAAGTTCGGCAGCGGAATACCCCAATAAACGGATGAACTCTTCATTAACTTGTAGATAATTCGCTGTTACGTTCATCAAACTAATTGCCACATAGGCATTATTAAAGATGACTTGAAATTGTGTTTCGCTTTCTCTCTGGGCAAGTTCAGCAGTGGTACAACGTTGAATTTCTTCTTGCAGGCGTTGGTTTTTATCCTGTAAATCCTTTTGCAGACTGCGTAATTGCAGATGTGTGGAAATCCGGGCTAATACCTCTTTCTCATTGAGCGGTTTGGTAATATAATCCACCGCACCCACATCAAAGCCTTTCAGTTTATCTTCCATATTATCCAGGGCTGTCATGAATATCACTGGAATTTCTCGTGTTTCGGGAGCCTTTTTTAATTGCAGACAAGTCTCAAACCCATTCATCCCGGACATCATAACATCCAGCAAAATTAAATCCGGCAATGCTTTTTTTGCGATCAGCAGGCTTTCTTCACCACTTAAAGCCAGTAATAGGTTAAAACCAGCTTTTTCAAGATAACTTTCTACAATACAAAGATTACTGGGTTCATCATCAATAATCAGCAGAGTCTGAGCTTGCATGGTGCTTGTATTTGAGTTTTGAAACATTGTTTTACCTGAGTTCAGCTTTTTTTGTTTCCATAGAACGAATAAGACTTATAATCCCCTGATTATTATAATTTTCAGATAGTTTTGCAACTTTTTCAGAAAATGCCAGGTATTGCTTATTTTCTGCCTGAATATCTGTAATCCATTGCCGTATTTGAGCCATATTTCCAGTTTCAGCATAACTTCTTAAACGCATCAGACTTGCCAAGGGAGGTACTTGAAATTTAGCATCAGCTACTTTTTTTGTGGGTTGTGGTGATATTGTGGTTTCTATCCACTCCAGATTTAAGCAGGTTTTCATTTGTGAATACAAACATTGGGGTTCAACCGGTTTAGGTAAAAAATAATCAAAGCCCATTGCTTTAACTTGATCTTGAACAGCTTGTGAAACATTAGCAGAAATTGCAATAACAGGCACTTTTTCCAATCCAGGCAAGGCGCGCAGCTTTTGAAAGGCAGTAAAACCATCCATTACCGGCATGGTTAAATCCATCAATATCAAGTCCACCGCTTGTTGCTGCAAATAAGCTAAAGCCTTTTCTCCATTATCAGCTTGCCCCACTTTAAATCCCAGTGGACTTAATAAACTTGATAATAACATGCGATTATAATCAACATCATCCACCACCAGAATATGCCGTGGTTTACCACGATAAGCTGTAATTTTAGCACTGTTTAAGTGCTTTTCTGGTGCAATGGTGGTGGCAGAAATAGGAAATTTCAACTCAAACCAGAAACGGCTTCCCTGTTCTGGTAAGCTTTCTACCTGAATATGCCCTCCCATTTTCTCAACTAACTGCTGGGAAATAGTTAAACCCAAACCTGTACCCATTGCATTCATATTCGCCTGCTGGAAAGGTTTGAAAATATTTTTTTGCAGCTCAGTTGTGATGCCGATACCCGTATCTTTTATTTCAAAAAAAAGACCCATTTGCGGTGCTGACTCTGTTGGTTTGGCTGTTGTTTCTGGTATTTTTGACTGTGCGTATACTGATAGCGTGACTTCACCCTGCGCGGTAAATTTAATGGCATTACCCAATAAGTTTAATAACACTTGTCGCAAACGTTTTTCATCGACCCAGATGATGTCTGGCAGGCTATTATCCGGCTGATAAATTAAGGATAAATCTTTTTGCTGTGCCTGCATCTGCATCATGGCAACCACTTCTGCCAGAAAATTTTTCAGATAAATCGAAGTGGGTTTTAAACTGAGTTTACCGGCTTCTATCTTGGCAATATCCAAGACATCATTGATCAATGTCAGCAGGTGACTGCCGCTTTGTTGAATAATTTCCAGGCTATTTTGCTGTTTTTCAGCCAGGTTGCCATGGCGCAGCAAAATCTGGGTATAACCCAAAATACCATTTAACGGGGTACGTAATTCATGACTGATATTGGCTAAAAATGTTGACTTGGCATGGTTGGCAGTTTCAGCCGCCTTAATGGCCTTTTTCAATGCTGTGGTATTTTCCCAGCGTTGTAAAGTATTACTGAACATTTCGGCAACGGTTTGCAACAGCATGATTTCCATTTCATCTAGCTTGCGTGCTTCAAAGCAATCACCAAAGCTAATAGCGCCCCACCATTGATCATTAAAATGAATGGGAAAACAATATTGAGACAGTGTGTCAAAATGTTTTAGTGCTATTGGATACGCTTTGAACAGTTCATGTGTTATTCCTCCAATACTGTAGCCTTTCCTTAAGGTTTCTTGTAATTCTGATGGAAAAATTGACCACGGTAAATATTGTGCCTCCCGGTGCAAAACATCCTGTTTTACAGCAACTTTAGCCACATATTCAAGACAGGCTCCGAGATTGGGATCCTGGACATTTTTAATCAGCGTAACATGACTGATATGTAAACCATCCAGCAATGATTTTAATGCCTGGGTTAAGATTTCCCGTTTTTTCTGCTCATTATCTAATGGCGGCATTAATAAGCTACGGGAACATTCTGCAATGGCATGTTCATAAGCATTTTGTTTTTTCAGGGAATTTTCCGTGCATTTGTGCATGGTAATATCCTGAAGCGTACCAAATACTTCAATAGCACGTCCCTGCTCATTAAAAATTGCTTCAAAACGATTATGGTAATAGGAAAATTCCTGCTTGTCTGAATGACAAATGGAAATATCGAGATCAGCCACGCAACCTTGGGTGATTACCTCATGTAAAGCCTGTTCTAAACGCTTGATTTCTTCTGGTTGTAATAAATGATTAACTTCATCCAGCGTTAGAGAACGTTCCTGATCCCCCAGTCCTACCATCTGACATAATTCTTTAGACCAGATAATTTCCCCTGTGATCAGGTTATGGCGAAAATTCCCCAATTTTGCCATGTGATGTGCACGCACCAGATTGGCTTCAGTATGACGCAATGCGGTTGTTTGTTTTTCAAACTCCTTTTGTAAGTCATGATATTGTGTTTCACACTTATCATAGCGTATTTTCAGGAGCCCCAATCGATACCAGAGATATACATTATGAGCGGCAACTGCCAGTAAAAAAATAAAGAGTAACTCTTCCTGTTGCAAGTGGGTTTACTCCTGGCAAAAATCAATATCGCTGCTGCTAAAAGCACCCTGCTCCAGACAAACCTGATTAAGTATATGGCAAAATGTCGTGCCATCTTTATCCCAACGCCATTGTTTCTGTTCATCATCATAATCAAAATGAAAACCGCCGCTACGTGCTGCCAGCCAGAGCTGTGACACAGGTGCCTGACGATTGATAATCAGCTTACTGCCATTTTCAAATTCCAGGGTCAAAATGCCTGCACTGGTTTCATAATCAATATCAACATCGCGTTCATCCAGATAGTTTTCGACCCATTCCAGGGTTGCATCAACTAAATGATTAAAGTCAGATTCGTTGATTTTCATAGTCAGTGCCAAATTTTGTTTTTCAGTCGGTTACAAGTTACATGATGAGGATTTTTATCATATCATTTTTTATGATATGACAGGTGATAAACCCCATCCACCTTGAAATCGACAAAAATATTCTATTAATAGGCAGGTATCCAAAAGTACAGATTTTGGCAACGCAACATTCGCATGGTGGACATTGCGATTTGTGTATTAGCTTATTTCCAACGAAAGTGTTAGGAATGAGGTGAAACAGGCACATAGCAAGCTATATCACTGTTTATGTAACGCAGAACTTGTATAATGCCTGTTATGCAGGTAACAGAGCTTTTACAACGCTGTCTCTGGTTGGACTTGGAAACCGATACAGAAAACACTGTTTTCAAAATTGGTGCAGTTTACCGGGATCAGGTTTTCATGCGTCAAGGCCATTTTGATCTGGCACAGGCGATAATTGATTTAGAACAATTTGCAGCAACTGCGGATTATGTACTGGGACATAATATTGTTGCCCATGACATGCCCGTGCTGCAAAGCCACAACCCACAGGCGCTCATCCTCAAGCAACCCTTGCTAGATACCTTATTGCTTTCCCCGCTGGCCTTTCCGCAAACTCCTTATCACCATCTGGTCAAAGATTACAAACTGGTACATGATACAGTTAATGATCCCGTTGCTGACGCACGTTTGTCCGCACAATTATTGACTGAGGAATGGCACAGCTTTGAACGCATGAAGCAAAACGGGCAGGGAGATTTACTGGCATTTTATCGTTTTTGTTTTTCCCAGGAACAAGGAATACAAGATTTTTTTCAGGCATTGGGTATCCCTGAAATCCAGTTGAATACCGCAAAAGCGCTGCTGCAACAAAAGCGTTATGCTGATCGTTTATGTGCTCATGCTTTGGCGCAATGGCTGCAAAATTTTAAGATTACGCCAGCCTGGGCTTATGCCTTGGCCTGGTTGAGTGTCGCGGAAGGTAATTCTGTGCTGCCGCCCTGGGTGCGTTATCAGTTCCCTGAAATCATTGACATTCTGCACAGTTTGCGAGAAACAAATTGTGGGCAGGCGGATTGTGCTTATTGTCATGAACATCACAATGCGGTCAAACAATTACAGAATTTTTTTGGCTTTCAGGCGTATCGCCCCATACCGCAAGCTGAAGATGGCAGCAGCTTACAGCAACGCATAGTGGAAGCAGGGATGCAGCGCCAGCCTTTATTGGCAATTCTGCCCACTGGCGGTGGTAAGTCTCTGTGCTATCAAGTTCCGGCGCTGGCACATTATCAACGGCGCGGCGTACTGACCATTGTTATATCTCCTTTGCAGGCGCTGATGAAAGATCAGGTGGATGGCCTGGTACGGCGTACCGGTACGCCGTTTGCCGATGCCTTAAATGGTTTATTAACATCGCCAGAGCGCGGGCAGGTGCTGGAGCGGATACGCCTGGGGGATACCGCGATTTTATATGTATCACCAGAACAATTACGCAATCATAGTTTCCGCGAAACCATCAAACAACGTGAAATTGCTTGCTGGGTATTTGACGAGGCGCATTGCCTGTCAAAATGGGGGCATGATTTCCGCACGGATTATTGGTATGCCGCACGTTTTATCCGAGAGTTTTCCGCCACAATCAAACAGCCTATACCACCCGTTGCAGCATTTACCGCTACTGCCAAGCAGGATGTTATTGCCGAAATCAGGGGACATTTCAAGCAGTTTTTAGCGCAGGATTTGACCTTATTTGCAGGTGGCGTAGAACGGGATAATCTGTCGTTTCAAATCATACCCACCAGCAGCATGGAAAAAAATACGCGAATCCACGACTTGTTACACCATCTGGAAAGTGGTTGCGCCATTGTTTACGCCACTACCCGCAAACGCACAGAAGAAATCGCCACATTTTTAGCGGAACATGAACAGCCAATTCATGCAGCGGCTTTTCATGCCGGTCTGGAACCTCCAGAAAAACATACATTACAAAATGCTTTTATCGCTGGTGAATTACCGGTAATTTGTGCCACTAATGCCTTTGGCATGGGCATTGACAAGAATGATGTGCGTCTGGTTATTCACGCCGATATTCCCGGCTCTTTAGAAAATTATTTACAGGAAGCCGGACGCGCTGGACGTGATCGTGAAACGGCTGACTGTATTTTGCTTTATGACGAAACCGATATTGAACGGCAGTTTAAGCTCAGCGCCTTATCACAACTGACCCGACGCGACATCAGCACAATTTTACGGGTCTTGCGCCGCAGCCGTCGCCAGGATCAAAATCTTGTGGTGATTAGCAGCGGAGAATTAATGCAACAGCTTGGCAATGAAAGCCTGAGTTTTGAGCATACTGATCACATGATGGATACCAAGGTGAAAACTGCAATTGCCTGGTTGGAGCGTTCAGGTTTTGTGCAGCGCGATGAAAACAGCACCCAGGTTTTTCAGGGACAGGTTTTGCTGGATATGCAACAGGCCGAAGCGCGACTGGAAAAACTGCATGTATCTCAAGATAAAAAAAAGCAATGGTTACGCTTGTTCAGTGTATTGCTGAATATGGATATTGACGAAGGGCTGACCGCTGACGCGCTGGCTGCCACCGCGCAGATTGAAGTTGCGCCGGAAACCGATACCACGCCTGCCAAGGAAGCCATACGCTTGTTACAAGACATGGCGCAGCAGGGTTTTATTAATCAGGGTTTGCAATTAACTGCCTTTTTTCGGGCAAAAGGCCGCAATAATGCACAGCAGCTATTAAGCCAGGTATGCAGTCTGGAAAGCGCAATGATCAGTGTGCTACGCGAACAGGAACCTGACGCGAAGGAAGGTGATTGGATGGACTTAAATCTGCGCCAGCTCAGCCAGCATTTGCTGGAACGGGATCATGCAATCCATCCCCAAACCTTATTACAATTATTAAAAAGCCTGTCTCAAGATGGCAAGGGGCTGGCAGGTAATCGCGGTAGTTTGAGTTTACACTATGTTGCACAGGATTTTTACAAACTGCACCTGCAACGTGATTGGAATGCTTTGGAACAGACTGCTAAACGCCGTCAGGCAGTGGCGCAGGTGCTGGTGCAACATTTACAGCACAAGGCGCAGGCAACCGGTGAAAACCAGCGCAAAGAACTGTTACTGAGCTTTACTCTGGATGAGTTGCAACAAGCTTTAAGTAATGACCTTGCCTTGCAAACACAACTTAAAGATTCACTGGCTGCTGCTGAACGCGGTTTATTATTTTTACATGAGCAGGGGGTATTAAATTTACAGCAGGGTTTGGCGATATTTCGTGCGGCAATGCATATCACGATACAACCAGAAGCCAAAGGGCGGCGTTATAACCAGAGTGATTATGGCGCGCTGGATCATCACTATGGCGAGCGTATACTACAAATTCATGTGATGAATGAATACGCAAGGTTGGCACAGAAAAAAATTCAAGATGCGCTGAATCTGGTGGCAGCCTATTTTCTGCTGGATCGTAAAAATTTTATTCAACGTTATTTCAAGCATGACAAGGCCATGCTTAAACGCGCCACCAGTGCCGCGTCTTATCATCAAATCGTAGAAAGTCTGCAACATCCGGTACAAACCAGTATTGTTGCCGCCAGCGCAGAACAAAATATGTTAATTCTGGCGGGGCCGGGTTCCGGTAAAACCAAAACTGTGGTACATCGCTGCGCCTATCTGCTACGGGTGTTGCGGGTAGCGGCTGCCAGTATCCTGGTGTTGTGTTTTAACCGCAGTGCCGCGCTCAGCCTGCGCCGTCGTCTGCGTGACTTAGTGGGTGATGATGCTTTTGGCGTGACTATCCAGACCTATCACGGCATGGCTTTACGCCTGTGTGGGCGTTCAATGGTCAGCCCTGGCACAAAAACCGACATCAATTTTGAACAATTGATAGTACAGGCCACGGCGCTACTGCGTGGCGATCAGGATTTTCCGGGTCTGCTGGGCGATGAATTACGTGAGCGTTTATTGGCGGGTTATGCTTATATTCTGGTGGATGAATATCAGGATATAGACGCGCAGCAATATGCGTTTATTTCTGCACTGGCTGGACGTACCCAGGATGCCGATACCAAGTTAAGCATTCTGGCGGTGGGTGATGACGATCAAAATATTTACAGCTTTCGCGGTACGCACGTCAGTTTTATTCAGCGTTTTCAGCAAGACTATCAGGCTGAAATTTATCATCTGGTGGACAATTATCGCTCCAGTGACGCAATTATCCAGACCGCAAACAGCCTGATCCAACACAACTCAAAGCGCATGAAACAGGATCATGTCATTCGCATTAACACCCAACGTCAGCACGAACCCGCAGGCGGGGCGTGGCAACAAGCAGATTCACTGGGACAGGGACGGGTGCAGATTTTCAGCGTGAGCAATGCCCAGCAGCAAGCATTGACGTTACTCAACGAACTGCAACGCCTGCAAGCCCTGCATCCAGATGTACATAAAAACCGGGAGCAGCACTGGCAATGGCAGGACTGCGCAGTGCTGGCACACACCTGGGAAACCTTAATGCCCATACGCGCCTTATGCGAGCAACAAAATATTCCTGTCAACTGGGGGCTGGATAGTGAAAAATTGCCCAGCCCTTACCGCATCCGTGAGATAGCGACATTTCTGCAACAACTGGATACACAGGCGAAACAACAGCAAAGCGTCACTGATTGGCTGGTTTTATATCCGGCAAATGAAAACAATGCCTGGTTACATTTAATTCACAACATATTGCTGGCATGGCAAAATGAAGTCGGGAATCATGTTTTACCCAATCAACATTTGTTGGCATTTTGTTATGATAATTTGCGAGAGTGGAAACGCGAAGCACATCAACATCAAGGTATTTTACTGACGACAATACACCGAGCCAAGGGTCTGGAGTTCAAAGTCCTGTGCATTCCCGATGATGACAGGTTTGAAACCAGTGATGAAAGTCGCCGCCTGTATTACGTAGCAATGACACGGGCGCGGGAGCATTTATTATTGTTTCAAACCCAAAACCGGCAACACCCACATATTACCCTGTTAGATGCGGGTGAGCATTTATATTTTCGGACACAGCACAATTTTGTGACTCAGCAGTTTCCCCCCTGGCGTTATGAAATACTCAGCCTCAAGGATATTTTTCTGGATTTTGCCGGACGCCAACCGCCGCAAGCAAACATTCACCAGGTGCTGCAAAAAATACAGACAGGTGATACGCTATATCCTGAGAAGCAGGGCGAACATTTAGTTTTATTTAATGAAAATAAGGTAGCGCTGGCGCAATTATCGCGAAGTGGACAACAACGCTGGGCAAGACATTGGTCACATATCCAGCAGGTAAGGGTATTGGCTGTTGTATTACGTCATGCTGAAGATTGTGAAGCACAATACCGTAGGCGTTTGCGTTGTGATGCCTGGTTGATTCCTGTGGTGGAACTAGTTTATCACTCAAGTAACTGATTCTATTTCTATATTAGGAGCGAGAATTTTATAACTTCAGCAACTTGGCTGGTCTTTTTCTCCATTTTCTGCGTTCCGCCTGTTTGGACTTAGGCAGTTACATAGCTTGCTATGCGCCTATTTTCGCGCCTTGAAAATGAATAAAAATCCTGCGCCCAGTTTCTGTATTTATTTTATCCTCACTCCTTAGTGAACGGGGTTTAGCTTCTTGCCCACAAAAATTATAGAAAAGCCAAAAAAAACCTGACAAGTTTTAGAAACTTATCAGGTTTATCCTGCTTCAGCATAAAACCACTGAGGGCATCAAAATATCTTTATATCGGTAAAGGAATTTCCTGACCATTCACCAGCAGCTTACCACCTTCTAGTTTGGCATCCAGGGTGTAATCATCACCATCTTTCACCAGGAATTTCTGTTGTACAAAAGCATCGATCTGCATTTGTGCCATATCCGCAGCAGAAGGCATTTTACCTTTATTTTCCGGGGTTTCTGGTGGCATTTCTGCCGCCATCTGTTGAGTCAGAATGTTTTTCAGTAATTCACCGGATAAACTGACATGTGCATCCCCTTGTAAAGCCATTTTAATGGAGTTAGGGTCTTGCAGGTTGACGGGTTTGCTACCATCTAAAGCAATTTTGATATTACCATCAATCGCGCCTTTAGCCGTTTTCAGGAGCAGTTTTTTAATCGCTATAACCGGAGAATTTTTAATAAATACGGGCGCAGCCTGCATGAGTTGCCCCATCATGGCCATGCCTATCATCTCTTCGCCCATGCCCTGTGCCTGCATTTCACGCATGGTGTCTTGCAGTTTTCCGATACTTTCCGCATCCAGGTTGAGCAAATCCAGCTGGAAATCGACCCGGATATCTTTCAGACCTTCAGTATCGACGCTTTCAGGTAAAAAGAACTGACTGATAGCAAAACCCAGTGTGTAACCCACCAGCTTATCGCCATTCATTTTGGCTTTGCCGTCAATGTTCAAACCATGAATTGAGCCGGTTTCATCTTTTTCTGCCGTAAAACTGAGCGTACCGACTTTTATGTCGCTGGTACCCAGTTTCAGACCAAATGGGCCAGTTTTTAAGTCCGTTGCGCTGCTCAAGCGTTGCAACTCAAACTCACCATCTTCAGATTTGAAGTTCAGCGTAGGTAATTCAATGTTCAGTTTGAGTGGTTCTAAATAGTCGTCTAATTGACCGGAAAGTGCCAAACCTTCCATCGACATTTCAAACTCATCAGCCGCATCTATGCTTAAACCTGGAATGCTGACTTCACCACCGGGTTTTTTCAGATCGGCTTGATACTGAATTTTACCCTTTAACCCCTGCCAATTGATTTTACCTTTAGCATCGTCACTTTCAATATCGCTGACCAGTTTTTCCATGGAAAATTCAGTGCTACCCGCACCCTGTGCATCAACGCTGGTTTCCAGGAATAAATTTGGCAGTTCTCCTGCAATCGATTCAATCATATCTTCTGGATAAGGCAAATGCACTTCCGTTTTGACGGCTTTTTCTGCATTTTTTTGACCTGCTGCGATTGACTTTTTCAAAATATCCAGCAGCATGGGAAAAGGGTTTTCCCCCGCAGTACTAGCGGTTTCTGTCGCACCTTTGTCAATTTGATAATCCAGTGATATCATCTCTCCTTCGGCAGGGGCGGTTGCTGCTGATGTATCTTCTGATGCTGCCGGTGCTGGCGCAGCTTCCGATGCTGCTGATGGTGCAAATGGTGTTGCAGCCGGTGTCTCTGCGTGTACATGAGGAATAGAAAGTGCCAGTGCGATACTCAGCATCAACGCATTGCGGCGGGGAAAAACAGACATAAAGACTCCTTTATTAAATTTATTGTATTATTGATTAATCTAAGTTTGGTGTAAGTATCTTTTCGCTGTTGCATTGCTAAAAAGCACTTCCACCGCCCTAATTTATTCAGTTGGCTCAAGAGAAGGGATATGGACAATAAAGGTACTGCCTTTTCCAGATTCTGTTTCCAGGGAAATATCCCCACCCAGCATATCAAGCAGATTTTTTGTAATCGACAAGCCAAGCCCGATACCGTCATAAGCACGGGTACTGCTGTCATCTGCTTGTGAAAATGCCACAAAAACCTGATCCCGTTGTTCGCGACTCATACCGACGCCAGTATCAGTAATCTGAAAAATCAGCCAGGTACGATCATCGCGTATTATTTTTTTAGTGAGAAACGAAATATTGCCTGCTTCGGTATATTTACAAGCATTATCTAATAAATTCAACAAACTCTGCTGAAGTTTAGTGGCATCGGTATAAAAATCGTCCAGGGTTTTGGGGCATTCAAACTGTAGGGTATTTTTGTTTTTTTCAGCTCTGGGTTCGACAATGGTAAAAATTTCCTCGATTAAATCACAAACTGGCACTTTTTCGATGTTTAATTCCATGCGCCCACTTTCAATTTTAGAAATATCCAGAATATCATTCACCATATTCAATAAATGCGTGCCAGCACCATGTATACGGGTTAAATCCTCAATCATTTCCTGTTCTGTCATTTCATCAATTTCATCTTGCAGCATTTCACTGTAACCGATAATGGCATTCAGCGGCGTGCGCAACTCATGACTCATTTTAGCAATAAACTGGCTTTTGGCAATATTGGCAACTTCTGCGGCCTGACGCGCCATTTCCATACGCTGTAATAAAACTTCCCTTTCATTCACCCGGGTATCAATGGCATTTAGCAGCGTGTTCGTGGTATTGATCAATTGTCCCAGTTCATCTTCCTGGTGATGTTCCGGGCAGTTCAAAGTGAGATGGGGATGTGCCGGATCAATTGTTGCCAGCGTGGAAGTCACTTTATTTAAGGGGCGATTGACCAGATATTGAAACAATAAAAAGATTAAGGCACCTAAAATCAAGTTCCAGGCCATTGTGGATAACAGCACAATCATGGCGCGATCTAAAAATCCGCTGGCAAGCAAGTGCAGATCCACTGTCACTTTCAGTGAGCCAAATACCTCTTCATTTTCAGTATAAGTGTTGGCATATAATTGTACGGTATAAATGCGCTGACGCTCAAAAAACAACGATGAAAACCAGTTTATTTTTGAAGTTAAAGCTTCTTTCTCTTCTTCAGCGAGTGCATTATCGATTTCATCCAACAACGCTACCTTGCGAATGGCCTCATATTTAAATAAACCCATGACGACATCATAAGCCAGCACCGCATCCATTGTATAAGCTGCCTGCGCGGCAGGTTTTTCCATAGTTTTGAGTACCTGGTTAATGGTATTGTCAAATTCAGCCCGCACATTAAAATAATCCAGGTACACCTGTAAGGCGCTAAATACCAAACCTAAGGAGATCGTTATCACCAGCACCCAGGCAGCCAGATGGGTGGATAAACGTTTATTAAATGGGATGTATTGGGAAACTTTCATAAATATCGATGGTAAAAAAAAATTCATTTAATATTTTTTACGATGGTTTTTGTAGTATAACGCTTCATGCACCTGTATATCCAATTTTAAAAAATCTGATTTTAAAAACATTGATTTTGGGAACATTATGACACCATTCTCATCTCACCATGCACAAAGCTCTCCACAAGAGATCCAGGTTTGGGACTTTTTCGAATTTATCACGCTGGAAACCAACGCCCCAGGCAATGAGCAAATTGTTGCTGAAGCCCTGGAAAAATTGATTAGTGACATTGAATCGGGTTATTTTGTAGAATGGGCGCTGGTACAACGCTATGAGCAGGGTGAGCATTTACAACCTGAAGAAATTGATCAAATAGAAGATTGGAAACAATTAGACAAAACGGAGGGAGATACCATTATTCAGATTGATCAACGTTATCGCCCCAAGCAGAACTGGTACGATATCGCTTTGGAAATTGCACCTTATTTAGTGTACGAACCGTTTAACACCAAAGAAGCATTTTTACATTGGATTGCCCACGAAGGCTGGCCAACATTAAGCGAAGTGCTGAATTGTTACGGACAACAATTGCCGTTGCCAAGCAATTGTCATGTCTGGCAAGATATTTTTCCAGCAAATTTACGCTACCGTCTGGATTTACAGGCCTGTTTCAGTGAATTCAGTGGCATCGGTTCTACAGATGAATTAAGTTTATTAAATGAAATAGAGCAGGAGCGGATTGAGTGGTTTATTCGGATGTTGCGCCAACATCGGGCAGCCTTGCGCTATTTTGACCTGACGCTGAATCGCTTATTAGAACGCTTATTGCTACCCGGTGCGGAAGAAACGCAGTTTCGGCTGTTATTCTGTCAGCAATTGCATATTACAGATACCGAGCAATCATTACTTGATTTTTTATGAAAAATCAAAAATACTGATACTACTTTTATCAAAATTGAATTATAAATATGGTTTTTAGTACCCCAATTTTCTTATTTGGATTTTTGCCAATAGCACTTCTGATTTATTATCTTTCTCCAAAAATAATCAAGAATATTACCCTGTTGTTATGCAGCCTTTCTTTTTATGCTTGGGGTGAGGTTTTTTATCTTTTAGTAATGATATTTTCTATCATTTCTAACTATTTTCTTGGTCAACTAATTGATAAAAATCAACAATATAAAAAAATATTAATCACATCTGCCATAATTATTAATGTTTTATTATTGATTTCTTTCAAGTATGCCAATTTTATTGCCGACAATATTAATATTATTTTTTCCTTAATAAACCTCCCGGCAATCACATTAGCACCCGTTCACCTCCCCTTAGGTATTTCATTTTTTACTTTTCAGGCAATTTCATACATTGTCGATGTTTACAGAAAAGAAGTGCCAGCACAAAAAAATATTTTTAATCTTGCACTTTATATTTCCCTATTTCCACAATTAATTGCTGGTCCTATTGTTCGCTACCACGATGTGTCATTACAAATTACCAACAGAGAACACTCAGTTGAATTATTTGCCAGCGGGGTTCAGCGTTTTATTTATGGTCTTGCAAAAAAAGTATTACTTGCCAACCCATTAGGAGAAGTTGCAGATACCATTTTCCTACTTCCTGACAATGAACTAACAATGCCTTTGGCATGGATAGGAATTATAGCCTACACCTTACAAATATTTTTTGATTTTTCAGGTTATTCCGACATGGCAATTGGCTTGGGTAGAATGTTTGGCTTCCGATTTCTGGAGAACTTTAATTACCCTTATATTTCAAAGTCTCTACGAGAATTTTGGCAGCGTTGGCATATTTCATTATCAACCTGGTTTAGAGATTATGTGTATATTCCATTAGGTGGCAATAGAGTATCAGCTACCAGGGTTTACCTTAACTTGCTCATTGTGTTTATTTTAACTGGATTTTGGCATGGTGCAGATTGGAGCTTTTTGGTGTGGGGGATTTTTCATGGAATATTTTTGGCCAGTGAACATGCTGGTTTTTCAAAACTGCTAAAAAAATTATGGCAACCAGTGCAACACTTTTATTTACTTATGGTTGTTATTATTGGCTGGGTGTTTTTTAGATCTAATACCCTGTCACAAGCCATCAATTATTTACATTCAATGATAGACTTCTTTCATTATCAAACTACATCATTACAATTTTCACAGGTAGTGTCCCATGAGGCAATGTATGCATTCTTTATCGGAATTATTTTATCTGTCCCTACTTACCCATATTTAAATAAAAATATTGGGAAACTCGCAAGGGGAAGCTCTATTAAGCATATTTTTTTAATAGAAATACCCAAGTTATTCATACTTTCATTGTTATTATTTTTTAGCATCTTAAAAATAGCCTCCGCTACATATAACCCATTTATTTACTTTAGGTTTTAGGAGAAGGTCAAAGATGAAAATAAGAGTTTTATATAAAGCTAACGCAATACTGACTGCAATAATATTTTTAGTTGCTATATTTGTTCCTTTTTTTATCAGTATTATTGAAAATGATAAGCAGGTTTCTAAAGTGGAAAAAAGGGTTTTATCAAAGCGGCCAAAATTACCCTATACTATAGAAGAGGCTAAAAAATTTCCTAAATTATTTAATACTTATTATAGTGATAATTTTGGTTTGCGAGACTGGCTGACAACATATTATAAATTAGTGAAATATAATCTGGGTGATACACCATCCCAAGATGTTACGATAGGCAAGGATGGCTGGTTGTTTTTAGGATCCATAAAAAAGGGCTATAACAGAAACGATGATCCTGTTGGAGATTATAGAAATACCAATCTATATTCCCAAAAAGATTTAGAGGCATTTGCAAATTATATGACAGATCTCAATTCCTGGTTAAATGCACAGGGCATTGAATATTTATTTGTAATAGCACCAAATAAACATACGATTTATGCGAATAAATTACCAGATTATATTGATAAGGTGAATAAATATTCTGCAACTGATCAAATTATCGAGCATCTAAGAAAACATACAGATATTTCAGTGATTGATTTAAGACAGAAATTAATCAATCAACGAGATAAACAGCAACTATATTATAAAATAGATTCTCATTGGAATCATTATGCAGCGAATATTGCACAATATGAAATCATGCAAGAAGTGGAAAAACGCTTTCCTGGAAAAATTCAGGTAGAACTAAAAGAACTAAAAGATAAAAAACGTAATGGGGCTATGGATTTAGCTACACTGATGGGTGTTGAGTTTCCTGCTGATATTGATCCACAACCTATTTTTAATAAATCTTGCATACCAACAAGAGCTATTAATGCTAATGATAACTGGCCAAAGTATTATACAATGCTATGTGAGGGGCAAAAACTTAAAACACTTATTTTCAGAGATTCTTTTTTTGTGGCATTAGAGCCTTACTTCTCAAGAAAATTTAAACAGGTCACTTATGTATGGGAAAAAAGTAATTACTTATCTTTAATAGAAAATATAAAATTAGATAAGCCGGATATTGTCATTGAAGAATGGGTAGAAAGAATGCTGCCATTTGTACCCAAGGGATTTAATACTCTTACAAAGAAAAAAATATTTAATAATAGTCATCAGTTGATTTTCTCAAATGACTGGAATAGACTTAAAATTAGTTCACATATCAATATTATAGATAATAAAGACTCTTTTCATTTAATTTCCACTAAAGATGATCCGATAATCATATTCCCATCCTTACCTTTT
>NZ_JAUCGJ010000059.1 GCF_030378065.1 Candidatus Venteria ishoeyi | reverse complement strand
CTTAAGATACGATATATATTTTGGCATCTAGCTCATGTTCTTCAGAATTATGTAACTATTCAGATCCTCTCCATTATCATGTCTGCGCAGGCAGCTATCTATTTTTTGGTATTGCTTACAAATCCGTTAGGATACGCTGCTATTCCGGGAAAGTTGCTATTGTTTTTCAGATAAATAATTTCCAGACGCTTGACGGATAACACCCCTTCGAAGGGGTGTTATCCGTGAAACTATTTTTATGAAAAACTATAGAGGCTGTATCCATAAATCAAGTAATAATCAAAGATTCCTGAACCGGATTGGTAAGTTTTGTGGGAAATAACAATCCCTGAACATGTAAATCTTCATTCACTGTGTAATGAATGGGGCGGGAATGCCGCAATGGATCTTTTTTGTCGCTGGTGTTTGGTGAAATATTCAAAAACTATCATAAAACCTTGCAATGCAAGATTTTATGATAGTTTTAGCGTACTATACCTCGGGAGGACTTTTGAATGAAATCAATCATTTGACCGACCTCTTTAGATTCCTCGCGTAATTTTTCCAATTCCAATAACGCTGCTTTCAGCGTCAAATTCTGTCGATATAGAATCTTATAGGCTTTACGCAGCAAAGCCATAGTCTCAGGAGAAAATCCGCGCCGCTTCATACCTTCCCGGTTCAGGCCGTTTGCTGTTGCGCCATCACCACCTGCGGCCATCACAAAGGGTGGGACATCTTTTAAGACGATGGCACCTGCGGCGATAAAGCTGTGTGCACCCAGTGCGCAGAACTGATGAACACCGGAAAAACCACCTAAAATGACATGATCTTCAACGATGGCGTGTCCTGCCAAAGAAGCATTATTGGCGAAAATCGTGTGATTACCCACCTGGCAGTCATGCGCAAAATGGGTGTAGGACATGATCCAGTTGTCATCACCTATACGGGTGATGCCGCCACCCTGCTCAGTGCCTCGGCTCATGGTACAAAATTCTCTGATTTCATTGCCATCACCGATTTCAAGCCGGGTTTCCTCATTGGCATATTTTTTATCCTGAGGAATTTCGCCCAATGACGTAAACTGATAAATTCGGTTATTTTTACCGATCCGGGTTGGCCCTTTAATGACGGCATGAGAGCCGATCCAGGTGCCGGCATCAATTTGCACCCCCGCGCCAATCACTGAAAAAGGCCCGACTTCGACACTGCTATCCAACTCTGCTGTTGGATCAATGATGGCGCGAGGATCTATCAAGACTGCACTTCCCTATGTATACACATTAAATCTGCGGTGGCAACGACCTTATCATCTACTTTGGATACGGCTTCATATTTCCAGACCCCCCGTGCTGTGCGTTGCAAGGTGACGGTTATAACCAATTGATCGCCCGGTTCTACAGGCTGCTTAAAACGCGCTTTATCGATACCTGCAAGATAATATAAAGAGCCATCTTCAGGTCTTGCCTCGGCGGTTTTAAAAGATAAAACGCCGGTTGCCTGGGCCATGGCCTCAACGACTAACACTCCGGGCATGACAGGTCTGATGGGGAAATGCCCCTGAAAAAAAGGTTCATTAAATGAGACATTTTTAATCGCTACCAAATATTCTCCGATTGAATAATCAGTAACCCGATCAATCAACAGAAATGGATAACGATGTGGCAAATGTTGCAAAATTTCATGAATATCCATGCTGTCCATTATCTAATCTCGTTTCCTTGTTTCTAAAAATGCTTGTAATTTTTTAAGTTGTTTTGCCATCTTGTCCAATTGCTGAAACCGTAAGTAGTTTTTACGCCATGACTGATTTTTTTCTAAAGGCGTACCAGAAGAATAAACACCCGGTTCAACAATCGCTCGTAAAATATTACTGCCGCCAGTCACATGCACATCATCAGTAATTTCAATATGTCCAACCACACCGGTTTTTCCACCGAATAAACACCTGGCACCAATCTTGGTACTACCGGCAATGCCTGATTGCGCAGCAATTGCAGTTTGTTCGCCAATTTGTACATTGTGGGCAATATGCACCAGATTATCCAGCTTCACTTGATCATGTAAAACTGTATCACCTAATGCGCCGCGATCAATGGTTGTATTGGCACCGATTTCCACTTCATTGCCAACCCGCACGATGCCTAGTTGTGGTACTTTTACCCAGCCCGTATGATCCCGGGCCAGACCAAAGCCATCTGCGCCAATCACTGCGCCAGCATGAATAATGACTTTTTTACCAATTTGGCTGTCAGTACAAATTGTCACATTAGCGTGTAAATAGCTGTCTTCACCAATTTCACAGCCTTTTTCGATCACACAACCTGGGCCAATACGTACATTTGCCAATAATTTAACACCGGCTTCAACCACAGCATTAGGCCCCACTTCCACACTGGGGTGCAGCCAGGCTTCCGGGCTGACCCAGGCACTGGGGTGAACGCCCGCTTGCAATGGTTCAGGGATATTGAGCAAACGCGCAGCATGTGCGTAAGCCACATAAGGGTTATCCACAACCAGTCTGGAAACTGGACAGAAAGCCGCATCCTGCGATGAAATAATAACAGCGCTGGCGCGGGTCTCTTGTAATGCTTTCCGGTAAAGGCGATTGCTGAAAAAGCTGACGCTTCCGGCATTTGCCGCCATTAAAGTGGCAACATTGCTAATCCCTGCATCCGCTTGCTGTGGCTCCAGCAATGCCAGTTTTGCGCCAATATGATCAGCCAGACTTTGTAAGGTGATGGATGAACTACCCATAACTAAAGAGGTGCTTATTTCATTTTTTTCAGTTGTCCCAACACTTTGTTGGTAATATCAACCCGTTTGCTGGCATGAATCACGCCTTCTCCAACTACCAGGTCATAACCTTCTGCTTCTGACAAGGAGACGATGGCTTTATAGATCTGTTTTTGCAGTTTTGCAATTTCTTCGTTGCGGCGCAAATTAAAATCTTCACTCAGCTCATCTTTTTCACGTTCAAATTCACGGCTTTTACTGCGCACCTGTTTGCTCAAACGGGTGACTTCCTTCGCGCTCATAATATCTTCTTCTTTTTGCAGACGCGATTCCATACGCCGGATCTCATCACCAATCCGGGTTAAGCGTTTTTCTCGGGGTGCAAATTCCTGCTTTAAACGCGCATCGGCGGTTTTTGCCTGGGGTGCCATATCCAGCACCTGCAAAATATTAACAAAACCAATTTTAATGTCTGCTGCGTGTATATTGCTTACAGGTAAAAGCAGTATACTCATCAGTGTCAGCATGAATATGGGATGTTTCTTGTTCAAAATAGGCTCCTGTTTCTATTTTATATGGGTTAATTCAGTGTGTTCGGTGTGCGTTTTTTACAGTGCTTAATGTGCTGAAAACCGCTTTCACCTTACGTTAAAATAGGGTTCCCAGCGTAAACTGGAATATCTGTGTTTCATCATTATCTTGTTTTTTCAAAGGCTTGGCTAAACTAAAACTCAGTGCGCCCATAGGGGATAACCAGGTTGCCGCCAAACCTGTTGAGTAGCGTAATTCTGAGGCTTTGAATTTCTCATCCACGCCATAAACATTACCGATATCAACAAAAGCGGAAACCCGGAATTTGCGTGAATATTCGGTAAATGGTGTTGGCATAATCAGCTCAAGGTTACTGACCAGTTTCAAGTTGCCACCCAGCGGATCGTTATTGGAATCCCTCGGCCCCAGCGTGTTCTCTTTAAATCCACGAATACTGCGTGGACCACCGGCAACAAAGTTTTCAAAAAATGGATAAGATGCATCGCCATAACTTTCACCATAAGCGACTTCTGCTTTAAGTAGAAATATAAACTTCTTGTATAAGGGTTGATACCAGTGCTGCTTAGCCGTTACTTTATAAAATTCCAGGTTGTCGCCAATGGGAATCGTCGTTTCCAGATAAAGTGATTGTAACACGCCGCGATCAGGAAACAAGCTGCGATCCCGGGTATCATGCGCCCAGCTTGTGGTGGCTTTCAAGGTTTTAAAGTCATCACCATATTGAGCGATATAATCTTTAATTTCTATTGGTGTGACATCGGTGGTTTCAACTTTTAAGATTTCCGGTTCCAGCCCGATATTAATATTGTCATATTCATTAATCGGAAAGCCATAACGAACATGCCCGCCATAACTGTCCAAAGCATAACGACTCAAATTTGCCTCTTCAGCATCCGTATTACGATAATAAGCGCCGATACTTTGACTGACGCCATTGATTGAAAAATAGGGATCAAAATAGCTCAGGCTATAGGCTGTATTCACGCTGCTGTTATTAAACTCTACGCCCACACGTTTACCGGTACCCAGAAAATTTTCCTGCGTTACACTGGCATTAAACAGCAAGCCTTCGGTTTGTGAATAGCCCAAACTGGCAAGGAAGTTACCGGAAGGGCGTTCAGTGACGGTATAATCAATGTCCACCTGATCCGATACGTCGGGAATGCGACGGGTTTGCACATCAACATTTTCAAAAAAGCCCAAACGCTGCAAACGCACTTGTGAGCGTTTAATCTGTTTACTGGATGCCCAGGCCGCTTCCATCTGGCGCATTTCCCGGCGCATGACTTCATCCTGGGTTTTGGTATTACCAGAAAAATTGATCCGTCGTACATAAACGCGGCGACCGGGATCAATATAAAAGTTTAATAAAACTTCTGTACTGCCTTTTGCAACCGGTTCCGGTACTGCGTTAATATCGGCAAATAAATAACCCTCATCGCCCAGGCGTTCACTGATGGCCTCGGTACTCGCTGTTACTAACTTACGGGAAAACACGCTGCCAGCCTGGATTTTAATACGGCTGCGCAGTTCTGCTTCAGGCACAATGTGCTTGCCTATCAATTTAACGCCAGACACACTATAACGCTGGCCCTCATTGATATTCACCGTGATATAAATATGTTTTTTATCCGGTGTGATCGAAACTTGAGTCGAATCAATGGAAAAATTCAGATAACCTCTATCCAGGTAAAAGGCTCTTAACGCCTCCTGATCGGCAGCCAGTTTTTGTTTGGAATACTGATCGGACTTATTAAAAAAGGACATAAATGTCGTGGGGTGCAGTTGAAATACATCATCGAGCACATTGTCCGGAAAATCTTTGTTACCAACGATTGTGATCTTATGAATCGTTGCAGGCAAACCTTCGGAAATATCAATTTGAATATTAACCCGATTGTTAGCTTGTGGCGTGACGGTTGTTTTTAACTGTGCGGAATAACGCCCCAGGCTGAAATATTGCCGCTGTAGTTCCAGTTCCACTTTCTCCAGAATAGAGCGATCAAATACCCGGCCTTCGGCAAAACCCACTTTTTTTAAGGCCTGAACCAGTTCTTTGGTGTCCAGTTCTTTGTTACCGGTATAGGTGATTTCAGAAATTGCGGGGCGTTCCACAAAACTTAAAATTAACTCACCACCATTTTGCGCCAGACGGATGTCATTAAACAAACCGGTTTTAAACAAGGCGGCAATGACTTTTTGAGATTGTTGCTCATTTAGCACATCACCTTTTTGAACCGGCAAATAGTTAAATACGGTCCCTGGGGAAATACGTTCTAAACCTTTTAAGCGAATTTCCTGCACGGAAAACGCAGGAAAAGCCAGTGCTTGCGCACTGTAAAAAATAAAAAACAGAAACCCTAAGGAATGGATCAGCGATTGGATTAGCTTGAAACGCATACGATTCACGTCGTTGAAGTTCAGCCGGAAGATCTTAAAGATTTTCCGGCAAAGGTAAAATTAGACTGCTCAAAAGTGTTGCAGTGTAGCGTGTATTGAGATTTTTTTATAGTTTTTGTGTGATTTATTCAAATAAATGTAAAAAATCATTATAAAGTGCCAGCATCATCAGCATCAACACCAATGTGATCCCAATTTTCTGCCAGAAAAACATCATATTCTCTGACAAGGGACTGCCTTTTACCCACTCAACCAGATAAAATAACAAATGTCCGCCGTCTAGCATGGGAATCGGCAACAGGTTGATAATACCCAGACTGAGACTAATCAGCCCCAGAAAAAATAAAAACCGCTCCACACCCAAGTCCCAGGAATGACCGGCATATTCGGCAATGCGTACCGGGCCGCTGATGTTTTTAGGCGACACTTCCAGGGTCAGCATCTTCGCCATCATGCGTAAGGATAACACGGTCATTTGCCAGGTTTTATCCACGGCCTTAGGCACTGCTGCCCAAAGGTTATATTGCTCGGTGGAATAATACTTTGCAGGCGGCCATTCATCCGGTACTAGCGGCCCCACACCGGCAAAACCTTTGCCATCGCGATTCTTTGGGGTTAAATCCAGTGCCAGAATTTGTCCATTGCGCAACACCTCAAGTACCAGCATTTGTTCAGGATTTTTGGCAATAATGCTGGCCCAGGTTTTCCAGTCTGGCGTTTTTTCACCACTCAGACTGCGCATTTCATCATTCACCTGTAATCCGGCTTTTTGCGCGGCACTATCAGGCAATATTTTGCCGACAACCGGCGGCAGGCGAGGACGAAAAACCTTAAAGCCCAGTTTATCAAACAGATTTTTCCGGGTGAAATCATCGGGTACCAAATCATCCAGTGCTAATTCGTGTAAAGAGGTTCGCCCCTGTTCATCGCGCACGGCATATTCGGCATTTTCTTTGTCCAGTACCGTTTCCAGGGTTTTGTGAATCACCGACTCCCAACGTAATGTCGGTTGTTGATTAACCTGGATGATCTGCTGATTGGCTTTCAAGCCCCCGTGATCGGCAATCGAATCAGGTGTTACTTCGCCTATAAATGGGGTTAAGCCCTTCACCCCTAACATAAACATCAAGGTAAATGCCAGAATTGCAAACAGAAAATTAACCAGAGGGCCAGCCACCACGATTGCCGCACGTTTCCATAAGGCTTGGCGGTTAAATGCGCGATGCACCTCTTCAACAGGAACCTCGCCTTCATTTTCATCCAGCATTTTGACATAACCGCCCAGTGGTATCGGCGCGAGCACAAACTCTGTCTGGTCAGCACCAAAACGACGTTGCAGCAAAGGCTTGCCAAAACCAACGGAAAACCGCAGGATTTTGACCCCGAGGCGTTTAGCTACCCAATAATGCCCCCACTCATGCACTGTCACTAAAATAGCCAGCGTGATGAGGAAAGCAAAAATAGCTTGAAGTAAGGTCAGCATAAAAATATCAATCTCAATAACTTAGCATGAGACAGAAGCACTGTTCGAGCTTCTGTCGAATTCAAGTTAATTTAGCAGTGGCAAATTCCCGCGCTTGTTGATCATCTTCCAAAATCACCTCCAGCGTTTGTGCAGGTCGTCCGGAAATATGTCCAAGCGTTTGTTCAATAATGGCAGCAATCTGGGTAAAAGCCAGCTTCTGGTTTAAAAATGCATCCACCGCAACTTCATTAGCGGCATTTAAGATAGTGGTGGTGGTGCCGCCTGCAATCAAGGCTTCATATGCCAACTGCAAACAGGGGAAACGTGAAAAATCAGCAGCTTCAAAGTTCAGCTTGGCGACACGGGTTAAATCCAGTCGCGCCACACCTGAAGCCATGCGTTGCGGCCAGGCCAGACCATACGCAATAGGGGTGCGCATATCGGGATTGCCTAATTGCGCCAGTAAAGAGCCATCTGCATATTCAACCAGGGAGTGAATCACGCTTTGTGGATGTATCAATACTTCAATCTGCTCGGTAGGCAGGTTAAACAACCAGTGCGCCTCAATCACTTCCAGACCTTTATTCATCATGGTCGCAGAATCAACCGAGATTTTTTGGCCCATTTCCCAGTTGGGGTGCGCGCAGGCTTGCGCTGGCGTAACATCAGCTAACTGCTCAGGCGACCAGGTACGGAAAGGGCCACCGGAAGCGGTTAATAAAATCCTTTCAACCGCATTTTTATCCTGATTAAACAAGCATTGGAAAATGGCGTTATGTTCACTGTCTATTGGCAATAAAGTGGCCTGATTGCGGCTGATAGCGTCCATAAAAAGCTGGCCTGACATGACCAGTGCTTCTTTATTCGCCAATAAAACTTTTTTACCTGCCTGCGCCGCTGCCAGCGTTGATAACAAACCGGCAGCACCGACAATTGCCGCCATGACAATTGATACTTCCGGCAAAGCCGCAACTTTTTCAAGACCTGCTTCACCTGCCAATACTTCAATATCCGGCAAGCTGCTGGCTAAGCGATTTTGCAGTTGCTCAGCAGCGCTTTCATCACGCAACACGGCATAACGTGGATGCCATTCCAGGCATTGTTCATATAATTTATCCACTGAGGTGTGCGCTGTCAGCGCAACCACTTCATAACGCCCTGGATGCTGGCGAATAACATCTAAGGTGTTTACCCCAATACTGCCGGTAGAACCCAGAATTGTAATACCACTCATGCGTTTTCCTTTGATAACCTGAGTGCTCAGGTTTTATAAAATAAACCCTAAACCCAGAACAAAGATCGGGGCAGCAGCAGTCAGACTATCGATACGATCCAGTATGCCGCCATGCCCTGGCAATAATTGACTGCTGTCTTTAATGCCGGTCTGCCTTTTAAACAGGCTTTCCAATAAATCACCCAGAATGGAAGCAAGCACCGTCAATACCGATAAAAGCAGCAACCATAAGGCGGCAGGCATTGCTAAATTCGACCACCACAGCCACAGCAGGGTTAATAACAGACTACTGACAACTGCACCAGCCACGCCTTCCCAGGTTTTCCCAGGGCTGACCCGCTTGGCTAATTTATGTTTACCCCAGCGCCGTCCGGCAAAATAAGCCCCGCTATCGGCTGTCCAGATTAATACCAGTAAAAATAGCAGCCAGTCGCCGCCCCGGCTTTGATGCAAATGACTTAAAGCAAACCAGGTGGGTAATAAAATTAAAAAACCCATCAGACTTTTCAGCCAACGGGCATTAATTAATTGTGTAATTTTGGAAAATTGATATTGCCAGACCAGAAATAGTGCCAATAACCACCACGCTGCCGCAACCCACAAGAAAATTTGCATCCGGTCAGCCTGCTGCATCAGGAAGATATTTAAGTCCCATAAAATCAAAGCCATTGCTGCAACATAAAACAATTGCCCGGCTGTTTCCTGCCAGCCCGCAATGCGACTCCATTCCCAGGCAGCCAAGCCCAACACCACTGCAAACAATAACATCAAAGTCGTCGTCGGTAAGTACAAAATTGCCAGCACGACAAGCGGGATGAGGATAAGCGCTGTCAGTATACGTTGCTTGAGCATCAGCTATTTTTTTCCAAATGATTTTGTTGTTCAACCTGATCCCCGGTGCGTCCAAAGCGGCGCTGCCGGGAAGCAAATGCCTCCAGAGCTTCCTCAAAAGCGGTTTGATTAAAATCAGGCCATAAAATTGGGGTGAAATAAAGTTCGGTATAGGCCAACTGCCACAGCAAAAAATTACTAATGCGCTGCTCGCCGCCGGTGCGAATAAATAAATCTGGCGCGGGTAAATCCGTTAAACACAGATGGGGCGCAAGCTGCGCGGAAGTGATGTCTTCCAGCTTGATTAAACCGGCCTGCACCTGTTCTGCCAGCTTTTGCGCAGCCTGGGCGATATCCCAACGCCCACCATAATTAGCCGCAACCACCAGCGTTAAACCGGTATTGTGCTGGGTCAGGGCTTCAACTTCATCAATTCGTCGTTGAAGCTTGTCAGGAAAAGCCTTGCGCTCACCAATGATTTTCAGGCGCACATTATTCTTATGCAGGCGACGCGCTTCATTGCGCAGGGACAATAAAAACAAATCCATCAGCAGATTGACTTCGCGTTGTGGACGCTGCCAGTTTTCACTGCTGAAAGCAAACAGGGTTAAGACCTCAATCCCCTGTTGAGTGCAATGGGTTACAATCTTGCGGACGCTTTCCACGCCCACTTTATGACCCGCATAACGGGGCAGCAAACGCTTTTTGGCCCAGCGCCCATTGCCATCCATAATGATAGCAACGTGGCGTGGTAAGGATGTGGGAGATTCTGGCATTTAATATTTTGCTTGTTTTGGAAATGCCGAGTTCACACTTCCATTAATTCAGCTTCTTTTTCAGCAAGCAAAGCATCAACTTTCGCAATCAGTTGATCAGTCAATTTTTGCACCACATCTTCACCACGGCGCTCGTCATCTTCGCTGATTTCTTTGTCTTTAACCATTTTCTTTAATTGATTATTTGCATCCCGGCGGATATTACGCATTGCAATCCGCCCACCTTCGGCTTCACCGCGTACCAGTTTAACCAGTTCTTTACGACGTTCTTCAGTCATGGAAGGCAGCGGGATACGAATCAGCATACCGGCTGTTGAAGGGTTTAATCCCAGGTCAGAGTCCATAATGGCTTTTTCAACCACCGTAACCATCGGTTTTTCCCACGGCGTAACGCCCAGGGTACGTGAGTCAATAACCGTGACATTAGCCACCTGACTTAATGGAGTATCATTGCCATAATAAGGTACGCTGAGATGATCCAATAAACTGGTATGCGCACGACCGGTACGAATTTTAATGAAATCCTGGCGCAAAGATTCCAGGCTTTTTTCCATCCGACTGGCGGAGTCTTGTTTGATTTCTTCGATCATGTTGTTTATGCCTTGGTTTTAAGTTTATCCATTATTCTTTAATAATTTCAACCTTACTGGCTTTATCAAACAGCCAATTCAAGGTATCAAATAATTTCTGCAGATTGCCCGGCTCATCATTGTCATCTAAAACGGATAGCTTATTCATCTGTTTTGTGAATAAAGCATTTTCCCTGTCAAATTTACCGAACTGCCATTCTTCCCCTGTGGTAACGACTGCATAGCACATTGCCGCACCTTGTGTTGATGCCGCATACATTTCAGCCAGTGCTTGTGCCCAAGCTTGATCCCGGTCAGCTTTTTTAGCTGCTATCACACAAAGTGGCGGTATGCCAAATTCGCCACGTATTTCAGTTGTCGGGGCTATCAGAAAATCCGGAGTACCAGCAAGATCATTATCAGGATCAACATTATAGCTCACATGCGACCAAACGCGAAAATTCGGATAATGTTTGTCAAGCACCTTTAATACTGGTTTAATGATGTCTTCACAAGTCGCTGATTCTGATAAGAAACTCAAGGGATCTTTGAAGTTTTCTTTTATTTCCTCAAATTTATAATCAGGTATATCTTTAAGTGGCAATAACTTTATAAAAGGTTTGCTATTTGTTTTAAGGTTAAACCTTTTTGCGACTTCTCTTTCTGTTTTAAAGTTACTAAATCCCATGATACAGTTTTCCTCATTTTCCCTTGTTACCAAGCTCTGCCTGGTAACGCCTGTCTGCAAGCTTGAGCTTGCAGGGATAAAGGTGGGAAGCTGGGGCTTCCAAGGCCTGTGTTCCTAACGAAGACGTTGGGAACAAGGTAATTATTTATGAGTATTAATCACCGTATTCTACTATGTATCCAGTTTCAGCGCATGTCTTACATCAATGAGATAGAAGAAAGTGGACTACGATAGGATAATTTTCCCTCGTTACCAAGCTCTGCTTGGTAACGCCTGCCTGCAAGCTCCAGCTTGCAAGGATAAAGGCGGGAAGCTGGAGCTTCCAAGGCCTGCGTTCCCAACGAAGACGTTGGGAACGAGGTAATATAAATATTGTGGCGGCATTTCGCCCACTCCACTTGACTTAGGAGTGAGAATTTTATAACTTCAGCAACCTGGCTGGTCTTTTTCTCCATTTTCTGCGTTCCGAAAACAGTTACATAGCTTGCTATGCGCCTGTTTTCACGCCTTGAAAATGAATAAAAATCCTGCGCCCAGTTTCTGTATTTATTTTATCCTCACTCCTTATCCGCCTTGCAGTTTATCAAAACTCAATGTCTTAAAGGCAAAAGGCGAATTCTGTGCCGCTTAGGATCTATTGTTACAAGTGCCCCATTTTTCAGTGCTTTTGATACGCTATTCAATGCTTCAACTACCATGTTTCCCATTACAGATGGCAAGATATTTTCCATTCTAAGCTGTATGACACTTGGCTTGTTGGCATTTTTTTCCAAATCAGGATAAAGCTTCAATATTTCTTCGTTTGTTTTGCCAGCGGCCAGGAGTCCTGTTATTGTTCCAACCGTTATTCTTATTCCACGAATACAAGGCTTCCCCCCCCCATAACTTGCGGATTAATTGTAATACGATCTAAATCTGGAAAGTTAATTTTTATGCCCTGTTTCTGAAAACATATTACGTAAACCGTAAACCACAAATTCAGGAATGAATCAAAGTCCCCTCATTTTTCCCCATCACTGCATGTAACAAAGCATGTTGCTTGCTCATATTCAACACCCGCAGGGGCATTTTATGATCCCGGCACAGGATAACCGAAGCCATATCCATAACCGCCAATTCCTGATGAATCACTTCATCATAACTTAAATTTTCAAAACGCTGCGCATCGGGGTGTTTAACGGGATCGGCACTATACACGCCATCAACTTTGGTGGCTTTAATCATCAAATCTGCCTGGATTTCAATGGCGCGTAAACTGGCAGCGGAGTCTGTGGTAAAGAAGGGGTTGCCGGTGCCGGCGGCAAAAATCACCACTTCGCCCTGTTGTAGATGCTCTATGGCTTTCCACCAGGAATAGTTTTCACATACGCCATCCATAGGAATGGCTGACATCACTCGCGCTGCCATGCCATTTTGTTTGAGTGCATTATATAAGGCCAGGGCATTGATGGTGGTCGCTAACATGCCCATGTGATCGGCAGTCACCTGATTGACACCTTCCGCCGCCAAGCTGACACCACGAAAAATATTACCGCCACCCACCACAATGGCAGGTTCCACGCCAGCATTCACCAGGTCTTTTATGGCATCTGCCATCGCCTGGGTGACTTTGGGATCAATCCCAAAAGCCTGTTCGCCCATCAGGGCTTCACCGCTGAGTTTTAATAAAACACGAGAATAAACGGGCGTGGTCATTGGCATCACCTGGAATTGAATATAAAGTTTATAAACTGATGTTACACAGGGGGCTTCATTTGCATTTTACTAAAAGACCTTCCAGGTTTTCAAAACCTGGAAGGTCTACTACAGCTCAAAATGAAGCTGACAATGCAGCGGTCAGGTATTATCAAACACCTGACCACAAAGCAAAGGTTCTATTAATTGCCAGCAGCTTGCTGCATGACTTCTTCGGCAAAGTTTTCGGTTTTCTTTTCGATACCTTCGCCCACTTCATAACGTACAAAGCTCGTTACCGTCGCACCTGCCGCTTTCAGCAGTTTTTCTACGCTCTGGTCAGGGTCTTTAACAAAAGGCTGACCCAGCAGGGTGATTTCTTTCAGATATTTTTTCAAACGACCTTGAATCATTTTTTCAATAATATCTGCGGGTTTGCCGCTGTCTTGTGCCTGGGCAATCAAAATGCCTTTTTCTTTTTCCAGCACTGCCGGATCAACATTAGCTTCAGCAATACATAAAGGGCGACTGGCGGCAACGTGCATGGCAATATCTTTTGCCAGTGCTTCATCACCACCGTCTAAGGTGACGGTCACGCCGATACGACTGCCATGCATATAATTACCGATAACCGCGCTGTCAAACAAAGCCACGCGACGCACATTCATGTTTTCGCCCAGCTTGGCGATTATGTCCTTGCGCAAGCCTTCAACGGTCTGACCATTTGCTGTTGCCGTGTCTGCTAATGTGGCGACATCATCGCTATTGCTATCCAGTGCCGCTTTGGCAACTGCGTCACAAAAATCTTTGAAGTCATCACCTTTAGATACAAAATCGGTTTCACAATTGACTTCTGCTAAAGCCGCTTTATTACCATCACGCACAAAGCTGACTAAACCTTCAGCAGCAACACGCCCGGCCTTTTTAGCTGCCTGAGCCTGTCCAGAAATACGCATGGCTTCAATCGCTGCGTCAATATCACCTTCATGTTCAACCAGTGCTTTTTTGCATTCCATCATGCCAGCACCAGTGCGCTCACGCAGTTCTTTAACTAAAGCTGCGGTAATTTGCATAGCCTATCCTCATCTTATCAAATGGGCACCTGATCAATAAATCAGGTGCCCGTATTTCATCTATTAAATGCGCACAGAAACCTGCGCATCAATTACGCGTTATCTGTTGCGGCTTCAGCGGGTGCAGCTTCAACAGGTGCGGCTTCAACAGGTGCAGCTTCAACAGGTGCAACTGCTTCGCTGGCTGGTGCTTCGGCTGCTGCCTGCTCGGTTTCTTCAACAAAATCATCGCTGCTGGCGCTGATTTGAGCAGAAGCCTGAATGCTTTCCAGAATAGAGTCTGCCGCACCATCCACATATAAGCGGATTGCACGAATCGCGTCATCATTACCAGGAATGATGTAATCAATATCTTTAGGGGTATTATTGGTATCAACCACGCCAATAACAGGAATACCCAGTTTTACGGCTTCTTTAACCGCAATATTTTCATGACCTACGTCAACCACAAACATGGCATCAGGCAGACCATTCATATTTTTAATACCGCCCAGGCTGCGCTCAAGCTTATCTAGCTCGCGCTGTAACATCAGGCCTTCTTTTTTAGACAGACGATCCATGCTGCCGTCTTCTGTCATCACTTCCAGATCACGCAGACGTTTGATCGAAGTTTTTACGGTTTTATAGTTGGTCAACATACCACCTAACCAACGCCGGTTGACATAAGGCATACCACATTTTTCCGCAGCTTCGCGCACGGCATCCTGCGCGGCGCGTTTAGTGCCGACAAACAGAATTTTACCTTTTTTTGATGCCAGTTTACCCATAAAGTTCAGGGCATCCTGATACATGGGCAGACTTTGCTCAAGGTTGATAATGTGGATTTTATTGCGTTCCCCAAAAATATAAGGGGACATCTGAGGATTCCAGTAGCGGGACTGGTGACCGAAATGCACGCCGGCTTCTAACATTTGGCGCATGGATACTGTAGCCATTAAAATACTCCAAAAACAAATAAAGGGTTAAACCTCCACATATCCCATAACTGAACCTTAGGGTATATTTAAAAAAATATACCAGGCACCCACAATTATGTGCCGATATGTGTGAGAAATAAATGATGCACATGCCGTTTTAGTGTTGTAAAACTCGACAAATGCTATTATATCAAGCTATCTGTAAAAGATAGCTGCGTATTTAAGTGAATACTCTTTAATTAAAAGAGCGTGCGCTTTATACCACAGAAGCCGGATTTTAACAATCCTGATTTTTTATTTAGCGATGTTACACACCCTGTTATTTTTGTTTTAAACCTGAAATTTTCTCGAATTACCCAAAAATCAGAGTGGAGTAAAAAGCGGTTTTTTTATGCCTTGTCTAAAGCATAAAAAAAGCTTTTGCGTAACACCAATGATTTATTTACTGTCAGAAGACCCCCTTATGCCTGTAACGATTAAAAGTCCTGAAGCGATTGAAAAAATGCGTGTTGCCGGACGTTTGGCGGCGCAAGTGCTGGAAATGATCGAGCCTCATGTACAAGTGGGGATCACCACCGAGAAAATTAACCAGCTTTGTCATGATTTTATGGTCAATGAACAAAAAGTGATTCCTGCGCCTCTGAATTACCGGGGGTTTAGTAAATCCATTTGCACTTCCGTCAATCATGTGGTCTGTCACGGTATACCTAATAATAAACATTTAAAAAATGGTGATATTTTAAATATTGACATCACTGTGATTAAAGAGGGTTATCATGGTGATACCAGTAAAATGTTTTATTTGGGTAAACCCAGCATTCAGGGTAAGCGTCTGGTGGACATTACTTATGAATGCCTGCGCCGGGGAATCGCTACGGTTAGACCGGGCGCTTACCTGGGAGACATTGGTTATGCCATCCAGCGTTATGCGGAATCCAAACGTTGCAGCGTGGTGCAGGAATATTGTGGACATGGTATTGGCCTGGAATTCCACGAAGAGCCGCAAGTCATGCATTATGGTGAGCTGGGTAGCGGGATTGAACTGAAACCGGGTATGACCTTCACCATAGAGCCAATGATTAATGCAGGTAAACGCCACATCAAACGCCTGTCTGATGGCTGGACAGTATTGACCAAAGATCGCAGTCTTTCCGCGCAATGGGAACACACGATACTGGTGACGGAAACGGGTGTGGAAGTCTTGACCAAACGCCCGGAAGAAGATTTTTCAGCAATTGAGCTTGCTTAAAAAAGTGGTATTATGCAAACACTTTTTTTTCGCAGGTTTTGAAGGTTTGGAATGTAAAAAAAGCTCTTTCACTTCATGCTGATTTTTATTTGTGCCTTGCCAAGCTCTATATTTGCGCCAAGGCTGAGATTAACAAAGACATATATTACCACCTGATAAGTACATAAGATTATGATAAAAAAGATATTTCTACCTACCATATTTATGATTCTGGCTTACGGGTTTTGGGTCAGTCCTGATTTTAAGGAAATCGCCGCTGGCGTGGCTATTTTTCTGTTTGGCATGTTATTTATGGAGGAAGGCTTTAAAGCCTTTACCGGCGGTATACTCGAAAAACTTTTACAAAAAACGACCAATAAGTTATGGAAAAGCCTCAGTTTTGGGGTTCTCTCCACTACATTGATGCAATCCAGCTCTTTGGTATCCGTGATTACCATTTCTTTTTTAAGCGCGGGACTCATCGGGCTTGCTGCGGGCATTGGAATTATTTTTGGGGCCAACCTTGGAACCACCACGGGGGCCTGGCTGATTGCAGGCTTTGGACTTAAGGTTAAAATCTCAGCCTATGCCATGCCAATGCTGGTATTTGGCATTATTATGGTGTTCCAAAAATCACGCTCAATCAAAGGCCTCGGTTATATTCTGGCGGGTTTAGGTTTTTTGTTTCTCGGCATCCATTATATGAAAGAAGGCTTTGAAGCCTTTAGAACCACAATTGATCTCAAAGACTTTGCCGTAGCAGGCTATCCAGGGCTGTTTTTGTTTGCCCTGCTTGGCATTGCGGCAACCGTTATCATGCAATCTAGCCATGCCACGCTGGTTATTATCATCACCGCACTGGCAGCACAACAAATTACCTATGAAAACGGCCTGGCGCTGGCGATTGGTGCAAATGTGGGGACAACCATCACCGCGATTATTGGCTCACTTAGCGCCAACGTTCAAGGCAAACGACTGGCAATGGCACACCTTATTTTTAATATGGTGACGGCCATCATTGCCATTGTTTTCATCTACCAGATTATGAATGCAGTGGATAGTTTTTCACATTGGGTTGGTATTAGCGCCGATGATTACACTTTAAAGCTGGCAGTTTTTCATACCATTTTTAATAGTATAGGCATCATTGTCATGATTCCTTTCACTGGCCAACTGGTTGATTTTTTAGAGAAACTGATGCCTGAAAAAAAGGTTTCGGTGGCCACGCCGAAATACTTAAACCCTGCCACTGAGGCGATTTCAGACACGGCAATCGAGTCCGTTCGCAAAGAAACCCTGCACTTGTATGACAACGCCTTTATGATCATTGCCCACGGCTTGAATTTACACAGGCATGATATTGTTTCAGATAAAGATCCTGATACGGTGATTACACAAACCAAAAAATTGATACCGATAAATATTGATGAGTCATACAATCGTAATATTAAGGGTTTATACTCTGATATTGTTGCTTTTATCAGTCGCGCCCAGGTCCAAATGACGGCTGAACATGGCGATGAGTTATTTGAATTACGCGCTGCGGGGCGTGATATTGTTGAAGCGATTAAAGACACCAAGCATTTACAAAAAAATCTTTCACGTTATATTGTCTCTGATAATGCCTATATTCGTGATGAGTACAATAAAATCAGAATACAGTTATTATCAGTTTTACGGCATTTAGAAGAAGCCAAAGCAGACGGTGATGTGCTTGAACTAGATACGATGAAGCTCAAGATAGAGTCCGATGATACCACTGCAAATGGTACTTTAGAGAAACTAATTCATGAGGATAAAATCAGTGCAGAAATGGCAACCTCGTTAATGAACGATACGTCTTATGCGCAAAATATGACTAAAAAGCTGATTACAATGGGCGAAGTGCTGTTTGCGACAGGTGATATTGAGATGAAAACCCTGGAGCGCAGTCTCGCGCTTGATACCGATGAAGTGCAAAAAGTTTTAGACTCTCAAAAAACCAGCTAACCCTATGAGGCTGCTATGAAAACTCCTAAGTTATTAAAAAGTGTTAAAAGGTTTCTTTCGGCTGACAAAAATAAACAAGGCGCAAAAATTAAGTGCTTTAAGGATATTTTAAAAAAGCTGAAGAAAAAAGAAACGGCACTTAAAAACAAGCTGGAACAAGAGCGGGATGACAAAAAACGTAATGAGCTCAAAAAAAATATTGCGGTAGTCCATGCACAGCGTTACAAGGGGCTTGAGGCGATTAAGAAAATTAAAAAAAATAATTAGTTTACGGAAACCAGTCAAATGCGTATCAAATACTCGCTATTGTTATTTTGCTTACTGCTCAGCCCTGCTGTTTTTGCGCTGAACACGGTGCCATTAGTCACTTTTGGTAATGAAGCGGCCAGTTATGAAGGGGATGATAAGTTTACCCAACTTATTTTTCTGAAAGTACCTGCGGCAATTCAGCAACCACTCTATGTGCGTATTTTTGATCCAGATTGTGGTGGAGCCTGGGATGAAAGCGCCGGGCCTTGGAATACCCGCACCCGTTTCAGTTTGTTTGGTGGAGAAGGTGCCTATTCCGACACCTCTCTACATCAACACAACCCCACCAGTGAAAGCTTAAACCGTGGCAGCTTATTGGTTACAAAAGAATTTGGTGTTGATAAGTTTACCGATAAGCATTGGTATACGCTGGCAGAAATTCAGCCACAATCCGGTGAAAAAATTGGTGATTTTTATTATTTCAAATTACTGGTGCAAGGGCTGAAAGGTAATGATGGCAACTTGTTTGATGTCATGCTCAGTACCCGGAATAAGCAAAACCATTTGCCCGAACAGGCTAAAATTTTTACCTTTTCTCCAACCGCATCCATTCCTAAAAAGCCCTTTTCCAGAAAAATGGGCTATTTTGCAGAATTTCGTTTTTTTGTACCCGCACAAACCAGCAGTCTGGAAATTCATAACTTTGATTTAGAACATGCGCAAATCGAATTTGAAACCCCTTACTTATCAGATTTCCCGCTGACACCATCTGGTCAGGGGGAGTGGCAAAAAAACAGCTTGGTATTAGCCCCGGAACATAGTGGGCAAATGGCGGCAGTGATTATTAAAACCCCGCCTTCATTACATAATAATCTGGCCTTATATGTTAATGATCAAAATCAGGACGTCCTGCCAATTGAACTACCAATTCGTTTAGTACGCAGTAATGTACGTCCCGTGCCATTGGCCCGTACCGAATTTTTATCCGATTGTAAATCCGTGGTATTTGATGCCTCCCCTTCCACCGATGCCAATGGTCGGGTACTCAATTATGCCTGGAATTTTGGTGATGGAGAAAGCGCCACGGGCGTGCGGGTGATTCATCCTTATCAACAACCCGGCAGTTATCAGTATCAATTGAATATTCAAGATGACTCCGGACGCATTGCCAGCCGCAGCCAGCAAAGTTTTCCACTGTTGTTAAATCAGCCGCCCATTGCACAGGCAGGCTCTAATTTAGTGGGTGCACCTGGACAGGATCTGTTATTTGATGCCAGCGCTTCCAGCGATGCAGATGGTGTGATTAAAAACTATTTCTGGGATTTTGATGATGGGCAGCGCGCCAATGGCTTGTTGGTCAAACACCGTTATCCACAGGCAGGTTTATATACCGTGCGTCTGCGCGTGGAAGATGACTCTTCCAGCCCCTGTAACTTTGACCAGGCCTCCCTGGAAGTCTGGGTAAATGCGCCTCCCGTGGTGAATGCCGGGGACAATCAACATGTTGCGATTGATGAGGTCGTTGCATTGGATGGCAGCAATAGTTTTGACAGTGATGGTGAAATTAGTGCTTACCAATGGGATTTTGGTGATGGCACGCAGCAAAGTGGACAACAAGTCGAGCATCAGTATGGCAAGCCCGGTGTTTACAGTGTACGCTTAACTGTGACCGATAATGCCGATGTCACCAATAGCCAGACCCAGGATAAGCTGACTGTGGTTGTCAACGATCCCCCGCAACCCCACGCCAGCGTTGATGCAGAAATTGCCGCAACCCAGCAGGTGTTATTATTTGACGGAAAACAATCCACAGATAGTGACGGTAAAATCAGCACCTGGTTGTGGGATTTTGGCGATGGTCAGAGCGGACAAGGTGAGCAGGTCAAACACGCTTATGCCGAACCCGGTACCTATGTGATTACACTGGCGGTTGAAGATGATTCCGGCACGGCAAACAAACGCACTGATACTTCATTTCAAGTGGTCATCAATGAACCGCCTGTCGCCAAAGCCGGTGAAGATCAGCACTTGACTGCCAGCCAGATTTTGTTTGACGGCAGTGCTTCCAGTGACGGTGATGGCAAGCTCATTGCCTGGGACTGGGATTTTGGTGACGGGCAGCGTGGCAATGGTGAAAAGACCCAGCATGTTTATGCCGCTCCCGGCACATATAATGTCGTACTGACAGTGACGGATGATTCCGGCACTTCCAGCAAAAGTCGCAGCGACAACTTAAACGTATTAATTAATGCCAAACCAATTGCCGATGCGGGTGTTGAGCATTTAATCAAACCTGGAGAAAGCGTCCGGTTTGATGGTCGTGGTTCATTTGATCCTGATGGTGAAGTGCAAAGCTGGGACTGGGATTTTGCAGATTATAGTGAAGCCTCAACTGCAAACGGCGCTGAGGTCTCGCATACTTTCGACAAACCGGGCTTATACCGTGTCCAGCTTAAAGTGACGGATAATAGTGGTCATGCGCAGGCACTGGGTTTTGATGAAACCCTGGTCAGCGTCAATTATCAGCCTACCGCACGCGCCGGTAAAGATATATTAACCATGCCAGGAGCTATGGTGACATTCGATGGCGGCTTATCCTCCGATCCTGATGGCAAACTCAGCCATTACCAGTGGATATTCAGTGACGAGCAAGGCACAGCGCAGCAGGCTAAAACCCGCCGCAGCTTTGAGCAGGCAGGCATTTATAGCGCAACGCTGCAAGTCACTGATGACAGTGGCGCGATCAACGCCAGCCACAGCGACAGCCTGACCATTTACGTTAATCATGCGCCGGTTGCACAAATGAACCCGGATCAACACAGTTGTGCGCATAATCTGCACTTTGATGCCAGCGCATCCACTGATGCTGATGGCGATCCGCTGTCTTATACCTGGGATTTTGGCGATGACAGTCCCGCTGCTCATGCAACTCAAGTCAACCACAGTTATGCCAAAGGTGGTAAATATCCGGTGACACTATGGGTTGATGATGGCAGCAGACAAGCCAATGCTAAACACCAGACTTCCGGGCAGGTACATATTAATCGCCCGCCGTTGGCAAAAATCAGTGGGCCGCAGCAAGGCTGTGCCGGTGAAGTGATTTTATTTGATGCCACTAAATCCAGTGATGCCGATGGCAATAAATTAAAATATTTATGGAGTTTTGGCAATCAAAGCACGGTGGAGGGTATCAGCCCGGTACAAAGCTTTGACCAAGGCGGCTTGTATCCGATTAAACTGACAGTGGAAGATGATTCCGGCTTATCCTGTAATCGTGATACGACAGAAATGCTGATCCAAATTGCTGAAGCGCCCATTGCCGTTGCCGGGCCGGATCAAAGTGTCTGCACCCACAGCCCGGTCTATTTTGATGGCAAGCAATCGCGTGATACCGATGGCGTAGTCAATGCCTATGCCTGGAACTTTGGTGATGGTAATACTGGTGGTGGTGCAGCGCCCACTCATTTGTACGCTATGCCCGGACAATATCAGGTCAACCTGACCATTACCGGTGATCAATATGGTCATTGCGCCAATACCCACAGCGACAGCTTGCAGGTTACGGTGCTGGCAGCGCCCAGCGCGGAACTCTCCGCGCCTAATCACGCACCACAAAATCAAGTGGTAACATTCAGCGCCAATCCACTAAAAAATGACTTGGAAACCAATAATGCGGTGCATATTGACCGTTATCTCTGGGATTTTGGTGATGGACAGCAGGCAGAAGGGGCGCAAACTCAACACGCTTACGAAAAAGCAGGTTTGTATCAGGTTAAACTGACCTTGCTTAATGAGCAGCAGGACAAGTGCAATCAAGCTGAAATCTCCCATCAATTGACCATTAACGCAGCCCCAATTGCCGATGCTGGCGCGGATAAGCAAGTTATGGTACATGAAAATGTATTATTTGACGCTTCCGCCTCGTATGATCCTGATGGCAAGCTCAGCAAATATCAATGGGATTTTGGTGATGGTCAGGTTGACAGTGGTATACAAATCAGACACCGCTATAGCAAACCGGGCATTTATACTGCACGTCTTATCGTCAAAGACAATCTGGAGCTGGATAACAGCCACGGCAGTGTTACCCTGAAAGTTGAGGTTAAAGCCCCGTTGCAACCGCAAATCAGCACCCAAAAACCCGTGTACTGCCCGGATGAAGTGATTAACTTTGATGGACAGGTCTATGCAAAAAATACCGATAAGCTGAACTGGCTGTGGAATTTTGGTTATCCGCAAGATAGCCAACAACCCGACAACCAGCCTCAAATGGCTTATCAATACCCGCATCCCGGTACTTATACTGTCAGTCTTGCGGTACACAATGCAAGCACTGGGCAGCAGGAAACCATGCATCGCAATCAGGTCATTAATCAAACGCCAACGGCATTAATTAAAGTACCAGGACAACGTTTCTGCCCTGATGAGAAAATCAACTTTGATGGCAGCGTATCTTATGACCCTGATGGCACAATCACAGCTTATGAATGGTCATTTGACAATAATGAATTGCAAAATATGGCGAAACTGAATTATGCCTTTGCTGAAAGTGGTATTTATACGACGCAACTCCAGGTGACAGATGACTCTGGCAGTATTTGCCAATCACACAGCACGCAATTGAAAATATATATCAATACGCCTCCCGTTGCGCAGATGAAACTGCCTGAGCCACCTTATTACAATGGTGGCGCGCATGATGCGTTGCTGTTTGATGCCAGCACCTCAAGCGATGCCGATGGCGATACGCTGCAATACCACTGGTTCTTTGGCGATGGTCAGCAGGGCAATGGCAAACAGGTGTTCCATGCCTACAGCAAACCCGGCAAATACAACGTGCGCTTACAACTGATAGACAGTAGCGGCACAAGCTGTAATACGCAGTGGTTGGAGCGAGTGATTCAGGTGGAAAAACACTGATTAAGGAATGGTCAGGTATAAACTTATGAAAAAAGTATTGCGTATTTTTGTAGCAGATATTGGAGGCACGAGTAGCAGGTTAGCGCTATATAATGCCTCACCTAATCAGGAATTCACGCTGCTTAGTCAAATAACGGTTACTACGACTGATTACGTATCCATTGAAGACTTGCTACAGTCTGTTATAAAAATTGATGATGCAATTAACTATAAACAAGCGGATATTTCAGTGCTTGCTGTACCAGGCCCGGTTATTCACGGAACTCCCGTTGGTCTGGTAAATCTGCCCTGGGATGTTCATTTAAGTCAGGACTTATTAAGCAATAATATACACCTGATTAATGATTTTGAAGCGCAGGCATATGGATGCATGGCTGAACAGAATGCTAACTTCTTGGCAATAAGGCATCCTGAAAAGCAAGTAAAACATGGATTTGTCGTCATCGGAGCCGGGACTGGCTTGGGGCACTGCGCAACGATAATGGACGAGAAAAAGCCAATTACCTGCCCATCGGAAGCTGGACAAATAACTTTTCCATTTCAAAATAGCAGTGAATTGCAGTATCTTGAGTTTTTACGTAATAAATTTTCTGGAAAGTACCCTAATGGTGACAGAGTCGTTTCAGGGCAAGGTTTAGCACTATTGCATGAATACCTGACAGGGGAAATATTAGCGCCGGATCAAGTGGTACAAAAAATAGATCAAAACTCGTTAACGACTGAGTGGTTTGCAAAGTTTCTGGCGCGAGATTGCAGGAACTACGCGCTCACATTTCTGGAAGCCTGTGACATGCTGTATCTTAGTGGTGGCGTATTAATTAAGAATCCATTTTTAGTTGATAATCAATACTTTATTCAAGAGTTTATTGATTGTGATACAAAGCATTCTGACCTGGAGCGTATAGGGGTACGTCTTGTTAAAGATGAACTGATTGCCCTGCTAGGGGCGGCAAAATATGGTTTTGATAAATTAATATAGCATTCATAGGCTATTTTGATGTGAACTTTATAATTAAAAAACACCCTTTTTATTTTCTGGTTTTATTTTCTGGGGTTTTAAGGCCTGGAAGATTTTGTCCTATCTAAAATTGCTGGCCCAAAATAGACACTGTTCTGTAATAAAAAAGCCACTTTCAAGAATATGAAAGTGGCTTTTTTTCAGTACAATTTTTAGATACTTTTATTTTCCATGCACAAGGTTAAAACCTTCGCCTTTCAGGCGAACAGATTTATCTCTAATGTTTAACGGTAAAACTTAAAATATGGGTTTTAGCGCTAACACCCCAAAGGGGTATTTTAATATAG
>NZ_JAUCGJ010000058.1 GCF_030378065.1 Candidatus Venteria ishoeyi | reverse complement strand
TTCACGTTTGCAGCAGACTTAACCGCTTGCAACGCTCCGCCAAAGGCGCAACACTCGCTACTGGTGGTTGGTTAGACCTTCTTGTAATCAATTACTTGATTACACCAGACAGAGACTTTCACTCTGTAAGAAATGACAAGCTTCGCTTGTCGCACAATGGCTGTCTTGTAATTTTTTCTTGTAATTTTTGTGAGCACTTCCAGTCTGTCCAGTATCCATTGCCGTCTGTGCTCATAATTGCAGCCGCTTTGCCTATCAACGCCACATAAAAAAGCGCGGCGTACAGCGCGACTGATGCAGTGATAATGACCGTTGGTGTGTTTGCTGACTTGTTCTTTGCGAGGTGTAGGCATGGTTTTATCCCTCTTTAGGTTCAGGTTTTAGGACAGAATAACAGGAATGGTGTTTTTTCCAAAATTTACATGGATGTCTCCTAAATTCCTATCAAAACGCTAAGTGTCTAATAGAATGGGATAAAATCAACCTAAATGGTCATGATTATACGACCATCCGTGCCACGCTATATAAGAGAGATGGCTCAAAATTATACAAAGAACCGATGCTGTTGATGACGACCATCGAGGTCAACAGTTATTTAGAAGCACAAGAAATTTATCGTATTTATTTGCTGCGTAGCAAGATTGAGTCAGTCTTCAAATTTTTGAAGGAGGTGCTTGGCTGGGAAGAATTTCAAGTCAGAGATTGGGAATCGATAAAAAATATCATAGCCATCTGCTTTTTTGTGGGCGGATACTTTTATGAAATAGACTCTGAACTAACAAAAAACGCTACGATTATAATGATTTGCGATTTAGGCGGTGGTAAAGGAAAGGTTACACGTCACTTTTTTCTTCAAGGTTTGAAAAAGCTGCTGATAGCAGAAAGTGTCAATAAATTCAGAGAGCAACATCATATTTCTGATGAGCTTTATTCCGAGATGCAAGCGTATGCTGGTATCTCAGAATAGTTTTTCGGAGTTTTCAGGTATATCCTGCATTGCTGGAAATCAGGCAATCGTCCGGCTCAGTTTTACCATCACAACTTGACAAACAGCGTGTTCAAATCAAAGACTTATAGGGGAAGCCCTTGAAATAGTGCCTAAATAAAGTGCCAATCAGTTGATATTACTGGGAATGGGAAGACGGAATATTTACGTTTTTTGTGGCTTAAAATTTAAGGAGTTGGCTGGCGTTATTAAAGCAGCAGGCGTGGAATAGATCAGCACCTGCTGCTTTGCGCGTAGTAATTGATATACTCCGGTCAAATGGGAAACCTGACGGATATTCCCGAAAATAAGGTATAAAAGCCGTGTGGACGGTTTATTGGTTTTGAATAGGCTGTTCCGTATCCTCTGCCAATCCACCCAGCACATTAAAATCATCCAATATGCAATACAGTGCAGGCACTAGAAACAATGCAACCAGGGTGGCGGAGGTCAGGCCAAATGCCAGACTCGCCGCCAGCGGGATTAATATTTGTGCTTGCAGACTTTGTTCTAATAATAAGGGTGTTAATCCGGCAATGGTGGTAATGGCAGTGATTAAAATCGGACGGAAACGGGCACGACCTGCCTGTTTTGCAGCATGCTGCACAGTCGCACCCTGTTTGCGTGATTCGCGGATAAAAATCACCAGCAAAATGGAATTATTTACCACCACGCCAAACAGGGAGGCCATGCCCACCATACTGGGCATGGTCAAATCCAGACCTAGCGCCCAGTGTCCAAAAATGACACCAATTAAAGCGGTGGGAATCACGACCATGACGGTAATCGGTGCCAGATAACCCCGAAATTGCAGCGCCAGTAACATATAAACACCGATTAACCCCAGCAGGACATTACGCACAATGGATTTTCCGGTTTTGGCGGATTCCTTGCTTTGGCCTTGAATATCAATGCTGATTTCCGGGTATTTTGTTTTTAATACCGGGAAAATTTCTGCTTTTGCCAAAGTCAGTAATTCCTGCGCGTTGGCAATCTCGCGTTGCACGTCCCCTTGTAAGGTTATGGCGCGGTGTCCGTCAACCCGATGAATCCGCGCCCATCCCCGTACTTCTTCAATTTCTGCAATGGTTGTCAGGGGGATAAGCTCACCTTTGGGACTGGTAATGGTGAGTTGTTCGAGTTGATCCGGCATTAAGCGATCATGGGCGGCAAGACGTAAATTAACTTCATAGGTTTCCGGGCCTACCGGGAATTTGTCAATTTTCATGCCCTGGAAGGCGGCGCGTACCTGCTCGGTCAGCGCGCGCGCGTCTACACCCAGACTGCCGGCGCTATCTTTTAAGTGGATGCGGTATTCACGTTTGCTGGGACGCAGATCATCATTAATGTCAGTCACGCCGACATAGCCATTAAACCAGTTTTGCAGTTCTGTTGAAGCGGCTTTAAGTTGATTCAGATCATAACCCAGCAGACGCACGTCAATCGGGCGTCCACCAGGCCCTATTGTTGGTTCGCTGAATTTGATTGCAATCACGTCGCTGAGGGTGCCAACTTCTTCGCGCCAGGCATCACGAAAGGTATCAATGGTAGTGTGACGCACTTCTGCTCCCAGCAAATCAGCTATCACGCGGGCAACATGGGGGCCGGTTGCATAAGCATCGGGATTTTCGCCATAAATAATCGTGACATTATTGACCAGCGACTGGCCTTCAGGCTGTTCGGGGGTAAAGCGTTTGTTGACCTGTTGCAGGGCGTTTGCAAGCTGTTGTACAACGGCTTCAGTACGCGCCAGTGGCGTACCCTGTGGCAGTAAAATACGCGCTTCCACAATATCACCATCAATATCAGGAAAACCGACAAATTTGAGCTTGCCACCCGCAGGTACGGCAATGGCTAATAAAAACAGCATCAGCACGATGCCCAGGGTCAGATAGCGTTGCTCTATGGCTTTATCCAGCAGAAAACCAAAGTGACGCTCCCTGAAGTGATTAAATTTTTTCTCAAAACCTAAACGAAAAGATGAGGGCTGGCTGTTTTTCATGTGCGCCAGCGAATGGCCTAAATGACTGGGTAGAATCAGAAAAGCCTCAACCAGGCTGACCGTCAGCACCATAATCAATACAATCGGCATCACCCGCAAAATCTGACCGATTTCGCCGGTAATAAATGCCAGCGAGCCAAATACCATCAAGGTGGTGGCAAACGAGGAGGCAATACCGGGCAGCACTTGTTGTGCGCCACTGATGGCGGCCTGTATGGCTTTTTCACCTTGTGCCATGCGCGTGGCAATATTTTCAGCAATCACAATGGCATCATCCATCAGCAAACCGATACCAATCAGCAAGCCCACCATAGAAATCATGTTAATGGTGACACCAAACAAGGGCAGCACATATAAGGCACCGAGAAAAGAAACCGGCAGGCCCATCGTCACCCAGAAGCTGTAACGCAAACTGAAAAACAGCCATAGCACCAGAAAGACCAGAAATAAACCCTGCATACCATTACGCAGCAGCATGTTTAAGCGGTCTTTGACCACTGATGAGCGATCCTGGGTCAGTGTCAGTTGAATGCCGGTTGCGGCACGCTGGTTTTCCTGTTGCACAAAGTTGTCAACACTATCAAAGGCGTTAAGAATATCCTGAGCGCGGGTTTTTGAGACATTGAGGATGGCGGCGCGTTGACCATTAAACGAAATTTTATTTTCATCACGATCAAAGCGGTCGCTGATACGGGCAATTTCACCCAAGGCGATAGCCGCCCCGGTTGTACCGGAAATCACAATCAGGTCTTTGAAATCTTCCACGCTTTTACGCTGATCATCAACCCGTAATAAAATATCTTCTTCGCGCCCTTCCAAACGTCCGGCAGGACTGCTGATACTTTGTTTTTTAATCAAATTGGCGACATCAGCGGCAGATAAACCGTATTGCTGTAAGCGGGATACCGGGATTTCAATGCGAATATGGTGATCGGAAAAGCCGTTAATTGAAATATTGGCAATATTTGGTAAGGATAACAGGCGGGATTTAACATCTTCGGCATAGGCTTTGAGTATCACCGGATCTTCTGGCCCGGTAACGGCAATCCCCACTACCGCATCAGTGCGGCCTAATTCACTGATAACGGGCGGCTCGATGGCATCAGGAAAGTCATTAATGGCATCGACTTCTGATTTGACATCATCCAGAAAGCGCATCATGTTCGCACCTTCACGTTTCACAGCAGTGGCAATGCCCAGCCCTTCCCGCGATTCACAGCGCATTTCATCGAGATCGGTAATGCTTTCCAGGACATCTTCCAAACGCCGACAAATGGCATCTTCCACTTCGCCCGGTGTCGCACCTTTATAAATAATACGGACTTCAACCTTGTCCTTTTCAATGGTAGGGAAGGTTTCCCTTTGTAAATCAGCTAAGGTGACCAAACCCAGAATCATGATTGCTGCCATCAATATATTGGCGGCTGTGGGGTGTCGGGCGCACCAGGCGATCATAGTTCATCTCCGCTGGCTGCTCGCTGTAATTGCTGTTGCAGTTGCTCATCCACTTGCGCTTGCAATAACATGCCATCCACTGCCGGGATTAAATCAGAAACCACAATGGTCTCACCGGCATGAATACCATTTTCAATCACGCTGAGAAAACCCTGATTAAACAGGACGCTGACTTTGCGGGTTTGCAGGCGCTGCTGCGCGTCCATGATGTATACCTTGCCAGCGCGTATCGCAGAACGTGGCAGGACAATGCGCTCCGGCTGTACATGGCCTTGCAGCAATACCTGCACAAACATGCCTTTAGACAAGGGGGGACGTAGCCCCGGTTTAACTTGTGCCAGCGGATCATCAACCGCAACCACCACGCCAATAGTGCGGGTTTGACTGTCTATGCGATCATCAAAGCGCACAAAACGTGCTTGCCATTGCGCCATGTGATTGTCCATATCCATGCGTAATACGGGTTTGAAAGCAATAAATTCAGATAAGTGCTCGCTGACTTGGGAAGCTGTGGTTAAAGGATCGGGGCGATCTAATAATAAATGTCGCAAAGCCGACATGGAAACCTGGGCAATCACTTCGACTTGATCAACAAAATCCCCGGAAAATAAAGTCTGGCCTTTGCTGACATACTGATCGGTTTCCATCGCCAGATTGGCTACCCGTAAATTAAACGGCGCGGTAATACGGGTGCGCGCGAGATTGCGTTCTGTCTGGCTTTGCTTTGCTTGTAATAACAGGCGCTGCGAAGGAATTAAAGCCAGGGTATTTTTCAGGTTTTGTACCGCAGTGCGAACGTTTAAGGTGGCGCGCTCTGCTTCATCGACCTGACTTTGCGAAAGTGTGCCTTGTTTGACCAGCTTCTTCAGACGTTTATGCTCACGTTGCGCCAGCGTCAGACTGCGTTGTTCAATGCTCAGCAGCGCCTGGGTATTTTTTTTCCGCACTTCCAGTTCAGCAAGTTCTGCTTTGGCTTGTGCCAGACTCAATTCATAATCCACCGGGTCTATGCGAAACAGCAGGGTGTTGGCGGGAATAATTTCACCATCGCGTAATTTCGGGTGCATTTCGATGATACGCCCTGCAACTTGTGCAACTGCTGTCCATATCTGTGCGGGCTGGACTGTGCCATAACCTGTCGCCTGAGGGGTTAAAGTGACAGATGGCACAGTGATGACTCGCACTGCCCGTGCGATTTCTTTTTGTTCTGCCTGTTGTGGCGATTGCTTGCTTTTTGCCATCATCATGAGAACGACAATACCGATAACCAGCGGCGGGATAACCCAGAGTATGCGCCATTTAGACTGGGTAGTGTTTATTGCTGTTGTCATTATTTATTAACCTGGGTTTAATGGCGTGATCATTCAGGAACGGGAATACCGGAGTATCAATAATATTTTCACCCGCTATCCATATCAAGTCAATCTGTTGTATCATGCAATGATAATGTTTCAAAGTTCTTTCAGGAGCGAAAGAATAATATTTTTTTTGCATGGTAAAGTTCCATATTTTCTATGCTAGGCTATAAATTTTCAGGTTATAAGGGGATAATTGATGAACAGATTAGGGCAACTCATTTTCTGTTTTCTGATACTATTTACAACCGCAGCAATGGCTGGGGAATATACCATAGGTGTACTTGCAAAGCGGGGTGCCGAAGGATTTTATGAGCGCTGGTTAATGCATGCGGCTTATCTGGAAAAAGCGACAGGTGACACTTTTATTGTTAAACCACTCAGGTTTGTCGAAATAGAACCTGCGGTTGCCGCTGGAGATATTGATTTTCTGCTGACCAATTCTTCAATGTATGTCAGCATGAAAGTAAAATATAATGCCCGGGCAATTGCGACAATGGTTAATAATACGGAGCATGGTATAAAAATCAGTCAATTTGGTGGTGTCATTTTTACCAGCAACGCCAGCACAGGTATTAACACGCTTGCTGATGTGAAAGGCAAAACCTTTATCGCAGTAAAGAAAGCCTCCCTCGGTGGTTATCAAATGGCGCTGAAAGAATTTAAAGACCATGATATTGCCTTGCCGGAAGTGGTCGCTAATCTGGAATTTGCAAATACACATGACAAGGTTGTGCAGGAGGTATTAAGCAGACCAGGAGTTATAGGTACAATTAGAACCAATATCCTGGAAAGCATGGTCCTGCTTGGCACAATCAATATGCAGGATATTAAAATCCTTAATCAGAAAAAAACAGGTAATTTCCCTTATATCCTGAGTACTGCGCTTTACCCGGAATGGCCCATGGTAGCCTTGGCTAAAACGGATAAGCGGATTGCGCAAAAAGTCGCTAATACCCTTAAGCAAATAAGAAGCAACGATTTGGCGGCTGAAATGGCGGGTATTGCAGGTTGGAGAGCTACGCTTGATTACAGCAAACTGGAAATCATGCTGCGTACAATTGGCATATTGGCACCGGTACAGCTGAATACCGATATTCCAGCCGTGGACAGCTAACAACTTTTGACAAAGTATTTTTTTCTAGCAATTAGGTAGCTATTGCTAGAAAAAATAACCTGGCCCAGCACAGAAATGGTGCAAAAAGCTGCCAGTATCCAAAAAATGTCATTGGCAATGACGCCGTAATAATTCCTCCTTTCTATTTGCTCTATTAAACCCCATCTAAGGAACGAGGATTTTATAATTCCCGAAACCAAGCTGGCCTTTTTCTCCATTTTCTGCGTTATGAAAAACAGTTACATAGCTTGCTATGTGCCTGTTTTCATGCCTTGAAAATGAACAAAAATCCTGCGCCCGGTTTCGGTTCTTATTTCATCCTCATTCCTAAGTTGACAATATCTTCGCCAAATAACCCCCGTTGGGGTTTGCTTTATAGCCTTTACAGGCATTTCAACAAGTGACAGGACAAAAATGAGCGGCGTGTTATTTGAGCCTCTATTCAAATACTGTCTATCACCAATAAAAACTGGCATTTTTTCTGCACGATAATGAAACAAAAAAAACACATGTCAAAAACAAGCATGGTTTAAAATAAAAACTTAAATTATCTGATTCTGCTATCAATCTGATTAATATTTAAGGCACCAGAGATTGCTTTATCTTTAGGTTAATGATGATAGTAGGCACCAGGAGGCTGTCCGAAAAGTCGGTTTTCCATAAAACCTGGTTTTTAACTTTTTGATAAATAATAAATTTTATCAGTATCAGTAATTTTGCTATTCTCGGATAGCCTCTAGACTAAACACTTTAACCTGAAAAATTTCATATCGGGTTCAGGTTAACTTGATATTAGGGAAATGAAAGTCAATGAAACATAAATACCTGGCATTAGTAGGGCTTATTAGAAGTTTGATTTCGATCTGTGATGATGGCAAGACAGGTACCATGTTAGTCACCAGTGATCATCACTCAATACAAATTAAGGTGGATAAGGGCAAAATTATTGGTGCCAGTGATAAGCACTCCAGGAATACCAAAATAGAATCACATAAAGTGGCTGGGATAAAATTTGATGATCATCCGGGTCTAACGGTATTAAGAACACTTAAGCATCTAAAAAAACTAGGCTTTTCCTTTTCAGAAGGATTCCTGAGACCACAGCATGAACCCAGTTTTTTTAACTATCCTGGCATTGAAAGTAATAATGATATTTTTGCTCATGTTGGTATTGAACTTGCTGACTTTAACATCAGTACAGAGAAAAAAATATTGATTATTGATGACAGTAAAATTGCCAGACGTGTCGCCCGAGAGACTTTATTAGAATATAATTATAGAGTGATTGAGGCTGAAGATGGTATGCAGGGCCTAGCAATCATTGCCAAGGAGAAGCCTGCACTGATTTTATTGGATATTGTGATGCCTCAAATGGATGGTTATAGAGTATTGTCTCTGATTAAAAATAATAAAGAGTTTAAAGAGATACCCGTGATTATGCTCACTTCCAGAGATAAGCTGTTTGATAAAATCAAAGGCAAAATGTCTGATGCCAATGAATATCTGACCAAGCCTTTTATTACTAAAGAATTAATTGGCAAAGTCACCCATTATTTAGGTTAACTTTCTAAAAAATGGTTTAGCATAGGAAAATGATAGTCAATGAAACATGAATATTTGCCGTCGGCAGAACTTATCAGAAGTTTGATTTCGATCTGTGACAAGGATAAAACAGGCACCATGTTTGTTGTCAGTGATAATCACTCGATACAGATTCGAGTGGATCAAGGTAAGATTATTGGTGCGAATGCAGGTAATCATCATGGTCTGAGTGTATTGAAAACCATTAAAGAGTTGGCCAAGGTTAGGTTTTCTTTTTCTGAAGGGCTCCTGATGCCGCAGCATGAACCCAGTTTTTTTGACCAGCCCGGTATTAAAAGTAATGATGATATTTTTGCGCAACTGGATGTCAAACTTACCGATTTTAATATCACAGAAGAAAAAAAAGTACTGATTATAGATGATAGTAAAATTGCCCGGCGCGTCGCAAGAGAAACCCTGCTAAAATGTAACTACAGAGTGATTGAGGCAGCCAATGGTGTACAGGGCCTGGAAAAAATAGCAAAGGAAAAGCCAGCACTTATTTTATTGGATATTGTGATGCCAAAAATGGATGGTTATGAAGTATTGAGCTTGATAAGAGCCACAAAAAGATATAAAAATATACCTATCATTATGCTCACCTCCAGAGATACCTTATTTGATAAACTAAAAGGTAAGATGTCGGATGCGAATGAATACATCACCAAGCCTTTTGTTGCTGAAGAATTAGTCAGCAAGGTTAGTCATTATTTAAACTGACTTTGATGTCAGTCTCATGCCGCGTCAGGGATACTGAAAGCCACTGCCACCTCATGCTAAGTTATTGATAGTAGATGCTGAATTTAAGTATTTTTGGATAAAAAACTTTATATTTAGTTCAGCTTACTTTAGGGATGATTTATTAAAAATGCGTAAAAATAGTCGATTACTGATTGTCGATGATTCCCGTATGATGCGTAATGTTATCACCGATATTTTCAATGCCGATCCTCAGATCGAGGTGATTGCTGCTGCAAGCTCAGGAATAGAGGCATTAGAACTCATACAATCAGAGCGACCTGATGTCATTACGCTGGATATTAATATGCCGGAAATGGATGGCATCACCACCTTAAAGCATCTGATGATTCAGACCCCGACACCCACGGTGATGCTGAGCAGTTTGAGTCGTGATGGTGCAAAAATCACCTTTGATGCATTGCGTTATGGGGCGGTGGATTTTATTACCAAACCTTCGCATCTTAACCCTGAAAAAATGCAGGCTCATGCCAACGACATGATCCATACCGTCAAGTGCGCAGCTTCAGTGGAAATGGATATTGTCCATTATATCCGTCCTGAGTTTGAGCTTGATGCAGACCAACAAAATGCGGATTATAAATTTGTAGTCGCGATGGGCGCGGCAGAAGGTGGCTATAGCAGCCTATTAAATATTCTGCCCAGATTATCGACTAACAATCCACTCACTTATCTTGTTGTACTTTATGGTGCATCACGCTATATTGATGCCTTTATCGCTTATTTGGATCGCCATTGCGCCTTGGCAGTAAAGCGTGCGGAGGATGGGGAAATATTACAGGGGGGAACTTGTTATATCGGCACAGGTGAAGAATATATGACATTACATGATAATGCTGCACAGCAGGTATTACGCATACATTCGGCCCCTTTTGCCTCACAAAACAGTGCAATTAACCGCTTGATGTTTTCTTTAGCCGATGTTATTGACGATCGCGGTGTGGGTATTGTGTTATCAGGAAACAGTGATGATGGCAGTGAAGGTTTAGAAGAACTAAAACGCATGGGAGGCAATATTATCGTGCAAGATCCAAAAAATTGTTTGTACAAGACAATGAGTGAATCAGCATTGAATTACTGTTCTGTTGATAAGGTACTTTCTGCTGCTGAGATTGCAGCCAGTTTAAATGCCTATGATTAGCCAGCTATCCTTCATAAGAAGCTGTGATGTATAACTGTAAATATATAAGTATTGGAGAGCATCGATGAAATTATGGTCATGGTTTAGTAACTTGAATCTGAGGATGAAGCTGCTGCTGTCATTCCTGTTGGTAGGTTTGGTGCCGCTGGCAATTACCGCTTATACCGCGTCTGATGAGTCCAAGCAGGCCTTGGAACACCAGGTATTTTCACAATTAGAAGCGGTTCGAGCCATTAAAAAGAATCAGGTGGAAGTCTATTTTGATAATAGAAAGCTGGATATGCATGATTTGCAGCAGACGCTCTCAACCTTGGTTCATTCAACCTTTGAACGTATGAGGGTTGTTAATGAATTAAAAAGAGAATCCGTTGAAGAAATTTTTGATCATTATTTGAGGGCGATGGGGGATGTACAGGCCAACTTACGTTATACCCAGGGCGTGCGCCTGTTTTCAGCAGCATTTAACCGCGGATTGAATAGTTCAGAATATAAAAGTCTGCTGACGCAACGTGACAAAGGTTTTCAGGTCTTCCAACAGACTTGGGGCTTTTATGATATTTTCCTGATTGATACCGATGGCAATGTGGTTTACACCCTGGAAAAAGAATCCGATTTGGGTGCCAACGTAATCACGGGGTCGCTTAAAAATTCTGGCCTGGGACAGGCATTTAAAAAGGCACGTAATCAAGTTATTATTCAGGACTATACCTATTATGAACCTTCCAAAGACCATGCCGCTTTTATTGCCACGCCATTAAAAGATTCTCATGGTAATTATATTGGCGTTGCTGCCTTCCAGGTGTCCTCCAAAGAGATTAATGATATTGTGCAAAGTCGTTTAGGTCTCTCCTCGCGAGCAGAAACCTACCTGGTGGGTAAACAGGGCGGTAATACCTTTTTACGTAGTGACCGTACCGTTAAAAAAGGTAAAATTGGTAATAGTAAAACAGGTGTTGATGTCGATGCTGTTTTCAAGGGGGATACAGGCGAACTCTTTAAGCTGGGTAGTTCAAATCATTTAGAACTGAGTATTTATGCACCCCTGAAAATTAAAGGGATAAACTGGGGAATTATTACTAGTGTAGATGTGGAAGAAGTTTTAACCCAGAAAGAAGAAGGTCAAACCAAGGACTTTTTTCAGGAATATGTCGCAGCCAGGGGCTATTATGATTTATTCTTGGTTGAACCTGAAGGTTTTGTATTTTATACCACAAGTCGTGAATCGGATTATCAAACCAATATGATTTCCGGTCGTTACAGCAGTTCCAACCTGGGTAAATTAATACGCCAGGTCAAGGCCAGCAAACAATTTGGTTTTGCCGATTTCACGCCTTACGCACCTAGTGACGACAAACCAGCGGGTTTTGTTGCTCAGCCCATTATGCAGGAAGGCAAGGTGGTAATGATTGTTGCGCTGCAATTACCCATTGATAAAATTAATGCGGTAATGCAGGAAAGAACAGGCTTGGGGAAAACCGGGGAAACTTATTTGATCGGTCCTGATAAACTGATGCGCTCTGACTCCTTCCTTGATCCTACGGGTCACTCGGTTGAAGCTTCATTTGCCAGCCCGAATACCGGTAATGTGGATACCGAAGCCAGTAGCGATGCTTTAAGCGGTAAAACCGATGCCAAAATTGTGATTGATTATAATGGCAACCCGGTACTTTCAGCCTTTACCCCATTAAAAGTGTTTGGTACGCAATGGGCCTTATTAGCAGAAATTGATGAAGCTGAGGCATTTGAGCCAATTAATACATTACAACGGAATATTGGTTTATATGCGATTGCCATTCTGGTGGGTATTATTCTGTTTGCCTTGCTGATTGCAAGTATGATTTCAGGCCCGATTATTCGTATCGCACAAACCATTGCAACCATTGCAAAGAATCGTGACTTAACCTTAAAAGCACCCGCAGATACCAAAGATGAAATTGGTCAGATGGCTAGCACCTTTAATAATCTGCTGGATGTATTGCATGATGCTTTTGTTGTCGTGAATCGTTCAGCGGCATCGGTTGCAAATGATGCGGCTGACGTATCAAAACGCGCACAAGCTAATCAGCAGCGTGCAGTAGGACAGGAGAAACAGGCTAACGAATCTGTAAAAATTATTACCGAAATGGGTAGTACGGCAGGTTTGGTTGCTAAGGCATCAACTGAACAAAAAACTGCTGCGCAAACATCAGAGAAAGCAATTCTGGGCTTATTAGAATCCATGAGTGCTGTATCAGATTCCGCTTCAGCACAGAATGCTGAGGTGACCAACGCTTCAGGTAAAATTCAGGAAATGGGGGAAACCGGTGCCAAGGTTGTAAAAACAGCAGGTGAACAGGGTAAGATGGTGGCAGAGGTTTCTAACTCGGTCAATGACATTGCCAAAGCCGTGGAAGATATGAACAAGGCGATTGCCGAAGCGATTGCTTCGGGTCAGGATGGTCTGAAAGCCGCGGAAGAAGGCTCGCGTTCGGTTGCCGCCACGGTAGAAGGGATGCGTTCCATTTCGGAATCCTCTGAGCAAATTTCTGAAATCATTGAGGTGATTACCGAGATTGCTGAACAAACCAACTTGCTGGCATTGAACGCGGCCATTGAGGCAGCGAGAGCCGGGGCGCATGGTAAAGGTTTTGCGGTGGTTGCGGATGAAGTGGGTAAATTGGCGCAGCGTTCTTCTGAAGCGGCAAAAGAAATTACCCAGCTTATTAAAGACTCCACCGCGCGTGTTGCAGAGGGAAGTAAACTGACCAATGAGTCACAATCATCACTGGCTAAGATTGATGAAGGCGGGCGCTCTAATATTAAGGCGATTGATGCGATTTCCAATACTGCTGTGGTCTTGTCACATAACACTGAATCTGTGGAAAGCCTGATGAGACAATTGAACACACTGGCAAACGAAATTGCCAGTATGGCGGGGGATCAGGGTACTCGTCGTATTGCAGCAGAACAATCATTGAATGCCTTAATGGAAAAAGCCAAAAATATTACCGAGCAGGTCGCAAACGCAAATCAGGTTGCGGATGCCATTAATAAAGATATGCTTGGTATTGTAGGTAGAACCAATGAAATGGCTGACATGACGACAGCTCAGGCGCAGCGTTCTAAAAACATCCAGGACATTGCCAATGCCTCATCAACTGCTGCCCGTAATACAGTAGAAGGTGCCGGGCAGGTGGTGAAAATTACTGATGACTTGAACGATTTGTCATCAGACCTCAATAAACAGGTACAACAATTCAAAATCCGCAAAGATCAAGACAAAGCTTAAAAGGCAGGCATAATTGGTTTTTGTACAATAGATTCCAGATTAATGGAACGTTAGTCTGGTTTCTATGCTAAGGAGAAGTGTTATGACAGTTGATACCAATATGCTTGACGCGCAGGATGAACAGGCATCAGAAAAAGACCAACTGATGCAGTTAGTTGGTTTTGTGATCGGCAATGAGATCTTCGGCGTAGATATTTTAATGGTACAGGAAATTATCCGTGGCGCAGTTGTTACCGCGATACCTAATGCGCCTGAGTTTGTTGAAGGCGTTATTAACCTCAGGGGTAACATTATTCCTGTTATTGACCTGCGTAAACGTTTAAACCTTTATGTAGAACAAAAAACTGATGATAAAAACTGGGTATTATTGTTAAATATCGGCAATAGAACCACCGGCTTTGTTGTTGATCGTGTCACCCAGGTTTTAAAAATTCAGCATGATCAGATTGAACCGCCTCCCGATATTGTAGTCGCTGGCCTGGAAAGTCAATATATCAACGGTGTGTGTGAAATTGATGACTATTTACTGATTTTACTGGATTTTGATCGCATCTTATTGATGGAAGAAATTCGAAAATTAAAACAGATAGATAATATGAAAACAACATAAAAACCTGAACTTAATATCAGTTTCATTTTATATTTAAGAGATAAACAAAGCTGTTTACAGCACATGCTAAGATGTTAATAGTATATATAAAATTTTTTGGATAAAAAATTTTATATTGAACTCAGGTTAAATATGATGGCAAAACAAATTTTGGTGGTAGATGATTCCCTGATGATGAGAAAAGCGATTACCAAGCTTTTTGAAGAGTCGGGCTACACTGTGGTTGCTCAGGCTAAAAATGGTAATGAGGCATTAGTGCTTTACAAGCTGTATCAGCCTGATTTGGTAACAATGGATCTAACCATGAAAGAGATGGATGGATTTGAAGCCGCAAGTTTGATTATTGCTTATGATGCGCAAGCTAAAATTTTATTTTTATCCAATCTGGATAAGGATAAATATGAAACAGAAGTTAAAAGGTTGGGTGGCATTGGTTTTGTAAGTAAGCATAGTACTAATGAAATATTAGATATTATTCAAAACAATTAATTCACTCGGAGTATGCGTCATGACTGATCTGACAGATGATTATATTATTGAAGCAAGAGAACATCTGGATGAAATGGAAACCCATTTGTTGCAGTTGGAACAGACACCCGATGATATTAATATCCTAAATAGTATATTTACCGATGTTCATACGATCAAAGGTGCTGCCCAGTTTACGGGATTATCCCAAAGTTCAGAGTTAGCGCATAGAGTAGAAGATGTACTGGATTTATTGCGCCAGGAAACTATTGCCTGTACTGCCGAGATAAGCGATCTGCTTATAGGGTCAATGGATAGATTGGCACTACTGGTTAATGAAGTAGAACAAAGTCGGCAGGAAACATCAGAGATTGACGATCTTGTTGAGCAATTAAATCAGATTATAAACAAAACTGATGCTGATAGTATTCAAGAAACCGATACAAACCCTGAAACCAAAGCCGAAACTGATGCAGTTGATGAAACACCTGCTGATGACGCAGTTGATGGTGACTCAATCCAGAATTTTTTAACCAGCAGCAAAGAACAATTTGCATTCATTTCTACCTTGCTAGACAGTCTTAAAGCAGATAGTCGGTGTGAGAATTATTGCCCACAGCTTATCTCGACAATGATGATAATTGCGGCTGATGCGCAGCCATTAGGGCTTGAAAAAACCAAAGATCTCAGTGAAAAAATAGCCGCATTACTGGTTTTAGTAGAACAAAAAGATAATATCATCGGTCAGCCAGTATTGACTTTATTAAACGATGTCATTGAGCGTTTTACCGTATTATTTCATGAATTGGAGCTTTTTCAGTTAGAAGCCTCACCTGTTGAGGACTTGCTGGAGCGTATTGATGACTTGGTGCAGAAGGATTTTTCTGGAACAGTAGAGGATATTGCTACAGAAACAGATAAACTTGATACAGATGCAGTCAATAGTTTTATTGAAAATAGTCGAGCCAGCTTAACGGCTATTGAAGCAGATTTATTATTACTGGAAAATGACACGCATAATACCGCTGTACTGACATCACTGGCATCGCATTTTGCAACGATTGAAAATGCTGCCCAGTTACTGGATTTAAGCCCTGTTGAAACGCTTTGCCAACACACAGTACTGTTATTAAATCAGCATATCGATAATGAACAGGTTGTTACTTTTCCGTTAATGGAATTGTTATCTGAGATGGAAGAGCAGCTATCCGTATCATTAACCGGATTGGAAAACTCAGAGGCACTGATATTACCTGTTGATGATTTGTTAAGTCATATTCAATTACTTCAACAACCTACTGAAGAACATGAAGAGGCTGAAATAAACGTAAATATTGCTGGCTTTGATACAGCGATGGTTGATTTAAGTGGAGACACCTATGCTGAAGAACATGATCGGGAATTGTTTGATATTTTCTTACAGCAATTGCAAAACACCTTGCAATCTTTACAAAAAAAAGTAATAGAACAAAAATCTGTAGCAGAATATAGGGCGGAAATTGATACTTTAAAATCTTCAGCCAATTATATGGGGTATAGTCGCTTAGTTGAATTTTATCAGCAATGGCTTGATCGTATTAATACGCTTGCAGATTCAGAGACTGAAGATGAAGCAATAACACACGAACTGATGTTTGATTATATTGAGGCATTAGTCAAAACATTTCCACAACTGAAACTGCAAACAGTACCTGAACCAGATAATCTGTCTCCGTCGGAAGCAGCACCAGTTTTAGCAACAGAGGAGCCAGCAGCAGCATTTGATGAGGAAGAAATTAATTCCCTTAAAGACATCACAGATATTACAGAGATTACAGAAGATAATTTATTTAACCAACTCAGTCAGGCACTAGAAGTCTCTACTAGTCAAGGAGATTCTGATAACGATGCTGTCTCTGATGAAGCCATGCATGAAATTTTTGATAAAATGCTGACTGACAATGAAAATGTTACAGATGTTGCTTCCAAGCCTGTGCCAGCTTTCACACCTGTAGCCAGTCCAGAGTCAAAAGAAAATGATTACAATAAAAAACAGGCTGAACCTAAAATTACTCAGAACAAGGAGACTAAAACTCAGAGCAAGAAACCGCTAACTGATAAAAAACCAACAGCTAAAAAAACAAAAGCACAGCAGAAGGATACATCTTCTAGTAAAAAAGTACTAAAAAGAAATGTTCGTGTTGATGCTGAGAAAATTGATACCCTGATGAATCAGGTGGGTGAACTTATTGTTGATAAAGGTTATTTTCACCAATTATTTAATGAATTGCGTTTATTGCAGAAAGAATTAAAAGAAAATGCCAGCTTAAATAGTAGAGAATTAAAACAAGTTCGTGCCTTTAGCTTTCGTTTTGCCGAAGCTATTGTCTCTTTTGGTAGAACTTCAAATGATTTGCAGGAAGGTGTTATGAAGGTCAGAATGCTGCCTATATCGCAGCTATTTGATCGTTATCCAAGACTCGTACATGACTTGGTACATCGTACTGATAAAAAAGTTAATTTAGAAGTGCGCGGTGAAGATACCGAGCTGGATAAAATGATTATTGAGGAAATTTCTGATCCGCTGATTCACCTTATCCGCAATGCAGTTGATCATGGCATTGAAAGCACAGAAGAACGCAAAGCAGCGGGTAAACCGGAAGTGGCTAAGTTATTACTTGAAGCCTATAATGAAAGTAATCATATTGTCATTGAAATTACGGATAATGGGCGTGGGATTGATCCTGAAAAAATTAAAGCCAAGGCGCTGGATAAATCCTTATATAGTGAAGATGAACTTGCGCGTATGAGTCAAAAGGAGTTGTTCTATTTAATTATGCTGCCAGGCTTTTCCACTGCTAAAGAGGTCAGCAATACCTCTGGTCGTGGGGTAGGCATGGATGTAGTGAAAAAGAATATTGAAAAACTCAATGGTATCCTGGAAATTGACTCCAAACCAGGCACTTATACCAAAATGCGCTTAAAAATACCGTTAACATTGGCTATTATCAGGGCATTGCAAGTCAGGGTGGGTGACAGCTTCTTTACCATCCCCTTATCTAATGTAGAAGAAACCTTACGCGTCTATAATAAAGAAACTTCCATGATGGAAGGGACTAAAGTGATTCATTTGCGTGGTAAAACCATGCCCATTATTTATTTGTCAAAACTATTTAATATTCACAGTGATCACCTCTCATCAGAAAAATTCTTTGTGGTGACAGTGAATACGGGTATGCAACAGATTGGCCTGATTGTAGATGAATTACTCGGGCAAGCCGAAGTTGTTATTAAACCATTGGTTGATTATTTACAGGAGAAAAGTGGTTTTTCCGGGGCAACCATTATTGGCGATGGAAAAATTTCATTAATTCTTGATATTTATGAACTGGTTAACATGACAACCAGTAAACAGGTATTACGACATCAGCAGCAACAAAACTTAAAACGGAAGTCTTTGAACCTGGAAGAGAATAATGCATAAGGCGATTTCTTCTCCGGCAATCGCCTAAAAGGCGCTAATCATGAAAAAGTACAAGGTTTTAGTCATTGATGATGCACATTTTATGGTTAAAGCCATTACTGAGTTATTGCAATCCGATCCTGAAATTGAGGTGGTGGGTTCTGCGCGTAATGGCCTTGAAGGTTTGGAAAAAATTAAAACCTTAAAACCTGACGTGATTACCTTGGATATGGATATGCCGGTTATGGATGGTATTAAAGCCATTCGCCATATTATGATAGAATCACCTGTTCCTATCGTGGTGCTCAGCTCTTTATTTAAAGACGGTCATATTACTTTTGAAGCCTTACGTCTTGGTGTCGTGGACTTTCTACCTAAGCCTTCGGGCGCTATTTCCAAAGATATTCATTTAGCCAGCCAACAAATTATTGATCGGGTTAAAATTGCAATATCAGTTAAGCTTAAGAATATCCATAGAGTTTATTTAGGATCCGTAGATAGCAGAGGTGCATTAATAGAACGTTATACTTTTCATAGCCTGGATTATTTACTTGCTATTGGCACTACTTTAGGCGGCCCGAGTACGATTGTTCGTTTATTTTCAAAATTACCACCCAATTTGCCAGCAGCGGCTTTAGTTGTTCAGGAAATTGCACCACAGATTATCCCCGCCTTTGTCAAAAAGTTTAATGACTACGTGCCATGGAGTATTGAAGTGGCTGAAGATGGGGTGTTATTGGAGCAGGGAGTTTGTTATTTTGCTTCTAACGAACAAACTGCCTGGGTTGATTTGAACAATGAAGGTAAACCCTGTCTCAGAGTAACAGAAAAAATACCACGTCCCCTGGATGAATTATTTATTTCTGCGGCTAAAATTTTTAAGCATAATGCAGTGGGTGTATTATTAACCGGAGTGGGTAATGATGGTACGCAGGGGTTTACTAAAATAAAAGAAAACACAGGAACAACCATTGCTCAAAGTACAGATACCTGTGTGTATCCAAATTTAACCCAAAGTGTTATTGAGTTAGATGTGGTTGATTTTATTGTTGATGAAAGTCAGTTGGTCACACAAATTAAAACCATCATGCGTTAAGGGATCATTATGATTATTTCCTGTAATAAATGTCATACGCGCTATAAAGTCAAACCAGAATTACTGAAAAAAAACATATTAAAAGTAAGGTGCTCACGTTGTCAGCATGTATTTATTATTGAAACAGATAAAAAATCCCCCATTGATTTGGATAAAAATGATATTGTCAGCCATGCGCAGATTATTACGATATGCAATCAAAAAGGGGGCGTTGCTAAAACTTCCACCTGTATTAATCTTGGCGCGGCATTATCTGAGCAAAATAAAAAGGTATTACTGGTAGACTTTGACGTATTAGCCAATTTAACCCTTTCTCTAGGTTATGAGAAAGATGTGTCTTTTTATCAATTAGTACAGGCAGGTCAAAAAAATATTGACAGTGTCATTAAGCAATACAGTAAAAATTTGTGGTTACTCCCTTCTAATAGTGATATGAACTTGTTTCCAAAATATTATATGCAAAAAAATGGGTTTGAATTTTTATTAAAAAATCAATTAAAAAAAATCAGTGAAAACTATGATTACATTCTCATTGATACCCCACCTTCAATGGAGTTTTTCACCTTAAACGCCTTAATGGCTGCTGACTCAGTTATTATTCCCACGCAGTGTGAATATTTTTCCATGAACGGTGTAAAAGAGGTAGGAAAGATAATTAATATCCTGGAAGATAAATATAAAATTAAGTTACCTTATCATATATTAATCAGTTTATTTAACCCTAAGAGTACTGCTGCTAAAGTTATTTTAACTCAACTTAATAAACAGTTTAGTGGTAAAATTCTGAAAACTATTGTTGAGGTAGACAATAAAGTGCAGGAAGCGCAAATTATGCGCAAACCTGTGATTAATTATGCAGGCAATAAGAGTCGAGCTGGACAGCAGTATCGCGCTTTAGCCAAAGAAATTGTTGTATTTTAATGAAACGTAATCCTCTCTTCTTATCCTCAGTTTCCTTTTCTTTACTTATCCTTTTATGGGCTATCATCACCTATTTTGGTGATTTTAGTGAACAGATTTTTCCTAATCCTTTTTTAGTGTTAGCCAGTGGGGTTGAGTTATTTAATGATGGTACTTTATTAAAACATGTGGTTGCCAGTTTATATCGGGTCACAATAGGATTTTATCTGGCTGTCATTTTAGGTATTCCTCTGGGGATTGTTTTAGGGCGTAAGTATCTTGTCAGGCAATTGATTAATCCTATTATTCAGTTTTTACGTCCTATTTCTCCCTTAGCCTGGATACCACTGGCTATGTTATGGTTTGGTATCGGCGATCAGCCTGCTATATTTTTAATTTTTTTATCCAGTTTTTTTCCTTTAGTGGTAGCAACAACGATGGCGGTAAATCGTATTAATCCGGTTTATTTTCATGTTGCCGCTAATTTTAATTTCAGTCAGCAGGAAGTGATTAAAAAAATCATTATTCCCGCTATTTTACCGGAAGTACTCACCGCACTGCGTTTAACCATTGCCATTGCCTGGTTAGTGGTGGTCGCAGCAGAAATGATCGCGGTACAATCTGGCCTGGGTTATTTAATTTTAGATGCCAGGAATGCACTGCGGATGGATATTGTTATGGTTGGCATGATTGTGATTGGCATGATTGGCGTTTTATTAGATCTTATTATGTTGCGTTTAGCCAAAAATGATGCCATAGGCTGGAATAAGGCATCATAATGGGACATATTTTAATTCAAGATCTTGCCAAGCGTTATCAGAACCGGCGACAACACTCGCGCAAAAATGATATTCATGCGCACGAAAAGATTATTACCGTCCTGGAGGATGTTAATTTAGAATTCCAAGATGGTGAAATGGTCTGTATTTTAGGCCCTTCCGGCTGTGGTAAGTCGAGTTTACTACGTATTATTGCAGGCTTTGATCGGGCAACTTCTGGCAAAATATTAATTGATGGGCAACCGATATTAAAACCCAGCTCAGATTATATTTTTGTTTTTCAACACAATGGCTTATTACCCTGGATGACAGTTTGGCAAAATGTTGAGCTGGGTTTGCGCCATCTTGATAATGAAGCTGAAAAAGAAGAAACCATTCAGGAATATATTAGCATGGTGGAACTTGACGGGTTTGAGTCTTATTACCCCCACCAATTGTCCGGTGGTATGCAAAGGCGGGCAGAGTTAGCGCGCGCTATTGTTGTTAACCCTGAATTATTAATTATGGATGAACCCTTTAGTGGCCTGGATTTTTTAACGCACCTGAAAATGCGCGAAGAAGTCGTTAATATGCATCAGTTTATTAATAAAACTATTGTCATTGTGACGCATGATATTGATGATGCGCTGGTGATGGCTGACAGGGTGGTTGTTATGGGTAACGCAAGCACTAAAAATATCTTATTAAATCGTAAATTAGCGTTTGGACATCCCAGAAATATTGAAAAAATAGAGGGTTTAAGAGAGTTAAGAGACGAACTTTATTTAATGCTGGGTGTTAATTATGCCGTTTAATGTTTGGCGTGTAATCGCATTTATATTGGCTTGGTTGGTATTCATTTCCTTTTTACATCAGACATTAAATTCTGAATCTGGAGATAGAAAAACTATTTACATTGGCTACATGCCAGTTGTCACCAATCTAGCTGCCCCCTTACTGGATTATGCTACCCAGGAAGGTAGTGGCATACGGTTTAAAGCACTCAAATTTTCATCTTTTGCAGAAATGGCAGAAGCCTTGCGGCACAATGAAATTCAGGCTGCTTTAATGATAGCGCCTTTATCCATTGTATTAAAACAGCAAGGGGAAGATATCAAAGTTGTTTATATTGGCAACCGCCATGAGAGCAGTTTGGTTACCCGTAAAGACTTAAACATTAAAACCTTAAAAGACTTAAAAGGAAAAACGATTGCAGTACCCATGCGTTATTCAGGACATAATTTAAGTATTTTATATTTATTAGAACAACAAGGCTTGTCCGACGATATTAAAATTGTAGAAATGAATCCACCAGATATGGCTTCAGCATTGGTTTCAGGCTCTCTGGATGCCTATTACGTTGGTGAACCTTTTGCAGCACAAACACTTAAAAGTGGTGATGCCAACTTATTACATTATGTAGAAGATGTCTGGCCTAATTTTATCTGTAATTTAATGGTGGTCAAACAAGACCTTATTGAGAAAGATGCTGCTACGGTGGAGCAATTAGTCTCTGCTGCTGCCCGTTCTGGATTCTGGGCAGAACAGAATATGGATGATGCTATTAATGTGGCGGCGCGTTATTGGAATCAAAGCAAAGACTTAGTCCGTTATGCCTTGACTCAGCCAAAAAAACGTATTGTTTTTAATCAATATATTCCCAAGCAAGAAGAGATGTTATATCTGGCAGATTTAATGCTGAAATATGACTTAATAGAGGACAATAACATTGGTACGCTGGTTGATGATCGTTTTGCCAAATCAGTGAAACCAGACAATATTAAAGATATTAACAGTATACTAATTAATAATTAAAAAAATAAAGAGAAAGTAAAAATGAAGTTTTTGTTTAAAGATAACTTAAAACATACGATGGGATTTTATTTTCTCTTAATTATACTGGCATCTTTGTTGGTTGGCATTGAGTTTATTTTAGATATTCAAGACGCTCAACTAAAACAAGCTTTACTAAAAAATATTCTTGAATATAGCCAGCAAAAAATAAGCTTTGAACAAGCATTTGAGCCATTAGTTGAATTACGTAATAAAGCAATTCTAATGTTTATTATTATTATGGCAATTATGATTATTATGTCTAATATGTTTATCAGTAATATTACAAACCCATTACAACATATGATAGAAGTATCAAAGAAAATTTCAGAAGGCGATCTGACTCAGACAATTGAAATTGATGAAAAAAATGAATTATCTGAATTAGGTGGTGTTATTAATGAAATGTCTGCCAATTTGCAGGAGATTAGCCTGTTAAGTAAAAATGTTGCTAGTTGTTATCATCAGCTTTTTAATGATTCTGAAATTCTTAATGAAAAAAGTAATTATACCCATGAAGAAATACAGCAACTTATCAAAGAAATTCTACAAGTAAATAATAATTTTGCACTTTTAGATAGTTTTATTCAGTGTTTTAATTTTTCTTCAACAGAATTATGCACCGACTAAAATGCTGGATTATTGGTTTATATTGCCTGTTGGGCTATTAATTTCTGCTCTGGTCTCCTCAGTGGGTATTGGTGGAGGCCTGTTATGGATGCCATTTTTTCTTATCATATTAAAATTTCCTCCCGAAATAGCTGTTGTGACTTCTTTAATGATACAAGTTGTCGGCATGGGATCGGCAAGCATTGCATTTGTCCAACAACAACGCATTGATTTTAAGTTAGCTTTTATCGTTCTATTGATCGCATTGCCAGGCACTGCTTTAGGTGCATTAGTTGCAAGTCAGTTAACAGCCTCTTATATGCAGTTTATTTTGGGTGTTTTAGTCTTACTCACGGCTTTTTTATTTGTTTCTGCACCACAAAAGTACCATGATTTTGGTCAAAATAAAGTAGAGATTAAGCGTAGTCATAAAAAACTCTGGATAACCATTCCTGCCTCAATAGGTAGCGGTTTATTAAGTTCCAGCATGAATGAATGGTTAATCCCGGTTTTTAGAGGAAAGCTATCACTGGGTATGCACTATGCGATTGCTACCAGCATTTTTATCAGTTTTGTGGTTAGTTTTATTGCCGCACTCACTCACTTAAGTATTGGTCATCAGGCTAATTTAATGGTAGTTCTATGGGCAATTCCAGGGGTAATTGCTGGCGCACAAATTGGTGCAAAATTTGCCCATAATTTAAATGAGAAGGTCTTAAAAGAGGTCTTTATTTTTTTTCTGACTTTGGTGGGCGTGCATTTGATTTATAATGCCTATTAACAAGTGTTCCGCGTATTCTGCGGCAAAAAATAATCAGGGTCTGAATAGTTACTATACAGGCCAGAAGAAGGCAGGCTTTTTCTAATCATTATCAGGAATAAAAGTGGGGCCTGTTTTTGTTTTTAAGGTTAGATAATTTTCGTTACCCCAGTCTGTACCAGAAATCAGCATAGTGTAATCAGAGGAAATTTGAACAATTTAATATATAAAAAATTCTGATTATACCGCTTTGTGTGGGATACGCCTGTAGCCATTCCTGGAGGCGGCTATCAGTAAATTATGCAACCAGTTGTCATGATATCTAAATTCATTAAGTCTTTCGGCAGGGCTAATTTTTCCATCATACTTTTTTATTGTTTGTGGGCATGACGGTGAAAAGTTATGGATTAATGCATAACTACGGATTAAATTTTCAGCACTCTTAT
>NZ_JAUCGJ010000057.1 GCF_030378065.1 Candidatus Venteria ishoeyi | reverse complement strand
ATTTATCTTTACTTGTAACAAACTCAAGAATAATAAATACTGCTGCAATAATAAATATTGGTATCAAAGAGCTAAGCATTTTTCTGTTTTTCTGTAAGTGGAAAAGTTGTTATCTATTGGTTTCCTAAGCCATAAATTATATATTATCTATGCGCTAAAATACAAAAAATACAATCCTGTGGATTTTTTTCATCCGCTGTACGCTCAATGCGGCTGACTTCCTGCCAATCCTCGTCTTCCAAAACGGGAAAATAGGTATCACCCTCAAATTCAGCCTGAACTTCCGTGAGATAAAGTCGTTCAGCCAGTGGCAAGGTTTGCGCATAGAGTTGACCACCACCAATGATCATAATTTCAGGTGCATTTAAGTCTTCCAATGCCTGTAATTGATGAATCACCTGACAGCCAGGAATCAGCAAGTCTGAATCACGGCTGAGAACGATATTATCCCGCCCCGGTAATGGGCGACCGATGGACTCAAAGGTTTTACGCCCCATGACAATGGGCTTGCCCAGGGTATTTTGTTTAAACCAGGCCAGGTCTGCGGGTAAATGCCAGGGCATTTGTTGATTCAGGCCGATGACCCGGTTTTTGGATAAGGCGGCAATAATTGAAAGGTGCATATCGGTTCTCAGGTATTACGGATAACACCCCTTCAAAGGGGTGTTATCCGTTGGCTCCTTGGGAAATTAATCATCAAAAGTCTATCGCTATTTATTTTATCCGTGCCTTAGCAAGTTCGGCAATCACTGCCTGGGTTTCCGGGCGCACGCCGCGCCACAGATAAAAAGATTCTGCGGCTTGTTCAACCAGCATACCCAAGCCATCCACGCCATGTCCTCCCTGCGCAGTGGCCCATTGTACAAAAACAGTTGGTTCATTGGCATAAACCATATCATAGGCCAGCCCGTTTGCTGCCAGTAAACCGTCAGGCAGTGGTGGCAATTTCCCTTGCAGACCCGCAGAGGTGCCATTGATGATAATGTCAAAACATTGTCCCGTCAGCCCCTCATAACCTGTGGCTTGAATATCCGCATTGGGATATAGCGTGGCTAAACGCTCTGCTTTACTGACCGTGCGATTGGCAATAGACAATGTTGCAGGTGCGCTGTCCAGCAAAGGTGCAAGCACGCCACGCACCGCGCCACCCGCACCCAAAATCAGGATTTTTTTGCCACTGAGCTGCCAGCCATGATTTTCACTGATGTCGCGAACCAGACCTACGCCATCGGTATTGTCACCAAAACACAAACCACTTTCATCAAAGCGCAAAGTGTTGACCGCACCAGCAAGCTCAGCGCGCTCACTGCGTTGCTCGGCCAACTGCCAGGCATCTTCCTTAAACGGTACGGTTACGTTGCAGCCCCTGCCGCCTGCGGTACGAAAATCAGCAATAGCTGCGGCAAAGGCGTCTGGCTGTGCCAAAATCGCCTCATAAATCAGATTTTGCCGGGTTTGTTCAGCAAATAAGTTGTGAATGCGGGGGGACTTACTGTGTTTAATAGGGTTGCCAAAGACGGCATAATGATCAGCATGTTTCATAAGGTGAGTTCAATATAAAGTTTTTTAGGAGTGAGGATAAAATAAATACAGAAACTGGGCGCAGGATTTTTATTCATTTTCAAGGCGTGAAAACAGGCGCATAGCAAGCTATGTAACTGCCTAAGTCCAAACAGGCGGAACGCAGAAAATGGAGAAAAAGACCAGCCAAGTTGCTGAAGTTGTAAAATTCTCGCTCCTTATCCAAAAATGCTGAAACCCAGCACTCGCTATCAATAAGTTAGCATGAGATGTCAGCGGCTTTCAGGCGCAAAGCGAATGAATGAAGCTTACATCGAATTCAGGTTCCACATTAAACTCTCATTACAGACGCTTTGGTCTGATTCATGTATGATGAGACATTATACATCACTGCTTATTGCTTCATCACCCTGACAGCGCTTTTCATGAAACTTCGCAGCAAACTTTTATTGTCTTTTTTTCTTATTACTTCGGTGGCAGCCTCTTCAACCACCTTGTATGCAATTTATTTTTTCAGCAAAGAAATCAAATCTGATTCCCTGGCACAAATGCGGCAATCCATGCAGGTGGCGCAATTGGTTTACCACACGCAAATGGAGCGGGTGGCGGATATCGCACATTTTATTTCCAGTGATGAAACCCTGCAAAGCTTAAGTTTTTTTGGTATTCAACAAAAAATCAACAGCCGTTTGCAACAAATTCAGGAAGGCCACCCCAGTATTGCACAGATTCTGGTTATCAGTGGACGCAATAAACGTTTACTGGGCAGTGCTGAAAAAAATACCTATACCTGTCTGGCAACCGAAGGTACAGGGGAAGATACTAAGGATGAAGCGCAGGATAAGAACGGTGAACACCCCTTGTTTGCCAGCGTGATGCAGCAGGCACGCCCCCATTCTGCCACAGAACTTATCACTTGCGGCGAACAAAGCTTACTAGGCATTGTTGCTGCCGCACCTTTTTTCAGGGAAACCCTGGGCAAAGAAGTGTTTGGCGTGGTGCTGGTACGTTATATTCTGAATGAAAATACGGCGCTGGTTGAAAAAATCAATCATTTGCTGGGGGTTAATGTACTCATCAGCCACCAGAGCCAGACTATCAACCAATATTTATTGGCCCAGTCCACCCCCCCACAAATTTCTGCCAGTGTAAAAACCGTATTGCAGCAGCGCGGCTTTGATGAAATGGCGGATATTCGCCCTGGCGGACAATTAGCCGCGCATCAGGTCTTAAAGAACAGTCTTGGCAAGCAGATTGGTGTATTAAGCCTGAGCGTACCGGCTGATGAATTTGTACAGGTTTCCAACCAGGCAATGTTCCGTCTGATTGGAATTATGTTGATTTGTATTGTTCTGGCAACCTTGCTGGGTTATTTCATGGCGCATAATATCCTGACCCCGATTGAATATTTGCAACGCGGTGTTAAACGTCTGACCTCAGGGGACTTATCTCATGTGTTTACCTGGCAGCGCGATGATGAACTGGGCATTCTGGCGCAGGCATTTAACAGCATGGCAAAACAGCTTAATGGTTTTGTGAATGTACTCAAAGACACCATTGACACACTCACCCGCGCTGGTAACGCACTTTCTGCGGAAAAAGACTTAAACAACCTGCTGGAAATTTTTGTCAAGGAAGCGCGTTCCATCACCCACGCTGATACCGGTATTTTATATACATTGAGCGCGGGTGCCCTGCAATTTCGGATTATGCAAAGTGCCTCGCAGGAAGTTTTTGCGCGTAATACCTCAGCCAATCTGGGTTATGACGGCATTCCTTTGAGTAAAGCCGCGCACCAGTTATCCATTTATGCCGCCAAGCATCAGCGCCGGGTTTACGTTGCCGCAGGGCAAAAAATAGCCCCGGACGGCACCCCGATGCCAGAGAACCTGGCGGCGCATGAAACTGGACACGAAGCCATGCTGGTGGTGCCGATGCTGGATCGTAGTCATCAGACCATCGGGGTTTTACAACTCATCAACCCGGAACATGGCAAGCATCATGAACAGGAGCCGTTTAGCGAAAATCAGATAGAAATTGTCAGCGCTTTAGCCAGTCAGGCGGCGGTCGCCGTTGAAAATGCCTTGAGTTATGAAAAAATTCAGACGCAGAATATGGCTTTTCAGCGTTTTGTACCCACCGAATTTCTGACTTTTCTGGGTAAAACTGAAATTGAAGATATTCAGGTCGGTGATGCCAGCGTACAACATATGAGCGTTTTGTTTTCAGATATTCGCGCATTTACCAGCCTGTCCGAAGATCTACCCCCGGAGCAGGCATTTTTATTTCTTAATGATTACCTTAAATGGATAGGCCCAGGCATTGTGCAAAGTGGTGGTTTTATCGATAAATATATCGGTGATGCGATCATGGCCTTATTTTGTGGGGAGAAAATTACCAGTGCTGACGATGCAGTAGCAGGCGCGATAAATATGCTGTCACGTTTGCAGAATTTTAATCAGATGCGGGAAAAAGAAGGAAAATTTCCGGTTAATATTGGTATTGGCATCCACACCGGCGCTTTAACCCTGGGTACAATTGGTTTTGAAGGTCGTCTGGAAAGTACCGTGATTGGCGATACGGTGAATTTAGCAGCACGGGTGGAAAGTTTAACCAAACACTATGGCATTTATTTTGGGATTACCTCAGACACTCTGCAAGCCCTAAAACACCCGGATAAACTCTTAATTCGAGAATTGGACACGGTACAGGTACAAGGCAAGGAAACCGCCAATACGGTCTATGAAGTGTTTAATCATGACCCGGAAATGCTGAAAAATACCAAGTTAAAAACCCTGGCAGCCTATAACAAAGCTCAGAAATTATATAAAAGTCAGCAATGGGTGGCGGCATTATCGGCTTTTGAACAATTAGCCCAGCAACTACCGGAAGACCGCGTGATTCAATTGTATTGCGAGCGTTGCCAGCATTATCAGCAACATCCGCCAGCACCTGACTGGAACGGTATTACCCGCTTGGCGGCGAAGTAAGGCACTTGCTGAATACCGGTGTGAAATTTAGGTTATACCAAGCACTTTGCCACAAGTTGCATCAGCTTTTGCAAAGCGCCCCGGTTTTGTGCGACAAACTTTGCGCCATTTTCCCCAACTGTGGCACTTTGGGTTTTATCACTAAGCCAGTCTGTCACCTGCCGGGCAAGTGCCTGTTGACCCTCCAATTGCACGGCAGCCTGCGCTTGTAATAAGGCGCTGCTGATTTGCGCGAAGTTAAACATTGATGGCCCAAACATTACCGGCAAGCCTAAAGCGGCGGGTTCCAGGGGGTTATGTCCACCATTGGCAATCAGGCTGCCGCCGATAAACGCAACATCGCTGCTGGCGTATAAAGCCATCAATTCGCCCATGCTGTCGCCGAGAAAAACCTGGGTTGCTGCGTTGCACGTTTGTCCGCTGCTGCGGCGCACGGTTTTTAAGCCTGCCTGCTGACAATATAAAAAAACTTGCTCAAAACGCTCTGGGTGACGTGGCACCAGAATTAATAAACTGTCTGGCAGGGTTGCCAGCACGGTTTTTGCCGCTTGCAGAATAATTTGTTCCTCACCTTCATGGGTGCTGGCGGCAATCCAGACCGGACGTTTTGCCCATTGTTGCCGAAATACCTGGGCTTGTTGCTGGATGCTGGCTGCCAGTTCCAGATCAAATTTAATGCTGCCGGTGACTGTCAGGGTTTCCGGTTTTGCACCGAGTGCCAGCAGGCGTTGCGCATCACTTTCCCCCTGGGCGGCAATGGCGGATAAACAGGCCAGGGTTTTAGCGGTGAGTTGCGGGGCAAAACGTTGATAAGTGCGGGCGGAACGCTCGGACAGACGGGCATTTGCCAGCAGCAGCGGGATATTTCTTTGCTTGCAGGCAAAAAATAAATTAGGCCACCATTCGGTTTCCATAATAATGCCCAGTTGTGGTTGGGTGGCATCCAGCAAACGTCTGACTGCACCGGGGTAATCATAGGGCAGGTATACATGTTCAACACTATGCCCCAGGGTTTTAGACACATGTGCTGAACCGGTGGGGGTCATGCTTGTCACCAACAGGCTGTGATTGGGATAGCGTTGTTGCAGGGCTTTGATTAAGGGCAGTGCGGCCTGGGTTTCACCAAAAGAAACGGCATGTACCCAGATACGGGGCTGCCGGGGGAAATTCAAGTGCCAGGCAAAGCGCTCTATCCAGCGCTGGCGGTAAGCGGGTGCTTTACGACCCCGCCACCACAGGCGGATTAAAATAGCAGGCAGTAATAGATAAAGCAGGCTGGTATAGGCATAAGAGAGTGTGTTTTTACTGCCTTGCGTTCTATCTGCACTCATAAGGGTTTACCAGCGTAGCCAACTAAAAATCAACGTGAAGCAAAAAGCGGTTTTTTTGTGCCTTCAAGTACAAAAAAGAAGCTTTTGCGTAACTCCTGTTTACAAATCCGCAGCAATAACAATCTGCTGGGTTTGCTCCAGCTTGCCACTGGCTTCCGAGTAATGGTACACATCATAGACTGGTGCGCCCACCACGTCGCCATTGGCATCCCAGCCCATATCAGCATTGGATGCACCATAAAAATCCACTTCCTGACCCTTGCGAATCAGTTCCAGACCCGCAGCAATCTGACTGGGGGCAATGGGTTCACCCGGTGGATTCATCACTGCGCGCAGGCTGTCGCGCACCATTTCTCCGGTGGGGTTGTCAGTGTTATTGATGATACCTGCGCGTTCAATTGCCAAGCTCAGCACCATAATCAAATCATACGCATGGGCAGTAAAATTTAGTGCTTCCTGTTGAAATTGCGCTTGATACAGCGCAGCAAAATGCTGATATTCAAAACTGTCGCGCAGACCAAATCCCGGCGTGGCGGCGATACTGCCGCGCAAACTGTCTGAGTTGGCAATGCTGTCGGTGAAACCCGCTGCCAGCGCGGCATCTGAGAAAATATAAAAACCATTAAAGCCAATGCTGCTGGCTTCATTAATGAAATTCGCCGTGGTGGTGCTACGCAATAACACCGGAAATACGCAATCGGGTTGTGATAAATAAATCTCGGGAAAGTATTGCCCAAAGCCTGTGCTCAAGTTGCTGGGCAGGGCGACATTATTCAGCACCGTGCCACCTTTGGCGCTGAAACTATCAGCAAAAGCCTGGGTTAAACCTGCGCCATAACTGTCGGTTTCCGTATATAGGCTGGTGCAGCTTCTGGCCCCCGCCTGCCAAGCCAGCTCAGCCAATACCTGTGCGCCAAATAAGTCAGAGGGTGGTATCCGAAAAACAAAATCATTATCGTCTAAATTCGTGATACTGGGTGAAGTTGAGGAATCTCCCATCAGTAGTGTTTTACGGGGTACGGTGACTTCAGCCAGTTTTTTAACCACATAAGAAGAGCCGGTGCCAATAATCGGGATATGGTAATCCTCAATCATTTTACGCGCAGTTTCCTGTAAATCGATGACTTCAAAAGCATCAGCGGTCTGGAAATTGGTGGCAACGATATTCAGCCGCTTGCCGCCCAGCAAGCCACCGATGGCGTTGATTTGTTCCGCTGCCAGCAGTTTGGCATCGCGTCTATAGGGATAAAGCGGGAAAAATCCCAGGTTATAGGCGTTGGCATCAAATTGATCCACAAAGGGATCAAATGCCAGCGGTGTGTCTTCACCACCGCCGCAGCCACTGAGCAAAGCGGCTAAAGCAAGACTTATCAGATAATAAGATAATTGTTTTTTAGTATTCATCATTAATCACTTAACCCCGGCACTGATTATCAAATGCCAGCATGAGATGTAAACGGTTTTCAAGCACGTAGCGGATGAATGAAGCTTAATTAGAAACGCTGCTCAAAACTTAACCAATAACGCCGCCCCAGACTGGGTACGTCAATACCACCAAAACCCGGATTCACATAGGCATTATCCCAGAGATCGCGCACTTGAAAACGCAGGGTGCCGGTTTTTCCCGCCACCAGTGAGAAAGCCTGGGTGCTGAGCGTCAAAGTTGAATCCAGATAAGCCGAGATAGTGTAGAAACGTTGTGCCAGTTGCACATTCTGGGTGGAAGCTGGACGCCTTGCCACATAACGGTTATCAAAGCTCAGGCGCAGTTTATAAGGTCGCCAGAAATAACTCAGCCCCAGATTCAGGCTGTATTCTGGAAACAAACTGCCTTCTTCGCGTTCATTGAGCACAAACAGGTTATAAGGATTGTCTTCGATTCGGGTTTGTTGCCACAGTGCATTACCATAAATCTGCCAGGGGCCTGAGACATAACGCGCTTCCAGCTCTATGCCACGGCTCAGACTGTCTGTACTGTTACGGGCAAACAGGTTGCTTTGAGTGCTTTGGTATTGCACCAGATCATGAATACGGGTGGCGAACAAGGTGCTGGTTAACTGCATCCGGGAGGATAAGGGCCATAATAAGCTGATTTCAGCAGTTTCCGCCTGTTGCGGTAATAGCTGAGGGTTGCCAACGATATCACCGCCCTGCACCGCTTCACGGAATAAAAGTTCTGGAGAAGGAGCCTGGAACGCGCTGCCTACGAGGAATTTCAGTACCTTGCCGCCAGGTAATTCTGTTACCAATCCGGCGCGATAAGAGTTTTGTCCATTGCTGTAGGAATGGCGATCATGACGATAACCCAGGGTCAAATGCCATTGACTTTGCAACCACGACTGGGAAAAGCTGTGTTGCCATTGTGCATAAAATCCATAATTATGCAGGTTTCGCATACGCGGGGTATTTAATGCCTTACTGTGATGAGAGGCGCGATCAACCTGGCTGAAGTATTCCATATCATAACGGTCATCCGTGTAATCCATGCCGATCAGCAAGGTATCGGCTGCGCTCATTTGCCCAATGAGTTCCGCCCCTAAATCACCCCCCTGATAAGCGGTTTCCCGGCGCAGATAATAACCCGGCGCACCCGCCTCGACATGATCATTATCGGTGGTACTGCCTTGTGACCAGGTTGCAAACATCCGCGTCTGCCATATTTCATTCCAGTCTTCCTGCCAGTCCAGGCGGGCAAAACCGTTATAAAGTGCTACCCGACTGCTGCCACTGTCACGCAAGGGACTGAGATCAGAAAAACTGTTATGTGCATCCAGTTTTTGATAGAAACCACTGAGCGTAATTTGACGATTGGCTTGCGCTTGCCAATTCAGACGACCATAGAGGGACAGGGGACGTGTTTCATCTGTTTTGGCGCTGAGTTGACGTCCACTGGTACCTTCAGCGAATAAATGGTATAGCGGCGAGCCTTGCGGCAGATTCAGGCCTGTGCGATCTGAATGTGCCAGACCGGCACCCAATTGATAGCTGAAATCACCTTGTTTACCACCACCTGCCAGGCTGGCGCGTGCCCCATTACCCGCCGCTTCTAGGGTTTCAGCAGTCAGGCTTAATTGTTGCCCCTGTTGCTTAAAGTGTTCGCTATCACGGGTAATGATGTTGACCACGCCGAGCAAGGCATTGGCACCATACAGCGCAGATACCGGCCCACGCACAATTTCAATACGCTCAATCATTGCCATCGGTATCAGTTCCGGGCCAATAAAATTCTGGCTGGTGGAACGAAAGCTGACCGCCTGACCATTGAGCATAAACTTAATAGTGCGGTTGCCTGCGCGTAAACCGGCATGAATGCCACGCACCCCAAAGCTGTGCATTACCAAATCATCCGTTTCCACAAAACCCACGCTATGGCTCAGCGCCTCTGCGACATCGGCATAAGCAAAGGTGGCAATATCTTCTGCCGTAATCACCGTTACCACAGCAGGAACTAAGCTGCTTTTTTCGTGAGTGCGCGTACCGGTGCTGATTTCCAAGCCCATGAGGTCTTCTATGGACAGGATCAGCATATCTTTTACATCCAGTGCTGCATCACTTGCTTGACTGAGCGATAAGTTAAAACATAAAGCAACTGTAATAGCAGTAATAATCGCTTTAATTTGAGGCATTGAATAAGACATGCTTAACCATAAAAATCGGGGGGAAAGCCCGTATACAGGGAGGGTTATCAATACGTAATCGTTATAACGGCGGGGATATCTACACGGTTACATCAATACAATTAGAAGTGTATTATAAATTGGGCGGCTTATTATAACAATTCATTGTTTTAAGGCAGTGGTATAAGCTTTTGCTTTTCAACTAATTTAATCCGGGAAACGCTTTTCTTCCAAGGGTTCAAGAATAGCCTGAAATTCGTACTTCTCACAATAGTATTTCAGGAGATCGGCAAGCATTGAATCAATATCAGCTATTTGCTTAATGGCATCATTGCACTTTTCCATATCCAGCATTAATACTGCCTGATGCAATGTATTGAACAAGGGTTCTGGCAATTGCTTGAAGTGAGCAACTGATAATCTCTCAGCCACTACCCTGGGTTCTCGTGCCTGTGTCTGCTCATAGATAAACTCAATATCCAGCAGGCGATGCAAACAGTCAAAAATTTCACTGCTATGAAAAGGTTTACGGATATAATCATCCATGCCGCTGGCAAGTATTTGTTCGCGCTCCTCCTCAAAAGCACTGGCGGTGATTGCAGCAATTTTTACTGATTTACCATCTGGCAACTCACGAATATGCCGGGTTATTTCTTTGCCGTCCATACCTGGCAGGCACTGATCCATCCAGATAAAGTGGGGATGCCAGGACTTAAATTGTGCAATAGCCTGGTGACCATCAATGGCTTCGCTGGTTGTCAATCCTGCCTGCTCCAGCAGTGTTTTCAGTAGCAAACGATTTTCTGCCTGATCTTCGACAATCAGGATACGGTATTCAGCTTGTCCCGGTTTGAGACCAATCACCGTACCGGGGGTGGTAAATTCAGATGGTTTCACTACAGAAACAGGTGTTACCGGCAATTCAATTACAAACAAAGAACCCTGTCCAGGGGTGCTGTTGACATTGATGTTGCCTCCCATCATTTCCACAAACTGCTTGGTGATGGTGAGTCCCAGACCGGTGCCTTTTTGCTCTAATGATGAAGCCAATTGCTCAAAAGGTTGAAATAAATGGGGTAAATCATGCTCAGCAATACCACTACCAGTATCTTCCACTTCTACGTGCAATATCTGAAGCGAAGTAGCTGTTTGAGTTTTTTCTACGGGGTTTCTATCGGATACGCTGAGCCGTAAACTCACTTTACCCATTGCGGTGAATTTAACCGCGTTACTTAACAGATTAATAAATATCTGGCGTAGTTTGGATGCATCACCACAAATATTCTGGGGCACACTGGCATCCTGCTCAATGTTTAACTCCAGGCCCTTTTCCTGCGCCCGATGGCGCATCATGTCCGTGATATCCTCAGTCATTGCCACCAGACTGAAAGTTTCTTGTTCCAATTTCATTTTACCTGCTTCAATCTTGGACATATCGAGTATGTCATTAATCAGTGTCAATAAATGTTGACCGCTAGAATTAATAATTTTCAGGTTTTTTTGCGCAAAATCAGGTAATTCATGGTTTTGCTGCATGAGTTCGGAAAAGCCGAGAATCGCGTTGAGCGGTGTGCGTAATTCATGGCTCATATTAGCGAGAAACATGCTTTTAGCATGGTTGGCAGCTTCCGCCCGCGCCCGTTGTTCAGCCAGTTGTGTGGTACGTTCCCGCACTAATTCCTCAAGGTGATGGCGGTGCTTATCCAGTTCTTTTGCAAGGTATTTTCTTTCCGTCATGTCCCGGTCTATACCACGATAACCCCGTAGCTGCCCGGTCTCAGTAAATATTGGCACACCGCTGCTTTCAAGTATGATATAGCGCCCATCTTTATGGATATTGCTGTTTTCAATACCCTCAAAAGGCTGACCTGCTTGTGCAAAAGCAGCAAATTTTTTTTCAACCTGCCTGGCTTCTCCTGGCAACATTAAATGAAATGGTGTTTTGCCAATAATTTCCTCCGGCGTATAACCCAACAGTGCTTCAACTCTGGGGCTGGCATAGGTATAAGTGCCTTGCGCGTCAACCTCCCAAATCCAGTCGCTGGTACTTTCTGTCAAAGCCTGGAAGCGTTCCCTGCTTTCGCGTAGTGAAATATTACCTGCGCGAATGGTGGCAAGCATGGTATTAAAACTGTCTACCAATTGACCGATTTCATCCTTAGCGTGTTTTTCTGCCCGTATGTCATAATCCCGGGTTTCCGTTACCTGCCTGGCAACCGCAGCCAAATGCGCAATAGGCTTTGATATCAAACCCTGCATCCATTTGGCGGAAATAAATGCGAGTATAATAGCCGCCAACATTGCCAATACCGTCACACTGATATGGTTGATGGTCGCGGCAGTCAAGGCTTCAAGATTGGCGTGGACATGTATACTGCCAAGATGCTTATCTTCAATCGTCACCAACTGCGTTAATTCAAGTACATGCTGGTGAAACTTAAACCCCGTAGCGAGTGGGGCTGGCGGGCAGACGGCATGATTGCCACGCGTATACTTTGCAAATAGACTGCCGTCAGAGCGATATAAACAAGCATGATCAATATTGGTGTGCAACGACAGTGCGGCAAGGTTTTCACTGGCTACTTTATGATCATTAAAGAGAATGGCGGCGGTGGAACGGTTGGCTATGGCTTTGGCCAGTACGCCAATTTCTTCTACTGTGTGCTGTTTAAAGGCATGACGCTCGTATAAGATTTGTATGCCACTTGCAAGTAGCAATGCAATAAATGTAACGATACCGGTCATCAGCAGTAATTTGCTTTGTATTGTCAGATTTAAAAGAGACCATTGCTTAGTCATGAATAATTTCCTCAGCAATCTCCAACAACTTGGAACTGGGTTTTAAACCGGATGCAATCATGGTGTTAAGGTTGATTTTAAAACGAACCAGATTGCCCCTCTGATTTTCCTTAAAAACAAAACCTATCATGCCGCCCTGATGAATAAAACCAGGAATGTCGCTGACGGTAAGTGACGGACTGCTTTGTATCCAGTGTAGTAATTTGGGTAAATTTTGCTGCTCTGAGATACTGATAAAAATAATATGGCATAGCGTGGTATCACCCTGATTGATATGCTGTAAAGCAATGCGCTGCTGTTTGGCAGTACGCTTCAAGATAGGGTTCAACTCAGCTCCAAAGGGATCTTCACCAAGAATACAAACATTTATACCTGCCTGTGGCATGGTTTTAGCGGCCTCGTCCGGCCACTCCACAAACAGCAGAAAATTATAGAGATAGGCTGCTTTAACCTTATACTCGGGATAAACCCTGGTATCATCGGCGGAAGATGTATTATATAACGCCAATATCAGCATCAATACCCAGCTTTGCATTATCATGGCTTATTCCTGATGCCCAGGAGTCTATTGGACTTAGGAACAACGAGGAAAAGCGGGATTGAGGTGGATTTTTTGCTCATTTAAGGCGCATAGTGGTTCTATGCAACGAAAATGGGCGGAAAATCCGGCTAATACCTGCTTTTCCACAGTAGATTATCCTGGGTCCGACAGACTTCTAGTACAGTAACTGGTAAAAACAAATAATAACTTCAGGACTGGCAGTCCTACGAAGTTATTATGTGAACTTAGGAGTGAGAATTTTATAACTTCAGCAACCTGGCTGGTCTTTTTCTCCATTTTCTGCGTTGTGAAAACAGTTACATAGCTTGCTATGCGCCTGTTTTCACGCCTTGAAAATGAATAAAAATCCTGTGCCCAGTTCCTGCACTTATTTCATCCTCACTCCTCAGTGTTCGCTGTAGTCCAATCTCCAGGCGTTAGCGTGGACATACAAGCTGAACAGCATTTTGTTCAAGCTTTCCACTTAATATTACAACCAATACTGGGGTATTGCGGTTCTTCCGGAATTTCCTTGCCTGCCAATAAATTATCCAGCGCACCCAATAATTCTTCACCGGTGACAGGGGTATTATTTTTTGGCGTAGCCGCATCAAAACGACCGCGATAGACGCATTTTAATGCCTGATCAAACAAATAAAAATCGGGGGTGCAGGCGGCTTGATAGGCTTTAGCGACATCCTGGCTTGCGTCATACAAATAAGTAAAAGGATGGCCTAATTCTTCCATCAGCGCTTTCATTTTTTCTGGCGCATCCTGTGGGTAGTTTTCGATGTCATTGGCGCTGATGGCAATCACACGGATACCTTTTTCCTGATAAGTCTTTGCCATTGCAACCAGGGCGGGCATCAGATGCACTACATAAGGACAGTGATTACAGATAAACATGATCACCGTGCCTTGTGCGGGGGGCAGTGCAGATAAGGATACGGGAACATCATGCACCACATCCGGCAGGGTGAAATCAGGGGCGCTGGTGCCTAATGGCAACATACTAGAGGGGACTGCGGTCATTGCAGGAACTCCTTGTTAATAATAATTTATTTATAATTGAACTTCAAAAAATATGGGTAAACTTATTGCATTTAATATAGTGGTGTTGCGATTAGCAGGATAAACACGCTGTGCTTTGCCATCCTACGCTTTGTGTAATAAATAATCAGAAATTTCAGGGTTAATTTATTTACTGAAAATACCATGATAGTCCGCACGGCGAATTTTTATCGCAATCAGCAGCGTGGTATAGTCCAAACGATATTTATTGTAACGTATCGGTACATTACCGGGTTGTGAGAGAAATTGTATATAAACAAAAAAGTCCTGGCTTGCTTAATGCCAACCCGGACTTTTTTGTTTGCACTTATTTTAAGCTCAATTCGATTTGCATAGTCAGTTTTTGTATTAACAAAAACTGACATTGAATCCAGCTTATTTACCTGCAACTTCTGCCTGATAATAATCCATCAGAATCTGCGCCACTTCAGGGCGAGAGAATTCTGCTGGTGGCGCAATGCCGTCAGCCAGCATAGCGCGCACTTTGGTACCGGAAAGCAGCACAAAATCTTCTTTGGTGTGATCAGGCACATCACGCATCATCACCACTTTATTCAATTTTTTGGAATAAGCGGTATGGTCTGCATTATACATTTCGATTTCCAACGCGCCTTCTGGTACATCATCAAAAATGGTTTGTGCATCAAACGCGCCATAATAATCACCCACACCCGCATGGTCACGACCAATAATAAAGTGAGTCGCACCCATGTTTTGACGGAATACGGCGTGTAATACCGCTTCGCGAGGGCCTGCATAGAGCATGTCAAAACCGTAACCGGTGACCATCGCGCTGTTTGGCGGGAAGTAAACTTCAACCATTTTACGGATTGCTGCGTCACGTACTGGAGCAGGAATATCACCTTTTTTCAGTTTACCCAGCAGCATGTGAATGACCAGACCATCTGCGTCCAGGTCTTTCATTGCCATGTGGCAGAGTTCTTCATGCGCACGGTGCATTGGGTTACGGGTCTGGAAAGCAACGACTTTTTTCCAGCCATGCTCAGCAATTTCATTACGAATTTCTACCGCAGTGCGGAAAGTATCCGGGAAATCCTGCTGGAAGTAGCTGAAGTTTAATACCTGGATGCTGCCGGATACCACAAAACGGCCTTGTGCGGTAAATGCGGCAACGCCTGGGTGTTCGCCATCAGTGGTGCGATAGACATTTTCAGCGATCAGATTCACTTCGGCATCGGTCATTTCTTCGATGTTTTCAACATCCATGACTGCCAGAATCGGGTGGCCTTCTACGTTAGGATCACGCAGTGCAATACGCGGGTGGCCTTTAATGGCTTCCACGTCATTGGTAACGTTCATCACCGGGGTGGGCCAAAACAAACCATCAGTGGTTTTCATAGTTTCAGCGACGCTGATGGCGTCAGCCAGACCCATGTAACCGGTCAGCGGGTTAAAATATCCAGCACCCAGCATAACGGCATTGGCGGCAGAAGCTGAAGTCAGCATCATGGCGGGCAGGTTTTCCGCTTCATTGCTAAGTGCGTGATGTTTCTCTGAATCGTAGACAAACAAAGGGTTTAAGCTATCGGAACCATGAGGTTTAATCATATATTGTCTCCTTAAGATACTGGATTGTTTTAAGTCCTGACCTGTAGATTTTCAGATATTTAATTTTCAAATGAAGCACTGCTAAGCTTTTAGCAGCACTCAGTATCCAGAAATTATCTCACTGAAAATCCAGCGGTCTTTTTGAAGCTACCGCTTATTATACTGCGCTAAAATCATCAGGTTATTGTGCTTATCTATGAGGTCATAGAAAAAAGCACCAACTTTATTCTTCGAGAAAATGGCTAACACACCATTCCCAAAGCCAATATTAAGGAAGTGAATGCCTGAATATTGACAGCACCTATCCAGTCGCTATGCTTTAATTATGGACTGATGTTATGCAGTTGCTATTTGGCATCAAATGGGGATTAGGAGTGAGAATTTTATAACTTCAGCAACTTGGCTGGTCTTTTTCTCCATTTTCTACGTTGTGAAAACAGTTACATAGCTTGCTATGCGCCTGTTTTCACGCCTTGAAAATGAATAAAAATCCTGCGCCCAGTTTCTGTATTTATTTCATCCTCACTCTTTAGCAGAGGGCAAATGAAAACCAGCGTGAAGCAAAAGCAGTTTTTTCGCATTTCAAAATGTCAAAACCTGCGAAAAAGAAGCTTTTGCATAACACCAGTTAAAATATTCAATTCCTGTCGGGGGGTCTGTCATGAAGCGTTTTTATCACATTATTTTGCTGCTGCTATCAACCTGCTTATTCATTAGCTGGCAGGGTGTACAGGCGGCCTGTTCAATTGATGACCTCAGCAGCGGCGGGGGATTAATCAGCTTTGACCAGCCCGGCGCGATGCTCAGTGATGGTAATGAAGTTTACGTGCTGGATGAACTGGCAAGTGAACTTAAAGTGATTGATGCCAATCAGCGTATGGTAACAGCCACTGTTTCCGGACTGGATGATCCGTTTGCGCTGACCCTGGATCAAAGCGGACAACGGGTTTTTGTCAGCAGTTTTATGAATCAGGTGCAAAGCATTGATGTCAGTGCGACAGAATCCAGCAGTTATCAGGTGACGCGGGATGTGATGGTCAGCAGCGCGGCATTGGGACCTTTGGCTGTATTTAATGATTTGCTCTGGCTGGTAACGGATCATGTAACAGGTAGTGAAATCCTGATTCGCAACACCAGTGATTTAAGCGAAGCGACCAGCCCCATCAGCGGCAACAGCCAATTGCAAGCCCCTTCACAGGCGCTGGTGATTGGCAATTATTTGTATGTGAGTTTTAACGCCAGCAGCCGTATCGGGGTTTATGATTTAACGACCAGTACTTTACTGACCACAATCACCGTGGACAGCGGTGTAACCGCCTTAAGTCTCGCGCCCGACGGTCTGACTTTATACGCTGCCAATACCAGCGCAGGTACAATTTCCGTTATCAATACCCAAACCAACAGCGTCACTAAAACCATAGACAACCCAAATTTACTGAGCAAACCCCGCGCTCTGGCTTGGTTGAACGGGCGTTTGTGGATAGCCAATCAGGACAGTGGCACGCTGGTGCAATATGATCCCGGCATCGCTGATCTCTTATCACAAACCTGTGATGGCGGCCTGGTAGCGCCAAAATATCTGTTGGCGGTGCAGGATGTGTTATTTGTCAGCCATAAAAACGGGGTGTCGGTGATTAGCGATACCGATCAACTCAAGGCCCAGGTACGCCAAGGCAATGCCGTGGAATACAGTTCTGTGCTGGGTAGTATTATCAGCACCCAGAGCGAAGTATTTGATTTGCGTATAGAAGGCGGCAGCGGCCCGTTTGATATTCTGGGTTCCGGCGGTTTGCAGGCCGGTGCCACAGGGGATCGCAGTTGGCAAATGACTGCCCCGGCTTTAATCGATACCCATACTTTCAGCATTCAGGACTTGGGTAGCGGCAACAGCCTGACCCTGGCGGTGCGCGTGGGGGGTGAATTAGGCGTTTCCCCCAGCGGGCCGTTAACCCTGGAACTGGACGGGCAATCCGTGCTGTTGACTGCCAGCGGTGGTTTCCCCCCCTATAACTGGAGCAGCGGACAGGGTTTGTTATCTGCCACCAGTGGGCGCTATGTGGTATACACCCCGCGAACCAGTGGCAGTGACAGTGTAGTATTACGCGACAGCATGGACGCGGCAAAAATTATTGCAATGACAGTCAATGTCAGTGGCCTCAACGTCAGTCCGGCAGTGGCGGTGATGTTAGCGGGTGAAAGTCGGGATTTTCTGGCGATAGGCAGCAGCAATATTAGCTGGGATAGTCCATTGGGCGGCAGTTTATCCAGCAACAGTGGCAGTCTGGTGAGCTGGACTGCACCGACAGAAATTGGGGAATACAGCCTGCAACTGAGTGACAGCCAAACGGCACAAAACGCGCAAGCTGTGATTTTTGTCATTCAGGACGAATTGAATATCAGTCCCGCAGAACGAACCCTGAGCACCCAGGGTAATGAAATTTTCCAGGCCAGTGGTGGGCGCGGGCCGTATACCTGGAGCAGTCAACAGGGTGATTTATCAGCAACTGAAGGTAGCGCGATTACTTATATCGCGCCGGATGCCAGTGTTAATGATACGGTGACGGTGCAAGACAGTGGCGGACGCATTGCGGTGGCGCGGATCAGCGTACGTGGTAGCCTGCAAATCAGCCCACTCACGACGGTTGCCGAGCGTGGAGAAATCCTGAATTTCAGCTTATCGCAAAGTAGCGGCAGCGTGGATTGGCAGGCACAGGATGGCAGCCTTAGCAACACTTCTGGCAATGCCGCCAGTTACACCAGCCCGGATCGCACCGGGCGTTTTGTGGTCAGCGCCATAGACAGTAGCGGGCAATTAGCGCAGGCAGTGGTGTTTGTGGTCAGCGACAGCCTCAGCACCAGCCCCTCCAGCGCCAGTCTGGCACCTCAGGCCAGCACCCTGCTCAGCGTGCAGGGCGGCATTGCACCTTATATCTGGTCAGCACGAGCTGGCACCTTGTCCGCCAGTGAAGGCGCAGCCGTATTGTTCACTGCCCCGGAGCAGGTTTCTGATACGCCGGTTACGATTACGGTTGAAGACGGGTTGGGTAATCTCGCTGTTGCACGTATGCAAATCAGCACCAGTGATGCTTTGATGCAGGCTTATGACAGCGATAATAATGGTGTGTTATCGCGCCCGGAATTGTATCGTGCCACCCAGGATTTTCTGAATCAGCAACTGGATGCAACAGATATGCAGACTTTGGTGGAACAGTTTTTCAGTCATCACTAATGGAGTGGAGCAATGGATGCTTGGATATTGCCCATATTAATTTCAAAACCAGTTAGAATAGAAAGTATTCACTATAATATTTTACTCACTTCATTTGTGTTTTGCATTCCGGTTAGAAATATATGGATAAGGCGTATCCAGCCGACGATAATCTAAGACTTTCACTGTACAGCCTGTGCCAGTTTTTCAAGCTGCCCGTTTCCGAAACTCAGTTACTCAGCGGTTTGCCGCTGGAAAACGGTTATTTATCACCGGCCTTGCTAGAACGGGCCGCACAACGGGCGAATCTGAGCGCAAGTCTATTATCCCGTCCTTTGCAACAGATTCAAAACACGCATTTACCCGCATTATTATTGCTCAAAGGCCAGCAGGCTTGCGTGTTATTAGAAAAAACAGCAGAGCAGGCTAAAATTCTGTTACCGGAAACCGGTGATGGCGTGCAGATGCTGGCATTAAAAGACCTGGAAAACACCTATACAGGCCAGGTTTTGTTTGCCCAGCCACAATATCGTTTCGACCAGCGCAGTCAATTACTGCAACACAAAAAATCAACCGGTCATTGGTACTGGCGCACGCTGTGGCAGTCCTGGCCTTTGTATAGCGAAGTGCTGCTGGCTTCCCTGCTGATTAATTTATTTGCCCTGGCTGCGCCGCTGTTTGTGATGAATGTCTATGATCGGGTAGTACCCAATCATGCCCAGGAAACCTTATGGGTGCTGGCAATTGGCGCAAGTCTGGTGTTTGTGTTTGACTGGCTGATGCGCACCTTGCGCGGTTATTTTATTGATGTCGCGGGTAAACGCGCCGATGTTGAACTCTCTGCCAGCATTTTCAGTCATTTGTTAAACACCCGCACCAGCGCGCAACCAAAATCCGCCGGAGCATTTGCCAATCATTTGCAGGAATTTGACAGTTTTCGCGATTTTTTTACCTCTGCAACCCTGGCAACAGTGATTGATTTGCCGTTTTCTTTATTGTTTATTAGCGTTATCTGGCTGATAGGCGGGGATTTAGTGTGGGTGCCCTTGCTGGCAATGCCTTTGGTACTATTGGTGGGTTTTCTGATACAAATTCCACTGCGTAAAGTCGTCGAGCAAACCTTGCGCGCTGGCGCACAAAAACAGGCCAGTCTGGTGGAAACCCTTAACGGCCTGGATACAGTTCGTGCCTGTAATGCGGAAAGCCAGCAGCAATACCGCTGGGAACAACTCAGCCAGAAAATTGCCCAGTCCAGCCTCAAATCACGCTTTATTTCCGCCAGCGCAGTGAATTTTTCCATTCTCACCCAGCAGTTGGCTTATGTATTGATCGTGGTGCTGGGTGTGTATCAAATTATGCAAGGCAGTTTGACTATGGGCGGCTTGATCGCCTGCACCATACTCAGTGGTCGCGCTTTGGCCCCTTTAGCACAAATTGCCGCCTTACTAACCCGTTATCACCAATCCGCCACCGCGCTTAAGGCACTGAGCCAGATTATGCAGCAACCAGTAGAGCGCCCGGAAGCCAGCGTAGAAAATGCCGTTGAGGCAAAAAGTTTTTTACATCGCCCACAGCTACAAGGCAATATCCAATTCCAGCAGGTACAGTTTCAATATCCCGGACAACAACAAGCTGCACTACAAAATCTGTCTTTGCAGATTCAAGCAGGGGAGCGTATTGGTATTATTGGTCGAGTTGGATCGGGTAAAAGTACCATTGCGCGTTTATTGCTGGGCTTATATCCGCCGGATCAGGGCATGATTTTATTTGATAGCCTGGAAGCCAGACAGATTGATCCCAGTGATATTCGCCAGAACATCGGTTATGTACCACAGGAAGTTACCTTATTTTTTGGTACGCTGCGTGAAAATCTGTGTTTTGGCTTAAATGCCGTCAGTGATGAACAATTGCTGCAAGCTGCACAACAAACCGGCGTTGATCAACTTGCCAGACAACACCCGCTGGGGTTTGATATGCCGATTAGTGAACGCGGCAGTGATTTGTCCGGTGGGCAGCGCCAAGCCATTGCTGTCACCCGTGCGTTACTGACCCAACCGCAGATTTTATTACTGGATGAACCCAGCAACGCCATGGATAATCAGGCAGAAACCCAGTTTAAGCAACAATTGCAAAGCCAGTTGGACGGCAGAACCCTGGTTTTAATTACTCATCGCGCATCACTACTAACGCTGGTTGAGCGCCTGATAGTACTGGATAAAGGTCAGGTGGTTGCCGATGGTGAAAAACAACAAGTGCTGGATGCCTTGGCTAGTGGTCAGATCAAAATTAGAAGTTAATATAGAATATGAATATCTTTATCCTCAACACCGGGCGCTGTGGTTCAACCACATTTATCAAAGCCTGCCAGCATATCGATAATTACACTGCGGCTCATGAATCGCGCTTAAAGTGCATCGGCAGGCAACGACTGGCTTATCCCGAGCAACATATTGAAGCGGATAACCGTCTGTCCTGGCTGTTGGGAAGGCTGGAGCAAGCGTATGGTGACCAGGCGTTTTATGTGCATTTACGCCGCAACCCGGCACAAACCGCAGACAGTTTTGCCAAACGCAGTCAGTTCGGTGTTATGCGGGCGTATAAAGAAGGTTTTTTATTAGGTGGTGAAAAAAATCAATCAGCGCAGGATATTGCCCTGGATTATATCGATAGCATAGACAGTAATATTGCTTTATTTCTTAAGGATAAGTCCAGACAAATGGACTTTCATCTGGAATCCGCGCAAGCTGACTTTACGCGCTTCTGGCATGAGATTGGTGCCAGTGGCGATCTGCAACAAGCCTTAATGGAGTGGGATGTCACTTATAACGCCTCTCGTTAATTTTTGAACTATAATGAAAAGCAATGATAGAGAAAAATAAAGATTCTTTATCTGTTTGAGTTTTAATTACTTTATAAGGATACGCTAGTAATGAATATTCTCAAATATATAACAGCTTTTGCTGTTACTGCTTTACTAAGTAGTCATATTATGGCTGAAACGCTGATTGATTTCAGTACTGCTGAAGCGTTTGCCATTGATTCTAATACAGTACAGATTAATAATATTCGCGTTACTGTTGAAGTGCCTGCTCCCTTTGGGGGGCGCGGACAAATTGTAACTGTTTATTATGATGTACCTTTTGAATTTGATCCCGTCACCTTGCACCTTGTTCCTAATGCGGCAGGTATTAATACTGCAAATAATCCTGATACTGATTGCGCAAACTTGCAAGTTATTGTGAATAACGCGGTGGACGGCACAGTCATCACTAATGCAACAGTGAGCATTGGCGACCAAAGCAATGTGACAAATGCAGAAGGGTTAGCCAGTTTCACAGGCTTACCCAGTGGATCACGGGAAATAAGCGTTGCCAGCAATGATTTCACTGGCATTTCTCGTGCTGTAGAGCTGACTTGTGGTGATAATAGTACAACCGCTTTTAACTTGAACCCAACAGTGGGTATACAGGCCATGACTGCCAATGATGTGCGCATTGTCTTGAACTGGGGAGAAGAACCTGTTGATTTGGATGCTCATTTAACCGGTCCTGAACCTGGTGCGGTTGCCAGTGGCGGGAACGAGGCAGATCGTTTCCATATTTTTTGGTGGAACACTGCAACATCTGATGGCGTAGCGGTTTTAGATGTTGATGATACGACTTCTTATGGCCCTGAAACGGTTACTGTTACACCACCAAGTGGTTCATCTCATTTACGCCCCGGACTTTACCGCTATACAGTTTATCAATATGAAGGTATGAGTACTTTACTCAATAACACAAGTGTTGACCTGTACGTGGGTAATGAACCTGTCCGTCAGTTTCATCCACAAGGTGCCAGTGGCGCAGCAAGCTTGGTTGATGGTGCCCAGGGTAATTTGTGGACAGCCTTTGAGTTTGAAGTTGACTCAACTGGTGTCATTAGTGTATTTCCAGTCAACATCTTAAGCTTTGATAATAATATTGACAGCGGTGGAGTGACTCGCCGTAGCGCAGGTAGTAATCAAGAACCCGTTGATATTCTTTACGCTGATTAGGAATGGGGGGTGAAATAAGCCCCAAAACTGGATACAGGATTTTTGCTTATTTTCAAGGCACGGAAACAGGTGCATAATTATTTTATGCAACTGTTTCTGAATGCTGAAAATAGGCAAAAAAATCAGTAAGGATAAATATGTCAAAGTTGTTTCATGCGTGTTCCTTATTAATAAGCCTGAGTCTCTTAAACTCAGTTCAGGCAGAAATACTGTGTACTGCCATTAAACCCATGCAACAAAAACTGTGTGTGATTTTCAGCATTATGCCGGATATGGCAACGCAGCAATGGTTTGTAGAATCGGCATCGGGACAATCCCGGTCTTTGCCAAACATGAGCGCCGCAATGTTACAAGTCAGTGATATTGCAATTGATGAACAGGGCCAATGGTTAGCTGTTCTGTCAGTCGGGGAAGGGCATCCGATATTGGAAGTCTTTACCTTAAAATCCATCTTACAAAATAGTGGCAAAGCACAATGGGAAATCAATCCCTATCCTGGCTGGCTAAGCCTGGAAAGCTGGCAAGCGGGTATTTTATCGTTGCAAACTGATCGCCTGCTCAGTGGTAAGGTTTATGACAGCAGTGACTGGCCTGAGGCAGAAACGACGCAAACTTATCATTTGAACCCAAATACAGGGAAACTAAGCCGCAAATAAAAACACTGTGTGTAAACAGGATTGTATTCCAGCGCTGGCAGCAGAAAAAAACAAGGCCATATCAACATACCACCATCGCTGAATCCCTATTCCAGGCTTGAAAGCCCTTTAAAGGCCATTACAAGCTGCGGAGATTTTTGCTTTTTTATTCCACAGGAATTTTACGCTCAGATACAGCACAATGACAGCACAAACTTGTGCTATGAAACCCAGGTTCTGCTGTGCTTCCAGGTGAAAATATCTCAACAAGGGGTAATCTGGCATAAAACCATCAAACAGCGCTGCCAATACCATGCCTAACATACATACCAACAGCACATGTTGCCACCAGAGTGCTTGTTTCAGGTGCTGAAACAGCATGTTTTTATTACCAAAATTCAGGCTTATTGCGGTAAGCAGAAAAATAAAAATGCCACCGGCACTGAACCCCAATGCAGATAAAACCATTGCCATGACAACAGCGGTGATTGCCGATATGGAAAACATCATAGCAATCAGGCACAGCAACACATAATGCAGTACTAGTATAGCGTTTACTTTTGCCACCTCAACGGGCGGCAGACTAAGCATGGCAGCGCCAAAAACCAGACTGAATAATAACGCTCTTGCCAGGCTTTTAAGAGATACATTAAACGCATAATCTGTGATTTGCCTGACACGATCTATCCCGTTTTGCTCAGATTGTGGGTTTAATACCTTAATGGGTATGGCACTTAACGGTTTTTTGCTTGCAACAACAACGGTTTCATTATGCAAAACAGGTATAAAAAATCGGCTCAAAAGCTTGATTAAGACAACACTGAACAGGCAATACAGGGTAAATAACATACCAAAAACCCCATAACTGATCAGTACCCATGCCAAGTGAAACAAGGCATTATCCAGAGAAAAATATTGCCCTGCTTTTTTGCGCCAACTTGTGGCTAGCCCAACTTTAATAAAGCCCGTCAGCAGTAACGCAAGCAGCAGATAAGGGGCCATTGCCGTCAGCAATAGCCAGAAATAATGGAGATAATCCAGAATAAACAGTTTCATCAGGCGTATGCCTTATACCAGCAGCAAAGTCAGGTGGTAGCTAATAAATGCCATGACCCAGGCCGTTGCCGTGGTGAAAACAAATAAATAACCCAGGTATTTCCAGCCCCCCGCCTCTTTGGCAAACACCATGCTGGCTGCCAGACAGGGCAGATAAATCATTACAAACACGATAAATGAGACTGCGGCAGCAAAGGGAATGTGTTTTTGGATTTTTTCTATCAGGCCTTCGCTGCTTTCATCCGTTTCTTCGCCCAGTCCATATAAGATGCCCAATGTGGAAACCACCACTTCTTTAGCTGCCAGCCCGGTTTCCAGAGCCACGCTCATTTTCCAGTCATAACCTAAGGGCGCAAAAAAGGGCTGGGAAAATTTACCTATCTGGCCCAAATAACTATGTTCCAGGTGATATAAAGCACGTTCATTATTCAGTTTATGGATACTTTCTTCGGCATTGGGAAGGGTTGCCGCCTGCTCAATTTTTGCCTGATAAAGGCTGTCTTGTTCCGGTTGTTTGGGGTAATTACTGGCAAACCAAATCAGTACCGAAGCCAATAGAATAAAACTGCCAGCTTTTTTCAGATACATCCATGCCTGATTGGAAACCGTATGCCAGATTAACTTAATGGACGGCAGACGATATTTAGGCATTTCCATAACAAAAGGCTCATCTTCACCCTTAAATACTGTCATTTTCAGTATTTTAGCAGCCATTATGCCAAATAAAGCACCACTGATATAAATAACAAATAACACGCTACCGGCATATTCCGCCGCAAAAAATGCACCGACAAATAACACATAAACCGGCAGACGCGCCCCGCAACTCATAAAACCGATAATAAACAGGGTCAGTAAACGATCACGCTCATTTTTTAAGGTGCGCGCTGCCATATACGCAGGTACGGAACAGCCAAATCCCGAAACTAATGGAATAAAAGATTTCCCGTGCAAACCAAATTTATGGAAAAAACCATCCAGTAAAAAAGCCACTCGACTCATATAACCCGTGGTTTCCAGCAGGGCAATGCCTAAAAATAAAATAATGATATTAGGCAGGAACAGCACCACAGCGCCAACCCCGGCAATTGCACCATCACCTATCACCGAAGCCAGTTCGGTATCACCCAGGGTATTTTTGGTGGCATCAATGAGACTGGCAAAAAAAGCATCAATCCAATCCATCGGCACGCTGCCCAGCTCAAAGGTCAACTGAAATAAGGCCCACATTAAAAATAAAAAAATGGGTAAACCGGCAAATTTGTGGATTAAAATACTGTCAATCTTTTCCGTCAAAGTGGTTTTACGCTGCACCTGAAACTGAACTGCTTCAGTCACCAAACCCTTGGCAAAAGCAACTTCTTCTTCATTAAAAATATCATCCAGGTCTTTGCTCTGATAATGCAGATAAATATGCTCAAATGCACGATTTAAAAGTGGCTGTAATTCAACCCAGACCGGTGTATCGCGGAACACCTTAAAAATCACCGGATCTTCTTTGAGCAACAGAATGGCGCTTTCCCGATAAGGCATCGGTGCATCAAAATGTTTTTCCTGGAAAAACTGCACGATATGGCTGATTTCTTCTTCAATGACTTCGCTGAACTGTAATTTGGCCTGGGAATTTTCCTGCTCAAATATTTCTACGATAGCATCTAGCAGCGCATTAATACCGGTTTTTTTAGCCGCAGAGGTTTTAATACAGCGTTTGCCTAATAATTTACTTAACTGCTGCGCATCAATATGGATTTCTTCTGTAATCGCCTCATCATCCATATTTAAGGCCAGCAACATCTTTTTATTCAGCGACAGTAATTCTGTGGTGAGATATAAATTACGCTCAATATTGGTTGAATCCACTACATTTAAAATCAGATCATAATTATCCGTTGCCAGAAAATCACGGGTGACTTTTTCTTCCCGGGTGTATTCGTTTAAGGCATAAGACCCCGGTAAATCGGTAATTTCCAGGGCATAATCCCGATGGCTGAGCTTAACTAATTTTTTACTGACCGTGACGCCACTGAAATTGCCAACTTTCAGCCGGGTATTACCCATCGCGTTAATCAGCATACTTTTACCGACATTGGGCTGCCCTACCAATGCAATGCGAATGGTATTCATTGTGAAACCTGTATTTTTCCTGCTTCAGAAGTCCGCAGTGCAATTTTGGAATGATTGATCACCACTTCCATAGTGCTTTTGGCCAGGGAAAAAGCCCCCACACTAATTGACGCGCCTTTGACCATGCCAAATGCATTCAAACGGCTTTTCAGTGCCTTATCTGCATCAATCTGGAGTATTGTTGCTGTATCGCCTTTATGTAACTGATCTAATGTCATCATATACCTCCGCTTCAAATAGGAATGATTATCATTAACGGTGATAATAGCGGAATTTCCCTTAAAAAGCCAGTTTAATTAAAAGGATGCTGATTTTTTTACGATATGGTTTACAAATTAAGGTATCCCCTATCAATTGATATGCTCTCAAAATTGTTGAGATACATCTTTTGAAATGACGATGCATTGGGGCAAGCACTGGATGTGCTATACCAATATGGTTTGGAAAAACTGTATCCGCAGTTGGCTGGCCTTACAGTTAAGCGCCTGGATTTGGCCTGCTGGTTTACTCACATGGATTCAAGCGGTTTTCATGTTGATGATCAATATAATAGCCGTGAAGAAGCAGAGGAAGGTGTGGTACATATTAACAAAGGCTACAGTCGGTGCACTCAAAAATTTGCCTGTGAAGCTGATGCCAGAAAGGGGCCTTGGTCACGAATCCATCACCTGTTTCTGATTCGACAATTTTTTATACCTCTCACAGAGGCGCCGAGGAAAAGTTTAAAGATAACTCTAAAATCTCTGTGTCTCTGCGCCTCTGTGAGAATAATTTGACGGACTGATGACCAAGGTCTTCGTTTCTAAGCAATTTTTCTAAAAAGGTCTAATTGTTCTTTGTACTATTTACAATACCAATGTAGTGTTTATCGGGATATTTTTCCTTTATGACATTATTCAGTTTAATTAGTTTTTCTTCTTTAATTACATCATATAAAAATACCTGATTACGTTTATAAATCAAGTTAAATTCCATTTTATAAATTAGTTCATCATAGAAATCATTGCCATAAGCACGATATAAAAACATTGACAGCTGGTTATCAATATAAATTAATATTTTCTTATAATTTAATCCTTTGTTAATAAGCTCAGGCAGTTGCTCAGCTGAAATAACATGTATGTTTTTTGGATATTTATACCCAAAGAAATATTTTAATGAATCTTTACTTCTTAAGTCTGATGTAATAAGTAAAGATTGCTTATCCGGGTATGCATTAGCCTCCTGTTTGACAATTGACATTGATTCAGCTGAAGCATCATGCATAATACCCCAAGAAGATATATAAATCATAAATGGTAAGCAGGCAATAATTAAAATAATTATTTTAATTGTCTGATGAAGTAGTTGATAGGAATTAATAACTGGAATACGTAGTTGAGATAAAAAATAAGCACTCAGAATAATAAATCCAGGTAAGCAGACTAAAATAACCCGCTCTATTGGGACAATTGGCTGGTAATCAGAAAAGCTGGTAGTACCAAACCAAAAGAAAAATATAGTAAAGAGGAGGTAGTATAACCATGGCTTTAGTTGAGTTGGTAACTTAAATAAAGATAGTAATGTTAATACTAATAATAAACCAAATGTATTATAAAATAATATTACAGGTTTAATGCTAAGACGATCAATTAACTGTTGGGTATTGCCACTTTCAAATGACCATAAATGCGTTTTAGTCATTGACTGGATATTATGGAAACGAATTAATGGATCACCCCAATATAGATAGCAAAAATATAAATAGCTAATTAATAAAATAATACCCACAATAATGGCAGGAGCATAAAAATGGGTAAATGCTTTAATATTTTTTTGTTTCCAATCAGACAGCAAAGCCATTATCCATAAAGGTAATACCTGAATCCGTGACCCTACTTGCAAACCGTCAAAATATCTAAGCGATACCACCTAAATTCAAAAAAATTATTACTTTCTCTGTTTAATGGCTAAAAAAATCAATTTTTAATACCAAGAAGCGCG
>NZ_JAUCGJ010000056.1 GCF_030378065.1 Candidatus Venteria ishoeyi | reverse complement strand
AAATTTATAACTTGAAATGGCATGTTTTTAATATTAAGCACTAAAATTCATGTTTAATATAAAATATAAAAATACCACTCCATATAAATCAATAGGTTATAAAATACATCTTATAGAATCAGCACCCCTTTTAGGTCTTCGTAAGTTGTTGTCTTTTCTATAGTCTGACGGTCTCAGGAATGCTTTGCTTCCTATGACAGGGCGGATAAGCATTGCGTCATCCTCCAATGAAGCTGATTTGATGCTGCAAAAGCGGACATCCCATTCGACAGGTTAGGTTATCCCATAGGTGAACGCCCCGGAATGCCGGACTTAAATTGACAGGTTATTGAAGTACAAAATTCAACCATTTTTGTGATAAAAAAAGATTTTTAAAAATTATCAAAAATGGATGTGGTTTCGTGCTGCCCAAGGGGGTGAGCTTTTAGTTGTAAAATTATGTTTGATTTTATTATGACAGAGAGAGAAAAAATGTGGTAATGATAGATTGCCTACACTACCTTATTGGAACCGTCACACGTCATACATACTTTTATTAAGTGCATTTAGCCTGTATTACAAAAATAAACAGCTTCAAGTGAATATATTGAAGCTGTTTTCAAGAACAATGACAAACAACCTATTTAGGAGGTGTTGTTGGAAGTTTACGTCTAGACATCTCTGCGTGATAGTCGGTGAATGTTGCTGTTCGATCAGTCAGCCAAAGCATCCAAGAATAGTCCCTAGATGCAAACCCACCATTTAATACCGCGCCAACAACAGAGACTAAACCATCTTTACCCTTGACGAAATAGTCATTGAGACCACGAATACGGTAACTTCGAGAATCCGGCCCCGTCGCAGATTCTGAAACATTGCACAGTGCTAGCACGCCACCATAGACAGGTTTAATATTAACAACCTTATAGGTTTCTTTATCTTCTTTATTATTAATAGGTTGCTTATTAAAAAAGCGAGGAAGTTGATTCTGTTGTGGTGTTTGGATTCTTACTCTAACTTGCTTTGGTGTCTCAATTCTCACTACAAGAGCTCCAGCTTCAATAGCATCCTCAAATGAATCTGGTTTGAGATTAAGTTTAGAACAGTCGATCGTTTTTGGTGGAGTGAATGAAGAACCTGAGCGATATGTTTTTCCTGTATCTTGAAAGGTAAATTTGACATTAGGATGCCGCAGTTCAGTGGTATTTAATGGCTTCTTTGCGTCTCCTGATGAAAGTTTTATGTTAGGAACATTTACACAACCTGTGAGAGTAAATAATGGAAGTAAGCAAACAGCAAAAATTTTTTTCATAATAACCTCTTTGTTTTTAGTAAAAACTACCAATTAATACAACTTGTTGGGACAGATTTTTGACCGGCATTGGTAAGAACCATAATATGGCTCGGCTCATAGCCAAGCAGTTCAAAACCTGAGCATTCTGGTACGATGCGACAGGAAAATTTGGCGAATCCACCTAAAAGACTTCTAATCTCATTAGCTCCTGCCAAGCGATCATCCTCATCGGCTCCAGCCAGACGACCATCTTCATCGGCTCCAGCCAGACGACCATCTTCACCGGCTCCAGCCAGACGATCATCTTCATCGGCTCCAGCCAGACGACCATCTTCATCGGCTCCGACCAGACGACCATCTTCATCGGCTCCAGCCAGACGACCATCTTCACCGGCTCCAGCCAGACGACCATCCTCATTGGCTCCGCTCAAACGACCACCTTCACCAATTCCAGCTAAATGGCTAGCCTCATCAAGGTTATTACGAACACGGTAACATGCACAAACAATTTTCTCATCACCAGCAAAAAGTATTGGGTTGCCATTTCCCACACCAAGGATCACTCGCTGCTTCTCATTGAGAGAGTTAATCGAATAACAGTCTTTAAGTGTTAGCTCAGTTAACAAGCCTGAACAGGCACTAAGCAAAACACATATCATTGCCCCAACACTGAATCTCATAATTTTCATATTTTACCCTCCAAGGGTATACTTTATCATATTTTTTAGCTAAACAATTAGAGAGATAAATCCATTTATCGACCATGTGCGCGAAGTTCTTCCAGTTTCCTCTTTACATCTGGCACATGACTACCCGTTGGATATCTTTTAAGGAATCCTTCGACCGTCCAAGAGCTACTTGAATAGCGTATATCATTCTGCCATTCATAGAGAGCCTGAGCTTGTTCTTCAGTAGTCAATCCTGCCCTTATCATTGGTTTTAGTTTCGCTATAACTTTTTTATCTTCACCTAAGTTGACTGTCTGTTTAAAGGATTCATAACCTTCTTTTTTAACATACACATTATAGTCCCCTAACTGTAATTTTTTTTGAAAAGGTGAGGATTGATTAAATTCTCCATTTAACACATCATTAAGGTAAATACGCGCATTATCTATATTCGGAATAATAGTTAATGTTGGAAGTTTTTCTTCGCATGAAAGTACCAATTGCCATGGATAATCACCTTCTTTTTCAACAAATTTTCTTACCACCGCTACATCAACGGCTTGCACACTATTAACATCATCTTCAGTAATGATACCAATTAGTCCCTTTTTACTAATCAACGGCGCACCAGAGGTACCTACTTCTACGCTGCTAGTCGCATAACGCAACATCCCCTTAAAATCTGGTGTATCACCAATAACACCAGCTTCGATATCTTTCGGCACAAACCATTTTTGGGCACGCCCAATAAACCAAGCCCGATCATTTGGTTGATAAGCATTCTGTTGATTAGCATCACAATAATTTTTTGGGAGCCAGTTCAGGTTAGCTGGTATATTAACTCGTAATAACGCTAAATCATGAATATCGCTTACTAGATCGAGCAACTCTGCTTTGACCGGTACTCCCTTTTGATCGTGATAAAAGCGAACATAAACAGACATAGTGGATGCGTCTGGCCCATAATTACGCACTACATGATTAGCGGTAACAATATACAACTTACCATTATCTTGAGAGACAATAACCCCAAAGCCATACTCCGTATCACCTCTGGTAATTTGTACAACTGAATTCATATACAATGCAGTGACATAATCACCAGTTGAAGTTTGCGCCTTACTATGCCAGGGGACTAGAACGCATACTCCTGAAAATATTAGAGAGATAATCCATTTAATCATTGACAGTCAATCCGATGTAAGTGATAGATGGTGTAACAAGATATTAAGGAAATAGCGTCCGTTTAATACTCCACAACAAACTCCATAAAAATAATGCAGAACCCCAGTAAAAACCTAACCGCTGTTCATGATAAATATATTCTAACAAGGTCGGGCGCAAATCTCGCTCAAATCCTCGAGGGCCAAACTCTATACCTTTAACATATCCTTCTGCAATTAATTTCAATCCTTTGATTTTCTTACCCGCCGAGTTTTTAATGATTTCTACGCGCCGGTGCAATGGTTTACTTTCAAAAAATGTAAGGTTTAATATGTCTGCTTCTTCAAGTTTGATAATTTTTCCTGTCTGCAACAAACGAATCTTTCCACCTAGCACCAAAGATTCAAACCGACCTGTTCCAGGTGGATTTTCTTCACCAAAAGACAATTTTTCAATAAGTATTTGACGTAATCGAAAGTCATCAACCTGATCTGTTCGCAGTACAATAGGTGCACCAGTTCCCTCTTCCGTATGAAAGGTCAGGGTGTCAGGAATTTCTCCCACAGCAGTATGTTTTAATTCGTCACTATCTGATTCTAAGGTTAATGTCACTGCGTTAAAATCTACTGAACCTTGTAGTTTCCCATATTTTATAGTCCATTCTACATTATGATCATTAAGCCTTCTTAGTGAAAGTTCACTTTTAGCTGGAATATCTTCTAGCGTGACATATATTTGACTTTGGCTGGAATCTTTAATACTGCGTAAATACAGTTCAAATATTTCGCCTGTTTGATCTATTTTATCCAAAAAAACTTTGGCATCTGGTGGTTGGCTCATCCAGTCAATAATATGACGAACATTACTCAGGGCTAGTTGCTTTACTTGTAACTGAATACTGTTTGCTGTTGTGATGCCTTCTTTATTAATTCCCTTGTATAATTGAAAAGTTAAACCGTCGGTTTCCACCTCAATCGCAACTTCTGCTCCCGGCAGTCTTAATGTTCCGGTCAAGCCTAAAATCACTATACATAATAAACCAATAAATACTGGCCAAAACAATGATCTATGTGGCTTAGCATCCTCTGGCGGCAGTAGTTTTTCTGCCGTTTTCGCCCAAGCTAAATGGTGTTTAGCCGCTTCGAGATTATCCTTATTCAGCAGTGCATCAGCAGCATGCGCTAAATGTTGATGATATTCCGTTTTTAGCAACTGTCTAAGCTTGTATAAGTCACGTTGCTTAATCTGTTCATCAGGCTTATTCATTCATGACCTTGATTATGTATATCTTTATTAATACATAGAATTTATAACTTATTGGCTGACGACCTGCACTCTCTCGATCAATTTCAACCAGCGTGAACTACCATCTATTTTACCCGCCACCTCTAAGCAAAGTTTACCTGTTGGACTAGCCGGTAAATAAATTTTGAATGCTTTACCTCGTTTAATAGTTACTTGTTTTATTTTTTTAAACTTACCCATTGTGCTACATGCCTGTCCAACTGTTTCTGCAAAACGCCATTGCACTTTACTAAGATCGGTTGAACTCCTTAGTGTTAACACCACATCACCCGATTCTCCAAAATTAATCGGAACATAGGTTTTATTTTTTCCATCATTGAACCAGCCATACAGCCCTACTTCCCTATCAGACAGTTTTTTTTGGTATACCACATCCTTAAGTGGCCAGTCAAGTTTACTACCTAGTGGAATCACTCCATCCATACGATAGTAAGTTTTTAATTTAATTCCTACTGCTCGAATATTAATAGCTTGAGTCGCCAGTGGTGCAGATAGTGGAATCCTTGTTTCACTAGCTAGCTCATAGCTCAAGTGCCCATGAGTTAACCCAACAATATCTAGACTGCCTGATGAAACTTTGGATCGGTAGTAGCCTTCACAGCGTCGCTGACTACGGAGTTGATAGGCAGTTAGCGGGTTATCAACGGCTTTCAAGTTGTTATCACAAACTTGAGCAGTAGCAATTGAAGCAGAGCCTATTAAAATGGAGATGATTATAATTGAGAATAAATATTTCATGACAAAATTTCCAAATATTTGTTTGCTTAGAAATCAGTGAACAGGGTTATTTTATCAAAGTCAAAAGTAAATGGTAGCTATCCACATTAATGCTGCAAAAAAATATTGGAATAGCTACATCATATTACCCATACATCTCAACTAGGCAGTGCTTGATCGAGAACTAATATTTACTTATAAAACACTAGGTTAACATGTTTTTAAAAAAAGTTTTTTGATTAGAAAGCCATTTTATTAAAACAGCTATATATTTTATATCTAAAATATAAATTCACAAAAACTTTATTTTAAAAATCATATATAACCTTTTGTATATAAATAATAAACAGAGTTTTCGGTCAAGTACTAGATATAGAACCTTTACTTCAAGTCAAAGAACTTCTTCACATATCTGACAAAAACAAACAGTAATTTCCAGTTAAAAATTACAAAAAACGCCACAAATTCTAAGATACCTCTGGTTTCCCAGTCAGCCTCTTATAAAAATGCGGCGTTTTCAAAATGTTCAAACACAGTTCACTAACTGTGCCAAAAACAAATTAATTAATCGCTCAAATTCGCTTTCGCCTGTTCTGCCAAAGCGGCAAAACCCGCTTTTTCATTCACAGCCAAATCAGCCAATACTTTACGATCAACTTCAATGCCTGCGTTTTTCAGGCCGTGAATCATACGGCTGTAAGACAAACCATGTTCACGGGCAGCGGCATTGATACGCGCAATCCACAAGGCGCGAAATTGGCGTTTACGCTGGCGGCGGTCACGGTAGGCATATTGCCCGGCTTTGGTGACTGCCTGAACGGCAACGCGATATATCTTACTGCGAAAACCACGATAACCCTTGGCTTTATTCAGTACCTTTTTATGCTTGGCGCGTGCGGTAACGCCACGTTTAACTCTAGACATTCCGAAAACTCCTTAACTGTACGGTAACATGCGGGTCAATACTTTCTGATCCGCAGCGTGAACTTCAGCAGCGCTGCGCAACTGACGTTTACGCTTGGTGCTTTTTTTAGTCAAGATGTGTTTCCGGTGCGATTGATAGCGTTTGAAGCCACCGCCCGCAGTACGTTTGAAGCGCTTTGCCGCGCCTCGATTGGTTTTGATTTTTGGCATTGCCCAAAAACTCCGCATTAAGATCGCGTTACAATCAGCATTTATTTAAAAATGACACGATCTGGTTTAAAGAATACAGCCTGAGAAAGCCTTAAAACTTTCCAGACTATTTTTTATGGGGGGCGATAACCATCACCATCTGGCGACCTTCCATTTTGGGGAATTGCTCAACACCACCGAGTTCTTTTAAATCGCCTTCAACGCGTTTTAAAAGTTCCATACCCAGATTTTGGTGAGCCATTTCCCGTCCACGAAAGCGCAGGGTGACTTTTACCTTGTCCCCATCTTTGAGGAAACGGGTCAGGTTGCGTAGTTTGACCTGATAGTCTCCTTCATCGGTTCCCGGCCGGAATTTAATTTCCTTGACCTGAATCTGTTTTTGCTTTTTCCGTGCTTGATGACGTTTTTTATTTTGTTCAAACAAGTACTTGCCATAATCCATAATACGGCAGACCGGCGGTTTTGAATGGGGTGCAATCTCCACCAAATCCAGGGTCGCCTCTTGCGCTTTTTGCAAGGCTTCAGTGTTTGAAACGACACCGAGCTGTGTCCCGTCTGCATCGATCAGACGTACTTGTGAGGTAGTGATAGCCCGATTCAGGCGGGCTTTCTTGTCAACAGTGATAAAGCATTTCCTCCTAAAATTTTTTACTTGTCTTTTGCAAGAAAATTAGTAAAAAATTTTAATTATTTTCTACAGGTTGATATCCAGGATGATTTTCAGCATTCAGTCGTTCAACCAACTGTTCAAGCGACATACTGCCTAAGTCCTTGCCTTTTAGAGTGCGCACGGCAACGGTTTGTTGTTCAGCTTCGCGCCCTCCAATCACTAATAAATAGGGTACGCGCGCTAAAGTACGTTCACGGATTTTAAGACCGATTTTCTCATTTCTCAAGTCCGTTTCCACTCTAAACCCAAATTTTTTCAAACTTTTTTGCAATTCTTTAACATATTCGATTTGAGCATCGGTAATATTGAGCAGGGCGATCTGCACCGGAGCCAGCCAGAATGGGAAGATGCCAGCATATTCTTCGATCAGAATACCAATAAAACGCTCCAGCGATCCCAAAATTGCACGATGAATCATCACCGGGGTTTCTTTGCCGCCTTCTGGTGTCACATATTGCGCATCCAAACGCCCCGGCATGGAGAAGTCTACCTGAATGGTACCACATTGCCAGATCCGGCCAATGCTGTCGCGCAGGGAAAATTCAATTTTAGGGCCGTAAAACGCACCTTCACCCGGTTGTAAGTCCCAGGCCAGTTGTTTTTCATCCAGCGCAATTTCCAGGGCTTTTTCGGATTTATCCCAGACTTCATCACTGCCCACCCGTTCTTCCGGGCGCGTGGAGAGTTTAACGGAAATATCCTTAAACCCAAAATCGTTATACACCTGATAGATAAAATCAATCAGTGTCGCCACTTCGGCTTGCAATTGGTCTTCAGTGCAGAACACATGCGCGTCATCCTGTACAAAACGCCGCGCACGCATTAAACCATGCAGGGTGCCGGAGGCTTCATTACGATGCACCAAGCCAAATTCTGCAATACGATAAGGCAACTGGCGGTGACTTTTCAAGCCTTGATTAAAAATCTGGATATGCCCCGGGCAATTCATGGGTTTAATTGCATAATCCCGGTTTTCTGAATGGGTGGTAAACATATCATCAGAAAACTTGTCCCAGTGCCCGGATTTTTCCCATAAACTACGATCCAATACCATAGGGGTATGAACTTCTTCATAGTCATAGGTATCCAGTTGTTTGCGCATGTAATTTTCAACCAACTGGTATAAGGCCCAGCCTTTCTGGTGCCAGAATACCATGCCCGGTGCTTCTTCCTGAAAATGGAATAAGTCCTGTTGCTTGCCCAGTTTGCGATGATCGCGTTTTGCTGCTTCTTCAAGCTGGAATAAGTAGGTTTTTAATTCTTTTTTATTGCGCCAGGCAGTGCCGTAAATACGTTGCAACTGCGCGTTATTGGAATCACCACGCCAGTAGGAACCGGCCAGTTTCATTAAATGAAAGGCTTTGATTTTGCCAGTGCTGGGCACATGCGGGCCACGGCAGAGATCAATGAAATCGCCCTGGCGGTATAAAGACAGGTCTTCACCGCTGGGAATTGATTCAATAATTTCTGCTTTATAGTTTTCGCCCATGTCTTTGAAAAAGGCAACGGCTGCGTCACGCTCCATCACTGAGCGTTGTAAAGGAATATCGGCAGCTACCAGTTCCTGCATTTTGTTTTCAATGGTTTTTAAATCTTCCAGCGTGAAATGTGCTTCACGGGCAAAGTCATAATAAAAGCCATTATCCACCACCGGGCCAATCGTCACCTGGGTATCTGGGAACAGCGACTGTACGGCTTGTGCCATCAAATGCGCGCAGGAGTGACGAATCACTTCCAGGCCTTCTTCATCACGCTCAGTGATAATGGCTAATTGCGCATCCTGGGTAATGGAATACCCTGTGTCTACCAGTGTGCCATTCACTTTTCCGGCGATTGCAGCTTTAGCAAGACCGGCACCAATGGACATTGCCACATCGGCAACGGTAACTGGCGCATCAAAGGACTTTTCCTGACCATCAGGGAGCGTGATTACTGGCATGAGTATTCCGAAATAAAAAAACAATAAAAAAAGGCACTTGGGCTTCTATCCTCAAATAAAACCCGTAGCAGCCAATAAACGGCTTTGGTTTTACTGAAAAAAGAGGCTGATAAAGTGCCTGTTTATAAGGATTCTGTTAGATACACGTAAAGCTTGTGTATTTAAGCGGGTTGATAATACGGTATTACAGTCTGTTTTTCAAGAAAAAAATAGCACTGGATTAGCTTTGTTGGGGGTTAATTTCTTCAGACTCTGACGTGGATTGCGTGGGTTGATAATGCGGGGTTTCCAGTATGGGCAGGCGTATCGTAACGCAAACCCCGCTGCCTTGTTGCTCAGTAGTACTGCGGTTTTCCATCCATACCAGACCGCCGTGTTCTTCAATAATTTTTTTCACAATCGCCAGTCCCAGTCCACTGCCACTGCTTTTACTGGTGACATAAGGTTCAAAGATATGGGTCAGTTTTTCTTCTGCAATACCAGGCCCGTTGTCACAAATTTTTAATTCGACAAATTCCCGAGCTTGTTCCTGCTGATAACAGCTTGTGAGCCGTAGTTCAGGATTTTCAGTCCGCATTTCCAGTGCATTTTTAATCAGATTATGCAGAACCTGGCGTAAGCGTGTGCTGTCGGCTTTAATTTCCGGTAAATTTTTACTTAACTGCACATCGATATGCACTGGCGTGGCAGCATATAAAATTAAGACTTCTTCAACTAATTGATTTAATTGTAAGGGTTTCAGGTGGATTTCCGGGCTGCGGGCATAGTTGGAAAAAGCATCAAGCATTTCTTTCATGCTTTCCACATGGGTAATAATCGTCTGGGTCATGCGATCCAGCGTCTGCGCCTCCTTATCCGGGAATGAAGGCAGGTATTTATGACGCAGACGCTCTGCGGATAATCGAATCGGTGTCAACGGATTTTTAATTTCATGTGCCAGACGTCTGGCAACTTCACTCCAGGCTTCATCACGTTGTGCCTGGATCATGCCCGTCATGTCATCAAACACAATCACATGCCCAAGGCCACTGTCACTGGGTTTATTCGGTACTGGCAGCGCAGCACCCCGGCAAATTAAAATTTTACGACCACTCGTGCCAAATACGACCACTTCTTCCTGCCAGTCATTTTTCTCCGCGTGCAGGTGGGGTGCAATATTTTCACACAGGGTTTGCAGGCTGGAGTGCTGGCTACAAGTATCCAGGATCGATTGACCGCGGAATTCATTCATGGAAATACCCAAAATGCGATCAGCTGCGTGGTTACTGGTGCGTAAACGTTGTTTGGTATCTAATGACAAGACCCCGGAAGACATGCGCTCCAGTACGATTTCCAGATATGCCAGACGCGCATCGGCTTGTTCCTGGCTGCGCTTGGCGGCATCACGGGCTTCTTTGATGCTGCGCGTCATCTGGTTAAAAGACTGTACCAGAAAACCCAGTTCATCCAGCTTGCTGCTGGGTAATTGTTTATCATAATTGCCATCGGCAACCGCTTGCGTACCTTCTGCCAGATTGCGAATCGGACGCACCAGTTGGCGGGCAGCAAAAAAAGCACTCCAGGTTGCAGCCAGTACACCCAATAAAGTGACTAGTGATAACACCAGGGTGAAACTTAAAGTCAGCGAGGCGCGCAAATAGACTTGTTGTGAAGCAACGGCACTACGCGCCTCAACTTCATTGGCTAACCGACTGAGTGCTTCTGGAGTCTCAAACCAGGCGGAAAATAAACGCTGATTATCCCCTTTTTGCATACCAATATCGGCGTTGTATTTGAACATAACCTGAATATACAAGCCACGATCAGGGATAGGTTCCAGCGCGGTATAGGAAGTACCCAGCGGCAGTGCAGGCAAAAAGCTGGATTCATGACTACGGTTGGGTAATAAACGCAAGGTATCGGCGCTGCTGAATGCGAGAATTTTACCATTCGGTAAGTACAAGGAGACTTCTACAGCATTAAATGTTTCGCGCAGGCGATTAAGTTCCACGGTTGCCCGCAAATCATTTAAGCGACTGAGTTGTTCACTCATCTGTTGGCTGCGTTTATAGGCATCACGCATATTGGCTTGAAATGCCAAACGGCTCAGCTCCAGGGCGGCTTCCTGCGAAGCTTTTAACTGCGTATCAAACCAATTGTCCAGACGTTGATGGATAAAACTCAAGGAAAAATAATACACTAACACCAGCGGAATAATGGTTAACAGTACAAAAACAATAACCAGACGTAAGGTCAGACGCGCGCCCGCGCGATCCTTGCGTATCTGCTGTACCAGGCCGCGCAGATTGAGCAGAATTAAAATACCGATACCGACCAGTCCCAGGGAACTGACAATCAGCAAAGGGGTGTACAAATGTGGAAAACGCTCGGGGTTTTCCAATGTTGCGGTGAGCATCCATAAGGAAGCCAGTAAGCTGCCAAACAATAAAACCATCAGCAGCGCACGAAAGTGCCTATAAATTAATTTTGTAAGGGACATGTATAAGGCTCGCTGATCAATCGCCAGGGTTTGGAAAACCAGGCAATGGGTCGCATCGGCGCGGGTAAAGACTCAATATCCAGATAGGTCTGTAAATGTACCCGATATTCTCCATCTGTCCGGGTCAACTTGGCATCCAGCAAAGGGAAGTTACGCAATTGGCTCAGCGCGCTTAAGGCATTGTTTAAGGTCGTATAACTCTCACTGATTCCGGTATTCAGATAAGTCAGCAAATAACGTTTCCCTAAAATATGATATTTCAGTTGATAACGTTGCTGTAACTTGGCAACGGTTTCATCAAGCCACCATTTGCGATGCCGTTCAACCTCAATATTGAGTACCAATGTTAAAGGCACGGCGTTGTGTAAAGCCTCAATATTATCTTCGCTGAGCTGATAGCTGAGATCGGCATTTAAGAGATATACCGCATCCTGCAATTGGGTGTGCGCATGACGAATGGCGAAGCCACCTCTGGGCGTTGCCGCACTTACCCGCAGTGTCGAGGAAAGTGTCAAAATAAAAATCAGCGCATAAACACCAGCTTGCGAGGACATGAGAAGCATTTTTTTCATCTAAGGCGCTTCCTGATGAACCCGCAAGTCTTGATAAGAAAATAAGACATAAAAAATATCGTGATTGCAATATAAATATAAAAAAACAGAATAAGCGAGCTATTATAATGTTTTTTTAGAGGTAGTCAGTGATTTTACATTTGTGATATTTTTGTATTGGCATTTATGTCTTGTGTCCCATCAGGATACATGGGGTACAGAGCAATCAGGTTGGTTTCGATGGTGGAAAAAAAGTGGATAGGCGCAAACGACACATTCTGGTCGATACGCTTGGCTTGATTCTTGTGGTATTTATCACAACTGCTAATGCCGGAGAACGCTGTGGTTTACAAGAATTGTTGCTGGATTATTTTGCCGAAAGGGTAAGATGCTTGCGCAAAATTTGGGTAGATGGTGGGTATTCTGGTGAACCTTTACTGACATGGGTTCATAAACTGAAAAAGACTTGGAAAATATCACTTGAAGTTGTTGAAAAAATGAAGATTTTCTACTCCATATTATAGGAACTGGATGATTGAGCGGGAATTGCTGATGATTCAGATTTCTATGATTTCAATTTTGCTCCGGCGTTTGACTTAATCGGTGGGTTTACCAAAAGCTTCTCACTCCTAAGGAGAATGTGAACTATGGTATTTTTAACACCCTGGAAATACTCAATTCAGGAGTGATAGCCAAAGCGGGCTGATGATATTGATTATTTTACGCAAATAATCCATTACACATGACAGTATTACGCAACCAAGCTTTAAAATTATTCATAAGCATTTACATAGTATGTCTATGTAACTCTTTTGCTTGGAGCAAGGATAAAGTAATTTTTCAAATTAGTGATGAGGCCCCCCCAGGGTTTGAGGATTTGACTGCTCCACAAACAACAGAAATAGATATTTTTTATGGTAGTCAAAATATAGGGGGAGCTTTTGTTACTTATACACCAAATTCAATCGAATTTGTCAATCCTGAAACGCCTAAAGCAATTACTGATGTGATCCCTGATATTTTAGATAAAAATGCCGTAATATCTGCCTTGACAGGCCCTTTGGAGCCTCATTCGGCTCTAATTTGTATCAAGCCCGGCAGGCCAAAAGGCTGTGGTATTTTGGAACCTGAAGTCACGGGACTTATCTTTGATGCAGATCGCTTTCGAGCTGACATTTTTATTAATAAAAATTTGTTAGCTCTGGCAGGTGTAAAAACTTCTGCTTATTTGCCAGCAGCGACTGCTGAATATAGTACGATTCTGGGTTTTAACGGCACTTTAAATGGTACGGACGCTGCCAACTCTGTTTACAATCTGAGTTTACTTGGTATCACTGCTTATCGGCATTGGCGTTTACAGACAGTGGTAAATACCAACAGTGAAGAACATACATCTTTCGACGGTTTATTTGCCGAAGCAGACTGGCTGAACCACCAAGCCTCGTTCGGTTTACTACAGTTTGAGACTATGCCTTTATTAAAACGACCCAAATTATTGGGAAGCAAGTTTTCAACTTCAACACGTAGTCGTTTGAATTTAGAACAAGTTTATGGCAATGCGTTAACTCTCTTTCTGCCACGTCGTTCAAAGGTACAAATTTATCGCGACCATCGGTTATTATCCGGGAAAATTTACGATATAGGCAATCAAGCTTTGGATACCTCAGACTTGCCTAACGGTTCATATCAAGTGGAGTTGATAATAGAGGATATACAGTCTGGTGAGGTACGCAAAGAAACACGCTTTTTTGCAAAGTCTACCGAGCTACCGCCTTTGGGTGAAACATTTTATCATCTTCAAGCAGGTTTCTTGAATAACAAGAACCAATCACAAGGTAATGATACAAGCAATTTAAGTAACTATGATATGCCCTTTTTACACGGTGGCTTTTCTCAACGACTTCGCCCTGATTTTGGTTATGAGATAAATTTTATAAGTAACCGGGAGGAGCAGATTGTAGCGGGTAAGCTTTTGTGGATGGGGTATAACAAACATTTAAACCTATCTGTATTAACCAATAACCGAAGTGCTTACGGCTTTAGTGGAAATTTTTCTCTTAAAAGAGGTGTAAATATTAATGTTATACACTTGAATATCCCAACTGAAGCAGTTCATCAAACTTTACTGTCAGATCCATTTAGCCAATTTGATATCAGTTTGAATACCTCTTTTGAGCAAGTACGTGTTTATGGGCAAATTCGTTGGCGGAAAGAAAAGCATGATGATAATTTTAATCATGAATTTTCTGCTGCAATAAAATTTCCAATCTTACGAAAAAATCGCTGGTATGTGGATTTTGAATTGGAGTATAACGAAGATGTAACGGATCGTTTAGTCATGGCTCGGATGCGCTTCCAGCATCAGCAAAAGAAGCATTGGCGAATTTCTGGCTACGCTTCTTCCAAGCATGAAAATAAAACAGGAAAAACCTATTCAAATGGAAGTGTAAACCTGAATTGGAATGACGAACGTCGCTGGAAGGCAGATGTAAGCCTATCTGGTGGTTTGTCTCATATCCAAGACAAAACCAGTGTACATTTACAGTCTGATTATAAAGATGTGTATGGTTGGAACAAAATTTTTGTTGAGCATAATATGTCTTCTGATGAAATACCAAGTAAAACTTTATATGGTTTGGGGTTTCGTTCTACTTTAGTATTCGATAAAAAAGGGGTGGTCATTGGTAGCCATAAAACCAGTATAAGTGGCATTATCGTAGAAATTAAAGGCACACCAGCGGGGGCAATGTTTGATGTAGAAGCAAATAATTTTCCACATGGACAAGCAGCTATTGGTCAAACAGTATTCATTCCACTTTCACCTTACCAAAGTTATTCAGTGCGTTTAGTACCCCATCCCGAAACCTATGTTAGTTACGACACCTCACCAAAAGAAATTACGTTATACCCAGGTAATACCGAACGTCTTGTATGGCAGGCATCACCTATTTTTATTTTAATCGGAAAGGCTGTTTTTCCTAATGGTGAACCTGTTACAAATGCATACCTTAAGGGAAATTTAGAACGAAGTTCTACGAATGCAGATGGTATCTTCCAACTGGAAGTCTCTGCTGGTTCTCAAGTATATGCCAGTATAGAGGGAGAAAAAAGCTGTATTATGCACATTCCTACCGTAGGTGTAAGAGAAAATATTGTCACATTGGATAAGTTGGTTTGTGAATAGCACCCAGTTATTTTTTAATATTCACGCGAGAAGTGTTCACTCCCCACAGTCTGATAAGTTTCTACTGGCATGCCCTTATATGGCAAGTTAACTATCCATTGTTCCCCAGAATAAAGTCGATTTCCATTTAGTTCTACGCAATCTGTTTTACGTTCATTACATTGCTTTATTTTTCGAATCAGAACATTGGTGTTGCCATGATTTGTAAACACTAAGGTTTCCCCAACACGCTTAACTTGTAAATCTGCTTGAGCCGCAGGTGGTTGCACAATAACTAGAACTTTATAGGCAATCATGACTTTGAGTGCAAATTGTTCTTCACTTTTAATTTTACCAATTGTAGGTGTTATGGCAACTCGGTAAATTAGATCTTTTTTAGTTGCTTTTTTTCTAACGATAACACGTACCAATTTACTTTGTCCAGGTGGTATAACAAGCCGTGCTGGAGAAACCAAGAGGCCTGCATCTATTGGGTTGTTTAATTCAATTTCTTTTGCTTGATCAGATTCAGGGCTTTGTACTTGAAAGGCTTTAACAGTTACATACAAAGTATTTGTATCATTATTCTTAACTTCAAGATCTTGGCGTGGTGGTGAGTTATCACTAAAGTTAATAATTGCCTTGCTAACCGTTAAATTAGCTAAAGATGGGGTGCTATAAATAACTAAGAATAAATATAATAGAACTATAAAGTATCTTTTCATTTTTCTAATCCATATAGGTATAAATAGGTAAAATTTTTAAGGAATACTTCAATAAAATTAGCTTATTATGAGCTGCTTTACCCTTAGTTCATTAATTGTAAGTCTACCATAAAAAAGCCGGCTATCGTAAGATAGTCAGCTTTATACTCTGTTGACATTAAATATCAACAGACGCTGTATAAATATAGCTCACTTAATCTGCTTTATTCAGGCTCAATTGTCAATGTCAGTAGGTCAGTGTAAGAACCTACATTAGCATTAGTTAACCCGAAACCACCAGCCGCATTAACTCTGACTTCTAAGGTACTATTATTTACACCACCACAGTCCACGGCAACAGCTCCTGCCTGAGTGATAAGTGGAGTATTGTCGAGCAGTTGATCAGTTGCAGGAGCTACCGCATCCGCCCAATATACAGAATATTCAAGTGAAGTACCTGTACCCCCTTCCATATAGAAGTCACCCGAAGGTGCGGCATTGCCGCCAGCAGCAGTAATTTGATAAGCACTAGTAGAAGAGTGAGAACAGAAGTTAATATCTCTCCTTACATTACCGTCACCAGCCGTCCATGCGGCAAAAGTAATATCTGTCAAGCCAGTAATCGCAACAGTATCGCCTTTATCTATGCTGACAGTAACGTCACCCTGGCTAGAGCCTACTGCCAATGCTGCATCATTTGCTGCAAACGCAATATTAATATTGCTCATTAATGCTATTGCAACACTCGAAGTTAAAAGTCTTTTTAAAGCTTTCATCATGTTTCTCCATAATATCGCTATTAGTAAAACCATTTTGTATTTTAGGTTTTTACAATTCGCCTATAGGACATATAGTTCTTACATTTGAATTGTATTACCACTCTATATCGCTCTATATAAAGCATGAAGCAAAACTTATTCCGGTTTTTCTAAATTTTACAATTTAATGTAATTTGTTGTTATATATATTATATTTATTACTACTAGATTTTTTGGGGAAAGTGTGATGAGTGCTTTTGCAAATTACCAGGAAATTTACAAAGCTATACGCATTGCAGCAAGTGATAATTTTTTACTGAAAAACCACACAGTACACCAGCTCAATCAGCGTCTTTAGCACTGCTTAAGCTGGCATCAGATCCTGGTTAATTATTGCAGTGTTGTAGGTATATGCGTTCCCGAGTAATCTGCTCTGGTCAGCGCTTCAGCTTTCTTTTTCTGCTTTGCAAGCCGACACAATCGGGTATTCATCACCTGATGTTCCTGTGCCGCCACCTTTAGCGGATGAACGATTTGATCCTGGCTTAAACCCGCTTGATATTTATGTGTATTCATCAAACGCTGCTCATAAATCCCCATATATAACATCACGCTTTGCACATAACGCCGGGTTTCTTTAAATGGGATAAGCTCAACCCAGATATCCTGCGCTTCGCAGGGGCGTGCTTTTAACCAGCGGTTAACATTGCCTGGGCCTGCATTATAGGCTGCTGTAGCCAGTAAATAATTGCCAGAGAAACGGTTTAACATCATACGCAAATAGCCTGCACCCAAGCGGATATTGGTGTAAGGTTCAAAAATAGTTTTTGACTGCTCTAATATCAAACCCAATCGTTTTGCCACATGCTTGCCGGTGGCGGGCATCAGTTGCATCAAACCCATTGCCCCGGCGTGGGAAACCACTTTACTGTTAAATGCACTTTCCTGACGGATAATCCCGTATATCCAGGGCATTACCAGTGATTGTTCCTCTGCTGCGGCCATCACCAGCGCAAAATGGTTCAAGGGAAAACGTACATCCAAATCATCATAAGCGCCTGCTTTAGCAGCGGTAAAAATTGCCTGATCAAACCAGCACCATTGCCGCGCCAAGGCGGCTGTGGTTTCCAAATCCGTTTTAGCCAGATATTTATTAAGCAGATTCCACTCACGCCGGGCCTCTGTCAACATGCCATGATAATAAAATTCACGCGCACGCAGTACCCCAGGATGCTTCTGATATAAAGCCTGTTCAATTTTCGGAGTCAAGGCAATGGCTTGTTTATTCATGGCATAGGGCAAACCCAGCTTATCTGCTGCGAGGAAACCATAAAATTCCCGTTGCTTCGCCAGTTTTTGCCACAAAGGTTCTGCCTGCATCCATTTACCAGTCGCTTGCAGTGCGCGTGCCTGCCAGTATGACCAGCGGGGGTTATGGCGTAATTTAGCCGGTAATTTAGAAATCATTTGCAATAGACTTTTCCAGTCTTTTTGTTTCAATGCGGTTTGCAAAAAAACTTGTTGCACGGTTTTATCCCATTGCGCGGTGGGCAGTGCCTTAAACGCAGCCAAAGCCTGGGGCGCTTCCTGCCAGGCGCTTTGCAGGGCAATTGTACGTTGTATCTTGCTTTTTTGTTCCTGACTGAAGGCATAACGTTGTTTGAAATCTGACCATAAGGCAGGCACATCTGTCAGTTGTTTTTTTGCCAGACGCAAAAAACTGTGAGTCAACATTTCACGAATAATAGGGCTGTCCTGTGCAGAAAAATTGCTCAGTGTCAGGGCGGGGGCGTGATGTAATTGCTGCCAGGTAGCGGCTTGTTGTTTTAAGGCAGGGCTTTCCAGCTTTTTAATCAAATAAGCCGCCAGTTTAAACTTACTATTTTCAAATGCCAGCTTCAGGCGCGCCCAAATCAAGCTATCTGTCATTTCCCCCTGCGCTATCAGATAATCAAATACCGGATCACATGCCGCAGGCTGAGATTTCCCCACTGTCCATAATGCTCTGGCCTGTTTGCGCATGTCCGCATTATCCTGACCCAATGCCCAACGCTGCGCAATATACTGACAATGCATTTTGGTGTTATTTTGTGGAACATAATCCCGAATGAAAGCAGGCCAATCCTGTTCTTTGCTCAGGAACTTCAGCCACTGTCGCTGCAATAACTTGGCAAAAGGCACATTGGTATATTGTTCCTGATAACGCTGGATTTCTGCATCAGGGCGTAATATAAAACGTCCACGCAAATCCTGATAACGCAAATAGGAATATAAAGGATAATCCTGTAATAACAGCGTTTTTTGCTGAAATTGAAACCAATCTTTTTGCGCCAGCGCATTCATCGCCTGAGCAAACCAGATACGGCGAATTTCCCAATATTGGTCGTCCGTTTCCGCTGCAAAAACCGGCGTTAAAGAAAGGTTAAGTCCTAACAGGGTGAGTAGAAATAATTTTTTTAACATCATTTGATTTATTTTAAATAATCCATATTACATAGTGCTTGATCTGCATCACTCAAAATTATCTTAAGCACATATAGTATATGCGTTAATAGAAATTTTTTTTAATTTTGTTTCTAAGGAGACATGATGGAAATTCCGCTACAAATAAATCCCCCTCCCTCAAAAAAACAAACATTCGCCTTGTGGGAGTTAGGGTTTCGCCCATTTTTTCTGGGTGGTGCTGTATTTGCTGTTTTTTCAATGTTGTTCTGGATCGGCTTATATCGCGGTGACTGGGATTTACCCTTGCACAGCATCAACCCACTATTCTGGCATGGACACGCCATGCTGTTCGGTTATGCGGGTGCTATCATCGCAGGTTTTTTGTTAACCGCTGTCAAAAACTGGACCGGCGCACAAACATCCAATCACCGGCCTTTAATGCTGCTGTTTTTGTTATGGTTAGCTGCACGTATTATGCCGTTTATTCCTATATCGGATACTGCATTGGCCATACAGGTAATGATGGTGCTGGATCTGTTATTTATGGGCGGATTGATTGTTGCGCTGAGTATACCAATCATCCGGGTTAAGCAGTGGAAACAATCAGGTATTTTATCCAAGCTGTTATTACTGTGGCTTGCCAACCTTCTGTTTTACCTGGGCGCATTGGGTATTGTGAGCCAGGGCATACAGTGGGGATTGTATTCAGGTTTATATCTTATCTTATCGATGGTATTTTTGATGGCACGCCGTGTCCTGCCTTTTTTTATTGAACGTGGTGTTGATGAAAAAGTCAGTTTATCCAATTGGAAATGGATTGATAATTCCAGTCTGGTTGTTTTATTACTATTGTGGATTATTGATGTATTTTATCCCATACCCTGGTTGATCAGCATACTTGCCGGGGCATTGTTTATTATGCACAGTATCAGACTGTATGGCTGGCATACACCGGGTATCTGGCAAAAACCCATGATCTGGGTACTTTATCTGGCCTATAGTTTTCTGGTTGTTGGTTTTGCGCTGAAAGCACTAAGTATGTTTTATGCAACACAACTGCTGGCTTTACATGCCTTTGCCGTTGGCGGCATTGGCTTATTAACTGTGGGCATGATGGCGCGGGTCGCATTGGGACACACTGCCAGAAATATTTTTGAGCCACCCGTTTTAGTGCGCTGGATATTTGCTCTGGTATTGTTATCGGGTATCATTCGAGTGTTGCCACCGTTACTATTGCCTGATTTATACAACTATTGGATATTGATTTCGCAAATACTCTGGATAGCAGGATTTAGTTTATTTACCTGGCTCTATTTTCCAATATTAATCCAGCCGCGCCTGGATGGTCGCCCAGGATAATCTAAGGGGACAGGATAAAGGGGTGTCAAATTTACAAAAATGCCATCACCACCAAGACCGGGGGCAAACTTGGTTTATTTTTTTGCTGTTGTTATTTCCCGTAAACCAGGTATTTGCAGCAGTAGAATGGAGTGGACACCTTAAATACCAGCCAATTTTTCAGTTTTATCAAGCAGATGATGTGCAGGCGCGCAATGGTCAGGCAATTCAAGACCAGTTATTTGATTTACGCCTGCAAGCAAAAATCAAGCGCCCCGGTTGGAATACTCAGATCGCTTATGAGTGGTTGGCAGATTATGGCGATCAGCCACAGCTATATCGACAATTAACAAGGCTTGGCTTGCCTTTGAACTTATTTCCAGATGATAAACATCGTCTGCTGGACTTAACAACAAGTCTTTATGAGCGAGGAAAACTCAACGCAGTACAACGCTTAGATCGCCTGTCTGTCAGTTATCACGGTGAACAATGGATACTGAAACTTGGCAGACAGGCTGTGAGCTGGGGTAATGGCCTGGTTTTTCAGCCACTGGATATTTTCGCACCATTTGCACCAACCGCAGTTGATAAAGCCTACAAAACCGGCGAAGACATGTTGTATGGACAATGGCTGCTGGACAATGGCGCGGATATACAATGGATTATCCTGCCACGGCGGCATATCCATAATCACAAACTGTCATCCGGGCAAAGCAGTTTTGCAGTTAAATTCCATCACAGTCTTGAAGAGATCGATTTTGATTTATTGCTTGCGCGGCATTATGCACAAAACAGTATTGGTGCAGGGTTTGCCGCCGATATAGGCGGTGCTGTCTGGCGTATGGATATACGCCTGGATCACAAGCCAAGCGGCGGTAACACGGTTTCTATGCTAAGCAACCTGGATTATGCCTGGACCTTATACGGCAAAAATGTCTATGGCTTGATTGAGTATTATTACAACGGCTTTGGCTTGAGTCAGTCAGAAAACTACGCAAAGCCACCTGCTGAATTAAGTCAACGCCTACTGCGCGGTGACTTATTTAATCTGGGGCGGGACTACCTTGCCACAGCACTGCAAATTGAATTATCGCCCTTGTATAACCTGTTTGCCAGCAGCATTTTTAATTTGCATGATCAAAGCGGCATTATGCAGCTACGTCTGCAATACGAATGGCAAGATAATCGCCGCCTGTGGCTGGGTGCTGATTTACCCTGGGGAAAGCGTGGCAGCGAATTTGGCGGCATAGTGCTTAATGAAAAATATTGGCTGGGTTCCAGCAAGCGTTTATACCTGAATCTGGGCTTTTTTTTCTGAACTTTTTTAGCTAATTAAGGAGTGAGGATGAAATAAATGCAGAAACTGGGCGCAGGATTTTTATTCATTTTCAAGGCGTGAAAACAGGCGCATAGCAAGCTATGTAACTGCCTAAGTCCAAACAGGCACAACGCAGAAAATGGAGGAAAAGACCAGCCAAGTTGCTGAAGTTATAAAATTCTCACTCCTAAGCGCATGGACAGATCGATTGCTTTCAGATGTTTGGTCAATGCACCACTGGAAATATAATCCACTCCAGTTTCAGCCACTGCACGTAAAGTATCCAGTGAAATATTGCCGGAAGCCTCCAGTTTGGCCTGCCCCTGATTAATTGCCACCGCTTCACGCATGGTTTTTAAATCAAAATTATCCAGCATGATAATATCACTAGCGGCATCTAACGCCTGCTGCAATTCTTCCAGGGTTTCAGTTTCAACTTCAACCGGCTTATCTGCTGCCAGCATACGGGCATTGCTAACTGCTTGTTTAATCGAACCTGCGGCGGCAATATGATTTTCTTTAATCAAAAAAGCATCATACAAACCTTTGCGATGATTCTTCCCACCGCCGCACAATACCGCATATTTTTGCGCATGACGCAGGCCGGGCAAGGTTTTACGGGTATCGAGCAATACCGCGCCCGTACCGCTGATGGCTTGCACATAGTGGGCTACTGTGCTGGCAGTGCCGGACAGAGTTTGCAGGAAATTGAGCGCACAGCGTTCGCCCGTCACCAGACTGCGAACATCGCCATAGAGTTCGCATAAAACCTGTGCGGGAGAAATGACATCGCCATCAACCGCCCGCCAGGTTATTTGCACGGTGTCGTCAAGCTGCGCAAATACTTCATCCACCCAGGCCGTGCCGCATAAGGTCGCCGATTCCCGGCAGATAATCCGGGCCTTGGCTGGCGTGTTTTCCGGCAGCAATTGCGCGGTAATATCACCCTCGCCAATATCCTCCTGCAAGGCACAGGTCACATTTGCAGCTAAATCATCCGGCAGTGGATAAGGCATCAGGATTCTCCAATGCGATTATTTCGGTTTATTTTTGTGACTGGCATCGGGATCAAACGGCGCAATTGTTTTTGTATCCGTTGCCGCCTCATCTTCCTCATCAGTTCGTTCAAGCTCTGCGTCCATTTCTGCTGGTGTCATGGGCGTGAAGTCTTCAGGATAAGCCTGTGCTGCTGCTTCCTCTGCTTCCTGTTTTTCACGCGCTGCCTGCATTGCCAGTCTTTTGCGCAATAAAAACTGTGACATCCACAAGCCCAGTTCAAACAATAACCACATCGGTATTGCCAACAGTACCTGAGAAAACATATCCGGCGGGGTTAATATCATGCCTAACACAAAGGCACCGACAATAATATAAGGCCGTTTGCTGGCAAGGCTTTCGACTGAGGCCATGCCCGTCCAAACCAGTAAAATGGTAATCACCGGCACTTCAAAGGCGAGGCCAAAAGCAAAAAACATTTTTAATACAAAATTCAAATAACTACTGATGTCTGTGCTCATTTGCACATCATCCGGCAAGACACTGACAAAAAATCCAAATACCAGTGGAAACACCACAAAATAGGCAAACAGCATCCCCAGATAAAACAGCAGGGAACTGGAAACCAGCAAGGGTACGATCAGTTGTTTCTCATGCGCATATAAAGCGGGCGCGACAAAGCCCCAGAGATGATAAAACAAAACCGGAATCGCGATATAAATCGATAAAATCAGGGTCAGTTTCAGCGGCGCAATAAATGGTGAAGCCACATCAATAGCAATCATGGTGGCATCCCCTGGCAGATGAGAAACCAGCGGTGCAGCTACAAAAGTATAAATGTCATTGGCAAAATAAAATAAAGCCAGAAAAATAACTAAAATCGTTAACACTGATTTCAGCAGGCGATCACGCAATTCAACCAGATGCGACAATAAAGGCATTTCGGTTGATGTATCCAGGGGATTTGTCATAAGTCGTAGAAATTATTAAGGCGGGATTCGTATTGCCGGGAAGCTTTATTATCTAAACCTGCAAAATGTGCTTATTCCCAAGCCAAAGCCTGGGAATAAAGATAATCAAAATTTAAACCGTAAACTCAGTCACCCACATATCATGTTTATTACAAAAGCTGGTGGCATAGAGCTTTGTTACACCTTCTGGCAGTTCAAATTCTGATTTTGCTGCTTCATCACTGGGGTAAAAGGTTTTTTCACCCACCACATCGCCACCATCAGTAACCAGTGTATGGCGCACGATATAATGTTTTTCACTCATTGAATGGTTAGTGATAATGCTGACTTTATCCCCTTCAACTTTGACTTGCGGGGCATGACCTTTTACTTTTTCCGACCATTGTCCCGGGTTTTCCTTGCTATAAATAATCCCGGAAAATGGGGGTTTGGCAGCCGGGGCGGCAGGCGCTTCAGCAGCAGATAAACTCTTTGGTGCAATGACCACGCCGACCGTTGCAGCGCCGATGGTCGCCAAGCCAGCTTTAATAAAATTTCTTCTATCAGACATTTTTTGTTTCCTTTTGAGACAGAGACTTAGACGCATTAGCAGTTGATTTTGTAGGTTCAGGGAAGTCCAAATCCTCAGTTAAAGATTCTGTGGGTATCGCCAGTTTATCTGAGATTTCCTTGCCAATTTCGCTGATTTCATGCAGACCGTCACGCTCATTGCTGCGCATCATGTCCTGCAATTCCTGAAATCGCAATTCCCGGTCAATATCGGATTTCACATTATTGGCATAAGCACGGATACGTCCAACCCAGCGTCCGGTGGTACGCGCAACTTCCGGCAGGCGCTCTGGTCCTATTACCAGCAGGGCGACTACCACGATAATCAATAACTCCCAAAAACCAATGTCCATTTAACTTTTTTGGGTTTCTTTATGCGTGACTTTAGCATCAATTGCTTGACTGGCATCATCATCCGGCTTTTTATTATCAGCCAGCTTTTGCTGTTCTTCAGTCATTTTTTCAGCATTTTGCTCTTTTTCACCATCGCGCATGGCACCACGGAAATTTTTAACCGCAGAGCCTAAATCACCACCGATATTACGTAATTTTTTTGTGCCAAATAATAAAACGACAATTAATAAAATAATCACTAATTGCCAGACACTGATACCACCAATTCCCACGCTATATTTCCTCTTTGATTACGCAAAACCGGGCATGCGTTTTCCGCCCATTAAATGAATATGTAAATGAAAGATTTCCTGACCGCTACCTTTGCCGGTATTAATAATGGTGCGAAAACCTTCTTCCAGACCCTGCTCACGGGCAAGTTCCGGCAGGCGACGTAAAATACGTCCAAGCAAAGCATCATGCGCTGTTTCCAACTGTTCCAGACTTGCGATATGCAAACGCGGAATCACCAGCAGATGCACATCCGCTTTCGGATACAGGTCTTTGATCACAAACACCTCATCATCCTGATAAATCATTTCAGATGGGATGTCGCCATTGCTGATTTTACAAAATAAGCAATCCTGACTCATAGTCGTGCTCTCTTTATGACTGATTTCTTGACGCTTTTTCTTCCAGACCCGACAAATCAAAGCGCCGCTCCAGCTCTTTTAACACATCGTCAGGCCCCAGGTTACAATGTGCCAGCATCACCATAGAATGAAACCAGAGATCGGCAGTTTCATAAATAATTGCATCCGCTTGACCATTTTTCGCGGCAATCACTGTTTCAGTGGCCTCTTCCCCCAGCTTTTTCAAGATCACATCCAGACCTTTATGATAAAGGCTGGCAACATAGGAGTCATCTGGAGTGCTATTTTTGCGCGCTTCAAGCACGCCTGCCAAGGCATCCAATGTGGTTTGCTGTGTCATTGCTTAATTTCTTTGGTTAACTGCTTTTGCGAATTTCTTTCCGAAAGCGGCTTGCTTGTGTCCGTTGCCGTATAAATATGGCGCAATTTAACCGCTTGCCCCCACATTTTAAAACCTATTGTGGTAACAGGCTCTGCGCTGAAACGGACTGCCATATCAGCCTGCCGGAAACTTGCTGGTAAATTATTCGGTCGATATTTGTGACCTGAACTGTCAAGGATACCATAAAATCCACCTTCCAACGGCACATAAATAACCCGACCACTGGCAATGATCAATTTTTCATTTTGTCCCGTTTTGCTCACTGTGTCATCTTCCAGGCTATCTGCAACAGCACCGGAAACACTAGCGAAAGCAAACAATAATAATAAAAAAGACTTAAACATCATTAATTCACCAAGTCAGGTGCCAACTTGATTTAGGGATAACGCCCCCGCAAGGGGTGTTATCCCTGATTAAGGCATTATCTTTATTTGGATAATTGCTCAAGCTGCCTTTCAATTCTATCCAGGCGCTCAATCATACCCGCTTGATGCTGCTGGCACATGGGGCGATGCATACCTTTCCCCATACCTTGCCCTTGCCCCATACCTGGCCCCATACCACGTCCCATGCCTGGACCCATGCCACGACGCCCCATACCACGCCCCATCTGATTGCCTGGACGCCAGTTCTGAACACGTTCTGCTGCATATTGCCCAGACATCTGCTGATAAAGTTCTTTTTTCTTCTGTTGATGCGCCTGCATGGCTTGTTTTTGCTCATCCATCAACTTTTTACGCTCAGCCGGATCTTCTGTGGACCACATTTTAGCCATGCGCTCATGCATGGACTGCATGAATTTTGCCTCTTCATCTTGCATGGTTTCACGAGGACTTTTTGCCGCTGAGTTGTCTGCCGCCGGTGTTGCAGGCGTAACGGGGGCTACGGGTGCTACGGGCGCAGGCGCTGCAACAGGGGCAGGGGCTGCAACTGCTGGAGCCACTTCGCCAGCAGCCAATACAGAAGCACTGCCACCTAAAGCAACAGAAAATAACGCGGTGTATAAAACAGATTTAATCATCAAAGCACTCCTTTAATTCTTAGCCCGGATATTTCATAAATATGCTCATGCCCTCGCTTGCCCTTTGTTCCATAACGGAATTTATTTTATTTCGACCGTACTCCCCGGTACGGCGCTCAATAAAAAAATCCCTTTATGAAACAAATTACTGCGCGATCATCATGGCAATTCATGAGATATCCGGGTCAGAAAATAAAAATTTGGAGTGATAATTATATACCTGATGTTATGTAATTGCTGTTTTTTAGCACAAAACAAGCTTTTGCGTTACACCTGTTATAGATCTTTAAAGACTCTCACGCCTAAGCATCCACATAATCCACCACTTCCAGATCAAAGCCGGAAAGCGCATGAATTTTTTTCGGTGCGCTCATCACCCGCATTTTTCTTACGCCTAAATCAGCCAGAATTTGCGCGCCCAGACCAAAGGTGCGCAAGTCCCAACGATGCGCCTGACCAGGTAAGTCTTCTCCCGCATCCTGCATGGCGTATTGTTCAATACGATTCAGTAATTGCTGGGAGGACTCTTCATGATGCAGCAACAAAACCACGCCACTGTCTTCCCCGGAAATGCGCTTCATCACATCGCGCAGCGGCCAGCCACAATCATCACGGGTACTGGCGGCTAAATCACACAAAGTATTTTGCAGATGCACGCGCACCATAGTGGGTGTTTCCGGTTCAATACTGCCTTTCACCAGCGCCAGATGCACCACATTTTCCAGCGCATCCTGATAAGCATATAAACGAAAATCACCGAACGCCGTTGGCATGTTACAGGAACTGACCCGTTCCACCGCCTGTTCATGTTTAATCCGATAATGAATCAAATCGGCAATAGTACCAATTTTTATCTGGTGCTCTTCGGCAAACTTCTCCAAATCAGGGCGGCGCGCCATGGTGCCGTCTTCATTGAGGATTTCTACAATGACCGAAGCGGGTTCCAGACCCGACAAACGCGCCAGATCACAACCGGCTTCAGTATGTCCGGCACGGCGCAACACGCCACCGGGCTGCGCCATCAACGGGAAAATATGCCCCGGCTGTACCAATGCGGAAGGCTTGGCATCCACCGCCACTGCTGCTTGTATGGTCACAGCACGATCAGCGGCGGAAATCCCCGTGGTCACGCCTTCAGCCGCTTCAATCGATACCGTAAAATTAGTGCTATGGGCGCAGTTATTACTATCCACCATCAATGGCAACTGCAACTGCCGACAGCGTTCCTGAGTCAAAGTCAGGCAAATCAAGCCGCGCCCGTAACGCGCCATGAAGTTAATATCCTCCGGGCGCACCGCGCTGGCTGCCATAATCAGATCGCCTTCATTTTCGCGATCCTCATCATCCATCAGGATGACCATTTTGCCAAGACGAATGTCTTCAATAATTTCTTCAATATCGTTTAGTGCCATGTTTGCTTCTCTGTGCTGTGCGGGTTGATTGCGGGTGTCAATGAATAAATCTGAATCTTACACTCATGCCGGTAGCGCCTTGGAATTCAGTATTTGTGTTGCAGTTAAAAACATTTGGATGAATTTAAATGGGAATAATGGAATCAGGGGAATTTTTGATTGAGGGTTTGATAATCGTTGCGTGTCATTGTGGAATTTTAACACGCCAGACGAGGCTTGCAATTAAAAAACCGCCTGATGGCGGTTTTTTAAGTTTCAATCACGTAGAGACGTAGCAGTGCTACGTCTCCACAAGCCTGCAACGGCCTCAGCGGTCAACGCGTCTGAACAGAATTCAAGATACTTTTTTACCTCGTTCATTTTGCTATCCATACGGCGCATGACGCTACCGCTTATGCGCCCTACCGCGCTGAACGGTTAGCATGACGCTGCTACGGGATAGGCAATTAGTGGTAATGATATTTACAGGCTGCAATAATCACTTTTTAACCTTCAATTTTATAAACCAGGCGATGTTCTTCAGTGATTCGCCTTGACCAAAAACCCTGTAATTCATGTTTTAACGCTTCCGGTTTACCAATACCTGCATAAGGACTGCGTAAAATATCAGTAATCAAAGTGATAATGCGTTTGTGAATTTTTTTATTATCAGATGCCCACTTGTTAAAATCCTCAAAAGCACTCTTTTCAAAGGCAACTTTCATGTCAGGTCGTCGATATCGAAAGAGACAAGATTCTTCTTCTGCGCAATATTTTCCAAAGCCTTCATTAAGTGTTCACAGTTGTTGGCGTTGTGCAAAAGATAATTCGTCTCGTTCTCTTCCACCTGTTCCGCTTCGCTGATTACGATTTCAATCTGTTTGTGCTTAAATAAAGTTTTTAATGTATCCAAAAAATCCTTATTTAGTTCATCTGCCTGCATTTTATAAATAGAGTACATTTTTAAGTCCCTCACCTGTTCTTTAGGTGTTATTTTACAGGATTATAAAAAA
>NZ_JAUCGJ010000055.1 GCF_030378065.1 Candidatus Venteria ishoeyi | reverse complement strand
GGCATGAAGATGCCTGAATATCATCGTATGACGGAATTGGAGGTAAGGCTTTTGGCATAATTCTATCTTTTATGGTGTCTATTTTTCCTATATTTTAACTCATTTTATGCTGACCGGGAATTGCTGCTTAATGAGCAAATTGCTCAATTAGACACAGAGCTTGCCGAGGCTCATGCAAAAAATGAAAGGGCGAAGTCTATGGCGCAACAGACAAAGCTTGGTCATGTGTACATCATATCAAATATTGGTTCATTTGGAGATAATGTTTATAAAATCGGCATGACAAGAAGGCTTGAACCGCTTGACAGGGTAAAGGAGTTGGGTGATGCCAGTGTTCCGTTTATCTTTGATGTTCACGCGATGATACACACTGAAAATGCTCCCGCCTTGGAAAAGGAGCTGCATAAAGCTTTTGATAGTAAGCGTCTTAATCTGGTTAATAACCGAAAAGAGTTTTTTAATGTGTCGCTGAGTGAAATAGAAACTGTAGCTAAAAAAATATCTGTGGATGCCGAGTTTATAGAAATGGCTGAGGCGCGACAGTATAGGGAGTCACAAGCGATTCGCGAACAAATGCAGCAGCAGAATATTAAGAAAAAGAGTTTTAAGGAGTTGCCTGATGAAATATAACAATTAACCCTGCGGGTCTGGGCTTTTGTAGCAAGTAGGACGGATAAGTGTAGCGCCATCCGTCATTTTGGTTTTTCATGCGGTGTATGGCGCTACGCTTATACACCCTACCGCGCTAACATTGATATTCTAAATTGGAAATTGGTGGCTTCGGTATTTAATATTTTTCCTGTGGAAGTATTTTCTTCAGAAGAAACTAGTATTTCTTTTTTAATTAGAGGCTTATCAGTAACAATAGTACTGGAATATTTTGAATCAAAGTGATTACTATCTTTATCTTCCAAACTGATTATAGATAATAAGTTTTCGTATTCATCAGAGGTTAAACCTCATCCACTTTGAAATCGACAAAAATATTCTATCCCACTGTTTTGTGCCGGGTAATACGTATCAAAAAGCGCAGTGCTTCATTGACGGCCTCAGAACTAGGAAACATTTCTGCTACGTCTGGATCTAGGTGGACATCCACGCCCTGAAAAGCCTTCCTGCCAGAACCAGTTTTTCTGAGCCGCAATTGGCTCAAATCGTACTCTTCTCGCAAATCATCATCCATTTCAGTATTAGCCGTGTTCATAAGCAGCCTGTTCCTTTCGTGTAGTTTCTCTTGCACTGATTAGACGGCATATTTCTTCGCGTTCTGTATAAGCAACAATTAGTAATCTATGCCTATTGGATCGTCCAATAATCAGGTAACGATGTTCATCTTCTGAATGATCAGGATCATAAAAATCTAAATACAGCAGGTCATCAAATACCGTTTGTGCCTCTTCAAAGGATACACCATGTTTTTTCAGGTTGCTTTGTGCTTTTTGTGGATTCCATGCAAATGCCATGAATTCTCCTGGCATTCACACCATTATTTCTCTGCATTCATGCCATTATTTCTCTCACAAAGCAACTGCGTTGCTTTGCAGGATTTCTCTCGTTACCAAGCTCTGAGCCTGTAAAAGAACTTCAATTTTAGTATTTTGTGAAATGTAAAATCAATAACTTACGATTCAAAAATAGCCTGCTTTCAGGGTTCTTTTATAGCCTCTCTGCTTGGTAACGCCTACCTTACAAGCTCCAGCTTGCGTGGCCTGCGTTCCCAATCTGGAGATTGGGAACGAGGTAAACGGCAACCATCAATGCCCGCCATGTGAATGCTTTGTTGCCAGAATCTGTGCCTTGGCTTTGCTAAAATCAATTGCGCCTTCCACAGCTTTAGCGATTGCGCCCAAGTCATAATCCATCGGCGTGGTCAGGCCGCCCACATAGAAAGCTTTATACGCATCCAGCCATTCGCCAGTTTGATAATCCGTCACCCAGATTTCAGTTTTTTTATCTTCAGCCCAGGACTGTTTTTTCAGCCAGTGCAGGGCGCAGCCTAAATCGTCAAATTTAAAGATTTTATGATCCGGGCCGCCGCGTAGTTGGGCAGTGAAATTCCGATCACTGACCACCATGCGACAACGTTCGCAGGCATCTCTATCCCAGTGAATTTTTTCCGGGCCGGTTTGTGCCCTGTCACTACAGCCGGTGACAAATAGCACTAAGAACAAGCAGCTTGTCAATAATAAATGAACTGATTTCATTGGTTTATTTCCTCCATGTTGATAGCCGCCAGCAATCCTGCATAGCGTGATAACATACCCAGAAATCTCAGACGATCAGCACCGGATACTTGTCCTGTCCATTGCAGAGAATCGTCGTCGTGGGTAAAGCCCCAAGTTTCCAAGGTGGCAAAAAAAGCAGTTTCATGTCGCGTCAGCCTGATGCTGCAAGCCAGACGACTGTTCAGTGCGACACTGTCAGCAACGCGGTCATCTAAAACGACTTTGCCCTGATCCATTTCCACCACCCGGTTAACCAAAGCGGCGACTTCATCCAGACGATGGCTGGAAATGAGCATCACTGTATCTTCAGGATATTCGCTGAGCAGCTCAAAGAATAACTGCCGCGCTGCGGGATCAAGATTGGCGGCAGGTTCATCCAGAATCAGAATACGGCTGTCTCGCCCCAAGGCAATGGCAATTAATAATTTTTGTTTTTGACCGCCTGATAATTTAATAAAAGGGCGTTTCCAGAGTTGCCCTAAATCCAGCCCCAGGCGCTCTGCTACGTCTTTCATGCGCTGCGGATCGCTGTGACAAAGTTCGGCGGCAAAATGAATCAGTTGTCCCACCGGCATTTTTAAGGGCGGGGGGAGTTGCGGTACGAAGCCAATTTCACTGAGTATCTGTTGGCGTTGTTTGCGGGTGGGGATATTTTTAACTTTAATACTGCCCTGATGATTATATTCCCCCAGCAGACAACGAATCAGCGTGGTTTTACCCGCACCATTAGAGCCAATCAGGGCAATTTTTTCGCCCTGCTCTATATGCAGGTTAATATCATCCAACACCTGGATGCGATTGAATTTTTTAATGACATTTTCAAATAGTATCATAATAATTTATTCAATCCTTTCACATCAAAACGCAGGGATCCTGTCGGGCAGGTATCAATACACATACCACAACGGGTGCAATCAGCGCCCAGGCCAACTTCAACGCCCTGAGCGCGGCCTTTTTTAATACATTCCAGCACATGGGGTACCAAACACACTTTAATACACTCACCTTCATGCTGACAGTCTTTGACATTATAAGTGACTTGCAGCGGTGAAAAAGCACCGACAATGCCATAGGTCATACCCACCGGACAGGCATAACGACACCAGGCGCGGCGTGAATAAAAAATTTCAATCACCAGCAAAAACGCCACCCACAACAAGGCCAGACTGCCGCCGTAAATCAGGGCGCGGCTGAGTATGCCGACAGGGTTAATGGTTTCAAATACGGTATAGCCTGTCACTACAGCCAGCAGGGCAAAAATCAAATATAAAACAGTGCGGGTACCACGATGAAAGGCATGGTCTTTCACCAGTTTTTTTGCAGCGAGCTTTAGGTGAATTTTTTCCGCCCATTCTGATACCAGGTGGTAGGGGCAGACCCAGGAACAAAAAGTTCTGCCACCCAATAACAGCCACATCAGAAACACCGTAACCGTGCCAATCAGCAAATTAATCAGTACCTGTTTAAATGCCAGCATGACCTGCAAGGCTGAGTTCAAATCCGCCATGTGAAAGCCGATAAACCGCGATGCGGTTAATGCACCTTCCAGAATCTGAATATCCAGTTGAAAAGACACGACAAATAATAAATTGACTGCAATCAACGTAAGCCAGCGGCGATTGCGCCAGCGGTGGCGTTTGCCGGATTCCAGATGCGCTTGCTCAACTGTTTCCAGCATTTCTCTAGTTAGTTTTTGACTGCGTTTGTATTGATGAATGACCTTGACTTCAGGTGTTTGTTGTTCAGGCAAATAACGACGGGGTTTTTTGCCAAATAAGACCAGCAGGGATTCAATCAGGTTTTTCATGTCTGCTCCCAGGTTTTACGTTCATCAATGACAATAGATGCGGGTTCAGTGGGGCAAATCATTTCACACACACCGCAGCCGACGCAGGTTTCATGTACCACTGGAATTTGACGTTTATCATTTTCATCTTTAGTCAGTGGTTGCAAGCTGATAGCGCCTTCTATCGGGCATTGCCGCACGCAGAGATCACAGATGGGTAAATCATAAGGGTGTTCGCTGACTGCAATGGGGTTCCAGCGGTCAATTTCTTCATAACGCAAGTGCCCGTCATAATCCTGACCCCGTGCCAGCCCTTTAAAGCCTTTGCCTTGCACTGCCAGACAGTCTTTGGGTCTGTCCAGACGCGCAATACCCATGCGCACTTGTTCTTTTTTATCAATATCATGGGACAAGGAACCGGTGGGGCAGGCTAATACGCATTGCACGGCGTCACAGGAAAAATCACAGGCCTGGGCGCGGGCATCAATATACGGTACACCGATACCAAAGCCATCATTGATATCTGCCAGTTTGATGGCGTATACCGGGCAAACCTGCACACATTGTCCACATTTGATACAAGATGCCAGAAAGTCTTTTTCTGCCAAGGCTCCCGGTGGGCGTAAACGTGGGTTGGCCTGTGCCTGATAAACTGGAATCAAACCCAGCATGGAGACACCAATAGTACCGCCACCCAGCGCCAGCGAGCGTAAAAAACGTCTGCGGCTTTGCTTTTTCCGGGTAGGATTTTTTTTCTTGGGACGTTGCGGCTTGTCCATCACTGACCCTCTATGCCTTTGGCAGTAAGCTTGGCTTTGTTATCCACGTCATCATCCTTAATTGTGTTCAGTTGCATAACGGGTTTGCTATCCCGCAAGACCAGCGCAGGTTCAGTAAAAGGTGCCAGACGTTCCAGAAAATCCAACACTTCCAATACCGGTGAACCTTTAAAAAACTGGGCGTGAGGCTTATCCATCCAGATTCTGTCAGCATAGGCATAAAGTTCATAAGGCGTATCGCCAATGCCATCCTGATCACGATCAAATCCCTGGTAATCATCCCAGTAATTACCTTGCCAGACATTACGTTTAGCGGTAAATGCGCCGTGAACGGAAACCTGTAACAAGTTACCCTGAAAAACATTTTTCTTTAAAACATTACCTGTCCAGTCATTATGGAACTGGATGGCAATGCCATTGTAAGCAATTTTATTATGATGAATCTGGTTGATGGTATCGGGTTGGTAAGGTGAAACATCCAGATAAATACCCACCGCGTTATACAGTAATTTGTTATGCGCAACGGTGACATTGCTGCTTTCCTTGAAACCAATGCCCATGCCGGTTACGCCAGCAGCATGGCTGATGCTGTTATGCCGCACCACCACATCATCGCTATACATCAAAAATATACCCACGGCATTATTGTAGTAGTTATTATGCTCCACCAGATTGTAACGGGAATACATAAAATGCAGTGAATAGCGTCCGCGGGTGGCGCTATTGTGGGTAATTTGGTTGCCTTCTGAATACCAGACTACGGTATCACGGGAATCAGTGATCTCATTATGAGTGATTTTGTTATTTTTGCTGTACCAAAGCCGTACAGCATCACCGCGCAAACCTAGTTCAACATCAAGGGAACTGATTTTGTTACGTCTGACGATATTGGAATTAGATTGCTGTAAGTCCACGCCAAACAGGCAGTTATCCAGAATATTATCTTTAATAATATTAAAATTTCCGCGCACCTGAACGCAGGAGTCCAGATCGTTATGAGAGTCACCGGAGTTGGTTAGGTGTAGATTGCGCACTTGCGCGCCATCAGTATCGATATAAATCACCGATTCTTCACCACCACCATCAATGATAACCTGGTTTTGTCCGTCCAGGGTGATAGGGAAGTCCAACATCACCGGGCCAGCATAGGTACCGGGCGGAATTAACAGCGTACTGTTAGGCTCGGCTTTTTCTATCAGGGGCTGTAATGACGGATAAGCGGCGTTTGCGGCTGTCGTCAGTAAACATAGACCCCATAAAATAAAGATGCGTTGCATTTATTCATCATCCACAATGGAAAGATAAGCAAAAATATCCTGTAACTCACTGTCAGTGAAATCTTTTAACAATTCCTCATCGGGTTCATCTTTATCATGAATCCGCAGGCCCTTGCGATACTTGGCAACCTGACGCCATAAGTAATTAGTATATTGGCCTGCCAGCATGGGAACAGTCTCTTTTCCCCAGCCTTTATTACCATGACAGGAACGACACTCCTGGTTATAGCGTTTTTCACCCGCTTTAGCATCACCCTCTGCTCTGGCGATATTTAATATCTTTTTAGCGGCCATCAGCCGCTGAAAGGCATCAATTTTTTTAGTTTCATCCAGGAGGGGCAGCTTGGTTTCCAGCTTAATTTCTGTGATATAAGCAGAAATATCCAGAATATCTTCCTCAGGCAGTTCCCGCTCCTCGGTGTGCGGCAACATCGGCATATTTTGCCGCACCCGGCCTTGGAATAAACGTAATTGCTCAGCAATAAATTCTGCCGAAAGTCCTGCCAGACGAGGATATTCACCCTGTTTCCCGCCCTGGGAAAACTCCCCGTGACAGGAGGCACAGACTTCGTGAATTTCTTCGGCATTGTCTAAATCAAAGGCCATGGCTGGGAAAGCCTGTGTAATCAGCAGGCTTAAGACCATTGTTTTTACATATTTCAGCACTTAACTGGCTTCCTCACGCAATTGTTTTCGTCTCAATAAAGCCGCCAATCCTAAGCTGAAAGATGAGGCTAACATCAAAGCAAACCCATAATGTGGATAAGAGTGGGTGCTGAACTGTGCGACCTTGCCATCACCAAATACGGTTGGCATAAACGGTTTAATACTGAAAGCTGCCATATCATTGAGTGTATGACCGTACCACCACAGCCAAGCTGCATAATCGAGTATAAAAAATACCGGCAGTAAAATAGGAATGATAATCAGCAACCAATAAAAAAAGTTACGCATTTTCCAAAGCCCGATAATTAATACCAGCATGGCAACAATCAACGCAGCGGCAATCACATAAGCCGCCTGGGAAAGCATCGCCACTCTGGGTTCAATTTCAACCGGATTACGGAAATAAGCCCCCAAACTGTCCCGATAGCCCTCCAGCATGGCAAAATGCAGACTCCAGCCTTTGATCTCATCAGCATCCAGATCCATTGATGTCATCAATGCCTGACGATAGCCATCGGAAGTAAACATGATGCCGCCTTCGGTAAATAAGGCGACCAACAACCAAGTACTAATCGTGGCTGCACCTATACCTAAAATTATAAACTGAGATTTTTTTCCCGGCATCATAAACACCAGCAGCATCAATATCAGCAGGCTGACCAGCATGGGGGAGAAAGCCCGCTCAACCGGCGCGGCTGAGGCGATAGGGTACATGCCTACATAATGATTAATGGTATTCATTTCATGTACGCAATCTAAAGCTTCATCAATATGAAGTTCTTCAGATTGGCGCAGAGGGCAGCCATTAAAGACACCATTCATGTGGAAATGAATGCGTACACCTTCGGGAAAGGATTCCGGTGGATAATTCGGTGCTTTCAGGGAGACCCACCAAGTCGGCGCAAAAAATACGGCGATTAAAAAAGCAACCGCAGTGACAGTCAGAATACGGGATAGCAGTAATTTATTCATAAAATAAGACTCAGAGTCAGAAGTAGTTAATTGCTTATAGCACGGATCTAGAATTTCATTTTAAAAAGATTTTAAAGGGACTTCTTCTATAATTTATATTGATTCTTACCGAATAAATCGGCTTTATTGAATGTACTCGCTTAAGTTGTAAGCTCGGATGATAATAATTCCCCTTAAATTGAGAATGAGGGGACATTGGTTACTATGCGGGCCTGGGTTTGCAACCCAGATTCAAACATTTCAGTAATTCTAAACAAGCTAGAAACGTTCGGGTACAGGTTACAAACCAGCACCCGAACATAAACATTAGCCTGAGACGGAGGCGGTTTTCAGCACCATAAGCACTGAAAGAAGCCTGCGTCAAACTCAAGTTAATTAATCGTAATCAGGATTCTGCCAATCAGGAGACTCAGCCACCATTTCCTTAGGTGGTTTTACCCGGGATACGTAATCAATCACAGCGGCCATATCGGCATCACTGAAACCTTTAATTTGTTTGACCATATCTGGGTTGGCATTACGGCGTTTACCATCACGAATCCATTCAAACTGGCGCAGCATGTATTTGTAATGCTGACCATGAATACGGGGATAATATTTATCCGCCATGCCTTCACCATTTTCACCGTGGCATTTCACACAATTATCTTTATACAGTTTTTCACCATGTGCAAGATTATCACCCGCACCCACGCCATTGTTAGGATTCATGGGTAATTTGGCAATATATTCCGTGACATCAGCCATTTCCTGAACACCACCAATGGATTCTTTTTTGGCAAAAGGATACATGGTTGGGTTATCACGGTTTAAGGCACGAATATCTGCTAATTGTTTTACCAGTACGCTACGATGTTGTCCGGCAAGTTGTGGGAAAGTACCATCGGTCATGCCCCAGCCTTCGGTCAAATGACAGGCAGAACACACTTCATAGACTTCAATACCATTTTCTCTGCTGGTTGGTAAATTCATCGCCTGATATTGTTCACTTTCCTCATCACTCAGGTTCTGATTCCAGCCCGCAGGTGCCTTGCCATCAGCAGGCTTGGCTGGTGCTGCGCCGTGCCCTGCTGCGTGCACTGAACCTACTGCAAATAGTGCAGCGGTGAAGAGACCGATATTAAATAAATGCTTCATAAATACGTTTCCTTGTTATGACTGTATTTTGAAATTCAACATAAAATATTTTACGTTAAAATATCGAATTCAGTTTACTTTAAGCCAGCTAACCAATCAGCGATTGCTTTCATTTCTTCATCATTGACCAAATGCATCACGCCTTTCATTCCCGCTGTTTGCCCATTATTGCGTACGCCCGACTTGATGTCTTTCATTTGTGCCAGGGCATAGTCTGCATTTTGTCCGGCTAATCTGGGGTAATTAGGCAGCAGGGGTGTATTTGCATCTTTACCATGACAGGAAAAACAGGTTTTTTTCTTAAACAATGTTGCACCATCTTCGGCAATCACCGGATGCGCGCTGACCATGCCAATCAAGCCTAATGATAAGACTATGTATTTAAAATTCATCTTGATCTCCGTTTTATATTGCCTCGGTAAATGCTAAAGCCGGATGACATCCCGGCAGCAATTAACTTAGAGCATTTAAATAACCACTGCCATACCCACAAAAGTGGGTATGGCAGTTCTTAACATGGCAGATAGAGTCAGAACGCTGTCTTTATCTTCTGCCGTTTAGCGATTACTTAACTTTTACAGCATCATGCTGTTCCAGATAAGTTTTAGCGCGCAAGCCAATATCAGCGGCTTTCACCTGATATTGCCACCATTGGTTTGCCCACAATGCGCCATTTTGCCAGTCTTTTTTCGCTGCGGCTGCTTCAGATTTCTCTTTAGCTTCCTTGGCAAAACCCAACTGGTCAGTAGCATCTTCAACCAAAGCTACAACCGGTGGGAAGTCCTGATAATTGTGACTGGTGATAAAGCCAACCACAGAATCAATCACTGCCTGGGTTTCAATATTGGTTTTAACCTGCTTATTATAGTCTGCTTCGGTATAAGTTGCACCTTCTTGGGCTTTAACTTCTGTGGCTTGATAACCTTTAGGTTTAACCAGCAGATAACCTTCCATTTCCAGATGCAGCGCAGAGCAGAACTCAGTGCAATAATAAGGATATACCCCGGCTTTATCCGCAACAAATTTCGCAGTTACTGTTTTACCCGGTTCAATCGACAGGTTCACGTTTTGTCCGTACATGGCGAAACCGTGGGTTTCATCCTGTGCACGTTCCAAGTTGGTTAAGTGAATCGTGACTTCATCACCTTCGGTAACTTCGATAATTTCTGGCGTAATGTGCGAGCGAATCGTGGTACCAAAAACTTCAACCTTACCCGGTGTGACCACGGTTTTTTCACGACCAGCGCGGGTCTTAAAGGGTGAACGTTTATCTTCACGACTGTTCCAACCAGATTTATAACGAATGACTGGTTTTAACTTATCCGCTTTAATCGCAACCACGTAATGGGGTTCGCCCAATGGCACAGGCATATCATAAAGCAATTCCATCTTGTCGCCTTTGATATCGATCAATTGGTGATTTTGTGGATGCAATGGGCCAACAGGATTAAATCGGTCGATAGCCAATTTATTCAGAGATATCAGGTACTTGCCGTCAGGAGAAACGGAGTCACCTTCCATGGAAACTAAGTGACCCACATTATAGTGAATGGAAACTTTATCCAGTACCTTACCTTCACAATAGTCCCACTTGGCAATCATGGAATCAACATACAGAGAAGTGAAAGCGATACAAGGTTTAGCATCCATTTGGGTATGCAGTGGCCCTAAGCCTAGTTGAACCTGGGTGTGCAGGGTATCTTTCATGTTCAGAATCGGAATCCCGTAAGGATCTTTTTCTTTAAAGTTACCTGCCTTAATGGCTGCCATTAACTTATCGAAACTATAAACCCAGGTATGGGAATCCAGTTTACCGGAGATAATGATTTTTTTACCATCTGGCGTGACATCTACACCATGTGGGCTTTTTGGCTCAGGAATCAGGTATAACATGTTTTCAGCAACCGCAGTTTCCATGCTGATTACATTCATACCATTGATTTTTTTCGCTTTACCGGCTTTAACAACTTCTTCGCCTTTTTGCCAGTTAATCATGTGCAAAAAGTCGGTGTCCTTAGCGGAACAACCTGCTTCAAAAGGTGGACGGCCTCTTTCAATCCCGCCTACATAACGCTCGGAACAGAATGAGTTAGTAAATGACCAGCCATGACTTGGACCTTTACCCGCGTCTGACAAATCCTGACTATAAGGAGGCAGTTCTACCGTAAAGGAGTTTTCCTGATCAATACGACCTTTTTTATTGTCAAACTTCCAATAAGTTACCCCACCACGGTATTTATCATTAAATTCTTCCAGTGGCACAAATTCATTTTCAAAAGGTGTGGGATACTGTGCTGCTTCAATGACATACTCACTGTTTTCCGTGACAAATGCACCACCGTGAGCAGATTTATACAGTGGATTGGCTACGATTTGTTTGGTTTCAAAATCGTGCAGATCAATCACTGCAACACGCGGATTGGCTTTATCATTAATAAACAGATAACGCCCGTCATATTCACCTTTGGTTTCAGTGAAAGCCGGGTGATGGGTATCACCATAAGTAATGGATTTACCCTGAATATTACCCTGTGCCAGAACCGCTTTGGATTCTTCATCAAAGCCATAACCCTGCCAAGGCTCAGGTGTGAAAACCCCGATATATTTCAGAATACGCATTGAAGGAACGCCGTAAACGATTACCTGACCACTTTGCCCGCCAGAGCTGAAAGCCAGATATTCATCACGTTTCCCGGTTGGTACGTAGGTTTTTGCCGCAGCTAACACATCTTTGTGTGTCAAACCACGCGCTTTCATCACATCATCCAAACTAGCCGCAGATGTGAACTGACTACCCAGAGCCAGAGTCACGCCGCCAACCAGCGCCAATTGCCTTATTTTCATTGTTCATCCCCCTTCTTGAAGAAAAAGTGTCCACGGTAAAAATAACTAAAATCGCAGTGTATCAGTATACACAAGTGTGTCATTTGACTCACATCAATAATGACTATAACTTGGATATAATGCAAACTTATTTCACTACCAAAAGCACCAAAACCGAGTTTTATACCATGCTAAGCTTTTAATAAAAAACATAAAATTAAAATTTTTTGATTAAAATCAGGCTTATATAAGAAAGCTCAAGACTCCATACTCTGTTATCCACTAGAATTCATCATTTTGCAGCTTGCCTGACGCATTTCCGATTTCGCAACAGCGTATATTTAAGTTTCTTTGTGATTGAAATCAGGGAACTTAATGCATGTCTGCCGCGATTACCACTGTGTCCCCGCTTAGTTTAACGGATACGCCAACTGCAACGGATTCACTTCATTTGAATAAAACAAAATCAACCCACAGTGGTGTCAGCTTGTTTTATTCTTACTCTCATGAAGATGAAGCTTATCGACAATACCTGGAAAAACATCTCAAGTTGTTGCAGCGTATGGGTATCATTCGTGTCTGGCATGATCGAATGATTGAGGCGGGGATGTTGTGGGAGACCGATATCAAACAACAACTGGAATCTGCTCAAATCATTTTATTATTAATCAGCCCGGATTTTTTGTTTTCTGATTATTGTTATGACATTGAGATGAAACGGGCATTGCAACGCCACCACGCAGGCACGGCGCGGGTGGTGCCAATTGCACTGCGTCCGGTGGACAGTACCGATGCACCGTTTATGGTTTTACAGGGTTTGCCCACCGGATTTAAGCCGGTGACGGAATGGGCTAATCAGGATCGGGCATTTGTCAATATTGCACAGGGTATACGCCAGCTTGCGCGGCAAATTCAGCAACCCAATCACAACCGCCCCCGCTAGCCCCCCCGGAATTATCAGTGCCTTTGCCGGTGGGGGCAAAAGCAGAGGCTATCGTATTGCCCGGTAATCCTTATGATTATTGGAACCCGGTTACAGCCACACATTTTATCGGGCGGGAACAGGAATTGATGCGAGCATATCAAGCCATTGAAGAGCAGCACAGTATTTCTCTGGTTGGTGATCACTTGATTGGTAAAAGCTCATTTTTAAATGCGCTGGAAAACCTCTACAGTGGACAGGGTCGCAAGGTGGTAAAACTCAGTGGTCTGGGGCATGAGAGTCGTTCGGTACAACATTTTGTGGAAGCCATCACCGGCATCAGTAGTGAAAATGAAGCTGATCGAGCCGCAAATGTGCTGGCACATTGGGCTGCACAGAATACGCAGGGGCAGCAAGCACCTTTGTTATTAATTGATGATGCAGAAGGCTGTTTTCAGCGTTTCCCGCTGCGCTTTTTTGAACGCTTGCGGGGTATGTTGTACAAGCTGGTATTGGTATTTGCTTCCAGTCAGGATTTGGATTTGATCAAAGCAGATAACCACCCGGTAGAAACCGTCTCGCCCCTGGAAGCACGCCTGGAGATTATTCGTTTAGGGCTACTGGATGAAAATGCAGCAGCCATAATTTGGCAACTTGGAGTGGGAGTGATGGAGAGGCAGGATGAAGAAATTTTATCCTTATGGGCTGGACGCCATCCTTATTATCTCAAGTTGTTTGGTGCGAATTTGTGGCAGGCGCGCAAAAAACAAATTGCCATTGAAACGGTGCTGGATCAGGTTTATGACGATACCCGCCGCCATTTACGCCAAATCTGGAATAGCTTGACTACGACTGAGCAGCAAATATTAAAAAATAGTTTGGATGGGCGGGCGGTAAAACGGCGCAGCTTACGTCTGCGCGGTTTAGTCACTGATAGCGGACAATTATTCGGACAGGTTTTAAGAGAATGGTTAGAGCAGGAACTTTAAACAAATATTTGCCTCAAATAATGAAAAAATCTACCTCAAGCCAGCTTCCCCTCGCTACGGCCTCTGTTCTCGGACAAGCTCCTGGCAAGGCGACTAAAGCTCAAAAACAGGTTAAAAAACCAAAGCAGCAGCGAGACAAAATGTCATTACAGGCCTGGCCCAGTTTAGCGTTATTTATCTGGCAATTATGGATGCAGCCGATGCTATTGAGCCGACATTTACAAGTGCTGGGGGTGGAAAACCCTGATATTTCGCTGTTAAAAATCTACTCACTGCCGGTTCAGGCTCAGCTACCATATCGCCGTTACCTGTTGCTGTTACTTGCTACCTTATTTTGTGTCACGCCACTGTTTGCTGGTATTTGCTGGTGGGTATTGGCTTGGTTCAGCCATGCAATCATTGGCTCAGCATTAAGCGTACATGACTGCTTTTATGGTTTATTGGTGGGGTTTGCACTGACACCACTGGTGATGTTGTTTCATGGCGTACTCACTGCGCTGATGTTAAATATCTTGTTTGTGGTGGTGGGCGGTATTTTTATGAGTATGCTGGAATACCCGGCAAGCTTACTGGACAGACCTACTTTTTATTTGGCTGAAATCTATCTGGCGGGGGGCATTGCTGGCTTGGTATTAGGCTTTATTGATGGCCCGGTGCATGTGTTTAATTATCGGCGTTGCTGTAATTTTACAATCATATTGCTGCGGGGGCTGCTTATTGGCAGTTTATTCGGGCTGGTTTTTGCGTTGGCACATTTTCGTATCCATCACCTTGCCATTGATTTTGAAATCCATAAGAGTTTCAGCCATCCGTTTTTAATTGGCGCGATGATGAGTGGCATCTGTTATATCCTGATGCGCCTGCGTTTTCCCATCTGGCTGCTGGAATACTTGTGGGCCTCTTTAGTCTACGGTCTGCAACGTTGGTTTGGCCTGAGTACATTGCATCTGTCCCCGGTATTATATGACCATCTCAGCTTTTTGCCGTTACCACAAATTGATCGGCATATTCTATTGAATGCCAAGCAACGCCCCATACTGGCAAAACAGGTGATTAAAACTACGCAGTTATCACCAGGGCAATATCAGCATGGCAAACATGCGCTGGCAAAATTACAAGCCCAGGAACTGGATGAATTAATGCAAAATGGTCAGTTTGTAGATTTGGCACAGCTCAATGGTTGTTGGCTGCCCAGATTGGTTGGTGTGCCTGCTAATGCTAACAGCATTTTATTAAGCGTTAGTGAAATCGGGCGTTATTTACAAGCTGCGCATATTGCGCATTATGCCTATCACCGTTTGCAACATCTTGCACAGGCGCAAAATACTGTGAATGCCCTGTGCAATTCTCTGGTCACTGACTCTTCTCCACTGGCTTATGCATTACATATGAAATTGACACTCTGGCATCAAACCATTAAACGTATGCGTCAAAAAAACCAGGCGCAGATTCAACAAGAAATTCCCAACCCTTTCCGCGCAGGCGAACCCTTGACCCCGGAAGAAGGCCATGAAGTCTTTAAAGGCCGCGCCAAGCTGATTATCAAACTGGAAAAATTATTATCTGATAAGCGTCAAAGTCGCTCTATTGCCTTATTAGGCCCCAGGCGTTGTGGCAAAACCTCATTGCTGAAAATGCTCCCTGCCTTGTTGCCGGATACCTTATGTGTATTTTTTGATTTACAGGATAATCCGATTGATTCACCCAGTGCTTTTTTTCAGGCCTTAGCGCACCGGGTCTGCCAACAAGCCGAAAAAGAACGGCGTATGCAACTGCCGCCGTTACCCCCCTTGCCGGTAAGTTCGCCGTTACAGCTTGTTGCCCAGTGGCTGGATCAGATTAACCAGTTAGCGGGAACTCAGCAAATTTTATTATGTTTTGATGAATTTGAACGACTGGAAACGCTGTTTTCCGGGAATCGCCGTCAGTTACTGCAACTGATGGGCTTATTTCGCGCCACTATTCAACATCGGCGCAATTTACGTATCCTGATTTCCGGCGTGGCATCTTTTGAAACGCTGGACAACATCTGGAATGATCATTTTATTAATGTTCAGGAGATCCGTATCGGTTATCTTGAAGCACGCACCGCCCTGGAATTATTAATGCGTCCGGTGGTGGGCTTTCCACCCCACACCATTCCCAAAGCTGTCGCAGTTGCAGTGATTAAGCGCACAGGAGGGCAACCTTATTTATTACAACTTTATGCCTCTTATCTGGTGCAGAACCTTAATGAGCAATCGCGCAAACAGGCAACGCTGGATGATGTGCTGCAAGTAGAAGAACGGGTGCTGGATGAAGCCACGTATTATTTCCGTAACACCATGCAAAACCTGAATCCTGCGGGGAAAACCATCCTTGAACAACTGGCACATGGCGAAAAAATAAAACTGGATAAAACCAGCAAACGTTGTTTGCATCGCCATCTACTCATCACCGAGTGTGGGCAATTGAGCATTCCGGTACTCGGTGAGTGGATACGGGAGTATTGGTAACTGAACTGAATTCGGTGTCAGCTTACCGAAATAAACATTTATCGTAACATCATTTATTTCCTTTGGCTTTTTATTAAAAAATAACATATAACTGAACTTATGCAAAAGCTTCACAATGACTTTAAGGCGCATAAAAGAGAAGATATATGAATAATGATTATGAATTGGAAACCCATGCCGTGCGCACGGGACAGAACAGAACTTTGGAAAATGAACACAGCGAAGCCATGTTCCTGACTTCCAGTTATGTTTTTAACAGCGCAGCACAAGCGGCGGCACGCTTTTCCGGTGATGAGCCAGGTAATATTTATTCACGTTTTAGCAACCCCACCGTTGCCAATTTTGAGCAACGACTGGCAGCAATGGAAGGTGGACAACGCTGTATTGCAACAGCTTCCGGCATGGCGGCAATTTTCAGTATGGTCATTGGCCTGCTGAAAACGGGTGAGCATGTGGTGGCTTCACAAAGTATTTTTGGCACCACCGTGGTGATGTTTGATCAAATACTGCGCAAACTGGGGATTGAAACCACCTTTGTGCCACTGACCGATCACGCTGCCTGGCAGGATGCTATTCAAGACAATACCCGTTTATTATTTCTGGAAACACCATCTAATCCTGTAACGGAACTGGTGGATATTCGTGCTTTAGCAACTTTGGCGCATGATCATCAGTGTCTGCTGGCAGTGGATAATTGTCTGGCAACGCCAGTATTACAGCGACCTTTTGAGTTAGGTGCAGATTTGGTGATCCATTCTGCAACTAAATATCTTGATGGTCAGGGGCGTTGTATTGGCGGCGCGGTGATTGGTGATGAAACCTTGCTCAATGATATTTTTGCTATTTTACGCAGCTCAGGCCCCAGCATGAGTCCCTTTAATGCCTGGGTTTTTCTCAAAGGTCTGGAGACTTTAAGCATACGGATGAAAGCCCATTGTGAAAATGCTTTGGCGCTGGCAAGCTGGCTGGAACAACAACCCCAGGTTGAACGGGTGTATTACCCCGGCTTGCCATCGCATCCACAGTACGAACTAGCGCAACAACAACAACTGGGCAGTGGCGGTATGCTGGCTTTTGATGTTAAAGGCGGTAAAGATAATGCATGGCAAGTGATAGATCATTGCCACATTTTTTCGATCACGGCGAACCTGGGAGATACCAAAAGCACTATTACCCACCCGGCAACAACAACCCATGGACGGGTACCGCTGGAACAGCGTTTACAAGCGGGTATCGGTGATGGCTTGGTGCGAATTTCTGTGGGACTGGAAGCGATTAATGATCTGAAAGCAGATTTGCAGCGTGGCTTTGAGAGTCTTTAAATTAACTGAGGTTATGCTGTTTGATCTTGGGAGAGCAAAAAAGTAAATGGAGTCCCAGCCCGAAATAGCCTGTCAGCACTAATGTGACACAGTAAAATTACACTGAATTCAGGTAAAGCATTGTGATTAAACAACCTTCCTCAACGCGAATACTCTGGGCAGTGCTACCTGCAATGCTGTTGCCTCTGGTTGGTGCCTTATTTTATTTTGTCTGGTTTAATGCCGGACAAGAAATGCGCCTGCTGTATGGCGTGACTAAAGTTTTGATTTTGCTCTATCCCCTGTTGGCTTTTTATTGGATTTTACAGCAGGATTTGCCCCGTCTTTCCTGGTTTGATAAACCCTATCGCTTAGCCCTATTGAGCGGTTTATTCTCCGGCCTGTTAATTTCACTGCTGATTATTGCTTTGATGCAAACGCCCTTAGGCGAGATGGTGCGCGGTCAATCTGCTGTTATCCGTGAAAAAGTCATACAAATGGGTGTTATGGAGCACTATATTTTATTTGCCGTAGCTTTTTCTTTGCTGCATTCGCTGCTGGAAGAATATTACTGGCGCTGGTTTGTCTTTGGACGTTTAAGCTTGTTATTGCCATCGGTGTGGGCGCATGTATTGGCAGGCATCAGTTTTGCGGCGCACCATATCGTCATCGCCACGCAGTTTTTCCCCTGGTTCTGGGGCTGGTTGCTTGGAGTCACTGTGGCGCTTGGCGGCATTATCTGGAGTTTGCTGTATCAGCGTTATGCTAATCTGCTGGCGAGTTGGGTTTCTCATATCCTGGTGGACTTGACATTATTTTGGGTGGGTTACAGCTTGTTGTTTAATTAGGAGTGAGGATGAAATAAATACAGAAACTGGGCGCAGGATTTTTATTTATTTTCAAGGCGTGAAAACAGGCGCATAGCAAGGCTATGTAACTGTTTTTACAACGTAGAAAATGGAGAAAAAGACCAGCCAGGTTGCTGAAGTTATAAAATTCTCACTCCTTAATGCAGGGCGCAGCCCTGCATTAGGTGTTAATAAAGCGGAATATTCGCATAACCCTGGGCTTGATAACCCGTTAAGGAAACAAAGGTATTGCCCACGGCTTTTAAGCCGTCTAACAAGTTATCATTTTTGATATTAAATAAACGTGTCGCAACAGAGCAGACTTCAACACGCGCACCCTGCTCCTGTAAATCAGCCAACTGGCTTGCGATCTTATCCAAATGTCCAAACTCAGCCAAATCCACATTTTCCCGATCTTTTGAGACCAGCTTGACAGATAAGCCCCGGAAAGCCAGGATGACATCGGGCTTAACACCCTGACGTTTTAAATCATCAATCGTTTCACGAACCACCATAAGGTAAAGCGTCAATTTTTTGGCATCTTTGATATTCACATCAAAAATAACCTTACCTTCGCTGACCCCTTTTAAGGCCATCGCATCATCGGGCTTTTCAGCAGCTTGCATGACTGCGCTGAACAATAATAACAATGGCCCAACCAATAAGAGAGAAAAAGATTTCATTATCATATACTCCTGAGTTTAAGAACGAATATTCGTTCGGTTTTAAGTGCAAAAAAAACTAAACGTGTACGGCGCGCCAGCCACATGCCAGCGTTTCTTCCAGATAATCTGCTAACGGTGCTTCTAATACGCCATCCAAGTGTAAAATCATTATCCTCAAAGCACCGGCAAATAAGGCCGTGGTTGCAACCCAGGCCTCCATTTGGCGCACTTCACCATTTTGCATCCCCTCTTCCAGCACTTGTCGCATCAGCCGGAAGGGGCGTGATGAACAAATCGGGGGTTCATCTGGCAGATATTCCTGGTGTTTGGCGGATAAAATAAACTGCATGGTTTTCGGTTCATCCAAAGCCATTTGGAATAAGAAACGCACAATTTCCCGGTAGCGTTGCTGACAATTTGTCTCACGCACCAGAATCTGTTGAATGTCAGTTTCCATGCGTAATAACAGATTCACATAAAGGGACTTTGCCAGCTCTTCTTTATTTTTAAAATGGTGATAAATCGCTCCAATACTGACATCTGCCGCTTTACGGATATCTTGTAATGAGGTATTAAAATAGCCTCGTTCAGAAAATAATTCCAAAGCAGTTTGCAGGACTTTTTCCTGTAAGGCCTCGCCTCTAGGTCGTTGTCGTTGTTTGTGGCTTGCTTGCATGACTGCATGTTACAGAATGAACGTTCGGTTCACAAGGAATATTCTAAACCAATACACTTTTATTAAAAAAATAAGCACTTACGTATAACTACCTGATTCCAGGAAGATAAGGTTATTGCACTTTACAAACAATCACTTAATTCATTTATTAGCTTATTTTTAAGTATTAATTATTCTTCAAATAAGTAGAATTACGGATTTTTTTTAGTATATTTTTTGATTATGATATACCCCAGTTCCCAGACAGGATGTCAGGGCAAAGTAAAAAACCTTGCACAGGTTTTTTACCGTGTTTTTCAGTTGCTGCGATATTCGTCCCCGTTTTAGCAGCACTGAAAAATGCAATTTGAGCTGGATTGCTTTTCGTCTTTAAGCAGAGATCAGGATGATCGAAGACGTTCAGGAGCGATAACTGTTTTTAGACAAGTCGTTGCCATGCCTCCCTTGTTTTGGCAACGAATTGGTGCAACCTCGTATGGTGGTTTGGCGCGACGCCCGTCGCGCCTTTTTTTTGTCTCCCAATAGTACTTCCTAAGTTTCAAAGCGTGATTGGCATGAAAGAGCACAAGCTATTCATTACCGGTAACAGTCAGGGGCTAGGTCACGCATTAAGCAAAGCTTATCTGGATTTAGGCTGGCAGGTTTATGGTTGCAGCCGTCAAGGTTGCGATATATCACAGCCTGCATTGCATGATATACGCTGTGACCTTAGTATTTTTGAACAGATCCCCGCCACGCTGGATACGCTGCTGACAGATATCAATGCATTGGATTTGGTGATACTCAACGCGGGCATACTGGGTAAAATTCAGGATTTGCACAAAACACCACTGGCTGATATGCAACCAGTCATGGATATCAATCTGTGGGCGAACAAGGTGATTCTGGATTATTTCCATCAGCGCGCCCTGCCAATTAAACAAATTATCGCCATCTCATCTGGTGCCGCAGTGTCTGGCAGTCGTGGCTGGAATGCCTACGCTTTATCTAAAGCCAGTCTGAATATGTTGATGAATCTTTATGCACATGAATTACCAGATACCCATCTGTGCGCGATTGCCCCCGGCCTGATTGACTCGCAGATGATGGATTATTTATGCGTGGAACCCGATCCCGAACAATACCCTGCCTTGCAACGCATACGCGCAGCACGCGGTACTGAGGTCATGCCTGAGCCGGATGATGCTGCCCAGCGTATTTTACGGGTCGTCAGTACCTTGAGAAATTACCCCAGCGGAAGTTATGTGGATATTCGCCAAATTCTGGCACCGGAGGAATACACGCAGTTTCAGGATGGTTGCCGCAGCTCATAAAAATAGGTAATCAAGCGTATTCAAGCATGAAAAAAATACTGGGCGTGGGGATTGCCACTTTAGACATTATTAATCGTGTTGCTGATTATCCAGTGGAGAACAGTGAAATACGCATTTTATCTCAGGATATTAGGCGCGGCGGCAATGCCACCAATACCTTAACCATTTTAAGCCAACTCGGTCAGCAATGTGATTGGGCGGGGGTTTATGTGCAAGAATCAGATGGCCTGAGAATTTTGCAGGAACTGGAGCGCTGGCACATTAATTACAGCGCGTGCCGGGTATTAAGCCAAGGTAAAATGCCGGTGTCTTATGTCACCTTAAATACCCGTAATGGCTCACGCAGTATTCAGCATTACCGGGATTTGCCCGAATTTGATTTTGCCAGCTTTCAGAAAATCGATTTAAGTCAGTTTGATTGGTTGCACTTTGAGGGGCGTAACGTGCTGGAAACACTCAAGATGCTCCAGTTTGCGCGGCAACAGTTCCCGCAAATTCCGCTATCGCTGGAAATTGAAAAACCCCGGGATAACATTGAACAATTATTTCCACTGCCTGATGTCTTGTTTTTTTCCAAACAATTTGCCTTGGCACAAGGTGCGCAACAAGCAACAGAATTTTTGCAGCAGCAACGCGAGCAAAGTCCGCAGGCTATATTAAGCTGCGCCTGGGGTTCACAAGGCGCGTGGGGACTGCAACCCGATTCAGAAACGCCCTATCATGCACACGCTCACCCACCGGAACGGTTGGTGGATACTTTAGGTGCGGGTGACACCTTCAACGCCGCGATGATTGATGCTTTATTAAGACAGCAAAGCCTCCCCGCCGCCCTGGAATTTGCCTGTGCCACTGCGGGGAAAAAATGTGGTTTGGATGGGTGCAGGATTTATAAGAAAGACTGATTGCACGCCATTGCATGGATATATTTGTTTTGCAATCTGGGTCTAAACATTGACACGCTTATGTAAACCCAATAGCCTATAACTACCCACTTAGGAGCGAGAATTTTATAACTTCAGCAACCTGGCTGGTCTTTTTCTCCATTTTCTGCGTTCCGAAAACAGTTACATAGCTTGCTATGCGCCTGTTTTCACGCCTTGAAAATGAATAAAAATCTTGCGCCCAGTTTCTGTATTTATTTCATCCTCACGCCTAAGTTAACAAACAAAATATGAAAGAAGAAATTTATATCAGTACCGACATCGAAGCTGATGGCCCTATCCCTGGGCCATATTCCATGCTCAGTTTTGCTTCTGCCGCATTTACTGCTGACAAAAGAATGCATGGTACTTTTGAGGCAAATTTGGAAACCCTTCCAGGCGCAACAGAACACCCCGATACTATGACATGGTGGCAGTCTCAACCCGTCGCTTGGCAAGCGTGTCGCAGCAATTTACAGCCTCCAGATGTCGCTATGCAAAAATACCTGAACTGGCTGCAAGCTCTTCCTGGTAAACCTGTATTTGTTGGCTATCCTGCTGCTTATGACTTTATGTTTGTATATTGGTACTTGATCAACTTTACTGGTGAAAGACCTTTTTCCCATGCCGCGCTGGATATTAAAACGCTGGCGATGGCCTTGCTGAAAAGCTCATATAGAGGAAGTTCTAAGCGGAATATGCCAAAACATTGGTTTGATAAAAATTTAAAACATACGCATAAAGCCCTGGATGATGCCATTGAACAAGGTATTTTGTTTTGTAATATTTGGCAGGAAATTAGGGCGAAGAAGAAATAAGCCCACTTTCGGATTTTTTATTACCGTGCCTCCTAGTATTTATAGTCTTTGATAAAGAGGATACATAAACCCATGTCCATGCCTGGTAGTTTTGGTCAACAACTCCTGCAAGCCCTGTCCCAACGTCAACTGGCTGAATTATTAGATGTGCTGTTTAGGCAGCAATCCATTCAAAACGCTGATTGGCTGGCGCAGCTTGAAGACGATACGCTCATGGCGCTACAACAACTGTTATCACCACCGGAAGTAACAGTCGCACCATCCATCCATTCAAACCAGCCACGTGTATTCAAATGAGAAACTAGAGCAAAAATGGAAAGCAGTATGGGCGCAATGGAATGATATTATTAATGAAGTCGGCGATGAGGACGGTGAATACATTAGTCAGGAAGAGGACTGGGAGCCACCTTATTTTGATGGGGAAGAACTGACAGCCGATTTGGAAACCGTGGCACTGGATATTTTTCCACTACTGGAACCTATTTATGCTTTGGGCATTGAAGATGAAAACCTGTTTTTTAATGCTTTGGAGGAATTGGGAGATGCGATACGAAGTTATCCAGAGTGGATGGGAATGGAATACGTTGACCCCTGCTACCTGGAAAGACAAACCAGTCATTGTATGTTTCAGTGGCTTTACCTGTGTGCCAAAGACGATGCTCAACCCACAGCGTTTTTATTGGAAAGCCTTGTGGCGCTAGAGGATGTCACACCTCAGGTCAATTGGCATAATGACAGCCTGATTGAATTTTTCGATAAGCAAACAGAAGCGATGCAACGTGCAGTTTTTGCTTATTTTCAGCAAAATCATGAAACAACGGAATGGCAATCACGCCTGAATTCCAAATACAATGCCTGGTCATTGATTTATCAAAATTATGCCAAGCGTTTCGATAAGGTCAGTCATTTACAACATTGTCGCCAGTTGCTCAAGCAGGACTGGACGCAAGGCCGTCCGCTGATTGACGCAGCCCTCGCCCAAGGCAATGACACGGAAGCAGAAAAGCTGTTGCAGCAGACCTTAAATGTGTATCTGGGCAGAGCTGATAAATCAACTTCGTGGCAAAAAGAAAAAGTGTTATTTCTGGAGCAGACTGGATATCGTGAGTATATACCCGCTATCTATGATTTGCTGGTAGATTGGCAAAAAGTTACCAAGCGCCTGGGTAAATCCAAAGACAGTCAAACGCTGCAACTGCAAACCTGCATTTACCAACAGCCTTATGATATAGCCGCCATAAAAGTGACGTATCAGGCCGTACATTCAACATTGGGTAATATTGCCGAAACGCTGTTCAAGCAATGGCAAACTTATTTACTGGTAGAAATGCAGCCACAGCATTATAGATTTAGCACACCGTCAAATCATCTGGAACCAGAACAGACTTGGTCGTTTCAGTTGTTATCAGCGGCGCTGGAAGCAGACAAGGTATCAGTTTTTATTCCCTATATGCGTAACTGGCTTCAGACATTACAGGATAATGCCCAAAAATTTCAGCAGGAAACCACTTATGTAGCCCTGTTGACCATTGATATGGCAAATTTAGGTTTTTGGAACCATACCGAATTGCTGAAAGTCATTCAGATGCGTTATGGTGATTACGATGGTTCGGGTAAGGCAGGCACGCTGCGCCGCCAGTGTCTGGCGCAATTTCAGGTGGAACAATTCCAGGAAGATTTGGAGCAGCTCTGGCGAGTGCATATTCTGCTGATCGCGCCCAATCCAGGAGCTGTCACCAATGGCAGATATAGCGAACACGCGCAATGGCTACACGCGCTTAAAACATTTGAACCAGCAGCACATGATAAATTATTGAGCACATGGAAAAACCAATATAAAAACCGGCGCAATTTGTGGAAAGCCATAGGCTGATGCTGGCATTAGCAGCCGGAAAAGAGCATACTACGCGCCAGATTTTGCCATTGACATTAAACAATGTTCAAGATTGAACGTCTCCACCAAAAGACACGTTATAATAGGCCTACAACATCATAATCAACGATCAAACAACGCAGCCTGCATGTTATGGCAATCAAATATCATCGCGTTTGCAGAAAAACGAAAGCGATGCAATTTAATATGAAAAATACTATGAAAACACTCTTTTCTTTATCCCGTTTTGGGCTGTTGGCTTTACTTGCGCTTGCGACCTTGAGCGCTTGCAGCCATCCACGGGAAAAATACAGCGCACCCAAAACCGCAGAAGAACTGGCGCAGACCCAAATGCCAGGCAGCCCGGCGCTGGAAAAAAACCGGCCCACCATTGCTGATTTACCCATCCCGGAACAACCAAATCCCTCGCCAAATATCAACCGTAATGGCAGTCTGCCCAATATCAGTCATTATCAGGAGCAGCAGCCACGTTTGCCTCATGCTCCCGCCTCGGAAAATGTGGTGGAGCTGAATATGGAGCAAATTGAGCTGCGTGCGCTGCTGGAATTGATTGCCGATACCATGAACATCAGCATTGTGCTGGACCCTTCCATCAGCGGTAAAATCACCATCCGCACCGCGCCGGGAAAACCGCTGAAACAAGCGGATTTATGGCCGTTGTTGCAGTTATTGATGAGTGAAAACAGCATCACCATTGAGCAGCGTGGTCAGGTGTATTATCTGAAAAAACAGGAAAACCTGTTGCCAGTGGAAATCGGCAGCGCCTCTTCCAGCTTGACTAACAGCAGCACCCCGGAAGTGCTGCAAATTACGCCACTGCGTTTTATTTCCATGGATTCTGGGCTGGCAGCCTTAAAACCACTGGTTGAACCGCATGGACGTTTAATCACCCTGGATAATCTGAATCTCATGGGGATTATCACCAGCCCCAATCGCCTCAGAAAAATTAATCGTTTATTAAGTCTGATTGATGCCGATCCCTTTGCCCATCGTGGTATGCAGTTGTTTCGCCTGAACAATGCCAAGGCCTCGGAAATCAAGCAGGATCTGGATAATGTGTTAAAAGCGGTTGAAGGCAAAATGCCAGCTTATGAAAGCATTGCCTTGGAGCGGATTAACGCCCTGCTGGTGGTAGCGCCGCCAAGACGGGGTTTTGAACAGGTGGCGCGTTGGATTCAGATTCTGGACGAAGAAAATGAAGCCGGTGGCGAGCAGGTGTTTATTTATCATGTACGCAACCTGAAAGCGGCGGATTTGGCAGGTACCTTAAGTGAAGTATTCCAACTCGATAATGAAGAACAGAAAAAACGCCAGCGCCAGAAAACTGAAAAAGCTAAAACACCTCAAAAGACAGCCAATAAACAAGTAAAATCCACGCCTGCCACAAAAGCCGTTAAAAAAACAACGTCTGTGGCTGCGGTGTCAGCGGAGTTGAATGTTACGATAGTGGCAGATGAAAGCACCAACAGTCTTTTGATTCGCTCCACGCCCAGAGATTATCGCCAGTTATTAAATACTATAGCCTTGCTGGATGCCGTACCGCAGGAAGTGATGATCAATGTGGTGGTTGCAGAAGTTGAACTCACTAATGAACATAAGTTTGGCATAGACTGGAGTGCCTTGTTTGGCAATGCTTTGTCAGTGGGTATTGAGGTACCGGGACTATCGGGAGCCAGCACAGATGCGGGTGTGATAGGTAGTAGCAGCGGTGGGATCAGTATCGGTTTTCTGGGTAAGGATATTTCTGCCTTATTAACCGCATTGGATGGGGAAGGTCAGGTGGAATTATTATCCCGGCCTTCTTTGCTGGTGCGCAATAATGAAGAAGCTTCGATTAATGTCGGTTCCGATGAACCGGTGATTACCCGCAGCAATACCACCACCGGCACCACCATCGGCAACCCTACCACTTCCAATGAAGTGCAATATCGCAAAACCGGGATTATCCTTAAAGTCACGCCGCATATTAATAAAGATGGCATTATTAATATGGAAATCCGTCAAGAGGTTTCCACGCCGGGGCCTGCGCGTACAGAACAGCAACTGCCGTCATTTAACGAGCGAGTGATTGAAACCTCGCTGGTGGTACGTGATGGCAGCGCCATTGTTATGGGTGGTTTGATTCAGACGCTGTGGACCAATGGTTTTACCGGCACACCTTATCTTCAGGATGTGCCAATTATGGGCGGCTTGTTCCGCACGGATTCCGTGAAACGCGAGCGTCGGGAACTGGTGATTTTTATCATGCCGCAGATTATCTATCCGGAAGCGGATAACCGTGAATATGTACGCCGTTTCAGAGATCGCATGAAAGGGGTTAAGGCACTGATGGAAAACGATTCCACGCCGATATTCTTTGACCGGCAGCAGATGCCACCCCCCGTTGTTCCAGAAAAAACGGCTGCAACAGAAGTGGGGTCTTAAATCTGATGACTGCCCGCTTATCGCTTGCTCTGGCTTATAGTGCGATTTTACTGTTACCGGCTGCTGTTGCCGTGGCTGAAGATGGCACAGAAAACACTGGCAAAGGCAATGCACCGGTTTGCCGGGCTATTGATAGCTATATACCCAAGCGCCCGGACTTAAAAGAAGCCATGCCTTATTCCGGTTTTTTATATCTTAATGCCAATCAGGCGGACATTGTTCCCCTTCCCATTACAGCATTAGAGAAAAAACCAAGCCATAATAAAAGCATTATGCAACTCAAAAATGGCAGCAATGTTGCGCATGAATATATTTTCAGTGGTGATGTTTTGCTGGAACGTGAAGGCACCTTATTACGTGCTGACAGAGTCAGTTACCGGGATCAGGAAGATAGCGCCATTGCCAGCGGTGATGTCACTATCTGGGGTGAAAATTTTGTCAGTCGCAGTGACAGGATGGAATTGCAAGGCAATGAAACCGGCACCGGCTATCAGATTGAATACTGGCTGCCACAAAGACAGGGGCACGGCAGCGCAAGCATGATGCAACGCCAGCAGAAATCACAATTACATCTGGAAAATATGCGCTACACCACTTGCCAGCCAAAAAATGAATTCTGGTCATTAAGCAGCAGTACTGCCGACTTGGATTTTGATAAAAACCAGGGCCGCGCCAGCAATGTGGTGTTTCGGATTAAAGACGTACCAGTGTTATATGTGCCCTGGCTGCGTTTCCCCATCAGTGATGATCGCCAAAGCGGTTTACTGATCCCGGATATTGGCAACTCCAACAGTCGGGGCCTGGAATTCAGCCTGCCTTATTACTGGAATATTGCACCTAACTATGATGCAACCATTGCCCCGCGCTTTATGAGCAAGCGCGGCCTGATGCTGGAAGGTGAATTTCGTTACCTCACGCAGAAATCTGCCGGTAAACTACAGGCTGCGATATTACCCTCTGATAGAAAAGAAGACGCACAATCCAAGCGTTATCAAATTCAGTTAAATCATCTCAGTCGTTTCACAGCGCGAAGCTATGCTGATATTCATTACAATGAAGTATCCGATAATCATTATCTGGAAGATTTTGGCAACACTTTGGAGTTATCCAGCATCACGCATCTGGAGCAACGCGCTGATTTAGGTTACATGGGGACTTGGTATAGCGTGCTGGGACGCGTGCAGTCCTTTCAAACCCTGTTATCAGAACCCGCATCACGGCCTTATAAACGCCTGCCACAAGTCTTGTTTGCCACCCAGTTGCCAGCCTTGAACCGCAAGCTGCACCCCAGCCTGAATGCGGAATATGTATATTTTGATCGCAATACCGATATCATCACTGGCGCAATCGGGCATCGCATAGACAGCACTGCGGCAATTGATTACCCCATCCGTAAATCCTGGGGTTATGTGATTCCTAAAATCGGCTTGCGTTACACCCATTACGATCTCAAGCAAGTTCCTAATCATGACGGTGGGCTGTATCAGGACTCGCGCCTGTTATATGATGTCAGCATGGACAGCGGCCTATATCTGGAGCGCCCGCTATCCTGGTTTTCCAAAAACATGATCCAAACTTTGGAGCCACGCTTATTCTATTTATACCGCCCCTATAAAGATCAAAGCGCGCTGCCGGTATTTGACAGCGCAGCCTATGAATTCAGTTTTGGACAATTGTTCCGGGATAACCGTTTTGCCGGCACGGATCGGGTCAGTGATGAAAATCGCCTGAGTTTTGCCCTGAGCAGCCGTTTATTATCACCGGAAACCGGTAAAGAATGGATGCATCTGAGTATTGGGCAGATGATTTATTTTGCCAATCGCAGAGTGACCTTACCGGGCGTGGCAACGCAAACCCGCAACAGCTCCAATCTGTTGACACAGTTTTCCTGGTCGATTAACGACAACTGGCAAACTATTCACGACTTGGACTGGGACCCGGATGCACAAAGAACCCAGAAATATTACGGTCATTTGCGTTATCATAAGGGCAAAAAAGTTGTCAACCTGGGCTATCGGCTTAATAATGAAATCAGCAATGCCTTAGAGCAAACGGATGTTTCCGTATTCTGGCCGATTAACCGCCAATGGAATGCTGTTGGACGCTGGAATTATTCTCTTAAAGGCCGCACCACACTGGAAGCCTTTGCAGGTTTGGAATATCACAGTTGCTGTTGGGCGCTGCGGGTTGTGGGTCGGCGTTATCTAAAGAACACGGAAAATGAATACACCAGCAGCGTATTTTTACAACTGGAACTGAAAGGGCTGGCGGGTCTGGGTAAAAGTGCTTCGGCATTTTTACAACGCTCAATACCCGGATTTGAAGACACCGAATTTGCAAGTCATTAACAGGAAATAGCATGAAACAATCAGTAAATACATTGATGACACCGATCTTATCGTTCCCCATCGCTGTCATCAGCAGTTTATTTGTTTTATTTTCTCTGGCGCAGGCCGCAGCAGAAAATACAAATTCTGATGAGCGCCTGGACTGGATTGTCGCTGTTGTTAACGATGAAGTGATTACGCATACTGCGCTGGAGAAAGAAACTCAAAACATTATCCAGCAACTACGCCAACAGGGTACTGGCATTCCACCGATGGATGCGCTGCAAAGTCAGGTGTTAGAGCGCATGATCCTTGAACAACTGCAATTGCAACTGGCTGAAAAAAACGGTATCCGTGTTGGGGACAATGAACTCAATGATGCCCTGCGCAATGTTGCAACACAAAATCAACTCTCTCTGGCCTCATTTCGCAATCAGCTTGAACAACAAGGCGTACCCTATACTGAATTTCGCGATGAAGTCCGCAAAGAACTGACCTTGCGTAATTTGCAACAACGTCAGGTACAAACCCGGGTGACGGTGACGGAACGCGATATTGATAATTTGCTCACCAACCTCAATCGTCAAGGTGGCACCCGTCAGGAATACCATCTGTTACATATTCTTATTGCCTTGCCGGAAGCGGCTTCCCCGGAAGACATTGCCGACAAAAAAGCCCACGCGCAACAAGTATTGGAACAATTGCGCAATGGCGCGGATTTTCGTAAAATCTCTGTGACCTATTCAGATAGCCGACGCGCCCTGGAAGGCGGCGATCTGGGCTGGCGACGTGGTAATGAGTTGCCCGGTTTATTTGCTGATACTGTGACTGATATGGAAGCGGGCGACATCAGCGAACTATTGCATAATGCCAGTGGTTTTCATATCGTTAAGCTGGAAGCCAAACGCAGCGGCAATCAAAGCATTATCACCCAGACCCACGCACGCCATATGCTGCTCAAAACTAATGAAGTGGTTTCTGATGACAATGCCGAGCAACGCCTGCGCAACCTTCAGGAACGCGTGCGCGAAGGCCAGTCTTTTGAAGACCTGGCAAAAGCTCATTCTGACGATACTGCATCAGCAGCCAAGGGTGGAGATTTAGGCTGGGTCAGCCCTGGGCAAATGGTGCCGGAATTTGAAGAACAAATGCAAACCCTCAGTGTGGGAGATATCAGCCCGCCCTTTAAATCCCGCTATGGCTGGCATATTATTCAGGTTTTGGAGCGTCGCCAACACGACAACAGCGAACAAGCCCTGCGCAGTAAAGCCAGCACCATCATCCGCCAGCGCAAAGGTGAAGAAGAACTACAAAACTGGCTGCGGCAGTTGCGTGATGAAGCTTATGTAGACCTGCGCCTGTAGGATGGGCAAAGCTACTGGCATCCCATATGAACAGCGAACCGGAAAACACAGCCCCAGCAAGCGAAGAGGCAAACACTGAAGCGGAAGCCTATATCGAATATCACGATAATGGTCAGGTCAGCGAGCGTTGCCCGATGAAAAACGGAAAGCTGCACGGTGAGCTGCAAAGCTATGATGAAAGCGGGCAGTTATTACAAGCCATCCCTTTCCGCGATGGCGTGATCAGTGGCGAGTTAATACTCTATGAGCAGGAAAAAACCCTGCAAAGTTCCCAGTTTCGCCACGGTAAACTCAACGGCATGACCCTGATCTATGATGAAACCGGTAAGCTGGCGCAAATGCTGCCATTTCAGGATGAAAAAATAGAAGGTGAGGCTAATTTCTACGAGGAAGGGAAACTGGTTTCCAGTCTGATGTATCAAAATGGTCAACAGCAGGGAGCCACCCATTATTATCATGAAAACGGGCAGCCCAAGGGCATACTGGAATATGAACAAGGCAAGCAGCACGGGGAAGAGCGCTGGTATGATGACAGCGGCAGACTGCTGAAAAAATCCACCTTCATTGACGGCAAAAAAAATGGCCCGAGCATGGATTATTATGAAGATGGCATGTTGCGCATGTTAATCAATTATAAAGATGGCAAGGAAGAAGGCGAAGCCGTTACTTATTTTCCCAACGGTAATATTTTCAAAGTTGTACACTTTGCAGATGGGCAAGCCTATAATGAAGTAGAATATGACCACAAAGGCAATCAAAAAAAACCGGAGAAGTAAACCCGTTATGACGGAAACTGCGGCAGAACAAAATGACATGCAACGTGTCAAAATTAATCAGGAAACTGCTAAAATTGCCTGGTTGGAATTGCAGCGGTTTTTTGCCAATGGCAGCTTGATTGCCGTTACAGAGGAACTGGATCTGGTTGAGGTTGCCTTACATTTCTCCAATGATAATAAAGCGCCCATAAACACCTGGATGCAAGCCGGGAAATTAGGCAAGGTATCGGATCAACAGGCGCAAAACTGGCTTGCTGCAAACACCGTATTTTGGAGCGTTGTCATCAAACCCTGGGTGCTGATACAACCTGTTGTAAATAATACTAAACAACCACCCGCTAAAAGACGGGTGGGTTAGAGCATTTGGCGGCTGAAAGCCGAGATACAGGGCGGACAAGCCCTGTTGTTTAGCCCCAACGGGGCGCATTAATATAGCCAAGGGCAACG
>NZ_JAUCGJ010000054.1 GCF_030378065.1 Candidatus Venteria ishoeyi | reverse complement strand
ATTCTCCTTTTTAGCTGCTTGGCATTAGGCCGGGACAGGTATTTTTGTGGATATGAAAAATTACCTTAAGAAAAAAATGGAAAATGATTGTTGACTGAAATAGTCAGGATGTAGCGGGAATTGCTGATTAAATCTATTATTGGTGAGCCATCATTAGATGAAAATACAACACTAGGCGAACAGCTCATAATGCGAAAAACTGGCTTACCTATACGTAATCGAGGGCCATTATTACAGTATTCATTAAATGAACTTCAGACAATGGAAGCCTGTGAAATGAGATACTTAGCAGACTGGCTGAAATCTATTAGAAAGGTGTTAATAAGTGTTGCCGAAGAACCAATGAAGAAAATATCCTTTAAGTTGCAAGACTATAGAGATTCAGGTTGCCAACTAAGCGAGAAGGGGAAAAAAATTAAAAAAATGGTATTAGAACCACCATCTTTATTGGGACCTGGCAACGAATACAGCTACCTCCATAGTTTATACGGAGAACAAATTTATTGGCTACCAGTGGATTTTCTACCATGACAAAAAATAATTGGGGGTTTGAACTTAATAATATTTCAGCAGCCTGGAAAACAAGTAAAAAAAATAAAGATACACTGAATAATATTAATTTTAAGCTTGAGATCAAAGATGGTATAACTACAGTGCTGCCTATTATGGGGCCAAGTGGACAAGGAAAAAGTACCTTGTTATATTTACTTGCCGCACTTAAATGGCCTAAAGGTGGAAGTATTGTCTGGCACCTGCCTGACGGCAAGATGATAGAATGGCATGCAGAAGGCAAACATTTATCAGAAGAGAGCCTGGTGCAACTGCACCGAAAATATTTTGGTTTCGCTTTTCAGGCAAGTAGTCTATCAAATCATCTGACTTTAATTGAAAATATCGCCTATCCTTTGTTATTGCAGGGGCAATCCTGGAAAAATGCACTGGAAAAAGCTGAAAGCCGATTTGATGATGTATTTTTTCTCCCGGATGAAAAAGAGGATAAAAAATTTTTGATGAATTCTTACCCTTCAAGAATCTCTGGTGGACAGCGTCAACGCGCAGCTTTATTACAAGCTGTTATTCATGATCCTTGCGTATTATTTGCCGATGAACCTACGGGGCAATTAGATTTACATACTCGCCGACAGGTTATGGAGGTTTTGAGAAACTGGGTTAAAAATGGGAATGGGAAACATTGCCTGGTATGGGTCACGCATCATCATACGGGGGACCTTAAGTTAATGGAAACCAATGACCTATTATTTGTTGACAATCAGCAATGTGATTTTCGTAATCGCCAGTGGTTGGAAAACTGGATGGAAAAGGCATTAGAGTAAATAGAATATTTTGATATATTGGATTCAAGTAATTATGAAAATATGGTTGAGATTAAGTTGGCTGGAATGGTGGCGTAGCGCAAGATACGGTAAAGATAATCGTGATTATTTTTGGTTGACAGTATTGCTATTCCTAACGCTTACTTTAGCATTATTGCTTTGGGGGGCTCGATCTGGCTTACTGGAAAAGTTTGTTGACGTTTCAATAGGTAGGATAGAGGGGGCAGGTATTCCTGTCTGGTTGGCTTCAAATACTCGAACAGGTATTGATCGTAAGCTATTAAATAAGATACGACAAGAACAGCAATTAGAATTTTTTCCCTATAGGGAAGTGGAATCCCATGAAATTAATTTACCTACTGAAAATGGTACTTATAAGCAAAATATTTGGCATTCAAAAAATCTGGAAAATAATCAAGCAAGTATAAAAAGGAATATAAAACCAGACTCTACAGAAGTCAAAAGTAAAAATTCAAATACCTCAATAATACCTTTTGAAGGCTGGGCTGTTGCCTTAAATGATCCACTTTGGCAAATGGAAATCTCACAACCCCAGTTTCAGGATGACTCAGGTCTACCCTTGGAAGTTGTACTAAATCTCAGTTTATTTAAACAATATTTTGATTGTGCAGCTTATCAGGAAGTGATACAAACGCGCTTACCATTTTGGAAATGGTCGGATGCTTCTTCTTCAGGAGGGAATGTTCTTTCTTGTTTGGATAGTGGTATTTTGTGGCTGGATGTTAATGTTAATGCAAAAAAAGAATTGATACCATTTTACATCCGCTGGCAAGCCCATATTCCTACTATGCAGAAAGTTGCTTTTCTGTTTCCACTCAGTACCTTTAATGCACTCAGGTTATCAAGGTATTACCCGGAAATGCGTTATTATCCGGAAGCCCAATTTGCTCACTCTCCCCGTGTTTGGCAACTCATTATCCGTCAGGGAAAAATGATGCTGCCAGATGATGTTATGACCACTCTACAAACCTGTTTAAAAGGTGGAGAGCTGAAAAATAACCGTTTGACATGGGAGCGAGAGCAAGTGTCACCTTTACCTGAATTTCAAGTGGTTGCTTGTATTGCTCAGCAATCACTGATTCCTTTACATACCGGAAATAGCGCTCCATTCCCTCCTTATATTAGTATCACTGAACAGGAAGAGGGGCATTATTTTAAGTATGACTCAGACGATTACCTGACAGTACTTTGTGCTGATGATATGAAGTCCTGCAATCCCTGTGACATTGTGCCTTCATTAAGAAAAGTGACAAACTGCCTGGATGGGCAAAAAATAGATATGATTCATGCTGCGGGTAGTTATCAGAAAGCATTTATTTATGTAGCAGATCGTAAGTCATTAGCTAAACAAATAAATTGGATTAAATCCCAGTATTTAGATAATCGGCGACTTTTTTATATTCATCCCACTTATGATGATGCATTAATCAGGTTTCGTTTTATTGATAAAATTATGACTATTCTCAAAAATAGTTATGCACCTTTTTTTGGGTTTTTTCTATTTATTTTATTATTAGTACAATTAAGTATTGTGATTGATCACAGAAAACATAATTATGGTATTTTACTGGCTAAAGGCTTGTCTTGGAATCAAATATTAATGTTATTGCGGTTTCAAGTCACAATCAGTTTTATAGTGGGATTCGTTCTTGCATTTTTGACTAGTGAGATTATGCAACGAATTTTTGCATATCAGTTAAATAATGTGGTAACAAAAACACCTTTTATTGACCATATTGTTGCGGGTGATTTGGATTTATTACCTTTAGCTTGGTTGGAGTATATAATTATTGGAGGGGGATTTTTTGTATTATTAATTTTTGTGACAACAGGTTTATTTAGAAAAATAATTTCCAGAAATATAGAACCTGCTTATTTATTTAGGTGAAAAATGAAAATATATCATATGAAAAAACCCTGGAGAGGACTACTTACTTTTTTAAGTATTTTCTTTCTAATTTCCTGTAGTGATGAACCAGAAAAAACTGTGTATCGTGAAAAAGATAGGTTAACTTTTTCAATACCTGTTATTAGTAACAATGCCTTGCTTCAAACTGAGGCAGACCTCATTTTATCTGGCAAAGTTAATGAATTGGCTGATAATGAATATGTCAAAACAGTCATTGACTGGTACTATGGGAAATGGCAGGATCAGTTAAGTTATTATAAAAAAACATCCACAATGCTTCATGTAACACCAAAACAGCTTGGTTGGTTGTATGACATGGTTAAAACCATGACAGAAGCACTAAGAATACCAATGCCGGATATTTTTTTGGTTTCAGATCATGAACCTAATGCCTATGTTACCAATATTAGCAGCCCAATTTTAGTCATTCATTCAGGATTAATAGAACTGTTAGATCAAGATGAACTTTTGTTTATTATTGGTCATGAACTGGGGCATTTAAAATTTAAACATGTACTGAGTATGGAAATAGTACAAACTTTATTTTATGGTATTGATCTGATTCCAACTCAATTTTTAAGGGATACAGTAGCAGGTATTGCCATGTTTAGCTTTTTAAAATGGTCACGCGAAGCAGAGATATCAGCCGATAGAATGGGTATGCTAGCAGTAGGTGGTTCAAACGAAATTGCTTCTCAAGCATTGGCTAAACTAATGTCTGGCTTACATCATTATGATGTTAATATTGATGAACTAAAAAAGCAGAAACAGGAAATTGATAATGCATTTATTCTGAAGAAAATCCCTGTATTGTTGACAGAAGCAACTGCAACGCATCCATTTATCAGTAGTCGGGTGGTATCTATTTACGAGTTTAAGCAATCTCCAGAATATAAACAACTAAAGAAATCTAGTAATAAAAAAAATATTACTTTTAAGGTACATAATTATGGACGTTCACATTAATACTTTACTCTCTAAAGTTTTAGTAAAATTTTCTTAAAATAAGCTGATGTATAAAGGAAAAATATTATGATAAATTTTCTACAATATCAATATACTTCTATTTTTCGGATAATATCTATCGGCTTATTGTTTATTGTATTGCTATCAGTAAGCTCACCTTTAATTGCTGAGGATGACAAGAAGAAAATAAAATTAAAAGAATGTGTTGAACTTTCTAAGAAAGAACGGTCTGGTGAGGTTAAAATAACAGATGTGGTAAATTGTTTTTCCGATTTAGATACTAATTTTGATGGAGGAAAAGAAGCCATTAAGGGGATTAGAGAATTAGAAAATTATTATCTTGAACTTGCCTATACTGTTGCAAAAAATAAAAATATATCAATTAGGAACCGTATTTTAAAAATCAAAGAATATAAAACAGAAAAGATTTTACATATCAACCTAAAAGGTAAGGCATCTTCTGAGTTATCTTCTATATTAAGTGATTTAAAGAAATGTAGGCCACCTAGAGAATATAATAGATTTTGTTTGAAAGAGAAAGAGAAAGAGAAAGAGAAAGTTGATGTAATTTGTATTAATGCCTTAAATGATAACAAACTCAAAAAGGCACTGAATTGTTATCGAAATCTAGCTGATAATAAGCTGAAAAAAAATGGTATAGAAAGAGTTGAAAATACTTATCGTCAACAAATTGAGCATACCATAGAATCAGGCCAACTAACTAATGCAGAACAATCTTTAGTAAAATTATCAGAAATTCATCCAAGGTTTTTTGGGTTATCTACTTTAAGAAAAAAATTGGTTTCTCACTATTTATATAAAGATGAACTCGATCATGCGGAAAGAGTAATTCAGATGATTGACAACTCATCAATAAAACTTGAATTAAAAGATACATTATCTGGTATTAAAAATTATAAACAGCAGGCTCAGGAGTTATTAGAAATAGATAGTTGGACTGAAAATAAAAAAAACCAAGTAGAATATATTCAATCCGAGTTACTTAAACTAAGTCCAAATTCTTTAGTTGTATCTAAATTACAACAGCGTTTACAAATTGAAGAACAGCAGAGGAAATATGAAGAAAATCAGAATATTAAAAAATTAGAGCAATTAGCTTTATGTAAAAATAAAAATTCACTGAAAATAACTATTCATTGTTACCAAAGTTTTTTGCAAAATAACCCAGATAATGATGTGGCTATAAGAGAGTTAAGTAATATTTATCAGCGGGAATTGAATATTATCCTGACAGGAAAACTAACAGATAATAATAAGCAGCAGGCTCAGAAATATTTAAATAACTGGAATGTTATAGCGCCTTATTCATCAGCATTACAAACTGTAAAAACAAGTTTTAATAAAAAAATTCAAGAAACAGAACTAACACAGCGCCAAGCTGAATTAATGGTGGGTTTAGATAACTGTAAAGCATTATTTCGTAATAATTGGCTAACTTCCTCTCCAGAAGGTGATAGTAATACTGCTTTATTCTGTTACCAGAATATCAAAGAAAATTATAAAAATAATACTAAAGCCCAGAAATTAGCTAACGATGGTCTATTTAGTATTGAGCAGCGTTACCAGGAATGGGCGGATCAGGCGCTAAATAAACAGCAATTTAATAAAATATCAGAGTATATTAATAAAATTATAATAGTTAATCCTCAGTCAGCATTACTAGCTGATATAAAAGATCGCGTAGAAAATAAACTGGTTAGAACTATTCAGGATAAACTGACAACTAAACGTTTAACTGAAGCAAGGAATTATTTAAATAGGTTAGAGAGATTTAATTCTCAATCGCGTAAGCTGAGAGGCTTAAAGGGACAATTGCTTGCTGCTGAGAAACTACAAAAAGATGAAAATAATGCTATCCAATCTATTAGGAATGCATTGGCAAAAGGGGAGGTTTCTACGGCTAGAAATAAATTGGCACGCTTAAAAAGGGATTACCCAAATTCAAGCCAGCTCCTAATACTAAACCGTGATATTGAGCGCAACACTAAAGAGCGGCAGCTTATAAAAGCGGTTAGAAATGAATTACACAATGGAAATATTGCTGGCGCTGAAAATCAATTAAGACGCCTGGAACGATTTAACTCACAATCTGCTGATTTATTTGGTTTAAGGAGTCAACTAAATATAGCTAAGAAAAATAAAATAAAGCAGGATTTCAAGAACCAAGAACTTAATATAGTTAACTCCATTAATAATGCCTTATTAAATAAAAATATTTATACTGCAAAAAATAAATTAAAGGAGTTAGAATCTAATTTTCCAAGATCTAAATCTCTAAGAACATTAAAATCTAGGTTATCAAATATTGAACAAAGATTACAAGATGAGCATAATTTGGAAATAGAAATAGCTGTTGCTGAATCTATCGAAACTGCCTTGGTGCAAGAAAATATCCATAAGGCAAGACAAGAACTAAGGAATTTAAAACAGCTTAATAGAAAATCAAGATATATAAATGACTTAGAATATAAGTTATCTGCTATTGAAAAAGAATTAGCTATTGTAAATTCTGCAAAAAATGCATTGCGGAATAATAGAACTAAGGAAGCAAAAGAGTATATAAATCGTTTAAAAAAATATAATACCTATTCAAAATATTTAAATGATTTAGAAACCAAATTAAGCCAATTAATGGAATCATCACCATCACAAAATATTCACCGAGAAATGGCTCCCTCACCTTGGTAATATGAAAGCATATCTTCAGTGCATTAAGCACTGAAAGAAGCTCATAGAGATTAAAATAGATAAGATAGTTGAAATTTGATACTAAACACTGTTTCTGTTAAACCAAAGTTCCCAGTGGCTGAAGGATTTACAATAATTCCATTTCTCTTCTCTACCATTTTATCTACGTTAAAATCATATCTGTAAGCATCCAGTGATATTTTATAAGCAACCGCAGGATCTGTGCTCTTACTTTTTATAGTTTTAGGGAGAAATACACCACTCCAACTCAAACTCAATTTTCCAGCTAAGGTATCACCCATACCAATTTTTTCAAAAGTACTGACTGGATTGTATACTGATTCCTCGCCATCCAATTTTGCTGCTGCTATGCTAATATTGAGTTTACCATAACCATTTTTATTGGTCTGACTTACACCAAAAGTATGCCCATAAATTAGTCCAATAAAAGGACCTTTTGCAGTGAAATGAGAATTGACACCTCTACCTTCAAGATCGGAAATATGGTCTAAATTAGTTCTGCCATTTTGATAACCTGCAGAAAAACTTAAATCTTTAAGAATAGAAATATTTGTTGATGGCTTGTAAAATAGTGCAGTAGACCAATCCTGACGCTCTAACTTTACTAAAGTATTACCAAGGTTATCCTGACCGCCACCCGTTGTCTCATAGCGCCCATTAATACCTAAAAAACCAAAGTTATCGTAAAAAATGGAAGCAGCGCCTCCAATGCCAGCTAAAGGAATGTTATCAGTTATTTTATTATCTTTACTAGTAGATGTTGCAGACTCATACGTATAATTCATAACCCCTAATGTTGAATATAGTTCAAAATATTTTCCAATTTTAATTTCTTTTGCGAATCCATTTGTTGCTATTAAAGCCATAACTACTGGAAAATAGATTTTTTTAGTTTTCATACCAAGTTACCTCTCATTGTGATTTTTTCCTTTATACAAAAAAAGGAAACATTTAAAACTTAGAATACTATTTTATATATACGAAAATTTATAGGATCTACGGCTAAGTAAATATACCTATACTATCGAAACCATTCAGACCCCAATTATTTTTTACCCCAAAATATGCGGAAAATACAGAAAATAACCTAAAGTTAACTCATTCCACGTATTTCAGCAAATTTCGTGGCAAAATCTACAATGAGGGGCTGAACATTTACATACTATCTACTAATGGTGTTCAGTAAGTCTAATGAATGAATGGAAACATTATTGTTTACTATTCCTTCTGTTAGCCCGGATATTTTATAAATGTGATCATGCCCTCGCTTGTCCTTTGCTTTATAACAAAATTTGTTTTATTTTGACCATACTCACAGGTAAAGGCGCTCAAACTTCTGCCAGTATTAATTTGAAATTTGAGAAAATGGCTAGAACAGTAACGGGTAAAAACAAATAATAACTTCAGGACTGGCAGTCCTACGCTTAAAATTATTATGTGAACTTAGTATTCGCTGTACTAGAAGCGTCCTGCTTACTTGATTGATACTATTTTTCTAAAAAATGCCAGGCTTTTTTGAAGCCAGTATTTGGAATAATATCACATTCAAATACTTGTGGTAGTTGTTTTTATAAAAAAAGAGTATTAACTATTGACCTTTTTAGTGCTAAGATAGTAGTATGTAAAGTCAGGAAAAATAGATTATTTTTTTATTAAAGTAAAATTAGATTAATTTCTCTCGTAGTTAGCATGCTAAATCTTTCACTTACTTTATCTATCTGCGATCTCTCAGATTAACAACTACTTAAAGGCTACAGACATGGGGTTTACATTCCTTCCATAGATAGCTGAAATTTAATTATATAGTCTATTTCATTATGCAATTTTCATTAATTTTGCTGAAATCTTTTATAAAAAACATAACGGAGAACTTTTATGGGTAAGAAAGTCAAGAAATTCATATTGTTATTTCTTAGTATGGTGCTGAGTTTTTCCATGCATGGCTTTGCTAGAGCACTGGTAAATGAGGGGTTTGAAAATGGTACAGACTCTTTTTTATTAAATGGCAACTATTTTACCTCCAACAAAGAACCTGGAAACAAAAAATTATTATATCGTGGTGATGGACTGGATTTAATGTCATCAGCCATGTGGAATGCGGAGGATAATAATAAATTTACTTATTTTAATGAGGTTTCTGTAGATACTACTTGGGAAGCTGGTAATGTGAGTAAAGGGTATGGATTGGTTCTGCATTGTGATAGCGGGAAAAAAATCAGCTTTCATTTATTTAAAGAAGGTAAAGTTAATATAACAGATGTGGGTGATATTGAAGTAGCAGTAAGAGATGCTGGAAACTCTTTAACAATAAAAAAAATAATGAGTAAGGAAACTTTTGATTTTTTAGGCTTTGAGTTTTATGTTAACAATGAACCTGTCAGACTTAACAATGATGAGACTGTTCTGAAAGTAGAAGATTGTAGTAATGTATCGTTAGGCATAGAAAATCATCATCAGATGGATATTAAATATGACAATTTTAAAGTAACCTGTGGTGAGGAACGCATATCTAATTCCAGCGGAATTAGCTGGGCATGTAATGGCGCTCATACGTATTACTGTACAAAGGTGATTGATAGCTCTGGAAATGTGCTTGAGGAACAACAGTGTGGCTATGGTATGCACAAATACCCACTAAATGATTTAAATCTAGGGGAAGATAACTATACCTGGGAAGTTTCTTCAGCATTAAAAGAGGGTGATGAACTTAAAGTATTTGATAATGGTGAATTTTCAGTTTGTACAGCAGATTTACCATATGTTTCCAACTCAAACCAATTACAGTGGGGATGCAGAAAAACTGATGCCTCCTATTGTCTAGATATTCTTGATGAAGAGGGTAAGGAGTTATATAATCCTTATGTGTGCAATACCGGTTTGCACTCTATCAACCCGCAACAATTATCTTTACTACCTGGTCAATATCAATGGCGAGTATGGTCTAACTCTGCTGAAGGTTTTCCTGAAAATATTGAAGAAGAATTTAAGGGGGTATTTAATGTCTATGAATATACTTCTACTATCAATAATATTGAGTGGAGGTTTGGTACAGAGATTAATGAGTATTGTGTAGATATCTTCTATAATGGTAGCATGCTAAATGAAATAAGTAATAAGACAGGTGAAGAATATGAACATAGCAAAAAATGTAATATTAAACCATATAAATTTAGTACTGCAGAGTATGCAATGAAGCGATTTAAGCTTTCAGAAGAGGGGTTAAAAAATCTAAAAAAGCAATATAGTGATTTTATTGTGACGTGGAAAATATGGTCTAAAAATATAGATGGCACTGAGAACTATGGTGGTACTGGCTTTGAGGGGGCATTTAAGCTGGGTGGTGATTGTGTTTCAGTAGCATTAAAGTCTCCCAGTGCAGAAACTTTGGAGTGGGGATGCCGGAGCAATCATACCTATTATTGCATAGATATTATTGCGGCAGAAAATACAGATAATCCTTCTTATGCGCCAGTAGAATGTGGTGAAGGCTTACATGCCACTGATTATTCAAGGCTTGATTTGCCAGCAGGTGATTACACATGGAAAGTTTGGTCTGGGAATGATACTGATTCAGCTTATGGTGGCCCTGGTTTTGAAGGTGCACTTAACATAACTGAATGATCTATTATTTATTTAGCGCCAGTTCAAACTGGCGCTATTATTGAGTAGCAGGTCAATTTTCATAGTAAACCCCGTCTAAGTTGAAAACCGCAGTTTTTGTTATTCCCGTGCAGATGGGAATCCAGTCCTCGTGAACAGCGACTGGATACCTGCTTGCACAGGTATGACATTAATAGAATATTTTTGTCGATTTCAAGGTGGATGGGGTTTATTACTTCCCTTCTTTGTTTAATTCTCATCACAACTTTTCATTTCTGAATACCTTCTTAAGTTTATTACGACTATCTAATATACTGAAACCATTGGTTTTTCTCTTTAGCTTTTGCTATAGTTCCCCTGCCTGATAATAATAAAAGGGGGTCACTCCCATATTTCGTTTGGCTTTAGGCGTATATATTTCTATTTCATTCCCTAAAGGAGGTTGTTTTATGCAACTTGAGAAACTTGGGCAGGCTTTTCTGCTCTCTGCACTCACTCTCGCCAGTACTGCTGTTTGGGCAGATGCTGATCGCTCTGCCATGCTCTCTTATACCTGCGTTGGTTGCCACGGTAACAATGGTTCCAGCACCGGCCCTGCAACACCTAGTATTGCAGGCATGAATGATGAAGGTTTTGTTGAAGCAATGAATGCTTATGCTTCCAATGAGCGTCCTTCCACCATTATGGGGCGTATTGCCAGAGGTTATACCGAGGAAGAAACTGCGGCAATGGCTAAGTATTTTGCTGCACAAAAAATGGTACCTGCTGTTCAAAAAGCAGATGCATCAAAAGTGGCAGCCGGCAAAGAATTACATGATAAATATTGTGAAAAATGTCATGAAGATGGTGGCACCACTGACCCAGATGGTACCGGCATACTGGCAGGGCAATGGATACCTTACCTGGAGTACTCATTAGCTGACTACGTTGATGGCACCCGTCCTATGGGTAAAAAAATGAAGAAAAAACTGAATAAGATGGTTAAAGTCAAAGGTAAAGAAAGTATCGATACCATTATTCAGTATTATGGCAGCCATAAATAAGGGAGAGTGAGCATGAGTAAAATGAATCGACGTAATTTTCTGAAGTTCTCCGCTTCAGCAACCGCTTCTGCGGGTTTAATTGGCGCGCCACATATCGCAAATGCAAGCGCTGGTAAAAAAGTAGTTGTTGTGGGTGGTGGTGTTGGTGGCGCAACGGCTGCCAAATACCTGAAAATCATGGATCCTTCTCTGGATGTGACCCTGATTGAGCAGGATAAATTTTATTACACCTGTTTCCTGAGTAACGAAATACTCAGTGGTAACCGCGAGTTAGATTCCATTAAATTTGGCTATGATGGCGTTGGCAAGCATGGCATTAAAGTTGTTAATGCCCGCGCTACTGCTATTGATGGCGAGAAAAAACAAGTTGTAACTGCAGCAGGCAATTTTGCTTTTGATCGCGCTGTAGTTTCCCCTGGTGTATCTTTCTTATGGGACGCTATTCCCGGTTATGATGAAGCCGCTTCCAAAAAAGTGCCTCATGCCTGGAAAGCAGGTGCCCAGACCGTTATGATGCGGCAGCAGCTAAAAGACATGAAAGATGGCGGTACTGTTGTTATTGCAGCGCCACCCAATCCTTTCCGCTGCCCACCAGGACCTTACGAGCGCGCCTGCCAGATTGCGGATTATCTGAAACGCGAAAAACCAAAATCCAAAATCATTATTCTGGATTCCAAGCCTAAATTCTCCAAGCAGAGGCTGTTTACCCAAGGCTGGAAAGACCTCTATGGTTACGGCACAGATAACAGCATGATTGAGTGGCGTGCAGTCTCTAATGGCGGTAAAGTATCTCGGGTTGATGCTGACAAACGCAGTGTTTTTGCAGGTGAATTTGAAGACGAAATCAAAGCCGGCGTACTGAACATCATTCCACCTCAAAAAGCAGGCAGCATTGCCAAGGCTTCAGGTTTGACTGATGACACAGGCTGGTGTCCGGTTAACAAGAAAACCTTTGAATCCACTCTGGTTCCAGGTGTTCACGTTGTTGGTGATGCCAGCATTGCAACCAAAATGCCTAAATCCGCTTACGCGGCAAGCTCTCAGGCTAAAGTCTGCGCAGCGGCAATTGTTGCCTCACTGCAAGGTAAAGAGATGGTTACCCCATCTTATGTTAATACCTGCTACAGTATTGTCGGTAAAGACTATGGTATTTCCGTTGCTGCCGTTTATCGTCTCAATGAAGAGAAGGATATTATTGCTGGCGTTAAAGGTGCAGGTGGTCTGACCCCGGTAGATGCCAGTGCTGAGCACAGAAAACGTGAAGTGCAGTATGCTTATAGCTGGTTTGAAAATATCACTCAAGATATTTTTAACTAAGTTTAAGTAAATAAAACGCTTAACAGTGTTATTTAAGCGTAATGAAAATGCCGGATTTGCCTGTTTATTTTAATATTCAGACAAATTCGGCTTTCTTACTTTCCTTTTAAGAAAATGATATATTTATTTTATAGCGATAGGCATATATGAGATGGATTCCGTTTTTACTAAAAACGAAAAAACATCAACAAGGAATGCCTGTTATCCCTGGATTTAATCAATTTTTCAGTCTCTTCCGAGGCATTCAACATGAATAAGATCCTTCAAACTTTCGTTATTGCCCCTTTCCTTATTGCTCTGGGTACTGGTTTATTTTTTACCAGTCATATTGTTATGGCCTGGAGTATCAGTAAAGAACAACAAGGCATTATGCATCTTGAGCCTAATCTGAAAAAAGGCCGCAATCTTTTTCGAACCTGTGCAGTCTGTCATGCACCAACCGCCTGGGGTACACCAGACGGGCATTATCCCCAAATTGCCAGTCAACATCAGCAAGTGGTTATTAAGCAAATGCTTGATATCCGCAGCGGCAATCGTGACAACCCGACCATGTATCCATTCACTTTGAAATCCGTGATGAAAAGTGATCAGGATATTGCCAATGTTTCCGCTTATGTCGCCAGTCTGCCTATGAGTCCATATAATGAAAAAGGATCTGGCATGGATCTGCAACACGGTAAAGCCCTGTATGACAAACACTGTACAGAATGTCATGGCGACAATGGCGAGGGGGATAATAAAAGCACTTTCCCCAGAGTTCATGGGCAGCACTACCATTACATTCTGCGGCAGTTATTATGGATGCAAAATGGTAAGCGGCGTAATGCCAATGACGATATGTTGAAAAAAATCAGAACTTTTAACATGCGTGATTTAGACGCAGTATCCGACTATATCTCACGCTTGCCAGTGGCTGATAATTTAAAAGCAAAACAAGGCTGGAATAATCCTGATTTTTCTCAAAATTTCAGAAGCCGGATGCCCAATCAGTAAGCGAATAACCTTATAATATAAGAGTAAATTCAAACATGCTAAAACAACTCAGAATATTCCTGTTCGGATTGCTGCTGGCCCCCCTGCTGGTGCTGGCTGATGATAAGCAGGATCAAGAACTGCGGGAAGCGGCACTGGCTGGCAAAATTGACCGTGTTAATGAACTGGTAAAAGCAGGTGCGCAGATCAACGCCAGCAATCGCTTTGGTATGACGCCGTTATTACGTGCGATTGAAGGCGGTGATATTGAAACTGTTGCCGTATTATTATCCCTGGGTGCTGATGTCAATATGCGCACGTCAGAGGGGCGTAGTGCTTTGATTATTGCGGCAGAATTTGGACACCTGGCAATTTCTGCCATGCTGGTGGAACTGGGTGCTAATGTACATGAGCGCACCCATGCTGGCTGGGATGCATTAATGATTGCAGCCAAGCAAGGTTATGACGGTATTGTCGCACAGCTATTAATGTTTGGTGCGGATGTTAATGGCACTGATAAATACGGCGATACTGCCTTAATCGGTGCCATAAAACGTGGTCACCTGGCAGTGGTGAAACAACTGCTAAGCCAGCAGGCAAGCTTAACTCTGGCGAATAAGGATGGGGTTACGCCCCTGATGCAATCCGTAGAAAGCAAACGCCTGGAAATTGCGACACTGCTATTAAAACATAAAGCACCCATAAATACGCTAGACAAGCTGGGCGCACATGCCTTGATTTTGGCGGCTGAGCAAGGGGATTCCAATATATTAAAGTTACTGTTGAAACATGGCAGTAATATTAATTTACAAGACAGTGATGGCAATACTGCGCTGATGGTGGCCACAGAAAATAGCCAGGCAAAATGTGTCATGTTGCTGCTGGAACATAAAGCCGATGCCAGTCTGAAAAATACCAATGCTAAAACGGCACTGCAACTGGCGATTGACAATAAAAATCAAAAAATTGAGAAAATATTCACGACGCCTAATCCGGCAGAACATGAGGATATGCCTTGATAAAAACAACAATAAAAAAACTACAAGCCCAGGCTTACAGTTTTTTTATCTCATTTTCTCCAAAAAGCAGTTGACAAGGCAAGCCTGGTTCTATATCATTCTGCCCTCTTAATCGAGAGCATTTAAGTGTTTTTTGATGAAGTTTGTCGGGGTATAGCGCAGGCTGGTAGCGCATCTGCTTTGGGAGCAGAGGGTCGGGGGTTCGAATCCCTCTACCCCGACCATTAAGAATTTGCATTAACAGAAGATGCGCCCGTAGCTCATCCGGATAGAGCATCGGCCTTCTAAGTAAAATTGGACCCATAATGGGAAACATAACCGTTATGGTGGATGGTGCTGTTTCGGTGAAACCTGTAAAATGGCAATACCGAGGAAACCTGCTGATTTGACTCATTAGTAATGATGAAAATCATGTTTAGTATGAAGGGATAAGGCGCTGTGCATTATCGGTAATCTAAACAGTAAACTGCTCAGGGATCCGTAGAGGCCATACGCACCATGCCTGAAATGGCAAAGATATGGTCCAGCCCACAAACATTGTTTAGCAGCCTATATAAACAATGGCAGTGAAAACTGTAGTTGGGATGAAGCCGAGGGTAGCAGGTTCGAGTCCTGCCGGGCGCACCATTTTCAGGTAATTAATTGCCTGCTGTCATTTTATTATTTATATTGTTATCTATTGTGGTGAGCGTAGCTCAGTTGGTAGAGCCCCGGATTGTGATTCCGGTGGTCGTGGGTTCGAGCCCCATCGTTCACCCCATCTCCTTTCTCTCCTTGAAAATTAAATAAAATCCTTTATTATATCTAAACAGGGTTTAAGCTTTTTTGGGGGCGACATTGGCTTCGACGTGGATTACAAAACCTGAAGTGCATGCTGAGGATACAGATTACCTCATAAAACCATCTGTAACTTTTTAGTTGCCAACGACGACAACTACGCACTCGCTGCTTAAAAACCAGTAGAGGCTGTCTGACTGGAGCCGTGCTTATGCGTCCAGGCTCTTTTAGAGCAATCAGGCATCATCTCTCATAAGATCGCAGAAAAACCTGTCCGAGGTGGATTTGTTAAAACTTTTCGGAACCGCTGTTCTGAGCGCCCTGTTCGTCGGGTATCAGGCAGTTAAATTTTAATAGACGGCACTAAGCATGTAGAGCTGAAGGCAGAGGATTTGCGGACGCGGGTTCGATTCCCGCCGCCTCCACCATTTTATGATGCGGGTTTTATAATATCAAATAACCTGCAAATAATTCTAAAAATAAAGCCTGGCTAACGCCAGGTTTTTTATTTTATGGCCCCCTTATTCTCGGTTTCACACCCAAAAACTATAGACTTTCAGATAATCAATTTCCTATATCGTGATAAAAAAACGGTAGAATATTAAGTGGTCAAATAGGCACTAAACCAGCGCCAACACCCTCTTAGGTAACTCGCAAGAAATAACCCCCCATTTCGCTGCGAGTTACCTTATCATTCAGACATCAGGAATCTGTCATGCTTTTGCTTAAATTACTCGCCTGGTTGCCCCTGCCGATTTTGTATCGACTTGCTGATATTATTTATATATTTATCTGTTATCTGACACCCTATCAAAAAACACTGATTTTGGATAATCTGCGTAATGCCTTCCCGGAAAAAGAAACAGCGGAGCTTAAACGCTTACAAAAAATTTTTTACCGGCATATTGCCGATGTGTTGGTGGAAAGTATTCGCGCATTACGCATATCAGAAGCTGAGTTAAAACGGCGGGTGGTGTTTCGTAACCCGGAAGTTTTAACGCCGTGGCTGGAAAGCCAACAATCGCTGTTATTCATGGCGGCACATCAATGCAACTGGGAGTGGTTACTATTGGCCAGTTGCCTGAATCTGCGTCTACCGGTGGATGCGATTTATAAACCCTTGCGTTATCAACCCGGTGATGCATTAATGTACGCTTTACGCGCCCGTTTTGGCGCAAAGCCAATTGCAGTGCAGGATACCTTGATGCACATTATGCAAAGGCGCAAAGAGCAACGCGCTTTTGCGCTGGTGGCGGATCAGTCACCACCAGAGCAGGGGGAAAAATACTGGACAGTGTTTTTAAATCAGGAAACACCTTTTGCGGTAGGTGCTGATAAAATTGCCCGCCTGACGCGCTACCCGGTTTTTTTTGTGGGCATGAAACGACTCAAACGCGGCTATTATGAAGTTTGGTTTGAGCTGTTAGCCGAACCACCTTATGCAAAAACTGAATCATCGGTTGTTGCGCCTTATATTGCTAAAGTGCAACAGCAGATTCAGCAGGCACCGGAAGACTGGTTGTGGTCTTATAAAAAATGGAAATATAAAAAACCATTATATGATAATACAAATTTTTAATATTACTTTTTGCTCGGCCTTGTTTAAGTTAGAATAAGCTTATGAAAACTTACTTCATTAAACCTGGATTACGCAAAAAAGTTATTTTTTTCTCATTGGCCTTAGCCTTGCTGCCCCTGGCTTTTTCCAGTTATTCAATGATCAGCATCACCCAGAATGAACTGAAAAGTGCAGTGAATGACACCATGATTCACGCCGCGCAGCAATCTGCCACAGAAATTGATGATATATTTACCCGTACCTGGCGCGCTACACTGCAATTAGTCGCTAATGCAGTAGATAATCCTGATTTGGGTGTAGATGAAAAAATTGCTTTATTGGAAAGTGCAATTCACAGTTTGGATGATTTTATCGTTTTGCAAATTTCTGTGGCTGATTTCCCCCCCATATTAATTGCGCAGAATCATCTGCAAACTGCCTATCAACAGGCAGAAGCCTCTAAAGAGCGATTTACCAAAGGCAAAGCACCCACTTTACAAGCCCGTAAACGCTTGGCTGAAGTACAGATGGCAATCGGTGATGCCGCTTTTTATGTTGATCAAAATCCACATTATTTATCTGATGCCGATATCTGGTTGCTGGATTTATATTACCCGTTAAAAAACCCTTTATCCGGCAAGCCCGCAATGCTGGTGGCGCGTATTAATCTGAGCCACATTGAACGCATTATCAATAAACAGCAATTAAATCAGGTTGGGCAGGTTTATTTACTCAATAGACAGGGCAATACTTTATTTGCCTCCCAATACGGAAAGACTTTAACTGGTGATATTACCCACAATGTGACTGCACTGCTGCGACAACAAACCCAGGCGATCAGCGCCACGCCTTTCACCTCTCCGGAAGGTAAAGAGATGCTGGGTGCTTATGCAGTGCTGGCACATCTGCCGTGGGCAGTTGTTACCACGCTGGAAGCGGATAAAGCGTATCTGACAATTAGCGATATGTTACGTTCTTTATTATTATGGTTTTGCCTGGGGTTATTGGTTGCCGTACTTAGCGCCATCTGGTTTTCCAGCCATCTGACCCGCCCAATTCTGGAAATTGCCCAGGTAGTGCGCCCGGTTGGTGAAGGGGATTTCAGTCAACGGGTAAAGCATTTGGATAGCCGCGATGAAATCAGTCTGCTGGGAGAGAATGTCAATGAAATGATCCAGGGTTTGATGGAAAAATTTCACCTGCAAAAATTTGTCTCCGGTGGCACCTTAGCTGCAATTAAACAAGCAGGGCAGGAAGGTGTCAAACTGGGCGGTGAGCGCCGGTTTGCCACGGTGTTATTTTCAGATATTCGTGGTTTTACTGCATTTTCTGAAAAAGTGACGCCAGAAACTGTTATTTCCATGTTAAATACCTATTTACGCGCACAAGCTAAACTGGTTAAAAAACATCACGGTGATATTGATAAGTTTGTCGGCGATGAATTGATTGCCGTGTTTCAAGGTGAAGATATGGTAAAAAATGCCATACTTTGCGCCTGTGAAATTCATCGGGTAATTAAAGAACTTAATAAGCAGCAGGTGTGGGATATTCGTGTTGGCATTGGCATTAATAGCGGTGATATGGTGATGGGCGCAATGGGCAGCGAAGAGCGTATGGATTACACCATTTTAGGTGATAATGTAAACCTGGGTGCGCGTTTATGCAGTGCTGCACAGCCAGAAGTAACCGTGATTTCAGATTATGCCTATCAGGCGATGCAAGACTTTACAGAAGAATTGGAGCAGCAACAAATCACCCTGGAGGCACTGAAATCAATACAGGTAAAAGGTAAAATTGCACCCATTAAGATTTATCAGGTTATTTGTAGCGAAAAAAACCCTGTTTACACATCAGAACCGGAGAAAATCTCTTGGCAAGAACCACAAGCAGTAAAACCACACGAAAAAAACGCAACCCTAAAAAGCAGCCAATTGCCACCTATTTAATGCTGAGTGTATTAGCAATTATCGTAGCAGCAGTGGCCTATAAGCAAATTGTGCTGGCAGGTATGATTAGCAGCAATTTACCGGAAACCAAGCTGAATCATTCACTGGAAGTGTGTTTTCAGAAAAATCTGACACCTGATCAAATCAAACATGAGGTCAGCCAGTTTACCACGCAACAATCACAAAGTAGCTCAATGACAAGTTTTGGTGGCCTGGATCTTTCCGGTATGCTGGGTACAGTCCTGGATCAGGTAACCGGATCGGTGGTGGAAACCCAGATTCTGGAAAATCATATTACAGAAAGTAAAGTAATGAATATCCAGGACTTTATGGGTAAACAAGCAGAAATTCGGGTACAGGGCCGGGTGGAGATTGCCTATCAGTTGCCGGTTGTAGGAGAAATTCGTAATCGCAAAGATTATCAGACAGTGTTATTTAAACGCGATCAAAGCTATTATTTTGAATCGGTTTCGGTTAAAAAACCGGAGTCCAATCAGTGGGACGAATGGCCTTGCAGCCAGAATCTATAAAGGTACGGGTATTTTCTGGTCTGGCAATTGCCTGAGAAACTTCTGAGAATGATCATTTGGTAAGGTTTGCTAACACCTCTTGAACCTGTACACAGGTGATGCCATAATCAAATTTATTCCAATTTATTAATTTTTTCACGAGGAGACACCAAAGCTTATGAGCGAGTTGAACCGAAGCGAATCTGTTGTTGCAGGCATGGGGCAAACCCAGGAAGTATCCACGCTTGCCACCAATAAACTAATTCGCAACACCTATATGTTGTTGTCCATGACCTTGCTGTTCAGTGCCTTTACTGCGGGTCTGGCAATGAAATTTAATCTGCCACATCCAGGGTTTATCATCACTCTGGTTGGTTTTTTTGGTTTGTTTTTCCTGACCAGCAAACTGCGTAACAGCGTCTGGGGTCTGGCTTCCGTTTTTGCCTTAACCGGTTTCATGGGCATGACCCTGGGACCGATGCTGAATATGTATATCAATACCTTCAGCAATGGTCATGAACTGATTATTATGGCCTTTGGCACCACGGCGGTGGTTTTTCTGGGTTTGTCCGGTTATGCCATGACCACCAAAAAGGATTTCAGCTATCTGAGCAGTTTCCTGTTTGTGGGTTTATTGGTAATGCTTGCGGGTATGGTTGCAGCATGGCTGTTCAATATTCCTGGTCTGCAACTGGCGGTTTCTGGTGGCGTGGTTTTACTGATGGCAGGTTTCATGTTGTATGACACCAGTAACATTGTCAACGGACATGAAACCAACTACATCATGGCAACAGTTGCTTTGTATGTGGATATTTTTAATATGTTCGTGCATCTGCTGGCGATTTTTGGCTTGTGGGGCGAAGATTAAACAACCACCCGCTAAAAGACGGGTGGGTTAAAGCGTTTGGTGGCTGAAAGCCGAGATACAGGGCGGACAAGCCCTGTTGTTTAGCCCCAACGGGGTGCATTAATATAGCCAGGGGTAACACCCCTGGAATTGTATCCGTGCCATTCACGCCCTGAAAGGGCAAATTAAAATATTGCCATCATTTTAACCTGCCCTTTCAGGGCGTAAACGTGTCATTTTCTACCCTGGGGCGTTGCCCCAGGCTATATTAAAATACCCCTTTGGGGTGTTAGCGTTAAAACCCATATTTTAAGTTTTACCGTTAAATATTAGAGATAAATCTATTCGCCTGAAAGGCGAATATTTTAACCTTGTGTATGGAAAATAAACACGCGGGTAACAGCATTTTATTCTTGTGCCTTATTAGACCTTCCAGGTTTTGAAAACCTGGAAGGTCTTTTTATTTTTTTCCATTTAAAAAAGATTCTATATACAAACGCTCTTGATTCTCCATTTGCGGATATCTCTTCAGCAAATCATGCATATATTGTCGAGCCTCTTGTTCCTGCCCCAACTCGATTAATGCCAGCGCATATAAATGTGTCACTTCATAAGGCAGGCCTTCATCTCTATGCGCTGCCAGTGCTTTAGCATATTTTAAAGTCAGCACTTTATCCTGTAAGCGATGCTTGGCCTGAACCACAGCATCGGCTAACCACCGCCAACGTTTTTCGGGAGCCGCTAAAAAAGCCTGGTAGACAAACCCAAGCATCATCCGGCGACGCTCTGGATCGGCGACTTCCGCATAAATTCGGGTTGCTGCCAATAAGGGATACTGACTGTGTGGATCCAATGCTAAAATCTGGCTTAACCACTGCCGCAAATATAAATAATCAAATTCCTGGAAATTATGCTGATGGCGAATATCAAATGCTTGTAACCACAACATCAGTAAGCGTGCGCTAAAGGTGTTATCACCCAAGCCGAGCATAGATAAGTAACTGACATCGGGCGGTGTAGGTAAGGCATTATCACTTTGCGGGGGAACAGGCAATCGTGCGGGTAATAAAAACTGCAAACACAAAGCAAATGCAAAAAAGCCAAATTCGACACGTCTGCTATTCAAGGTTAATCGTATGGATGACCGCTGATATTTTGCACTGAATTTTTGATAATAGGTGCGGAATTTAGACATGAAATGCACCAATGCGGTTTACGGTTTACGGTTTACGGTTTACGGTTTACGGTTTACGGTTTACGGTTTACGGTTTACGGTTTAAAGAGCTTAAATCCTGTTATTATTATGTCAAGCTTTTTCCAGAAAAGGGCATAAAAAAACCGGCCTGAGCCGGTTTTTTTTATTACATCGCGTGAATATGTTTATTCAAACGACTTTTATGTCTGGCGGCTTTATTCTGATGAATCAACCCCTTGCATGCTGCCCGGTCAATGACGGGTACGGCAACTTTATATGCTGCTTCAGCATTACTTTTGTCACCGCTTTCAATTGCGCTAACAACTTTTTTGATTTCAGTACGCAAAGTGGAACGCTGACTGGAATTATGCAAACGACGGGTCTCAGCCTGTCGCGCTCGTTTTTTGGCTTGGGGAGAGTTTGCCAAGGTGAAGACTCCTGTGAATTCTTAACTAATTAAAAAATTGTGATCAATTTCCTATTATCTAAAAAGTTCTTAGTCATTGTCAAGTATTTATTTAACAATCTCTAAAAATACCGGAAAACGCGGTAAACCATTTTTTGTTAAACCCTGATACTTAAAACGCACCATGCTGGAAATGGGTGGCGCATGTTTTCTTTGCTGGTCACTGAGACCGCTACCGACATAAAATTCACGTCCCTGTTTATCACGTAATTTTAAGGAACCTACCATGCCCTGAAACTTCCCTTTACCGGGTTTGTAATCAATCACAATGGCGACACCTTCCTGTACTGGTTTTAATTTCAGCAAATCAGCAGTACGCCCCTGTATGTACAAGGCGTCCTGATGATGCAGCATCAAACCTTCGCCGCCTTGCCTGGTGACTTGTTGCAGGTTTTTCATCAATTCCGCTTCATCCTGTACCCGAAACTGTTTGATTAAAGCCAGATAAGGTGATGTATTTGCCTGGAATACTTGTGATAACACTTGCAGGCGTTGCGTAAAACTGCCTTTATGTCTCGGCAAATCAAACACCATCAGCTTAATTTCTTTCCAGCCCTCATGCGCCTGTTTCTGACTCACCACCGACAGGGTTTGCGCATAATGTCCGCGTTTTATCCACAATTCACCATCCAGCGCTACATCGGGAAAATCTGCGCTAAACCAGGGCGGGGCGGCAAACACCTGCCCACCTCTGGAAATCAGCTTGTCGCCATCCCAACGCGCACGCACGCCGTCTAATTTTTCACTGACCCAATATAAATCGGGATTGATAGCACTGGAATAGGTTTTTCCATGCATCAAATCCGGTTTTTCTGCGGCCTGGGCAAATCCCAGAGCACAGCAGAATAACAATAAACTCCAGCGAAAATACATTGTAAAAAACATCGCTATTGCCGTTATTTAATAAAAGGATTCAAATTCCCCTGCACCTTGGCAATCCGTTTATTACGCTCACGCTCCCAGTCATCCACCGGGTCCATTTTGTCCCAGGCACTAAATAACTGGCGTTGTTGATCTGACAGTTGCAGGCGATAAGTTTGTTCCATATAAAAATAAGTACGGGCAATATCACCACGCACATTTTCCGGCGGTTCTGCGCGTTTAATGCTGGAATCCACTTCAATATCACATTGCCCATAAGCGCGTTTTTCACCACTGATCATGCCCCAGCGGTAATTGCTGCGATCACCATTGATTTCACCCACAGAAGGATAGAGGTTATGCAAGTCATTGTGCGCGACCTTAAACACAGGATCGATGTCTTCACAACATGAGCGCCCCTTGAATTTTTTACCTTTGCTATCGGTGCATAATTGTTCCCGCCAGCAGGCACGGTGCTGCCCAAAATGATAAGCGGGAAACACATGTTCCGCTTCAATGCGTTTTGCACGTTTTTCATTACTGCGTGGTTTGACGTTACAGGTGCCCAGATACACTTTACGGGTGGAAGTGAATTTACAATTACAGTAAAACGTATAAGGATGACCTTCATAAATTTTTTCATACAGCACTTTTTTAGCATGAGAAAAACTTTTTGATGTTTTCGGCAAGCTGTCCAGTGGTACATCAACAACCACCTGTGGTTGCTGCTCTCCCGGTAAAAAGCGTTTCCATACGCCATCCCCGAAAAAAAAGCTGACAACTAAAATCAGGATAATGACAACAAAAGGCAGTTTTTTACCTTGCAGCATATTAAATAATCTCAGTAAATCCTGTATTTTTCGAGCATTCATTAATATTTTCCAGGTTATTAAGGCAATCGCCTGATTAAAAGGTTTTTCATCCAAAAATGCTGATATTCAGCACCAACTATACTACTGTTCATAAAGGGAATATAGTGTAAAAATCACTACTCATGCAGTTCTACTTTTTTAAATCAATAATAAACCACATCTAATAAACACGGCAATAAACCGTGTCTAATAAACACGGCCCTGCGCGCTGCGTATTACAAATACGCCCCAGGGTTTCCGGTTGAATACCTTTTTCACCCGCTTGCTGCAAGGCTGTGGCGGTTTTTTCGCGTAAATCCGGCCAGTCCTCATCAGGGTTAATAATCATCTTGCTTGACAACATATCATAACCATCCTGATTACCCTTGCCTGGATCGAGTAAAAAATCATTCACCACGGCTAATAATGTTTCATCAGGAGAAATCGGCCTGATCCCGGAAGCTTCAATCAAACTGAGCTGATCAGCCGTATTCGTTTCCGGGTTATGCCGAAAAGCAAAACCACTGATTTGTAACCAATGCCCATTACCCGCCCAATCCTGAATAGCACGGTTAATCACCCGTTGTAATGTGGCCCCCTTGATTTTTATCAGCGCCAACTTAGCAGGATAGGCAAATAACTCATTAAGGGTTTTGCGCGTAATAATTTCATCAACGGGAATATCACGATTAAGCCGCAAGGAACCTGAATTCATAAAAGCGATTTGCGCACCCTGGTCGGCATAAGCCTGCACCGCCAAGTCCATGAGCCAACTACCCAGATTCGTTTCAAAACGGCGAATTTCCAGTTCTTCCGCTTTCAGCACAAGCTGCGAGCGCCCTAATTGAGCTTGCAGACAATGCGCACTTAAGTTGTTTTTGTCACAAAATTGCTGTTCATGCTTGCTTTTCCAATCGGCAATGCGCTGCACAACAAGACTATCAGGTTTAGTTTCAGCCAATGACTGGAACTGAAAGTCCACCTTAAGCGCCGCCCCATCTAGGCTGATTTTTGCCACTGTTGCTGAAATGGCATCAGCATCCGCTTTGAGCACATAACGCCCATTCACCTGCGCGCTTTGTTGATTATGCTCATGTCCACCAAAAATAATATCAGGGCCGTGCTCACCCAGTTGCTGCAATAACTGTTTATCCTGCGCCATCGTCAAATGAGTGAGTGCAATCACAACTTGCGCGCCTTGTTGCCGCAGTTGCTGTGTCATGGCTTGCGCCGTTGTGATAGGAGCAGTAATTTGCTGGACATATTCTGGTATTTTGCTGTTAATCGTCAACCCAAAAATACCCACTTGAATGCCATTAATCGTCATGATTTTAGAGGCGGTTAAATGCGGGTCTTGAATAGCTGCTTGCGGATGAAAGCTTACATTAGAGGACACCCAGCCAAATTGCGACTCACTAATGCGATCTTGCAATATCTGGCGGTGCTTCATTTGGCTTTTATCAAATTCATGATTGCCAAATGTGACCCATAAACGCGCATCCTCTGCACTGGCATCCCCATCAAGCTGGTTCATCACATCAATCATTTGTGCGCCATTAAATTCACGGCTCAAAAAAGAAGGAAACAAAAAATCCCCGGCATGGAGCAACAGCACATCGCCTTGTTGCTCTAATTGCTGGCGCAGCGTGCGCACTTTTGCCAGATTATCCAGGCGATAAACATCATTAATCGCCAACACGGTGAATCCGGCGGGTTTAATGGCTGCGACCTGTTCAGGAGACTGCTTAGGCGCAAGAGAACACCCTGAAATAAATAATAAATAACATAATAATGCTAAATAAAAGGGCTTGTTCATTTATTGTTTCTCCTTGTTTTCTCATCAAAGATGATATGTATTATAACCTGAGTTTGAAGTAAACATCCCGGTGCTAAAGATGCTGGAAATTACTTTCATACCGCGCTAAGTCATTGATAGGGCATGAGGTTAGCTTCGAATGGCATTGCCGGAGCAAAGACTTGACAGATTTTTATTAAAAAAACACCCCCGACGGCCTTCGCTTTCGCTACCAGACGCAAGGGGCGTGGGTTTCTTCGTCCGGTAATCCACCGGCACAGGTACGACAGAGCTGGACAAACCTGATGCGCTACGCGCGAAACAGCGCGCTTGGCGCAGTGGCTATCGCACGCCGCGCCCGCACTGCACCGTTTCTTCCATTTACAAACCTGCACCAACATCCTGCCTGACTTTAGCATTTTAAATACTCAGGGTAAAAGAGTAAAAGTGCTCAGGATTACCTCGCGAGGCGGAAGCCAACATTGCCGTTGCGGTCAGATGGGTCGCTAAAGTAGCGGTCAGCGGAACGCACGTCGCGCGGCGTATCGTTCCACGACCCACCGCGGATAACATGGATGGAGCCTTTGTCTGGGCCTGTGGGGTTGTCTTTGGGACTGTTCTTGTAATACTCCGAACCGTACCAGTCCTGCGTCCATTCATACACATTACCCGCTGTATCATATAAACCAAAAAGATTAGCATCGAATGAACCCACCGGTGCAGTCCCAACCCATTGGTCTTTACCTTGCGCCAACCCATCACAACATTCGTCTTTACCATAATTGGCATAATCGTGCGACGCTTCATCACCCCACCAATACGCCGTCTTTGTTCCACCTCGCGCCGCGTATTCCCATTCCGCTTCGGTAGGCAAGCGATAGTCTTTAGCCGTTTGTTCGTTCAGCCATTCAATATAGGCTTGTGCTCCGAACCAAGAAACATTCACCACTGGATGCTTTTCATAACCCGCTTCAACCTGGTATTTACCCGCTTCACCTGTAATTTGACTACGCGAATCCTCGGTTTTAGTTTCAAACCACGCCTGGCCTTTCGGCCCGCGCTGTTTCACCGCATTCAAAAGCCGCACATATTCTTCATTCGTCACTTCATAAGCTCCAATTTCAAAGGGTGAAAGGGTTACATCGTGCAGTGATTTTTCATCCTTGTCACCCTGCTCACTGCCCATCATAAAAGTCACGCCCTGCGCAAAACTCACCATCTGCGGCACGATGGGCGAGGGCCAAGAGTTAGTCCTCGCGAGGCGGAAGCCAACAAAGATGCTGCGGAAGGACGGGTCGTTGACGTTGCGGTAAGCGGAACGCACGAAGCGCGGTGTATTACCCCACGACCCACCACGGATAACACGGATGGAGCCTTTGTCTGGGCCACCGGGGTTAGTTTGTGCATCGCTGCTGTAGTCACCAAACCGGTCTGCTGCCCATTCCCAAACATTACCGGAGGTATCATTTAAACCAAAAGGGTTCGCATCAAAAGAACCTACTGGCGCAGTTTGTTTGTCGTCCCATAGGCTGCCGCAGCCATCACAGTTGGCTTTAGCCTGACCGACCTCATTACCCCACCAATAAGCTGTTGTGGTGCCCGCCCGCGCGGCATATTCCCACTGGGCTTCAGTGGGCAATACATAAGTTTGCCTGGTTTGGTCGCTGAGCCAAGCGGCATAGGCTGTGGCATTGTCCCAGGAAACATTAATGACCGGACGTTTGCCCCGACCCCAGCCTTGGTCGTCGGGTTTGTCCCGCCCGGTGGCCTCGGCAAATTTATCGTATTCCTCAAAACTTACTTCATTTTGGCCCAGGGCAAAGTCTTGGGTGAGGGTGATGCGGTGTTGCGGGCCTTCGTCATCCTGACGGCCTGATTCCTTGTCCGGGCTGCCCATGAGGAAGCTGCCGGCGCTGATGGGGCGCATCAACGGGCCGGGGCTACCGTCTTTGAGGGTGTCGCGGAAAGCGGGGCGGGCCAGGTCGATTATTTTATCGGGTACGCCGTCGCTGCCCGGTTTTTTATCCGCTTTAAGCTGAATAGTCAGGGTCATGCTTTTTTGTTCTGTTGTAAGCCGGATGCTGCCACTGGCGTTTTGGTAACCCGCCGCCTGAGCCTGATAGCTGTATTGTCCGGCGCGCAGCCATAGGCTGTCGCCGTTGCTAACTGTGCGTATTTCATCCAGCGCCTGCGCCCCGCGCTTGAGGCTGAGTTGCAGTTGCTCGGGTACGGTGTTGAGCTTGAGACGGGCAATAGCCTGTATTTCGCCGTGCGGGGCTGTGGCTTCAACCCATTTGTCCAGCAAGGCATCGCGCCAGGGGCTGAAGTGGAACAGTGCCGCCGCCGCACCCAGCAGCAGCATCGCTGCACCGAGTTTGAGCATGCGTTTACCTTCGCTATCACTTTTAGGCAGCAGCGCGGCGGGCAGGGGCAGACCCAGTTTGCCCACGAGAAAGCCCAGGCAGACCTGATCTGTGCGCCGTCCTCGCTGCGGCGCGCGTTTTGGATCTGCGAGCGTGGTTTGCACGGTTTCATCACCCTGTTTTCGCAGCAGCAGGGTTTGGAACACGCCACGCAGGTCGTGGCGTAAACGCCAGGGCAGGGCATTGAGGAGGTCGCGGCGCAGCCAGTCAGGCAGGTAGGCATGACGCAGCCAGGGCAGGACGGCGAGTTTTGCCAGACGTTCTTCATCCAGCAGTTTGAGACGTTCGCCCCAGTGCAGGGTCAACGGCCAGTGCAATTCGGGGTAGATGGCGCAGGCCGCCAGCCAGATAAAACCTTCGTTCCCCAGCCAGACATGCAGTTGCTGACGCAGTTCGGCACGCTCCCCGGCAGTCGGCGGGATGCGTTCCAGCCAGCGGCGCGGGCGTTGGTTGAGCAGAGCCGGGTAGTGGCCAAGCGTGGCTTCGGCAGCCATCGGGGCGGCACTGTCAAGGGCGTGGAGAAACTGGCCGAGACCGTCGGCGCTTGCCGGATATATCAACATGCCAGTTTGCGCCAGGACATTTTCCAAATAACGCCACTGACCAGCGGGTTCGAGGGTGAACAGGGCGCGTTCCGACCACGGACTGAGGCGCGCAAGCCAGGCTGCCGCCAGACCGTGTTCGACAAAGCCATGACCGTTGCCGAACAGCAGCAGACGGCGGCCTTCGTAATGGGCGGCAAGTTCGTCCAGGCCGTAGGGGGTGCGGGGATCGGGCGCAAAATCCGGGGCCAGGTGCGACCGTTCCGGGTTGACGCCGTGTTTGGGATAGGGATAACACCAGCGCGGATTGCCCTGAAAATGCCAGGCATCCAGCACCACCCCTTCACGGCGCAGGCGCAATAATAAACTGTCCACCAGTTGCGCCTGTTGATCCATACCGGAATGGCGTTCCACCAAAACCAGGTATTCGGGCCGGTGGGGGGCGTTATGGTAAACCGGGCTAAACAGACCGAGCTGTTCCAGGCTCTGTTTGAGGGTTGCAACCACGTCCAAATTCCCCGCTGCGCCGGGAACGTGACGGTGCAGTTGTTGCGCCAGTCCTTGCAGCGCAAGCCCCTGGTACAGGCGCTTGCCGGAAACGCTGAGTTGCAGGCGGGCAAGTTCCGGTCCGGCATAGCTGAGTTGGCGGCTGAGTTTGTTGCGCCGGAATAAAACGATTCCGAGCCATACCAGGAGCAACGCAGCCAAGCCGCCCAGCCAATAACGGTAACGCTGCCACCAGTTTTTGGGTTCGGGAGGTGACGGTGGTTTCAGAATCAGGGGTAGTTGCAAACGGTGTTTCTGACTGGCTTGCAGGGTGGTTTCTTTGCTTGCCGCCAGATAGCCTTCAGGATGCGTACTCACTTGCCAGCGCCCGGCAGGTAATTCGATGGTTTGCCCGGCGCGCGCATTGCGGCGAAGGTTTTGTGCCATCTGGCGCAGTTCGAGTTGGGCGCTGGTCGGCGGCAAGGTCGTAACCAGCAGCCTGGCCTTGGGCGGTTCCGGTGCCAGACGCAATGCCAGGGCGGTGAGTTGGCTGCCGGCTTGAATTTGTACTTCCGCGCTTTTTTCCGGGTATTCCCCGGCAGGTGACGTGACCCGCCAGCGACCGGGGTTGAGATAGCGAATGGTTTCGCCACTGTAGGCGCTCAAGTGACGTTGCCCGTCCAGGTATTGCAGTTGCAGTTTTATATTGACCGCAGGCGGGGTGGAGACTAATAAATCGCCGGTAATGCGGTCGTGTATGTTCGGTTTATCAACTTCCGGCAGCGGGAGATACTGTGCATATTTGCCGTCCAGCCAAGCGTGGGTGATAGGGAGATTCAGCCGCAATCCCAAACCGCATAACAACACCAGGACAAGCACCGCGAGGTCGAAAAGCAAGCGCCTGGAACGGCGTGGGGCGGCTGGTTTGGGCGTTTGTTGAGGGGCTTTCTTCGCCGCTTCTCCGGTTTTAACCAAACTCGCCCGCCAGTTTTGGTAATGCTCGTCAAAATCCTGTTGTTGCTGCGGGGAACGACAGAGCAAGGGACGCAGCAGACCCCGCCAGTGCGCGTCGCTATCTGCCTCAGGCAAGCCACCCGCCGTATACAAGCCGAGCAGCAAACGGTGCGCTGCGTCGAGTTCTCCCAAACCGACCGGATAACCCTGCGCACGCAGATATTCCAGAAAATTTTGGAGTTCGGCAAGGCGGTAGGGCGGGAAGGCGGACATCGCTTGTTTATCCCGGCCTGGGGCTGTTTAAAAGGACAAAAAGGATACGTCTAAAAACCTTCATGTTAAGCATCTCCATTGCCCGTTTCGGCAGCGCCTTGTTTCCAGCGCTCAATAGCATCTTTGGCATCATCCCGGTCTTCACGCACTTTGACCAGTGCGCTGAGTGTTTGAACCGTTTTGTTGATGCTGTCGAACAGCGGGCGTTCCGCGCGGTGGAAGGCATGATCGGGATTATTGATTTCTTTGTCAAAGCTCATTCGCAATAAATGCAGCCAGCCAATCAGTTCGGCGGTGGAGGGCTTTTTACGCAAACGGCCTCGGCGCAGTGCGTAGAATAAATTCAATGCGTCTGTGAGCATGTTGTCGGGCAAATTGAAGTCTTTGGCGTAAGCGGTGAGGATTTTGCCCATTTGTGCTTTTTCAGGGAAAGCGATGTTGTAGTAAACGCAACGGCGCAAGAAAGGTTCTGGCAGGTGTTTTTCGGAGTTGCTGGTAATCACCACCACCGGTCGCATGGCAAGGTTGGCGGTTACTGGAAGCGGGCCGATTTCTCGCACCAGTTCAGGAATGCGGAAGTACATTTCGTCGATTTCATTGAGCAGATCATTGGGAAAATCACGCGGGGCTTTGTCGATTTCGTCAATCAGCACGACGCTTAGGCGCGGCCCGTCGTGGGCCGGTAATTGGCGTTGTTCCAAGGCGCGTTGCAGCAGTTCGCAGAGTTTGGGACGTGCCGCCAGGGTTGCCTTTTCCTGTGATAGTAGAATCGCCAGTCCCAGCGGGTTAAGACTGAAGTATTCCAGCGGATCGCCGCCTGCACCTTCTTTGATGTCCATTTGCACCGCACGGAAATGCCCCACCGCATCGTAAAGATAAAACAGATCGCGGGAATTGCTGGCTGATTTAGTCTCAAATTTGAGCGCTTCTTTGAGTCCCAACTGCCAGGCGAGATGCTCGGCTAGACGCGTCTTACCCGTACCCGCTTCACCGGTGAGCAGCAGTGGGCGGCGCATTACCAGCGCACTGTTGACGGCATGAACCAATTCCGGGTCAGGGTGGTAACGGTCCAGTTCCAATTCACGCTGCTTGGGGTCAAGAACACGCCCGTCCCAAGGATCGGGCAAATCGACAATCGGGTTCTGAGCAGGCCGACCGCCGGGGTTTGGGTAGTAGGGATAAGGCATGGTGTTTGGTTCCTCCTTCAAAAGTGTATTCAGCCCGCGATTTTGAGAATCTTGGTTAAGCGCATACCGAGTTGGCACATGGACATGTGAGCGGGCAGGTCGCGCACATGTTGGTTGACGATGGCAACATTCAGGCCGTAGGAAAGAATTTCGACTTCGCTGTGATCGACCCAGCGGATGATTTCTTCATGGGGCACGCTACCCAAACACGGCAATACCACGCCGGGTATGCCGAAACGCTCGTCAAATTCTTTAATGCCGATTTTTTCCAGTGATTCAAGGCAAGCATTGATAGGACGTGTGCGCAGCCAACGCTGGAACCAGGCAAACGGGCCGCTGCCAGTGTATTTGATGCAAATCATAAGCAGCCAGGGACGACCCGCGCGGTATTCATCGTTATCGCGCCAGAATTCAGCGAAAGCCTGCAACCAATGTTTGCCGCCCTGCTCAAACCAGTCGCCGGGCACAACGGTCAAGTGGAGTACCAGCGGGTGGGAGCCGTTGCCCAATTTAGACATGAAATCGGCAAGCAAACTGCTTTTTAGTTCGCTGTATAAATCATCGTGGAGTTGTTCCGGATTGCGCGCCCCCGCCAATTGCAGTTCAGCTTCGTGAAGGCTGTGAAAAGAGAGATCTCTTTTTTTCAGGCGTTCCAGAAGATGCCGTTCAATGTGTTCATGTTCGCAATGATTGCCATGGACGACACACAGTAGCGGGGGGATGCCGCGCCCTAGGGCAATCGCATCAAATTTACTGCATAGTCAATATCTTATAGAGATAGTCTTGATCAAGAGCAGCTTTAAGTCGTTTATTAGCAATACCCGTTTTATGAGAAGAATCCTGCTTAAGTAAACTCAA
>NZ_JAUCGJ010000053.1 GCF_030378065.1 Candidatus Venteria ishoeyi | reverse complement strand
ACACCTTTGTTTTGCTGTCTCTGTAAGAGAGAGGCGCATTATACAGACCCCTTTCTCGTTGTCAACTGCTTTTTTATTTTAATTCAAAACTAAAATTCAAAAACTGTTTTCAACCTCTCTTAAAACAATCCCGCAATTCAATCTGCTTTCGCTGCTTGTTTTGCGTTCTCTGTAAGAGAGGGGCGCATTATACAGGCCTGCCAAACACCGTCAAGCCTTTTTTATGATTTTTTTTCAAATACTTTTCATTAAAAGGCTACAAGGGGGCTACAAAACACTCATGTAGTTGATAAGTAAGCTAAAAATAATGCTGCTGACTATCAGACTGAAAAAAGTTGTCGGCAGTGCTTTTTTCAACCACAGCAGTGGTGTAATGCGTGCAGCCTCAATGCCACTGCGCTCTGCTTCGGCAACACAAATAATGTTGGCTGTTGCACCAATATGCGTACCATTCCCCCCCAAACCAGAACCTAAGGCCAAGGCCCACCATAATGGCAGAATATTAACCCCGTAACTTTCAAGACTGAGAATAATAGGAATCATCGTCACGGTAAACGGAATATTATCGACAATTGCACTGACTAATGCCGCCCCCCACATCAATGCAATACAGGTTAATAATAAGTCTTCTGGATTTTTTGCCAGTTCAGCCAATTGCAAACCTATCAGATGCAATAAGCCAGAAGCTTCCAAACCACCCACAATCACAAAAAGCCCGGCAAAAAAGAATAATACCGACCATTCCACCTCACCAAACAAGGCTTCCGGCCTTGGGCGTATTAAAGGCATCGCGATGACGACACCAATAAGTGCAACAAACGCGGGATAAAGATGTAAATGATGATGAATAAAAAATAAGACGATTACCACCGCCAAAGCAAATAAGACATAAAATAAATGCCTGGGATTATTAATCGCATTATTTTGATCCAAATGCAATTCTTCAAACTGCTGACTGCGCAACTCCTTACGAAAAGTAAACAGTAACACCAAAATACTACTCAGCCAGGTCAAAAATACAATCGGCCCCATATGCCACACAAAATCCGTAAAACCAATTTTTGCAGCACTACCAATCATCAAGTTGGGTGGATCACCAATCAGCGTAGCAATACCGCCAATATTCGACATAATTGCTTCAGCCACCAGATAAGGCATGGGATTAATATGCACTAAACGGGTAATCAAAACTGTCAGCGGCGCAAAAATCAATATGGTGGTGACATTATCCAGAAACATACTAATAATACTGACAGTCAGGCTCAGATATACCATTAACTTAACTGAACTGCCTACCGCCAGACGCACAATTTTAATCCCGATATACTCAAACCCCCCGGTCGGTTTAAGCATGGTAATCAACATCATCATACTGGCCAACAAGATTAAAGTATTGGCATCAATCGCTTTAAGCGCGGTTTCCTGATCATAAAAACCAAAATATTCGCCCACAGCAACCATCACCACAGCACCCAGTAGTGCCGAGGTGGTACGATGAAAAACCTCGCTAAAAACAATAATATAGGCAGAAATAAAAACCAGAGAAGCAATCGCCATGCTTGCGGTAAAGGTAAGATGCTGGGTCGCTTCCATAAATACTTCCCCCGGTTTATATATAGTAACTTGTCATAAAAAATACTTTTATAGCATATACTAAGGAGTGAGAATTTTATAACTTCAGCAACTTGGCTGGTCTTTTTCTCCATTTCCTGCGTTCTGAAAACAGTTACATAGCTTGCTATGCGCCTGTTTTCACACCTTGAAAATGCATAAAAATCCTGCGCCCAGTTCCTGCACTTATTTCATCCTCACTCCTAAGGCTATATTTTACTTCTATTATTAAAAATAAAAATACATTTAACAATGCTTGACAGTTGTTGGCTGCATACCGAAAATAAGAGCTCTTGTTAAGACCGCAAACAGAGGAGGCGACACCATGGAAATTCTGCATAAAAACGTAGTGGTTCCAGAAAATCATACGCTATCACTCACCCTGCCCAAAAATATTCCGCCGGGTGATGCGGAATTAATACTCATCATCCGCAGTGAAAGCTCATTATTATCTTCGGAAGAGACGGGGTTAAATAACAGTACTGCCACCTTAAAAGACGCGGCAATTTCCAAACTGGCTGATTTAATACAGACAGCAGAAGATTCTGAGCCAGCAAACTCGGAATAAAACCAGGCTTTGTCCCACATGCCTGATATTCACATACGATAAAAACCCATGATACGATTATTAGGCATAGATCCAGGTTCCAGACTCACAGGTTTTGGCATTATTGAAACACAAAATCAACAGAGTCAGAGCTTACATTATATTACCAGTGGCTGTATCCGCACTGGCAATGGCACGATGCCAGAACGTTTACAAGCGATATTTTCCGGACTGGACAGCCTGATTCAATTACATAAACCGGATATGGTTGCCATTGAACAGGTTTTTATGCACCGTAATGCTGATTCGGCACTTAAGCTTGGACAGGCGCGTGGTGCGGCGATTGTTGCCGCAGTCAACCAACAGTTAGCGGTTGCAGAATACAGCCCTACCGCGATTAAACAAGCAGTGGTAGGCCATGGTCATGCGGATAAAACCCAGGTGCAACATATGGTGAAAACCTTATTAGGACTCAGCGCCAGCCCACAAGCCGACGCAGCTGATGCACTCGCTGTTGCCATTTGCCATGTACATACCACTTTCTCCCCTTATTACCAGAAAAAGTATTTAAAATGATAGGACGATTACGCGGTACTTTGCAGGAAAAACAGCCACCCTGGCTGGTTATTGACGTACAAGGCGTTGGCTATGAAGTCGAAGCACCCATGTCTACGTTTTACAAACTGCCAGACATTGGCACAGAAATTCATTTATTCACCCACCTGACCGTACGTGAAGATGCCCACCTACTCTATGCCTTTGACAGCGAAAATGAACGCAGATTCTTCCGCGCCCTGCTCAAAGTCAATGGCGTTGGCCCTAAATTAGCCCTTGGCATACTCTCCGGCATTGAAGTTGAAAGCTTTATTATCTGTATCAATGAGCAAGATACTGCCCGTCTCACTCGTCTGCCCGGTGTTGGTAAAAAAACTGCCGAACGCTTAATTGTGGAAATGCGTGACCGCTTGAAAGAATGGGGCCAGGAAACAACAACCAACGGGCAAAGCAATGCTGAGCTATCAAACACCTCTGGCAAACCTATTGCCATCAATAACCCCAAAGAAGATGCCATCAGTGCCCTGATCGCACTGGGTTACAACCCTAAAGAAGCAGGCCGCCTGGTTAATGCCGTGGATGAAAAAGGTGACAGCAGTGAAGTATTAATTCGCAAAGCATTACAGGCAGCATTGGGAGCATAGGCTTGCATTTACGCAGGTAACAAACAAGCACTGAATTGATTGGCCTGCTGTTTTGCAGCAAGAGGCAAAACCAGCAATTTAAAATGTCCTGACTGTGCTTTTTGATTAGTTAATTTCAATAATACTGAAAAGCTATGACGATACCGGAGACAATGCTGCCATTGCTGGCGTACTTGAGTTTGTCGTGCAGTTGGAATGGTATCCAACCAATACTGCTGATCCAACCAATGCAGCCAATGTACATTGGCTGTTATAATTTTCCCCTGGGCATCCATCTGACAAGCCGCTACTGACAGGCCGCCACTACATAAAGCAACAACCTCACTGCATTGCCTTAAGTAGTGCCAGCTTTTTTGGTAGTAGCGCGCTTGCAAGTGTATTTGTATTTTTTGTAAAACCTGCTCACGTTGCAAAGGCTTGGCAATATAATCACAGCCCCCTGCCTTAAATCCCTGGGCTAAATCTTCAGTTTCGGTCAAAGCACTGATAAAAATAACTGGAATATCGCGTGTTGCCGCCTGTGCCTTAAGACGACGACAGACTTCAATGCCATCAACCGGCTCCATCATAATATCCAACAGCAAGATATCAGGTTGCAACTTACTGGCTAAGGACAAGGCTTTTTCACCATCAACGGCAAAAGATAAGGAATAGTTTTCTGGCTCCAGATACAATCGTAAAATATCCAGATTAGAAAGTACATCATCAATAATTAATATTTTTGCACCACCTAATTCAGGTTCAGACATTTTTAGGCCTATCCTTAAGCTGTACTAAGATATTAACAATACTATCCATATCATAGTCCTTCAAATATTGATGTAATACTTCAGCCAGTGCTTGTTGTACAACATCGCCACTTTGCAACGGTTCCAGCAACTTTTGTAACTGCGTATACTGCGCCAGTTCAGCAGCATCTTGCAGTGCTTGAAACTGCCAATCAGATAATTGTAAATCTTTGAATAATAGGGATGTATTACTGCCTTGACTCACTTTATCCATCATCACTTCTAAGGCAACTTCAGACTCAATAGTTTCTTCCCTGGAAACATTTTCAGTGTTTAATGGCAAATAAACAAATACCCTGCTGCCCTTTCCTATAGCAGAAATGATACGTAACTGCCCCTGCATTAATCCAATATAACGTTTACAAGTTGACAAACCCAAATCAATTTCAGCTTCTGCCTGACTCTGTTCAGCATTATTTTTATTTTCATCAAATAAGCGTGTCAATACAGTGTTTGCGATACCCTTGCCAGTATCAATTACTTCAAACTGACAAGCAGAATCTTTAATTTGAACATTTAACCGCACCTGACCTTTTTCAGTAAATTTAACTGCATTTTCCAGTAAATGCACTAATATATAACGCAACTTTTCCAGATCACCCAGGTAGCATGATGAGACGTTACCCGTTCTCTCTAGTTGCCATTGTAGTTTTTTTTGCTGACAACGCATTGTAAACATACTTTCCAAACTAATCAGCAAGTCATTAAGATTAAAAATACGCTCATTCAGTTTTCTTTTATTGGCTTCCGCTTTCGATAAATTCAGGGTTTCTTTGATTAGGCCTAATAAGTGATAACTACTGTTGGCAATCGCTTGTATTTGCGCTTGTTGTTGCGTACCTAAGTTTTTATCCTGCTGTAATAATTGTACATAACCTAAAACTGCATTCATGGGTGTACGAATTTCATGCAGCATATTGGCAATAAAACGAGCTTTCTCCTGATTTGCAGTGATTGCCTGCTCTTTTTCGGCTTGTAATTGCGTCATGCGCTCCTGTACAGACTGTTTTATTTCCTTCTGTTTCTGGATTAATGCCTGGTAACGTAAATTATTTTTTTTCAGAATTTGTTTAATCGGCTTTACAAGTGGTTTTAGCAAGCCATGTGACGGCAATACCGATGTTGTGGTTTGGTTCAAGTTTCTGGATAACAAATACAATTGCTCATGAAACACTTGAATCTGTACCTGTATTTTTCTCTGCAATGAATATAATAACTGTAGCAAACTTAAACCTAACAATAAAATCACACTAACAAGCCAAACAATCTCAATGAGATGCTCATGGTATATATGATGAGTATCCGCATGCAAATAAACCCAACCAATAAAACGTTTTTCAGGATAAAACAAGGGTTGAAAAAGCGAAACCTGGTTTCCATCCCAGATAAACTGCGCCTTACTCAGTATTTCGCTATCAGATGTCGTAATAGCCTGCCTGGAAACTCGCGCATAAGCATCGTGAATACCCATCCATTTTGGTGGATTTTGTGAAGTACTGTCGTAATATGCCAGAAAATCACCATCAGCAGAAAACATAGCCGCCTGTAAAATATAAGGCCATTGGTTGAATTTTGACAAGCTATCAGAAACACCGCGTTGATCATGATTGACCAGTGGGATATCGGTATAAATGCCCACAAATTGTGCAAGACTTCCAATTTCCTGTTCAAGCCATTGCTGACGGCATCGAATCAGAATTAAGGACTCCAAAAGAATTGCAGCTATCATCACCACTACAAAAAAGATAAAATGTCTTTTTTGCAACAATTGACTTTTAACCTGGATGTTTTTCATAGTATAAAATGAGACATTTCCAGCTTAGCAAAAAGTCTCAATAATAGCGCCACCCAAACAGACCTCATTATGATAAAACACAATGGACTGCCCCGGCGTTATCGCACGTTGTGCCTGCTCAAATTCCACCTGAATATTTTCTCCATCAATAGGGTTCACAATGCAATTTTGATCACCTTGTCGATAACGTGTTTTTGCAGTGCATTGTAAAGGGTAGCTCGGTGATTCTCCTGCAATCCAGTGAACCTCACTGGCTTGCAGTTGCTGATTGAATAATAAGGGATGGTCATGACCTTGGGCAACGATGAGTTGATTATTATCCAGATCTTTGGCAACAACATACCAAGGCTCCCCACTTCCCTGCTTTACCCCCCCAATGTTCAAACCCTGACGTTGACCTAAGGTGTAATACATCAAACCATCGTGCCGCCCCATCACCTGACCATCAGCCGAAACTATCTTTCCAGGGTTAGCAGGTAAATATTGACTGAGAAAATCCTTAAAACGCCGTTCACCGATAAAACAAATACCGGTGCTGTCTTTTTTACGATGTGTAATCAAACCCGCTTGCGCTGCCATTTTTCTAACTTCGGGCTTTTCCAGATGACCGATGGGAAAACGACTGGGCTGTAATTGCTTTTGTTCCAGCATGTAAAGAAAATAACTTTGATCTTTATTTTTATCCAGCCCTCGTAATAATTGCCATTTTCCATCTTGCTGACGATTCGCCACATAATGTCCGGTTGCAATCAAGCCCGCGCCCAGTTTACGGGCATGTTCCAGAAAAACCTTAAATTTAATCTCCCGATTACATAAAACATCGGGATTAGGTGTACGCCCGGCTTGGTATTCCGCCAGAAAATGGGTGAAAACATTATCCCAATATTCCGCAGAAAAATTAACCGTATGCAGTGGAATAGCCAATTTATCACACACGGCTTGAGCATCGCTTAAATCTTCAGCCGCGCTGCAATACTCCGGATTATCATCCTCTTCCCAGTTTTTCATGAACAAGCCATGAACCTCATAACCCTGTTGCTGAAGCAACAAAGCTGCTACAGAAGAATCCACGCCACCCGACATACCGATCATGATTTTTTCTGACATAAGCTATTTTCCTACACCTTTATATATTAATCTGCATTCGATATAAGGTTTTTTATCCGAATAGGCTTAAATTCAATATGCACTATCAAGAACCTGGCGTGAGACAAAAGCAGTTTTTTGCGTGATTAGTGCAAAAATAAGCTTGTATCGAACTCAGCTTATATTACAGATTAAATCCAGAGGATAACGTTGCCCCGCCAGATAATCATCAATACAACGTATCACCATAGGGCTGCGCCAGTGCTTTTGCCGTGCCATTAATGCACTGCGATTAAGCCAATGTGTGCAAACGATGTCTTTATCCAGTTGATAGGATGGATCATGATCCTGATGAACACCAGCAAAACAAAAACGCACATAAGCAATCCCATTTTGCCCTGTGTATTGATAGATACCAATTAAAAACTGTGGCTCAAAACACCAGCCAGTTTCTTCTTTGACTTCTCGAATCACCGCCTGTTGCAGTGACTCTCCTGGCTCCAGATGGCCTGCGGGTTGATTGAGCACATGTTGACCACTATTCAGGCACTCTTCCACGCATAAAAAATGTTGATCGGCTTCAATGATAGCAGCAACGGTGATATGAGGATAAGTATTCATAATGTCATCATATAGTTGATAAAAAAGGGCAGATGATTCATGCATCTGCCCTTTTATGAAATTATATCTGACTTAGGTAATTAGTCAGGATTAGTACAATCATTCTGCACCTTACCAAAGGGAGAACCGCCATCTCTGCTTGGAGGAGAGTTACTCACTGCAAAGTCAGAAGCAATCCCGCCAGGTGTAAATTTGACGATAGCACTACTTTCTGTACCAGATACTACAGTGCGAGCAATCAAATTAACTTCTACCCAGTTGGCATATTCCTGTGCATAAGTAATATTAAAAGTCGCCATCCCATTCGCATCGGTTGTGACCGTATCCGGTAACAGGAATGGGTTACCGGGATCGAGTCTACTATTATTATTGATATCTTCACCAGAGTCGAGAATACCATTATTATTGATATCTTCACTCAAACAAGACGTAGGAGAAAGACCATCGGGTGGCTCATAAAGCCCTGTTGGCACCCAATACTCTCCTGTGATATCTAAAACATACCACCCCTTAGCATAATATAAAGGAATAATACTTAAGTTGACCTCCCTATCAGCCATTGCTGCACCATTGGCATCATTCACAAAAACGGTATAAGGGCGTTCATAACTGGTTGTTGTATGCTCAGTATGCTCACGCATCTCATTACCCGTACCCAGAGAAATAAATACACTGCGTTTCCCCACGGTCACTTTAATCGTATCTTGCGCAGAACTATTATTCACATTAGCTGTAATTTCCACACCTTCAAAAGCGCTCGGTATTCCGCCGGCAATATAAGAAGCAGTCACCCGCCCAAATTGATCGGTTACAGCAACAGGTGGTGACATATACCCCCCTGTATTGTCATTTACCGTAAAACTGACTGTAGCATTTGCGACCACGCTGTTCTCTGCATTACGCACAATGCCAATAATTTCCATGCTTTCACTTTCAGAACCGGGGGAGTTTGTGCTAATGGTACTTGGATTGGCCTGTAAACTAATCTTGTCCGGATTTTCTGCAACAAAATTAAGCGCAAATTCCATACTTGGGCCATTCACTGCATTCACTGTAATGGCAGCATGTCCCGGGTTATCAGAGCAAACAGTGAAATTCCCTCCTCCCAGTGGCGTTAAAACGACTTCTTGTGTTGAGCGCCAATCGGCTTGAGAAGTATCACAAGCATTCGGATCATTAGGGTCTCCTCCAGATTTTTTCACCAGACCGCGTGTTGTAGAAATTACAACTGTTCCCAAAGCACCCTGCGGCCAATCAATTGTAAATATTGCCGGCTTGCTCAAAGTAATCAGGTTGGCATCTGTATTGGCATCCAGGGTGACAGAAAACTCATCCGTAGAAATATCCACTGATTTGCTTGCATTGGCATTAATGCCTGCAACCGTCAGGGTTTCCGTAGTATCTGTTTGTGCTGGTGGTACCGTTAAAATAACAGTAGCCTTACCGGTGGAATCAGTATTAACTGATGTCTGATCCAAACTGTTGCTAGAACCTGATTTTAAGGCAATAGTCAATGTTTTATCTGCAATACCCTGTCCATTGGCATTTGAAAGGGTCAATGTATAAGCATTATTTGTATCCTGCCCAATGTTTTCAGGGCCATCTATAGTGATTTGAGTCCCCACCACTTTAATATCTACAATATCACATAAGGGGTGACTATCCTTATCAGCGGCAGTACAAGCGGCTTCACCATCAACAACAGCCATGACTTGAATATCACGGTTTGCAGGATCGCCTCCGGTTGTCAAACGTGCTTTGACCAAACCAGTGGCATTACTCACCCCGGCAGTATCTCCATCGCTGGCAGGGATGGGTTGAATCACACCGGAACTGGCGCTGAAATTTACTATTTGATTTGGAAACGGATTATTCCCCCCGGTTTTCAGTTGCACAGTTAGAACAACGCCTTCAGCGGTATTATCAGATTGCAGTTCAACACTATCGGCCAACAGGATTAATTGTGCTGGGCGATCAGTTGTGGCCTCACTAAAGGTCACTTCTTTAACCTCATCATCATCTGTGTTATTACCCTTAGCTGTGATTAAAATGGTTCCCGGCGTTGTGCTGGTGAGATAAGCGGTAAATACACCATTATCATTAGTAAGGTCTGAAGAAGGGCCATCAAAAACAAACAAGGGCGGGGTTTCATTGGCTTTTTCCTGAATCTCAAAACTTGCTGTCACACCCGGTAAACGGATACCGTTTTCACCAAAAGTCACCACATGCAGCGCAATCTTATCTGTTCCATTTGCCTGGGCATTATTATTTTCAATATCCAGACGTATATCTGTTGGTTCAGCACCCGAGTTGTCCTGTGCTGGCGTAAACTCAATTTTGATTAAATGCGTATTACCAGGATTAGTAAAATTATCGGTAAATGCACCAATGGTAACGAGTTCAATCTGGGTATTACTCAACGTGGTCTGAAATGCACCATTTTCTCCGGTTGTACCAGTTGAAGTACCAAGCAAGGCCGTACCCGAAGTAGAGGTTAAATAAATATTCACATCCTTGATTGGGGTGTTGTTCGCATTTCTTGCAATCGCCGTGAGATTAACAGAAGATGAACCATCCGCAACCTGAGTGAGGGTGTCGGCACTAATCTCTATACTGCTGACCGGTGACACTTCACCACCGATAGCAATAAAGTTGATAGTTTGCGCCTGATTTGTATACAAAATCCCACCCACAATCGGCGTTACAGTATAGCTACCTGCTTGAGCACTGGTTAACTGCGAAGTAAAACGTCCGCCCGTAGTCGTACCCGTCTCTGAATTCATGGTTAAATCTGGACTGGAAATTTTAAAGGCCACATCGGCATCTGTTACCGCAATCCCTTCACTGTTTAAGGCTTCCACAGTTAATATAGCGGCATCTTTACCATTGGCATAACTATTATTGCCTGCCAGCGTTGTACGTATGCTGGAAACCGTGGCATTGGTGCTGTCATTACGAAATTGCACAGTGGTTTGTGCAGAAAGATTCGGCGCGGTTACGGTAATTGTGACATTTTCTTCCACTGTATTGCTGATGGAAGTTTCAAACTTGGCTTCAGAACCGGTTGTACCCACCACATTGGCTAATACCGCTGTACTCGAACTACTGCTCAGGCTGATACCAACATCAGAAAGTGGTGCACCTGTACTATCACGCGCCACCACAATCAACTGAATCCCCGTTGAACCATCTGCCGCCGCCGGACTGTTAGCCACAACCAAATCCAGCGTAACCGTGCTGTCATTACGAAATTGCACAGTGGTTTGTGCAGAAAGATTCGGCGCGGTTACGGTAATTGTGACATTTTCTTCCACTGTATTGCTGATGGAAGTTTCAAACTTGGCTTCAGAACCGGTTGTACCCACCACATTGGCTAATACCGCTGTACTCGAACTACTGCTCAGGCTGACACTAACATCAGAAAGTGGTGCACCTGTACTATCACGCGCAATCACAATCAACTGAATCTCCGTTGAACCATCTGCCGCCGCCGGACTGTTAGCCACAATCAAGTCCAGCGTAACTGGCGGGATGCTGCCACTGCTTGGACTTGGAACAAACGTGGGAGTTAATGCTGGTTCTACGCGATAACCACCAATAATCGGGGTAATTTCCGTTGCATCATAAGGTACTGTATTCGTAATACCGACAACAAACAAACCATTTTGATCGGTTTCTGTCACCTGACTAACAGGGATTGCAAAGGAGCCAGGAGAAAATGAAAGTGAAGAAGGAATAGCCACTAAAGGCGCACCGGAAGCATCCTGAGCCCGTACCTGCACGGTTACTTCAGACTGACCATCAGCAACCTGCCCATTATTGACCAGATTAGCACTCACTACAGCACCAAAAAAGATGGAACCTTTCACGCCGACAGTACCGGAAGATACCACCGTGGCAACAGTTAAAATGGCTTCGCCATCGCCCGTTCTATTCACTTTGACTATCGCTTCACCATTAAGTCCCGTGACTGGATTAGCATTATCAACCGTCCCTACACCCGTCACTGAAGCTGCCAGTGTAACATTAGGTACCGGGCCACCACCCTCATCCAGCGTCACAATCGCAATTTCGGTACTGTCTACGCCAGGAGGCAGGATAAATGTACCTCTGGCTTCGACTGTCGCAGTCTCCCGGGTATCAGTGCCACCGGCAACTGGCAAGCCAGTCGTAGTATCACCTTCGGTTGCCGGTGTAAATGCCCCGCCCCCGCTACAGCCAGCCATAGCTGCAAACAGCAGCACCAATAGCCAGTTACGTGCAATGCTATACATGCATAGTTCCTCTTTCTATTTACTAAATTCAACACAAGTGTTATTCATCTGCTACGCATCTGAAAACTGCTCACATCTCATGTTATGTGTTTTGATACAATTAAAAATTACTTATGACAGATGCTTTAGGAGTAAGGATGAAATAAATGCAGAAACTGGGCACAGGATTTTTATTCATTTTCAAGGCGTGAAAACAGGCGCATAGCAAGCTATGTAACTATTTTCACAACACAGAAAATGGAGAAAAAGACCAGCCAGGTTTCTGAAGTTATAAAATTCTCGCTCCTTAGGATGACGTTGAAGCATCTTGCAGAATTTTAGGGGTTACAAAAATCAGCAATTCCTTTTTTGAATTACCTGTTTTTTTATTTTTAAACAGCACACCAATCAAAGGCAGATTGCTTAAGAATGGTATACGACGCGAGTTATTACTAATCGTTTGCTCATACACACCACCTAAAACAACCGTTTCCCCATTATTAACCAAGACTTGGGTTTCCAAACTACGGCGTTGAAAATTACCTGCTACCGCGCCGGGTTCTGGGTTATCTTTAGTGATCTTCAAATCCATAATTACCCGATCATCTGGCGTAATTTGTGGTGTAACCTCCAACTCCAAAACAGCCTCTTTAAAGGTTGGCACTGCTGCGGCATTTGGTGCGGGCGTACCGGCCACCGCCACTTCAACGCCCTGGGTGACTGTGGCTTTTTTCTGGTTGGCCGTAATGATTCTGGGACTGGATACAATTTGTCCGCGCCCTTCACTTTGCAACGCACTCAATTCCAGTTGTAATAAATAAGAACCGACCTTGCCCACAGCTAACCCAAAAATAGCAGGTATACCTTCCGCCGGTTGTGCAGGTAAATCCACCAGAAAATTACCTATACCTGGTGCAGCAGCAGCAGCAGTCCCATCGGTTGAATATCTACCGGTTGTAATACCCCACTCATCATTAGACCCAAAGGTCGCATTGCTGGCCTGACCAAACCTGACACCTAAATCTTTGGCAAAGTCATCATTGGCAATCACGACTCTGGACTCAATTAATACCTGGCGCACCGGGCGATCCAATTTTAAGATCAAGCGTCGAATATCTGAAATTTTATCCGCAGTATCTTGCACCAGCAGTTTATTGGTGCGATCATCTACGGAAATATTACCCCGTGAAGATAAAAATGAATAGCCAGTGTCTGAAGAACCCGTCGTGCGTTTTTGTAATAAGGTTTTAAGATCTTCCGCTTTGGAATAATTAATCTGAATCAATTCCGTGCGTAAGGGTTCCAGTTCTTTAATCTGTTTACTGGCTTCCAACTGCTCCCTTCGGCGTTCATCCAGACGGGATTTCAAATCAACCGAACGTACATTACCCAACTCTTCATAACCCAAAGCGTTACTTTCTAAAATAATATCCCAGGCCTGATCCCAGGGTACATTTTTTAATCGCAGCGCAATCTTTTTACCCTTGATATCATTGGTAGTCACCAGATTAAAACCCTGCATATTAGCCAAAAGGTTTAATACTGCTGAAACTTCAATTTCCTGAAAATTAAAAGAAATACGTTTACCCGTATATTTTTTGGTATCAATGGTCAGTTCTTCTCCGGGATCTTCCACTTTCTGCTTAACTTCCAGTGTATAAAGATCATTTGTCTGATAACCAAAATGCTCAAAATTACCATTACTGGCAATAGCTATACGTGTTTTTCGCCCAATCTGCTGGCTATCAATCGACATCACTGGCGTTGCAAAGTCCTTCACATCCAGCTTTCTGTCAAGTCGTTCAGGCAACAAAGTTTCTTCAAAGTCGATTAAAACATTACGGCCTTCTCTGCGCATATTCACTTCAGCATGTGGATCAGATAACTTTACAATCACACGTCCGCCACCATCTTCACTACGATGAAAATCAATATGTTTAATACTGGGTTCGGCATAAGTATCAGGGCTTATCAATGCTGGTGCAGACTGCATTGATTCTGCCTGACTTGAGGCCACAGGCGTGGTTGATTGCTGATGAACAACGCCCGTTGCTTTGACATCCTGCCCTAAAGAAATTATCAGACGCTCACCTGACTGGAAAATTTCATAAGGCGTTGCCCGGATTAAATTAATCACCACTCTTAAGCGTTGCTGTGGCTGATGCGCTTCTACTGCATTAATCTCATTGACCATGCCCACTTTGATTTTTTTATATTTTTCCGCTTTAAGCACAACGCCAGGAAAATCCATCACAATCATCGGTGGGTTATCAATAGGAAAATGCTGGGGTATAACGGCATTACCGTTAAACTTTAAAGAGACTTCCAATTGATTCCCAGGCAATAAGGAATAATTGATTTCATTGAGCTGCACGGGTGCTGCATGTAGCAGCGTAGTCAGCATTAAAAAAGATAAAACTGACAATAAAAATGTCATTGGCTTATGATTCATGATATTTCCCTCCCACTGAGTTAAAATGACAGTTGGGCTATTTTCTTTTTACTTTCAAAGTGCGCTGTTGTTCTTCAAAACAGCCATTGTTATCTTCTATCAATTCGATAATTTCAAGTGATGTGGCAGAAATATCAATAATCTTGCCAAAGTTTTCCCCTATCATTTCATTAACCTGTACTTGATGAAGTTTTTGACCGGGATCTAAAACCAACCCCCATATTTCACCCTCTTCCTGATAAGAGCCTACCAACACTAAAGCATCCAGAGGAAATTTCTCCAATGGTCGTAGTTGATTATGCCGAACTGGTGGCCGACACTCTGGTTTTTCATCCTCATCCCCTAGCAAATTTAAATCCGAGGAACGTTTTATTTTGCTTTTCTCAAAACTCTTAAAAGGATCAGGATGATCTTTACCTGTGTAAAGTACAACAGGCTCCGGAGGAAACTCTGGTAAATTAGGCAGGGCAATATTTTTTTCAGCTTTTTTTTCAGCAACAAAGGCTTCTAAATCCTGGAGATCAGTTTTTGCACAAGCAGATAAAAGGAGTAAAACAGCAATCAGCCATAAACTATGCTGTAAAACAGACAGTGGCTTATTCATTTTTCCTCTTCATCCTCTTTGTAACGATAAGTTTTTGCAGTCGTGCTCATCAATAACTCTCCCGCAGTTTTGGCTACGGGGGCAATTGAAATATTATGTTGCGTCACAATACGCTCCATTCTGGCAATATCTGCACTGAATTGACCTAATGCATGATAACTACCCTGCAAACGGATAGTGATAGGGAGTTCTTTATAAAATGCATCACTACCGCTACGCTCACGTTCTGGCTTAAAATATTTCACATCCAGATTATTTGATTGTGCATAACTGGAAATCTGGCGTAATAACTCAGGCACTTCTGCCTCTTTAGGTAAACGTTTCAGTAATTCACCAAAAATCTCTTCAATTTGAGCCAGTTGATCTTTTAGCTGTTGCAAAGTATTTGCACGTTTTTGTTTTCTGGTAAACTCCTGTTTCAGACTGACTTCTTTATTTTTTAAGCCGTCTAGTTTGATTAACTGTTCCTTGGTAATAAACCAATAGCCAGCACCTAATAAAGCAACACATAACAACGCAATGATAATGCCTTTAACAGGAATAGGCCAATTACCAAACTGCTGGGGGTCAAGATTATTAAGATCATCTAAAGTCATGTTTAGTATCCTGAGTTTCAGCCTGTATCAGCTTGAGAATCACTCTTTATCCTTGTCTTCAGGTTGTGGTATTTTCATGCTAACCGACAACTTAAATGAACGTGATTTTTTACCTTTTTCAATGGGCTGCTCATTATTTTGCACCAGATTCAAGGTTGACTTTTCCAGCCAGTCAGAACTATTAATACGATTCATTAAACTTGAAACACGGGCATTAGACTGAGCCGCACCATCCATATCTATAGCATTATTTTTTTGTTTAATATTTTTATAAAATACGCCATTGGGCAAGGTACTGGATAAATCATTAAACAAACGTACAATTTGAGGGCGGCTATCATTCAACTTACGAATAACAGAAATACGTTTTTTTACACCTTCACGGCGTTTTTCCAGGGCTTCAATCTCTTTAATTTTATTATTTGCCAGTTTTATCTGTTGATTTAAATAATCATTACGTGCCTGCTGATTTGCCCGCAAATTTTCGACATAAGTATAAGCTGCCAGAAAAATCAGTGCAGTAATAACAACAGCAATCCCGGTATAAAGACCAAAACGAATTTCCCGCTCTTTGCGAAGTTCATCACGCCAGGGAAGTAGATTAATATGCGCCATGCTCAGTCACTCTTACTTAATAGAATCAAAACTACGTAATGCCAAACCACATGCATTCATCAGCGCTGGCGCATCATTCATCAGATTTTTTTTGTTGACGCCAGCGGCAACTGACATGCTGGCAAACGGGTTAGCCAACGTGACATGCCCACCCACCTTATGACTAATCGTTTCCACCACACCAGGAATCGAGGCACAACCACCGGCTAATACCGTATGTGCAATATTGCCGGAAATACCTGCATTATAAAAATATTGTATTGCACGGCTGACTTCCTGACCCATCGCTTCTTTAAATGGCTCTAATAATTCATCTTCATAATCTTCCGGCAAATTCCCCGTACGTTTTGCCATAGAGGCTTCTTCGTAGCTCAATCCATAGCGATGCTGTATCTGCTCGGTTAATTGATTACCGCCAAAACTCTGCTCACGCGTATAAATAATTTTCAGATTTTGCAACACACTAAAAGTCATTACCGTTGCGCCAACATCAACCAGCGCGATAGTATCTTCACTGTCAATTTCAGGATCAGTTTGCGCCAGCAGTGTAAAAGCATTTTCCAATGCAAATAATTCAACATCAACCACTTTTGCCTTAAATCCTGCCATTTCCACAGCGGCGATACGATCTTCAATAATCTCTTTTTTAGAAGCAGCCAACAGCACATCAACTTCTTCATCCGGGTTATTTTCACTCGGCCCCAGAATTTCATAATCCAGATTCACCTCATCACTGGGATAAGGAATATATTGTTCAGATTCCATTTCAATGGAAGCGCTCATATCCGCATCCGATAAATCTGCTGGCATCTGAATGGTTTTAGTGATGACGGCAGAACCTGCAACGGCAACAGCACAGTGTGACAGCTTAGTTCCCGCGCGCTTGGTAACGCGCCGCATGGCATCACCCACCGCTTCAACATCCTTAATCGCCTTATCTTCAACCGCATTCATCGGGAGTGGTTCAACGGCATAGGCTTCAACGCGATAACTTTTACCACCTTTACCCACGCGATTAAGCTCCAACAATTTAACCGCTGTTGAACTAATGTCTATACCAACCAGGGAAGTTTGTGTCGCTCTAAATAATCCCACATCATTTTCCAATAAAAACAGTTAATTACAATAAATTCATGTGATTTTACATTAACCTTTATAGCTAACTATAGATCAATATAAAAAAATGTGCCAGCAATTTTCTATTTTCGCACACTGCTTAATTGACTGATATGATGCAAAGGTACATTTTTTACACTTTTGAGATATAAAAAATTACGCTTAACTTTTTCCAATACTCAACACCCAAGGTTAAATCCGAATGCTAGACCCAGAACAAACTGTCACTATTCAAATGGCATTACAGTATGCACGCAATAGCCTGACACATTCAGAAACGCCACGCCTGGACGCTGAAGTGCTGTTATGCCATGTTACCGGAAAAACTCGTAGCAGTTTATATGCCTGGCCTGAAAAAATACTACTGCAACAAATTTGGCAGGATTATCAAAACTTAATACAACAGCGTGCAAGCGGGATACCCGTTGCCTACCTGACAGGCTCTCGGGAATTCTGGTCATTAGATTTAAAAGTATCCCCCGCTGTTTTGATTCCACGCCCGGACACAGAAACCCTGGTTGAATTAATACTTGCACAATTATCCCGCAATCGACCTGCCAGTATACTAGACTTAGGAACAGGCTCTGGTGCAATCGCTTTAGCCCTGGCTAGTGAATCTTCACTGTGGGAGATTACTGGTGTTGATAACTCCGCAGCAGCATTAAAACAAGCACAAGAAAATGCTGAGCATTTAGGTTTAAGACAAATTCAATGGCGCTTAGGCAACTGGTTTGAAGCCATCGGCAATGCACAATTTGATATTATTGTCAGTAACCCGCCTTATATCGCAGCCGATGATCCGCATTTACAACAAGGCGATGTAGCCCATGAACCACTAAGTGCGCTACAATCCCCACAACAAGGCCTGGCTGATTTAAAGCAAATTATTCGCCGCGCACCAAAACATTTATCTGGCAAAGGCTGCCTGCTGGTCGAACACGGGTGGCAACAGGCTGAAGCGATTAAGACCTTATTGCAACAATATCATTATAGCAATATCCAACAACAACAGGATTTAGCGGGACATATCCGGGTCAGCTACGCTTATCCAAAAAATACAAACAACACAAAAAAATAGTGTCAAAAAGATAATAAAAATATATTATCAGTAAGCTATAAACCATTAATCCCGCTAATCAGTGGAGCAAAACCGTTTATCCTGAGTAAACGGACAGATTGCATTTGTCATTTAATATTATATACGATGATAATACCTTCACCCGTCAGAGGCCTTTTCAATAATGAACAGAAACATAAAAATGATATCCGGGTTCTCCCTGCTTGAACTTATGGTTGTGCTGGCAATTGTTTCAATATTAGTGACAACAGGCCTGCCGCAACTGAGTGATTTTGTCAAAAATAGTCGCTTAACCACGCAAACCAATAATTTTGTTGCCACGCTGAATATGGCAAGAACAGAAGCCATTACCCGTAACCAGGATGTTTTTGTCACGGCAATTCCTGAAAAGGATTCAACGCTTGCGGGAGCTAGTAATAATGAATGGTCAAGAGGCTGGACAGTTTGGATAGATGGGCGTAGAGATGGTGGTTGTACCAATCCGGCTAAACCTAGAAATAAAAAAAATAAAGCACCTAATGATGATGGTTCAGATTTTAGCTATGATGGAGAAGATGATAGTTGCGAGATTTTAAAAATATTTGATTATTCCGCAGAAGGCGATAACTTCCCTACAATTAAAATGACTGATGATGATAATAATACTCTAAGCATTGCAGATGCCAGCAAGGCAAAAGCACAAATTACCGATGATAAAAATTTATCAGGCAGAACCCTGGCATTCAGCGGTAGCGATGGACGCTTAAGTATTAATAAAAACTTCCGCTTCATTGAGTTTTATATTTGCGATAATCGCCAGGGGGAAACCGGAAAACACCTGCAAGTTAACCGTTTTGGGCGTATCCTTTTGATTGATGATGCTGACGCTAAAACGCAATGTACAGGCTCATAAAAACCGAGATTGTAATCATGAAACAAAAGCATAAAAATATAACAGGCTTCACCCTGATTGAGATGTTGATTACCCTGCTGATTCTTTCTATCGGCTTATTGGGTATTGCCGCTTTACAATCCAGAGGGCAATTATTTATCCGTGAAGCTTTTGTCACTGGACAGGCAACCAACCTGGCTTATGACATCATAGATAGAATACGCTTAAATCCGACCATAGCAAAAAATGATATTCTTAAAGCGACGGGTAATGGTTATGTTATCAGCAGCAACCCCGGCGGCAATAAAGACTGTGTGGGTAAAGACAGTGACTGTTCAGCTGAAGAGTTACGCGATTATGATCAGAGACAGTGGTATAACGCATTAGCAACTAACCTGCCGGGTGGTACAGGGTTTATCCGGGCTGAGGACAAGAATCCGGTAGTGCGTTACATCATTAATATTCAATGGACACTGACCGACGCGCAGCGCGACAGTGATAAGGATGATACACCAAAAGTAAGAAAACAAATCTGGGTAATGGATCTATGAACGCCAGCATACAAAAACAACAGGGTTTAAGCCTGATTGAAATCTTGATTGCCATGGTTATCAGTCTGGTATTACTTGCTGGCGTGGTCAATATCATGCGCAGCAGTAAATATGCCTATAACACGCAAACAGATTTATCACAGTTACAGCAAAGCGCCAGAATTGCGCTGAGTATACTGAGCAAGGATTTGCGCATGGTGGGATATTTTGGGTGCAGTAGCGTCCCACCCAGCAATACACCTGCTGATTTTCAGATATTAGCCGGGCGAGATGATGAAGGTGCTGCGGCAAATCATTCTGACGTATTACGTCTGTCCTTCCTGGAAACCGGACAAAATGCTTTTTCGATTATGCATTGTCCACCTTATGAGCCTTATGGTAAAGACCTTGTTTCTTTTGGAGGAAACACACCTTATGATAGCATTGATAAATATGAGGATGACTGTTCCCCAATAAGAGATGGAGCCCCTCTTACTGAAACCCCCTTTCGGGTTGGGCGCGGCAGCAGCACGGACAAACTAAAATATACAGAAGTGGGACATGATGATGCCAGGTTTGCTTATCCGGGTTCAGAAGATATTGAGATAGGTGTTCAGGTTGTGGTATCCGATTGTGGCTCTGGTCAAATCTATGAAGTGAATTCCTTAACCGGTGGCATGGAACTGAAACTCCTTGATTCCAACAGTTCAGGTTTAATACGTACTTATGACAATAAAGGCATGAGTTATGGCGCGGAACTGCGCCGTATTAATACTTATCGCTATTTTGTGGGTAGCATTATTGAGAATGGAGAGACACGTTTTTCCTTATGTCGGGATCAACAGGCATTAGGTGCCACCTTATCCTGTAGCCTTAATGCTCAGGATGATGATGAGGTTGAAGAATTGATAGAAGGCGTGGAAAGTATGCAATTACTCTATGCCGTAAATACTGCCGCAGTAGGTGTGCCAGTCAGTGTGCGTTACCTGACAGCAACAGAAATTGACACTCTAAACCTCTGGAACAAAGTCCAAGCCGTCCGGGTTAGCTTACTGATGCGTACCCTGGACGAGCGTTTTAATGCACTGGAACCGGATACTAATACTTATAATAATCTGGATCCACAATTTGCTGATGACGGTTACGGCCCACCCAATGATCATCGTCTGCGGCGTCTGGTCAGCACAACGATTAAACTTAGAAATTGGGGACAATAAATATGAACACCGTCTATTATCCAACCCTTGCCACTACAAAACAGCAAACAGGTGCAGCATTGATTGTAGCACTGGTTTTTCTGGTAGTACTGACACTAATGGGGGTAAGCTCCATGGAAGGCACAGTTATTGAAACCCGTCTGGCAGCTAATGACCGTGAACAACACTGGGCGCTGCAAACAGCTGAAATCGGCTTAATGGCAGCCATACCGATTATAGCGGATACCACAGGTAGCGCAGATGTCATGGATACTTATGAGGAATTACTAACAACTGGGGAGTCTGATTTGGAAGAAAGTAATATACCCAGAAAGGACGTATCTGCCAAAAGTAAATCTACCGAATTACGTTATAAGGGTGACTTTTTGGTACCCGAAGGTAGCTCCATGACGGGGCTGACTGGTGCTTACTTTGAGGTATATTCAGTTGGTTGCGGCAACAGAACTGATGATGATGTCTGCCTTACGCCTGAAGTGGGGCTGCGTGGTGGTTATATGCGTCTGAAACAAGCTGAATAAGATACAATCAGATTTAAATGTTATAAAAAACAACCGTTATCTTGTGGAAGGAGTAAAAGCAATGAAACGCTTTCAGGTAATAATATATGCAGGATTGCTCGGGCTGCTCAGTGGCCTGTCAATTCCCGTTTATGCCGATGATACGGATTTGTATCGCGGGCAGGTAGTTGAAATATCCAGTAAAGATGTACCCAATGTATTGTTTGTACTTGACCGCTCGGGCAGTATGGGGTGGTGGATAGATGGGAAAAGGCATAAAACCAATATTGATCCTGATGAAGCGATTAAAACAACCTGTAGTGGCGACCATAATTGTTCAAGCAAACCCGCCGCTTCCCAATGTTTTGTTGACTTTGAAAATGGCGTGCCACCGGGTAATGGCTGTAGTCGCATGGAGCATTTGCGTTATGCGCTGCAAACCCTGCTGACGGAAATGAAAAATGTCAATGTTGGGTTTGCCACCTTTACGGGTAACGATGGAAGTGGCACTAGCTCCAAAAAGCCCAATATTCCGATTGATTATCCCATTGCCAATATTGACAGCCCGGCAACAATTTTGTCACAGGATGAGAGTGCTGGCAAAGTCAGTTCACAAGTCAGTAGTGCCGCAGATGATGCGGAAGAAGCACTTGATGGCACTCAGGTTGGCACAGTAAGCCTGAACGATAATATTTTACAAATGACCAAGTCTGACGGTGTTGATGAACTTGATGGCAGTTTTTTATATGCCGCCCATTTTCAGTTTGAGGATAACCTGGCCAACAGCATGGATCCCTCACATGTAGGCACATTGCTGGAAAGACGCAGTCAAAGCGCCGTAACACCTCAATATAGTGATGATGGTATTATTGGAAAAGCGACTGAATTTAAAGATGACAGACGCATCCAGATTCCCATGAAAGATGAAATGCTGTTTACAACATCCGGTACTATTAGTCTATGGTATAACTCGGATCGCAATATTTATGACGGTGATCGAGAAGACTATTATCTGCTTTCGCGCAGTGATGGAGCAAATATCAAAGTAAGCAGCAGTGGCCTGAGATGGGAAAATAAGAATGGTGACGAAATAACTGCGACTGACAGGAATTACAACGAATTAGAATATGAATGGGTTTATATGGTTGTTACTGGCGATCAGAATGGATCGCAATTATATGTCAACGGTATTTTACAGGCATCAGGCAGCGCATCAATGTCCATTGAAAATAGTGACACACCCTGGTATGTGGGCAGTAAGCATGAAGATAGCTATAGTGCGTTTGATGGTCTGATGGATGAACTGATTTTTGATACCAATAAATGGTCTGCTGAAGAAATTTTAGCTAATTATGAAACAAATAAACCTGTTGGTAGCGGTAGCGGTAGCGGTAGCGGTAGCAGTAGTGGTGATATCACGGAATATGAACAGAAAATTACTCAAGATTATAATAACCGGGTAGAGTATATAACAGGTGGTCACGGCAGTAGTGACGGATATCATAAATCACCGGGTTTTGTAGAAACAAGAAGCAATAATAAATGGAAATATTTATATGCAGGAAATGGTGACTGCAAAGAAACTCAGGATCGCTGTCTTGATGATACGGTGGTCGGTTTACGTTTTCTGGAGCTGCCAATTCCAGCCAATGCGGTTAATATCTCCGCAACATTGGAAGTCACTAACCAGCAACGTACGGGCAGATACAATACAAATGACTCACTCAGTGGTTTGAAAATTCAGATTCAAAAACAAGTGAGTAGTGACCGACCCGCTTATTTTGGCAGTTCATTAAAAAACCTCTCTAACCGCGAGGTATATTCTGATAGTGTTGAGTGGGAACCCGTACCAGCAAGTAAAACCGGGGATGATGATAAAAAATTTACCAGTCCCAATCTCGGTACATTAATAGAAAAAGTAATCACTGAACCAGGTTGGGATCCTGATGCGAATGCTGTCGTATTTTTAATCCGCGAAAAAAATACAGCCGATAAGGGCAACCGAGTATGGCACTCCAGCAGGAGACATTCCAGCAATGCACCGGTATTGCGAGTAAGCTGGGAACTGCCAACTTCAGGCACCGGCGGTACCGGTGGCACGGGCGGTACTGGTGGTAATGGCGGCACAGCAACCGACCCTGAGCAAAATCAACTGGTGGGTTTCCGTTTCCAGGATGTTGAAGTGCCACAACAAGCCACAATCAAGTCCGCATCCATTGAGTTCACTGCCGCTGCTAATGCCAGCGGTGATGCTTTATACCAAGTCAGCGTGGAAGAAACAGGCAATGCCAGAGCTTTCACTTCAACAGCAAAACTCTCTGCACGTCCCATATTAGAAACCATTGATTGGGATGCTTCCGCACAAGACTGGAATGCAGGCTCCACTTATTCCGTTGATGTCTCGGAATTGGTACAAAGCGCAGTAAACCAGGGTGCGTTAGGTAAAACCGATGGCTGGTGTGGCGGCAATAGTATGGCGTTTTTTGTGAAAGCTGCCAATGACAGCGAACCTTTACGTCCAGCAGTGTCTTATGAAGGTGCATCAGGAAGAGCAGCAATACTGCATGTTGAGTATGATGTAAGAACTGTTAAGGCCAATGCCTGCGTAACCCAAACGGCAACCTTAAAAGTCACTCATAAAGATGATGATGCAGAACAGACCCTGATTCGTGGTGGCAGTGCTAATGATAATTTTGTCTTTACCGATCAAACTGGCAAATCCCTGGTGATGACAACTAATTTTGTCAATGATCTGAAAACTGAACGTATGCAGGGTTTTCGTTTTATGGATATGCCTTTTAGTTCCGGTCAAAATATTCTCAGCGCAAATTTAATCCTGACGCCGTATTTTAACAGCAGCAGCGATCTGGCTGATGCTGAGGAACTGAACAATGAAGCAAACTGGCCGAAATTAAAAGTCAGTGGTGAAATTGGTCATGCATTAGACTTCAAGACAGGAAATGATAACAAGGATGATCTGGGAAAACGAACCAAAACCCCAGATAGCGTCAATCTGCAAAACTGGCACCCAGAGCCTTTGTTATTGACAGAAAGTGATGTAGGCAAGCTTTACCGGCTGGATGTCACTGATATGGTCAATCACATGCTGGACAATGGCTCATACCAAAAAGGTGATGCCATGGCCTTATTTATCAGTGACGATGGTGTGCAGCCTGAAAGTGTCACACATCGCAAAATCACACCATTTGAACATAGCCCAGGAGAAGCGGCAACATTAACCATACGCTATGGCGCGCATTATGGGGAAAGTGCAGAACCTATACGTGACGTATTGCTGGACTGGATCGCAAACGTACAACCAAATAGTTATACGCCACTGGTGCCTGCCATTATGGAAAGTGCGGCTTATTATCTTGGTAAACCTGTTTATTATGGGGATAGCCGGGGTTATTCAGACTCCAATGGTGTCAGTCATCCCAACAGCTACACGGGTGGTGCAATTTATAGACCTAACACTTGTTTGGTAGAGGATAATTATCATACCCATAGCACATCCTGCTCCAGAGAAACTATCTGCAGCAGCTTAAATGAACGCTCAAAGTGGAGTTGCGGCACTTATTGTACAAGCAATTCAGATGAAGGTTCCTATAAAGACAGTTCGCATTGGTATGAATCCTGTTCCGATTTAGAGGGGGCTGATACCGAGGCATTATATAACAGGCCTGAATTTTCTGCCTGCCAACCCAGTTTTATTGTATTTTTAACAGATGGTACAGCAAACCACAGCCAAACCTACGCACGAGATAAGATTAAATCATGGGCAGGAATCAGTGAATGCCTGACTAGTTATACGATTTCAGATGAAATGGGGACTAAAACCAAAAGCCTGACTTCAAGCAAAGAGAAATGCGGCGTAGATATTGTAAAATACCTTGCCGAGACTGACTTTGATGATACCTTGCCCGGTATACAAAATGTCCGTACCCATACCATTGGTTTTGGCGTGGGCAGTAGCAGTGGTATTGACTATATGCGAGCCTGGGCACATGCAGGTCAGGGCAAATTCTATGATGCTTCCAATGCAACAGATTTGCTTAACGCCTTCCGCCAGATTTTACAGGCAGTATTAAAAGAAAGAGCCACTTTCGTCGCCCCTAGTTTATCGGTGAATGCTTTTAATAAACTGTTTAATGATGAAGAAATCTATTTCTCATTATTTAAACCCAGTACAGACGCAAGCTGGTCCGGTAATATCAAAAAATACAAACTATGTCTGGGAGGTGTAAATGGTTGTGACATCGGTAATGTATTAGATAAACAAGATGCCTTAATCACTGATGCAGAAGACCATATTTTAGAGTCTGCAATAGACCTCTGGAATCCTAATAACTCAGACCCGGATGGTGGTACTGTCACCAAAGGCGGTGCGGGCAGCATGATTCCCGCACCTGGTGATCGTAAAATCTATACCAATATCGCTGCTAATACCGAGTTGACCGACTTAGATGATGAAGATATTACCCCGAGTATGTTAGGCGTAAGCAGTACAACAGATAAAAATCAGATTATCAACTGGGTGCGGGGTTATATTGACGGTGACGAGAGTGCCGGTGTCCGCGAATGGCGCTTTGGTGACCCGCTGCATACTGAGCCTAAGGTTGTCACCTATGACAAATCAACTAAAAAAGTCTTCATCGCCACCAATGAAGGCGCTATCCGCATGTTAAACAGCGGGACTGGTGCGGAAGAATGGATGTTTATTCCTAAAGAGTTCTTGTCCATACAAAAAGAACTCAAAAGAAATAATTCAGGCGCACGCATTTATGGCATTGATGGCGGCGCATCCGTACTGATTAAAGATAAAAATCGTAATGGTGAAATTGAACAGGCAGATGGTGATTCCGTCTATTTGTTTATCGGTGCGCGCAGGGGTGGGCGTTATATTTATGCCCTGGATGTCACCGTACCTGAGACACCTAAATTGATGTGGACCATTAAGGGGGGGGCAGGTGACTTTGCTAACCTGGGACAAACCTGGTCAAAACCAAAACCCGCTCAGATTTATTATGATGGACAAAAGAAAGATGTTGTCATCTTCGGTGGCGGTTATGATGTCACAACTCAGGATAATGTCCAAAATCAGTTTACGGCATCAATGGGTAATGGTTTATTCATTGTTGATGCAAAAACTGGTGCCAAACTGTGGGAAGTGGGTAATGATGATACCAGCAGTGCAGACTTGCAACTGGAGGGCATGGACTATTCTATTCCTTCTGATTTGGCACTGATTGATCGTACCGGTGATGGTGTTATCAACCGCATTTATGTCGGGGATATGGGGGGTCAGGTCTGGCGTATTGATGTTAAACCGCTGACTTCAAGCGGTGGACGCAATAATAGTTTGGGCGCACGTTTGGCAATCCTGGCTAACCCGGATAAAACCGCGCACCAGCGCCGTTTCTTCTATCCACCGGATGTGGTGCATCTTAAAGATCAGGTCTATGCCGCAGATAATAACTTTGACATGGTATTAATCAGTTCCGGCTACCGGGCTGCGCCTTTGAGTACGCAGGTGCAGAACCGCTTTTACGTATTGCGTGATCGGGCGATGCAGGGTCTGGAAGAACCCAAAACCGGCAATACCAATGAAATTGGTAATGCGCGTATGGACGAAACGGGCTATGTGTTTGATTCCTTGCCACCCAATGATCAAGTTTCAACGGCAGAGTTAACCAAATCATCAGAAACGGGCAGGCCTCCTGCACGTATTTTCACCTATACCCATGGTCGCGATAATGGTGGTGCAGATGATGCCTTTGACGCCTTGTATGACGCAACAGATAATGTATTACAGCAAGGTGATGAAGCAACAGTTGAACTGGATGTTGAACAAGCTGACTTACGCCACAAACATGGCTGGTTTATTGATTTGAAAGAAGCCGGTGAAAAAGGTCTGTCACAACCCTTTACTGTCAGTGGCATTGTCTTTTTCAGCACTTTTGTACCACCTGGCGTTAATGAAACGGATACCAACCCGGATATCTGCCAGTCTACTGTTGCAGAAGGCCGGGGTAAAATTTATGCCGTTGATATTCGTTATGGTGGTGCGGCATTAAATCTGGATGAAGATAATGATGACCCTGGTGATGATGAAAACCTTGAAGACACTGATCGTTCCGAAGATGCGGGTAGTGGCATTCCACCCAGTGTTGTACGTTTACTGGATAAAACCGGTGGCCTGGATATTCTGAAATCCACAGATGAAGGCTTGCTTAATATTGGCAAGGACGGTCCGTTGCAATTTAAGGCAACCGGTACCGAGATTTTCTGGATTCAGGAGTAAGGAACATAGAGATGTTGCGCTGCAACATCTCTAATATACAATATCAAGGCTGAGAAAGCCTTATTTTCCATGCACAAGGTTAAAACCTTTGCCTTTCAGACGAACAGATTTATCTCTAATGTTTAACGGTAAAACTTAAAATATGGGTTTTAGCGCTAACACCCCAAAGGGGTATTTTAATATAGCCTGGGGCAACGCCCCAGGGTAGAAAATGACACGTTTGCGCCCTGAAAGGGCAGGTTAAAATGATTGTAATATTTTAATCTGCCCTTTCAGGGCGTGAATGGCACGGATACAATTCCAGGGGCGTTGCCCCTGGCTATATTAATGCGCCCCGTTGGGGCTAAACAACAGGGCTTGTCTGCCCTGTATCTCGGCTTTCAGCCACCAAACGCTCTAACCCACCCGTCTTTTAGCGGGTGGTTGTTTAGTTTGGATAATATAAGCCTTCCAGATATTAAAAATACCTGGAGGGTTTTTAATACGGGTTAAACAATATGAAACATACCAAACAACGAGGCTTTACCCTCATCGAAATTATGATAGTGATAGGTGTGATTGGTATTTTAACGGCGATTGCCATTCCTCAATTTCAACAGTACATTATTAAATCCAAGCGGGTCGATGCTAAGGTTGCCTTAACTTCCCTGGTACAGTTACAGGAAAGTTTTTATACCAATAAAGGTAATACCTATACAGCTGATTTGGAAAATGACCTGGCTTGTAAACACAAGGGGGTTTGCAGTATTCCTACACCTGGTGGTGATGTGCTTTCATTGGATGAGCATTATAAACTAACAGTTGAATCCGTTTCCGGGGGAGCCGATCCAGATGCCGCCGCATTACTTGCTGGTTTTACAATCAGAGCAACTGCAACGGGTGCACAGAAAAAAGATGATGAAAAAGAATGCGCCAGTCTGGCTCTAAATTCCCGGAACCAAAAAAGTGCAGTTAATGGCGCAGGCGAAGACACTGATGATTGTTGGTAATAAGATTTAACTGACATAAAATCTTAATTAACCTGAATTCTATAGACTTTCAGATAATTAATTGCCTGGAAAACCAACGGATAACACCCCGCCGAAGGGGTGTTATCCGTAAAGCATTTAGCGGCCTTGAGCATCAAATTGTCAAACTTTCTCCCGCAAAGATGCAAAGGCACAGAGATTTTAGAACCTCTGCAAATTTTTCTCTGCACCCCTGCGCCTCTGCGGGAAATATAAAAAATTACCAAACCTGTATTAAAATCGCTATAATCAAAAGTTTATGGACTTTTTTATTCAGGATGCTCTATGTACGTTGATATTTCCAGGAAAAACCTGCTGCCCTCCTTAAAAATGGTCACGGGTATTATTGAGCGCAGGCAAACCATGCCCATTCTTGCCAACGTCTTAATGCGCGTGGAAACAACCGGGCTACACCTGACTGCAACGGATTCAGAACTGGAAATTGCCTGCACTATACCCATTGAATCTTCTTTAGAGGGGGATGGTACTACAACCCTGTCCGCACAGAAACTATTTGATATTTGCCGTTCACTGGGCGATGAAAACAGCATACAGATTCATCAGGAAAATGAAGAAAATCGTGTCATCATAAAATCCGGGCGTAGCCGCTTCAGCTTATCTACCCTGCCTGCGGAAGATTTTCCTGAAAGCGAAACCATTGATGAAATTTTCAGTTTTGCAATGCCACAACAACAACTGAAAGCGCTGTTTCACAAGGTTCAGTTTGCTATGGCGCAACAGGATGTGCGTTATTACTTAAATGGCTTGTTATTAGAGCTATCCCCTACCTATCGGCACTTTGTGACAACCGATGGACACCGTCTGGCATTAGCCAACCAGGAAGCCCATCATGAACTGGATGATTTATTACAAATCATTATCCCCCGTAAAGCCGTATTGGAATGCAATAAAATTCTGGATGAAAACAGCGAAGAACCCGTACAGATTCATATTGCCGCAGGCCATATTCGCTTTGAGTTGCCAAATTTAGTATTGACCAGCAAATTAATCGATGGGCGTTTTCCTGATTATCAGGGCGTATTACCCGCACAGGCCGATAACATTCTGGAAATCCCCTGCGCTTTATTTAAGCAGGTGCTGAGCCGGATTGCGATCTTATCCAACGAAAAGCACAAAGGCGTGCGTTTAAGCCTGGATCACAATCAACTGAATATCAGCGCACAAAACCCTGAGCATGGGGAAGCGGAAGAAGAATTGGATGTCTCCTATGACGGGGAAGCATTTGAGGTGGGCTTTAATGTTTCTTATTTATTGGAAGCACTGAGCGTGATTGACACTGAAATGGTCAGATTACACTTTACCAACAGCAATAATGGTTGCCTGATTACACCGGAAGATACCATGGAAATTAAATATGTTGTCATGCCCATGCGGCTATAAGGTGTAAGAATTTTATGTCAGAAAAACATCGAATGCTGGTGACCTCAGAAATGATGGAGCAAGGCGCGGTGCCTCTGCTATTTACGGGGGGAGCCTGTAATATTCAGGATACCAGTGGGCCAACACGTAATCCTGGACGCGATCCTTTGGCGCAATGGCTGGACGCGCAAAACTGGTCTTATTTTGACCCACAGGTACATTCAAGTACCCACGGGCGCGAATACGTCTGGGGCATTGATGGCCCCAATGAAAAGCTGGCACGCGCCCAGGCTAAATTACGTATTTATGAGATTACCTCAACCACGATTGCCGCCATTACCATGCTGGAAATCATGGATGATGCCCGTCTGGGCAGAACCAGTATCGTCTGGTTTAACCACGGGCAAAATTTTGCCCCCATTGGCCTGGGCGACAGAGACACCCTGATTAATAATCAAACGCTCAGGCGGCATCTGGGCGATATGGCCTATTCTCACCTGCTGGCTTATGTTAATGCCGGACGCCAACTGCGCAATGAACTCAGTTTGCTGCTAGGAGAATGTCAGAGCATCATCTTCGTCAACAGTTTTGATGAGCTGAAAATTGCCACATCCCATTTATTAAGCCTGTATCAACTGTGAAAATTAAAGCAGAACAACTGCACCAGCATTTACAACACAAAGCCTTATCCGCCTGTTACCTGATTGCAGGGGAAGAACCGTTACAAAAACAAGAATGCATGGATGCTATTCGTCAGTCTGCCACCGCACAGGGTTTTACCCAACGCAGTGTTTTTGTGGTGGATAAGCAGTTTGACTGGTCGTTATTGCTTGAGGAAACCGCTAATTTATCTTTGTTTGCAGATAGGCGCATATTAGAACTGCGTTTAGGCGATAAAGGCCCATCGAAAGAAGGCGCAAAAACCTTAGTTCAATACCTGCAAAACCCCTCTCCAGAACATTTATTATTATTAAGCAGCGGGAAATTATCCTTAGCCAACCAAAAAACCAAATGGTATCAAGCCATTGATAAAAATGGTTTAATTCTCAGCGTCTACCCTATAGAAGCCCGACGTTTACCGCAATGGATTACCCAGCGCCTGCAAAAACAGGGCTTAAAAGCCAGTGCCGATGCCATTAACCTGATTGCACAACGCTGTGAAGGGCATTTATTGGCAGCCAATCAAGAAATTGAAAAACTTGCGCTGCTGTATCCACAACAAACAATTGATGCCCAGCAAATTTTAGAAGCTGTCACCGATCATGCGCGCTTTGGCGTATTTGAATGGCTGGATACGGTATTAAGCGGTAATCAGCGGCGTGTGGCGCGGCAGTTAGCAAAATTACAGCAAGAAGGCATAGAAGCCATTTTTATCAGCAGTTTATTGGAACAGAAAATCCAGATTTTATGTCAGTTGGCACTTGCCAGACAACAGGGGCGCTCACTGGACAGTGTATTTTCCCAATTACGGGTCTGGAAAATGCAGCAGGCCCCCTTAAAAAAAGCCTTATCCCGTTCTGCACAAGTGAATTACTGGTATCAATGCTTACAACACAGCCTCTACATTGACCGTATCATAAAAGGCATAGAACCCGGTAATACCTGGGATGAACTGATGCAACTGGGGTTGAAGGTCGCTGGTGGTAGGTTGATGGATACTATTTAAAGAAGTCTTTAACGAAATAGAAAATCAAAAATGACAAATACAGACGCTATTGAACAAACAGATGATGATATTGGTAGAGATGATGTAGATATTACCAACCCATTTTCCACCAAAGATATAAAAATAACTAATGCGACTATCTTGTTACCTTCTTTAATCAAACGCTTGGAACATGATGAAATTGATCTTTGTCCAGATTTTCAACGTCATGCCAATTTATGGGATATTAATAAAATGAGCAAATTAATTGAATCAGTTTTATTAAAATTACCCTTGCCCATCTTCTATTTTGATGTCAGTAATCCAGACAAATGGTTGGTTGTTGATGGCTTACAACGATTGTCTACAATAAAACGATTTTTTGTAAAAAAAGATATTAAATTAAAAAACCTGGAGTTTTTAACTCATCTAAATGGAAAAAAATATACAGACTTAGACAGGCCATTACAGCGAACCATTGACGATACTCAATTTGTGACCTATCAAATTGAAGCCCAAACCCCAAAAAAAGTCAGATATTCAATTTTCAATCGCATTAATACGGGCGGCTTATCTTTGAATGCACAGGAAATTAGACAAGCACTAAATCAAGAAGGCAATGGTGAGGTCTCTGCTAGCGGGGTTAAGTTCCTATCAGAACTTGTTGAAGATGCTATTTTCAAACGTATTGTTGGCATATCTAACAAAAGAATGGCTGGGCAAGAACTCGTCTTACGCTTTATTGCCTTTAAAATATTAACGATAGAATTTACAACCATGCACGAATTTTTGGATTCTGCAATGGAAGCAATTGATAAGAAAAATAAAAATGAACTAGATGTTCTTAAAAATAAGCTCATCAAGGTATTAGAATTTTCTGAACAGATTTTAGGTAAAGATCATAAATTCAGTCGTTCATTTGTGGATAAAACAAAAAATAAATTAGCCTGTGCAGTATGTGCTTGCAGTGGTAACGACAGTTCATTGAAAATAGAGAAATTTACCATAATAATTTATCCAGTTGATTGTCCCATTCATCAAAAAAACCAATGGGCCAGTTATCAAT
>NZ_JAUCGJ010000052.1 GCF_030378065.1 Candidatus Venteria ishoeyi | reverse complement strand
ACACTCGCTACTGGTGGTTGGTTAGACCTTCTTGTAATCAATTACTTGATTACACCAGACAGAGACTTTCACTCTGTAAGAAATGACAAGCTTCGCTTGTCGCACAATGGCTGTCTTGTAATTTTTTGTCTTGTAATTTTTTGTAATTTTTTTTGAAGGGAGTCTTTTTTCTCTTCTAATTTTTCTAATTTGAGCTTGTTCTAATTTGAGAATTAATTTTAATCTAACCTCAATTGTTTAAAAAAGTACTGTTCTCTTTCTTTACGAACTTACAAGTTCCGTGATCGAAAAGCAAAGCCACCAACCAATAATAAGCTCAAGAATAAAGCAAGGGGAGCAGTGGGTAATGAGGCTGAAACAGGAGGAACGGGATCAATGAAATTGACCAATGTGCCGCTATCTTCTCCTGTTACAGATTTCGTTCCATCCCAATACTCTACTTCAGCACGAATAGTCACATTTTCATTTGCAGTAAGAGTAATCGAAGGTATGATCAATATACTAGACTTCAATGGATTGACCGAAGTATTACCATCACCGTGAAGAACAAAAATAAGTTTAGAGGAACCTGCACCACTAATAAAATCTAGTGTTGCATAACCTGATAAATCAGCAAGCTGGACACTTAGTGCCGAATTGAATGCTGCAGGCGTGTCCTCGAATGTCGCCCCTGCCAAGTAAATTTTGTAAAACAGACCCCGCATTTCCTCACCAGGCGAAATATTGTTTATGCCAGCGCCGAATATTACTTTAAGGTTGTCTCCCGTGTTGTTGATAGTATGTGGTAGATTTTGATCTGTCGTATAGGTGATTGGTTCACTAATGCCTGGATCAATCAAATTAATCACAGCTATTGCAGGGCGGATGGTTAATACATATAACAATGCAACCATGATTACTGGCAAAAAAATATTGTGTTGTTTGTTGATATAAAGGCTTAACATAAATTTAATTTCTCCGTTTGTATCTGGTTTCGGTATTTTTGTACCTAATGGCGAGTTGAGGTGCGATTTGTCCGTATAATGGACCTGGCGGGGGCGTTATACGGAGAAATCGTCACCTCGAACGTTTGTTATCGGGCTGTGAGAGCGTAGCAACGCAGAACAATGACAATCGTTTGGGGTGTTTCACCTCAACTCGCCATTATGGGCGCTGCGTAGCGTAGCGGAGCAGTGCCCATAACTTGTTTATAGCCGGACATATCGCCGACTATTTCAATATACCCCAATATCCCGTAAGATTTTCCACCATATTGGATATAACGCGAAAAATCTGGAACAGGATTTTTATTCGTTCAGGATGCTCACTATGAATGACCCTACTGTTATTGTCAATACTGAAAAGCCAGCCCAAATTCAAGAAACTTTTGCAGCAGGTGCAGCAGGTGCAGGAGGTTTTGTGGCTCAAATATTCCCGGATTTCGCAAGTACCATCCGGGCTGCTTGCTTATCGCTTTACGGATAACACCCCTTGAAGGGGTGTTATCTGTCTAACCTATACCTGTTCCGCTTCCAGTTCCTGAATCATGGGCCAGAAAATATCAGTAAAGTCTTTCACCCCAATCGGGCCGACGTGTTTATAACGTACAATGCCTTTTTTATCGAGAATAAAGGTTTCCGGGGTGCCGGTAACGCCATAATCAATACCCACCCGACCATCTGTGTCAAAGGCACTGGCAAGATAAGGATTGCCGTGTTGTGCCAGCCACTTCTGTGCCGCAGGCAGGGTGTCTTTCCAGTTCAAGCCGTATAAGTTGATGCGTTTTTGTTTGGATAACTGCATCAAGAGCGGGTGTTCCTGACGACAGGAAACGCACCAGGATGCCCAGACGTTCAAAATAGAAACCTTACCTCTTAGCTGTTCGCTGCTAAAAAAGCTTTCTGGTTTTTGTACATCAAGCAGCTTAAAAAAAGGTGCGGGTTTATCCAGGCGGGTGGATTTCATCTCACGCGGGTTCAGGCTTAAACCGGCATACAAAAAACCAACTAATACCGCAAAAATAATCAGCGGCCATAAAAATTTTATTGATTTCATCAGCGTATCCTATGCAGTTTCGGCAACTCTGGAAGCCATGATGCGGTCGCTGTCACGCACCTTGAGGCGGCGATAACGCCGGTCAGTCACAGATAGGAAGCCCGCCAGCATCATGAAAATACTACCCAGCCAGATCCAGCGTATGAAGGGTTTGTAATACACCCGCGCACTCCAGTCTTTTGAGTCACCCAAAGGTTCACCCAAGGCGACATAAATATCACGCCAGAAACCCGGATCAATCGCTGCTTCTGTCATCGGCATACCTTTGGTTGGATAGTTGCGTTTTTCCGGTTCCAGCAGGGTGACCAATGTTCCATCCTTGTAGACTTCAACCTGTCCCCTGGTTGCAATATAGTTTGGCCCTTTATGGGCGTTAAGTGCTTTCAGCTCAAACACATATTCACCAATATGCAGCGGTTTGTTTAATTGCAGGCGTATGTCTTTTTCAATGCTGTAGGCATTGGTCATAACAATACCGATGATGGTAACGGCAAAACCAAAATGTGCGATCATCATTGCATAGTAACTGCGTGGTATTGCTTTTAATTTAGCCCAGAGACCGGATTTATTACGGCTGCGATCATGTAAACCCTGGAGGCTGGTGAGCATGACCCATAAACCGCCCATCATGCCGGGAACGGTTGTCCAGCCTTCTTTGCCCAATAATAAGACTGGGGCAAAACCACCCACAATACTGATTATTATGACCAAAGACAGGTTGTTGAAAATACGTTTGCTGTCATCTTTTTTCCAACGCATGGCGGCAGACAGGCCCATTAAAATCACCAGCGGTATCATGATATAGAAAAATACGGTATCAAAATAAGGCGGGCCTACAGAAATTTTACCCAGTCCCAGGGCATCCATGAACAAGGGATACAAGGTGCCCAGTAAGACAACCGCTGCTGCAACAATCAATAACACATTGTTAAACAACAATAAGGATTCTCTGGAAAATAAGGAGAAACGTCCACCTTTGCCCACAGTGGGCGCGCGCCAGGCGTATAACACCAGTGAGAAGCCCACCACTGCAACCAGAAAAGCCAGAATAAAAACACCACGCTTAGGATCAGTGGCAAAGGCATGAACTGAGGTTAATACCCCGGAACGTACCAGGAATGTACCCAGCAAACTCAGTGAAAATGTAGTAATAGCAAGTAAGACGGTCCAGGTTTTAAACGTACCACGCTTTTCTGTAACAATCAGGGAATGCATCAGTGCCGTGCCTACCAGCCAGGGCATAAATGAGGCATTTTCTACCGGATCCCAGAACCACCAGCCGCCCCAGCCTAGTTCATAATAGGCCCACCAGCTCCCCAGGGAGATACCCGCAGTTAAAAATACCCAGGCAACGACCGTCCAGGGGCGTGACCAGCGCGCCCAGGCGCTGTCCAGATTACCGCCTAACAAGGCTGCGATGGAAAAAGCAAAGGCCACAGAAAAACCGACATAACCCATGTATAACATTGGTGGGTGAATAATTAATCCGGGGTCTTGTAATAAGGGATTGAGATCGCGCCCTTCCATAGGGATGGGGAATAAACGATCAAATGGGTTGGAGGTCATGATCATAAACAGTAAAAAACCAATACTGATAAAACCCATGACTGCAAGTACACGCGCTGCCATATCTTCTGGCAGGCTGCGGCTGAGGAAAGCCACCGCCACCGTCCAGCTTGAAAGAATGAAAACCCACAATAGCAAGGAGCCTTCATGTCCACCCCAGACTGCGGAAATCCGATAGATTAGCGGCAGGTTGCTGTTAGAGTGTTGTGCCGCATAGGCGACAGAAAAATCATTATAAATAAAGCTGTAAGTCAGACAGGCAAATCCCAGCAGCATGAATACCCATTGCCCAGTTGCTGCTGGACGTGCGACTGCCATCCAGTTGGGGATGTTGCGCGCGGTGCCGATGAGTGGAAAAACTGTCTGTACAATAGCCAGACATAAAGCCAGAATCAGGGCGAAATGCCCAAGCTCAGGAACCATGATTACTCCTCGCCTGCGCCGTGAGGCGCTGTGTTTTTGCCGTGTTGCGCTGCATCAATCGCATCTTTGGCAGCCGGGGGCATATAGGTTTCATCATGCTTGGCCAATACTTCCGAGGCTAAAAATGTACCATCCTGCTGGATTCTTCCAGTAACGACGATGCCCTGGCCTTCGCGGAATAAGTCCGGCAGAATACCTTCATACACCACATTGACTTCTTTAGCGGTATCGGAAACATCAAACTGGATTTTTAAACTGTCTGAGGCACGTTGTACGCTGCCCTCTTTCACCAGGCCGCCGACATTAATTGTCTGGCCTTTGGGTGCTTCCCCATTGGCAATTTCCGTGGGGGTAAAATAGGCTTGCAGGTTTTTATTAAATGCGGTTAATGCCAGGGCGACACTAATGCCCACGCCTAATACCAATAACACCACCAACGCCAGTCGTTGTTTATGCTTTGCTCTCATCTTTGGCTCCTACGCACTTTGCGCGCTAATCCTTTTTTGATTTCCCGTTCCCGCAAAATCGGACTCATCCAGTTAAAAAATAACACCACGGCGGCAATGCCATACGATGCCCAGACATAAAAGGCATAACCGCCCATATGAAAAAATTCTTGTACTGCTTCCATTGATTGTGGCCTGTTTTTAATCTTTCATCCGTCACATAGAACCTTTTATTTTGCCATAATTGAGTATGCTTTTGCAGCTAAAGCAAGATGAAATCTTGGTAATATAAGCTGAGTTCGGTGGAGGCTTCTTGCACTGCTTAAGGCATTGAAAACCGCTTCCACCTTATGCCAAGTTATTGATAGTGCTTAGGTGTAAATGAAAATCAGCGTGAAGTAAAAGTGATTTTTTCGCGTTTCAAAACTTCAAAACCTGTGAAAAAGAAGCTTTTGCGTAACACCCATTATTATGACGGTGTGTTAAGTTTTTGGCACGATGCCTTCTTTAATCATCAGACGAATCAGTACCAACAGTATTGTCAAAGCTGCAATACTGCCAATGATGCCAAAAAATAAATCCGCTGAACGGCTGTGTTGCACTTGTTCAGGGGCTTCCGGCAGATAACGCACCACTATGGTTTTACCGCGTTGGCATTTTGCAGCACTACCGCCGCCGCCTTGATTACGGCCTTGATAAAGGCGTTTATTACCATTGGCATTGGCTACATGGTATTCAAATTCCACGGGGGTGCTTTTGCTACCGGGATGACAGGCGGTAATGCTTGCTGTGGTCATAACGCCCCGCGTATCCAATGCTTGTTCAAGCTGCCAGGCGTACCAAGCCATGTGTATAAAATACAGGGATAAACCAGCAAATACGGCAAGACTCAAACCTGCAAACACAAAATGCAGGATGACTTTCATTTCAGCACTGCGTCCAACCACAAGTCCAGCAGCTTGTCACCATAGGCTTGCAAGTCAACGGTTTTACTGCCCGGTTCCAGGTTGGTGTGCACCAGACCATTTAGGTAAGCCCACAAACTACTGATTAAAACCGCTACGGGCAGGTCACGGCGCAGCGCCCCCTGCTGCTCGAGCGTTTGCAGCGCCACTTGCAGCGCTTCATAGAATTCATCTCGACAAGTGTATAAAAAACTTTGTAATTCTGTTTTTTCATCGGTAAATTCAATACAGTGCATGACAATGCGCATGGCCTGACTGAGCTGAGGGTCGGTCACGGCTCTGCGTAATAATGCTTTTATCGCATCACGAAAATCTGCTGCCGGACAAGTCATATCAAGATTTTTTAAGCGATAGACAAAACCATCGTGCATGGTTTTGGCATTGCGTTCCCATAATGCCTGAATCACTGCATCCTTATTCTTAAAATGCCAATACACCGCGCCCCGGGTCATATCTGCACGATGCGCAATATCATTGAGCGTGGTTTTTGCCACCCCTTGCTCAATGAACAATAAGGTTGCCGCGTCCAGCAGCGCATGATAAGTGCGCTCCGCTTCTGCTTTGGTTTTACGCGCCATAATCGGATACCTTGCTTTCTCAAAATTTAGGACTATAATTATACATTCAAAAACGTATGTAAGCGAGTGAAAAGAAGATTGTGAACGATTTATACTGGCATATGCCGCCAAATATCGACAAAGCGTTGATGATAGTCAAACGCCAATTAGCGGAACTTGTCTGTGATGCAGTGAACCTTGAAGGTATTGCACTGACTTTGCCGGAAATTCAGACCTTGCTGGATGGTATTACGGTCGGCGGGCATAAATTATCTGATCAGCAAATTGCGCTAAATCAGGGCAATGCATGGCGTGAACTCTTTAACTGGATTGAGCAGGGTACTTTTCGACTCTCCAAAACCAGCGCCTGCGAACTACATGCAATTGCAGCTAAAGAGGAAGCTTTGCAATGGGGCGCGTTTCGCAGTGGTGGTGTGTTGATTGCCGGAACCGATTATGTACCACCGAGCTATACTGTATTAGAGCAATATTTTGCTGATATGCTGGAAAGTTTGGGGAAGCTTGGAGATATTTATGATCAGGCTATTCATGTATTTTTAACCATGTCCCGCGTTCAATTTTTTTATGATGTGAACAAGCGCATGGGACGTTTTATGATGAATGGTTTATTGCTGAGTCAGGGTTATCCTGCGATTAATTTACCTGCCAAAAGGCAGTTGGAATTTAATGAAAAAATGCTGGATTTTTATGCTACCGGCAATGAAGCCGCCATGAATCAGTTTATGCGTTCATGTTTGGATGAACGTATTATTAAAATCATGCAAGAAAATTAGTATTTTCCAGAACAGAAATTTCTAAATTATTTACCCTGTAAACATACATTCAACAATGTTTATTAAAAAATATAGATTTTCAGGCTGACCTGAAAATCTATGGGAGAGAAACATGAGAACCGACATCACAGCACTATTTTGGCTCAGTTTAAGCATTTTAATCAGCGGCTGTACCTTACAAGCAGAAGAACAAGCCGCGCCAGAGGCAAAAATACGTCCGGCAAAAATTTTCATCGCCCAGGCTGCTGGCGCGCCTGTGAAACGGGTTTATCCTGGTACGGTTGAAGCCTCACGTAAATCTGATCTGGCCTTTCGGGTTGGCGGTCAACTCAAAGCCTTGCCTGCGCAACCTGGTTTGAACGTCAAACAAGGGGATTTACTGGCGCAACTGGATGATACTGATTTTCGCAATACCCTGGCTGAGTATCAGGCTAAATATAAACTGGCTAAAACCCAATATAACCAGACCAAAAAACTGTTTGATAAAAAATATACTGCCCAGGCCAATGTTGATAAGGCTTCAGCCGAGTTAAAAGCAGCACGGGCAGCCCTGGCACAAGCGCAGGATAATTTGAAATATACCCACCTGAATGCACCATTTGCCGGGGTGATTGCGCATGTCAGCATAGAGAATTATCAAGCGGTCAAAGCACAGACCCCGGTATTGCAACTGCGCAGCGATGACAGCCTGGATGTACGTTTCAGCGTCCCGGAAACCCTGCTGGCGGAACTGAAAAAAGTTGAAGATCCCAGTGGTATTTGCGTGACAGTCAGCTTTAATGCCCATCCTGACAAAAACTATCGTGCCTGCTTCAAGGAGTTTGAATCGGTACCTGATCCGCTAACCCGCACCTATAGCGTGGTACACACCATGCCGCAAATTGAGGACTTCGCAGTATTGCCCGGTATGGCGGTGAATGTGGAAGTGAACCTCAGTGGCTTGTTGCTGGAACCTGTGCAAACCGGCGTACTGGTACCATTAGCTGCCGTATTTGAACAGGAAGGCAAAACCTGGGTATGGAAAGTGAAAAAAGATATGCAGGTACACCGCAGCGAAGTCCAGATCGGCGCAGTAAGTAAAGGCCATTTACGGGTATTAAGCGGTCTACAAGCGGGGGAACCCGTGATTGCCGCCGGGGTGACTTATTTGCGCGAAGGGATGCAGGTACGGGCTTTGGTTAAAGAGCGGGGTTTGTAAAAAACAATAATCAAATAACAGTAGCATTCTACAGTAATGGCAAGCATCATTTTTAAAGTGGAAAACGATGTACCATAGTCGCTACAGTGACAGAATTATTATTAGAGTACAGTGTTTAGGAGTGAGGATAAAATAAATACAGAAACTGGGTGCAGGATTTTTATTCATTTTCAAGGCGTGAAAACAGGCGCATAGCAAGCTATGTAACTGTTTTCGGAACGCAGAAAATGGAGAAAAAGACCAGCCAGGTTGCTGAAGTTATAAAATTCTCGCTCCTTAGTTTCATGAATTTAGATTGGAAAGCCATTCACCCCCTAAACAGCTCACAAGCAAATGCTTTTGAAGAGTTGCGCACCCAAACTGGCACGACTATGAATATTGTCCTGGATACCAACATCATCATTGCTGCCATGCGCTCCCGACGTGGTGCATCAAACTTATTATTACGTTTGTTAGGCGAGCGTGACTGGCAAGTTAACTTGTCCGTACCGTTGTTGCTGGAATATGAAGAAGTTTGTAAACGCATCATGCCCGTTTTAGGCGTGACTGACCAAGCCATTGAAGATTTCCTGGATTACTTTTGCACTATTTGTAAACATCGCCAGATTTTCTATCTTTGGCGACCTCAGTTGCCTGATCCTGATGATGATTTTTTGCTGGAACTGGCTGTAGAAGCTGAAGCGGATTTTATTATCAGTTTTAACAAAAGAGATTTTCCGAATGTCTTTCGTTTTGGCATTCAAGTTTTAACACCCAAAGAATTTTTGCTATTGACTGGAGATTTACCATGACTCAATTAAACGTCAATGTACCTGATGCTGTTTACAAAGGCATTCGTGACTTGTCACAACAGGAAAATATCCCATTAGACCAACTGGTTGCTTTGGCATTAAGCGAAAAACTTTCCGCGATGATGACTGAAGATTATCTGAAAAAACGTGCAGCACGAGGTAATCGTGAGAAGTTTTTGGCGGTATTGGATAAAGCACCAGATATAGAACCGAAACCTGAAGACCGTTTACCTTAAGGCGCTCAGCCCATGAACCTCACCGAATATACCCTGCACAATCGCACTGTTTCCTGGATGGTGGTGTTACTGCTTATTAGCGGCGGTATCCTATCCTTTCTTGATTTGGGCCGTCTGGAAGACCCGGCTTTTACCATTAAGCAAGCTGTGGTTATCACCGAATATCCAGGCGCTTCCTCACTGGAAGTTGAGGAGGAAATCACCCTGCCAATTGAAAATGCGATTCAGCAATTGACTTATGTTGATAAAATCGTTTCCGTTTCCAGTCCCGGTCTGTCACAGATTGAAGTGGAAATGAAAAGCACCTATCGCAAGGATGATTTAGCGCAAATCTGGGATGAGATGCGGCGCAAAATCAATGACATGCAAGGCCGACTACCACCCGGTGCGCGCACACCTATCGTTAATGATGATTTTGCCGATGTCTATGGGGTGTTTTTGGCTATTACCGGCAAGGGTTATAGTTATGAGGATTTGGCGGATTATACGGATTTCCTGCGTCGTGAGTTGGTACTGGTGGATGGGGTTGGCAAAGTCAGTGTTGGCGGTCGCTTGGCGGAACAGATATTTATCGAAGTGGATCGGGCAAAACTAACCGCTTCCGGCTTTTCCGTTGCGGCAATTCGTCAGTTGCTCACGGGTCAGAGCCTGGTGAATGATGCCGGGCATATTCAGGTTGGCAGTGAATATTTACGCATCAGTACACTGCTACAAGGGGCTGAAGAACTCACGTCACTGGGCAGTCTGCTGCTGGGTAATCGTGAAGGGCGTCTGGTGTATCTCAGTGATGTTGCCAAAGTCAGCAAAGGCTACGCCGAACCACCCACGCACCTGTACCGTTTCAACGCTGAACAGGCACTGAGCCTGGGGATTTCTTTCGCTGCCAATGTCAATGTTGTTGAAGTTGGGGAGCGCATACAGCAACGTCTGGCAGAACTGGAATACGCTCGTCCTCTGGGTATTGAAATCCAGGCCATTTACGATCAACCGGGGCAGGTAAAAGCCTCCGTGGATAGCTTTCTGGTGGGTTTGGTGCAAGCTGTTGTTATTGTCATTGTGGTGTTGATGTTCACCATGGGCCTGCGCCCCGGTTTGCTGATGAGTGGTGTGTTGCTGATTACGATTTCCGGCACATTTATTGTCATGAATATCTATGGCATTGAGTTACACCGCATTTCTTTGGGTGCTTTGATTATTGCGCTGGGCATGTTGGTGGATAATGCCATTGTCGTTACCGAAGGCATTATGATCAGCCTGCAACGCGGTAAAACCCGCATGGAAGCGGCGATCAGCATCGTCTCCCACACCCGCTGGCCTTTGCTGGGCGCAACCATTATTGCCATTACCGCCTTTGCGCCGATTGGTTTATCCCCGGATGCCAGTGGTGAATTTACCGGCAGCCTGTTCTGGGTGTTATTTATCTCGCTATTGCTAAGCTGGGTGTTAGCGGTGACTATCACGCCATTTTTCTGTTACCTGTTATTTAAGGAGCAAAAACCGACAAGCATCAGCAAAAACCTCGACCCTTATCGCGGCATTGCTTACCGTATTTACCGCGCCTTGCTGCACATCACGCTGCGCTTTCGCTGGAGTACTATGGCGTTGATGCTTGCCCTGCTGGTGTCGGCTGTGTTTGCATTCGGACAGGTCAAACAAGCTTTTTTCCCTGACAGTTCTCTACCGCTGTTTATGGTGGATTACTGGCTGCCGGAAGGTACCGACATCCGCGCTACCAGCGCAGATATTCAAAGCCTGGAGCAGCAAGTGCTGCAACTGGCTGAAGTGAAACAAGTCACTGCCACCATTGGGCGCGGCGCGGAGCGTTTCATGCTCACTTATCAGCCGGAAAAAGCCTATTCCAGTTATGCGCAACTTTTGGTGCAGGCGCATAGTTTTGATGAGGTCAGTCCGGCACTGGAAAAAGTGCGTACACTGCTATATGAATCTTATCCCCAGGCATTTGTGCGTTTCCAGCGTCCAGCGTTGGGGCCATCGACCAACGCCAAGATCGAAGCACGCATCAGTGGCCCCGACCCTGCTCTGTTACGGCAACTGGGCAAGCAAATAATCACCTTGTTTGATGCCGAAGCGGATGCGATTAATGTGCGTCATGACTGGCGCGAGCGCAGCAAGGTGTTGCGTCCGGTATTTGATGCCGCTGCCGCGCGCCGCCTGGGTATCAGTCAGGCGGATTTGGACAGGGCGCTGAAAACCACGGTTATTGGTCAACAGGTTGGGACTTATCGCCACGGCTCGGAAATCCTGCCGATTATTATCCGCCCACCGGAAAATGAACGCCGCAGTGTCGAACAATTAAAAGAAACTCAGGTCTACAGCCCGGTGCAACAAACTTATGTTAATGTCGGGCAATTCATGCGTGATATTCAACTCAGTTGGGAAGACCCGTTGATTAAACGCCGCGACCGCAAACGCACGCTTTCTGTACTTGCTGACCCCGGCCCCAACAGCAACGCCTTTGCCCTCCACGCCAAATTACGCGGCCCTGCTGAAGCCTTGCCCTTGCCACCCGGCTACAGCCTGGAATGGGGTGGCGAATACGAAGCCCAGCAGGATGCCAATAAGGCGGTATTTGAGTTTGTACCGCTGGGCATATTAGTGATGATCATCATCAACGTATTTATGTTTAATTCCATTAAACAAACCCTGGTGATCTGGATTACCGTGCCGCTGGCGATTATCGGTGTGGCTTATGGCCTGCTGCTGACTGGTGCGCCCTTCAGCTTCACCGCCCTGCTTGCCGTGCTCAGCCTGATTGGGATGCAAATTAAAAACGGCATCGTGCTGGTGGAAGAAATCAAACGCCTGCATGAAGCAGAAAATCAGGACTGGCACAGCGCCATCAGTGATGCTGCCGTCAGTCGCCTGCGCCCGGTCAGCATGGCGGCAGTTACTACGATTTTAGGCATGTTGCCGCTGCTGGGTGATGTGTTCTTTCAGCCTATGGCAGTGACGATTATGTTCGGGCTGGGGTTTGCAACGGTATTGACCTTGATTGTAGTGCCGGTGTTATTTGCTTTGTTTTATGGGGTGCGGGAAAATCATTAAACGGCTAAGACAAGGGAAAAGACTTGCGATAGAATGACGTTTAATGGTTTTTGAGGGTAGTCAAAGGAATCAACATAATGCAAATCGAATCCATCCGCTTGAAAAATTTTAAAGCCTTTCGGGATGTTGAAATTCGTGATATTCCTCATTTTTGCGTGATCGTCGGTGCAAATGGCTCAGGCAAAACCACGCTGTTTGAAGTATTCGGCTTTTTGCATGACTGTCTTCAGGGTAACGTCCGACAAGCACTGGATGCGCGGGGACGTTTTAAGGAAGTGTTGAGCCGTGACAGCAACGATGATAGCATTTTGATTGAAATCAAATATCGGATGCCAATTCTTGATAAACAACGTTTAGTTACCTATTCTCTGGAAATTGCTGAACGTGCAGGCGCGCCTTATGTGAAACGGGAAATTTTACGTTACAAACGTGGTGCGCACGGCAGCCCCTATCATTTTCTTGATTTTGCCAATGGAGAAGGTTACGCCATTAGCAATGAAGAAGATTTTAACAAGCCTGATGAAAAATTGACCCGGGAAAATCAAAAACTGGACTCACCGGATATTCTCGCCCTCAAGGGCTTAGGGCAATTTGAGCGTTTCAAGGCAGCCAATGCCTTCCGGCGTTTACTGGAATCCTGGCATGTTTCTGATTTTCATATTAATGTCGCGCGTGGACGCAAGGAGGCGGCGGGAGACTCTGAACATTTATCGGAAACCGGTGATAATCTGCCCAGAGTTGCGCAATATCTGCATGAACAGCACCCAACAGTATTTAATCGCATTCTGGAAAATATGATCCAGCGCGTGCCGGGGGTGCAGCATATCGAACCCAAGCTCATGGATGATGGTTATTTAACATTACGTTTTCAGGATGGCTCATTTAAAACCCCCTTTCTGGATCGTTATGTATCCGATGGCACGATTAAAATGTTTGCCTATCTGGTATTACTTTACGACCCCAAACCACATCCGCTGCTATGCGTAGAAGAGCCGGAAAACCAACTCTACCCCAAATTGATGGGAGAATTAGCAGAAGAATTTCGTTTATATGCCAATCAGGGCGGGCAGGTTTTAGTTTCCACGCATTCTCCAGATTTTCTTAATGCTGCGGAATTAGATGAAGTATTTTGGCTGGTAAAGGTTAATGGCTGCACCAAAATATGCCGCGCCAAAGACGACCCACAACTCTCAGCCTATATGGCGGAAGGCGATAAAATGGGCTACTTGTGGAAGCAAGGTTTTTTCGAGGGGGCCGACCCACAATGAATGAGCTGGTATTCCTGCTCGAAGAACCCTCAGCACGCGCAATGCTTGAAGGTTTATTGCCTAAAATTATTCCACAAGATACGTTTGTACGCTATTTGGTATTTGAAGGCAAACAGGAATTGAAAAAACTCAGCAAAGGGCGTTATCAGAAAATCAGTGGTTCGCGAGCAATCGGAAAATTACTGACACCTGATAATATCCGTTCTGATAGTTTTCGTAATCTTGTTACAGGTATCAGGAAAATTTCTACACTTTATTTCTGATTTGTTGATACTTATCAAAGCATCATATCTTTACATGATGTTACTGTTTGCGACAAATAAACATCCTTTTTTGAAATAAGCCAATCAGATGAACTATTCCAAAACCCTTGCTGACACTGAGATACCTGCTGATGAAAATAAGCAGAAACGCATACCTGGTAATACAGCGATCTGGGTGGGTATTTTTTGTATTCTGGTTGAGTTTTTAATGCTGTTTACACTCTATTTTATCGCCAAAGTACATAACCAGGAAGCCTTTAACATCGGCCCGGACAAGCTGCTGACTCTGGCAGGGACAGCCATCACCCTGTTACTGCTCACCAGTGGTTACTGCATGGTTAAGGCCGTGGAGCACATCCGCAGTGATAATCAAAAGGCCAGCCTGCGCTGGATTATTGCCGCCATTGTGCTGGGGCTGGGTTATCCTATTGTTAAATACTTTGAAATAAGCTGGAATATTGCGCATGGCATAGATGGTGAGACGGGTGTTTTCTATACCGTCTACTACTACCTGACGCTCAATCATCTGGTACATGTTTTCTGGGCCTTATTAGGTCTGGCATGGGTCGCTATCAGAACTGGTTTAGGTTCCTATTCATCCACGGATTATCACGGGCTTGAAGCAGCGGCATTGTTTTGGCATGCCACGGATGTGATCTGGCTGGTGATTTTTCCTCTATTTTATATACTACGATGATGAAACACGCTGAAAAAACATGGTTATTACTGGTGAGTTTAACGCTTGTCGGTACATGGCTGGCCGAGACTGGCAATGCCGGATGGCCTTTAACCCTGATCGTTGTCTTTCTGATTGGATTTAAAAGCACGGTGGTGATTGATCACTATATGGAAATGCGTTTTGCCAATCGCCGTATTCGTTTTACGCTGCTGTTGTTTATCTCACTGACTGTGCTGATGGTGATAATCAGTTATGGTTGGGGCGATGGGTTAAAAGATTTGACGACTATTTATTAGTATTGCGGGTTTGGTTGCATCGCTAAGGTGTAAGCGCGGTAGGGTGCATAAGCTTATGCACCATGCACCGTATCAGATTTGATTCATCCATTTTCAGCAACGCTTAAGGGCTGCACGGTATTGGGCAAATATTGATGCACCACAGCGCAGAAGACCTCCAATACCTGGCGGCGCGGAAAACTGCGGCGAAAGACCAGCGATACATCACGATAAGCTTTTGTATTTGATAGTTGCCTTGCAATAACACCGGTATCGGTCATCCAGGCACCACGAATTGCCAGGGCGGGTACTAAAGTGCAGCCCAGTCCTGAGCCAACCAGTTGTAGCAAAGTATCCAGACTTTCAGCACGCAAATCTGGCAAATGCGCAGGTTTAGAGCGATTTTCCTGGGTGCAGGTTTCCAGCACTTGCCGGGTTAAGCAGTGGGCATCAGATAACAACAGCAAGTCAACCTGGCTTAAATCTTCACAAGTAATTTCATCTTTGGTATACAGCGAATGTTGGCGTGGATGTACAAACCAGAAAGGTTCCCGAAACAACGGTATGACGGCTAAATCAGGATCTTTGACGGGGGTGGCAAGCAAAATGGCATCCAAGCTATTATCATGCAGGCAGCGTAATAGGTTTTCCGTGACTTCCTCGCGCAGACTCAGTTGCACTTGTACATATTGGCGGTGCATGGGCATCAGTACCAGCGGCATGAGATAAGGGCTTAAGGTTGGAATAACGCCAATGCGCAATTCACCCGCCAATGGATCTTTGTATACCTGAGCCAAGCTGCGAATACTTTCAGCCTCTTGCAGGGCGGCTTGCGCATGTACCAGAATCTGCTCACCAATACGGGTCAAGCTCACGTAGTGATGGGTGCGTTCAAACAGCACCACGCCCAGTTCTCCTTCCAACTTTTTAATTTGCCCACTCAAGGTGGGCTGGCTGACAAAACATTGTTGCGCTGCGCGTCCAAAATGCCGCGTTTTGGCAACAGCCACAAAATATTTTAAGTCTTTTAAGTTCATCTGCGTATAAAGTCCTTAGGAGCGAGAATTTTACAACTTCAGCAACTTGGCTGGTCTTTTTCTCCATTTTCTGCGTTCCAAAAACAGTTACATAGCTTGCTATGCGCCTGTTTTCACGCCTTGAAAATGAATAAAAATCCTGCGCCCAGTTTCTGTATTTATTTTATCCTCACTCCTTAGGAGCGAGAATTTTACAACTTCAGCAACCTGGCTGGTTTTTTTCTCCATTTTCTGCGTTCCGAAAACAGTTACATAGCTTGCTATGCGCCTGTTTTCACGCCTTGAAAATGAATAAAAATCCTGCGCCCAGTTTCTGTATTTATTTTATCCTCACTCCTTAGGAGCGAGAATTTTACAACTTCAGCAACTTGGCTGGTCTTTTTCTCCATTTTCTGCGTTCCGAAAACAGTTACATAGCTTGCTATGCGCCTGTTTTCACGCCTTGAAAATGAATAAAAATCCTGCGCCCAGTTTCTGTATTTATTTTATCCTCACTCCTTATTCATAGGTATTACCTATTAGTGTCATTTGAAACACCCATTAGAAATTTATGGCTATTGTACCTAGAATAAGACTTACATTTTGTTATATCAACATTGTAAGGAGTTCATCATGGAACTGAAAGGCAGTAAAACTGAACAAAGTCTGAAAGATGCTTTCGCTGGCGAATCACAAGCCAATCGTCGTTATTTGTATTTTGCAGCCAAAGCCGATGTCGAAGGTTACAACGATGTGTCTGCTGTTTTCCGCTCCACCGCAGAAGGGGAAACCGGTCATGCACACGGTCATCTGGAATATCTGGAAGTCAGCGGCGATCCTGCAACTGGACTGCCTATCGGCAGTACCAGTGATAATCTGAAGACCGCGATTGCCGGTGAAACCTATGAATATACGGATATGTATCCCGGCATGGCAAAAATAGCGCGGGATGAAGGCTTTGATGAAATTGCTGATTGGTTTGAAACCCTGGCAAAAGCCGAGCGTTCTCATGCCAATCGCTTCCAGAAAGCACTGGATAATTTAGACGCTTAGCCAAAAAATTTATGCAAACCCGAAAAGGAGAAGGTGATGTCCACTGTTCGTGAAGGTAGTCTCGAAGCACCAACCCGTCATGCTTTAGACTGGAAAAACCCGGAGTTTTATAACGAAGAAGCCCTGTTTACAGAACTGGAGCGGGTATTTGACATCTGTCATGGTTGTCGTCGTTGCGTCAGTTTATGTCATGCTTTTCCGACCTTGTTCGATTTGGTGGATGAATCTGAAACCCTGGAAGTGGACGGCGTTGCACTGTCAGATTACTGGAAAGTTGTGGATCACTGTTATTTGTGTGATCTGTGTTATATGACTAAATGCCCTTATGTACCACCCCATGAATGGAATCTGGATTTTCCGCATTTAATGTTGCGTGCCAAAGCTGTTAAATATAAAAATGGTAAGGTTTCAAACCGTGATAAAATTCTGACCAGTACGGATGCGGTAGGTAGTCTGGCGGGGATTCCGGTTATTTCCGGTGTGGTCAACTTTGCCAATAACTGCAAACCCACGCGCAAACTCATGGAAGCAACCCTGGGTGTACATGCGGATGCCAAATTACCAAAATATCACAGTAATACCCTGCGCAATCGCATCAGTAAACATCAAAGCCAAGCCCAGGCAGAAGCTGCGGGCGCAACCACAGGTAAATTAGCCTTATTTGCAACTTGTTATATGAATCGTAACGAGCCTGATATTGGCGAGGATTTTGTTGCGGTTTGTGAACACAACGCTATTCCTGTCATTCTGGCAGAAAAAGAACGTTGCTGTGGTATGCCTAAATTAGAATTAGGGCATCTGGAAGCCGTGGAAGAGGCCAAGAATTTTAATATTCCAGTGCTGGCGAAACTGGTGGATGAAGGTTATGATCTCACTGCACTGGTGCCTTCCTGCGTATTGATGTTTAAGCAGGAATTGCCATTAATGTTCCCCGATGATGCCGATGTACAAAAAGTGAAACAGGCTTTTTATGATCCGTTTGAATACCTGATGTTGCGCCACCGCGCAGGCAAGCTGAATACGGATTTCAAACAAGGTCTAGGTAAGGTCTCTTACCACGCGGCCTGTCATCAGCGGGTACAAAATATCGGGCAGAAAACCAAAGAATTGTTGATGCTGATTCCTGATACCCAGGTGGATATTATTGAGCGTTGTTCCGGTCATGATGGTACTTATGCAGTGAAAAAAGAATTCCATGAAACTGCAATGAAAATTGTTAAACCCGTGGTGAATCGGGTGAAGAAGAATGCAGCGGATCACTATGGCAGTGATTGCGCGATGGCGGGACATCACATTGAAAATGGCTTAAAAGATGGACGTGAGCCAGCCCATCCAATTACTTTGATACGTCAGGCTTATGGAATTCAATGAAAACCACTTCCATCTCATAGCAAATTATCAATTGGGAAATAAATAATGCATAAATTAACACGCGAAGATCTTTACAGTCTGGAACAATACGCCGAAGCGCGTAATGCGTTCCGTGCCAAGGTCATGGCACACAAAAAAAATCGCCAGATTGCACTGGGAGATCATGCAACCTTGTATTTTGAAGATCGACTCACCATGCAATATCAGATTCAGGAAATGCTGCGGGTGGAGCGTATTTTTGAAGCAGCAGCGATCAATGAAGAATTAGACACTTATAATCCATTGATTCCTGATGGCAAAAACCTGAAAGCGACGTTTATGCTTGAATATCAGGACGTGGAAGAACGCCAGCAGGCGCTGATGCAGTTAAAAGGCATTGAAGAGCAGGTATGGCTTTGTGTGGCGGGATATGACAAGGTTTATCCCATTGCCAATGAAGACCTGGAGCGCACCAATGAAGAAAAAACCTCTGCGGTGCATTTCATGCGTTTGGAATTAAACGATGACATGATTGCGGCACTGAAAGCGGGGGCTGATTTAAGTATGGGCATTGCGCACCCGGCTTACAACGTGGCAGTTGAGTCCTTGCCTGAAGCCAATAAAGCCGCTTTACTGGCGGATTTACAATAAAAAAACCTTCCAGGTTGCTCAAACCTGGAATGAATCTGAACCTGCCACTTTCCCTGCTTATTGCCCCTATTCGTTAATCATAAACTTGTAGACTGCAAAGCCTTTTCTGACATCAAAAGGCTATTTTCCATGAATGCGCAAAAACACCAATACGACTTATTGATTGGTAATCAAGCCCCCTTATTTGGCTATAGCATAGCCAACCAAGTTCTGCTATTCAGTATCATCTTACTGTTTATACCGTTAAATCTTATTTTATTGCTGCAAACAATTACTGGCGACTGGTCTGAATGGCAGCGTGGTTTATTATTTTTATTTACGCTATTAGCTACTTACCTGATGCAACGCTATTTTAATATCTTATATTTCTTAAACAGTACCATCTTTGCAGAGCAAGATGGTTTAAGAGTCAAAAGCTTTTTACAAAACCGTTTATACCCCTGGGCAGAACTGGAACAGATTCGGGAATATAGTGATTTAGGCATCGTCACTGTGTTTAATGATCAAAATAAAATGATTCTGGTTTATCATGAAGCCTTAGAAGGCTTTTCCGAACTAAGCAAGTTGTTGGGGGAGTATATAGAAGATTGGCATATTCAGCGGCTGTAAAGCCAAATGCAGGTTAATTAGCATATGAAAACAACACATTCCCTTGAAGAGATTCGCCAGATACAACAGGAAGCGGAACTGATTTGCGATCAAGATATGATTGAACAGGCTTTAACGGATATGGCTGTCGCAATCACGCAAAACTTACATGATCGTAATCCGCTGTGTCTGAGCTTATTAACCGGTGGTATTATCCCCACGGGTTTATTACTGACGCAACTGGATTTTCCACTACAACTGGACAGTATCCAGGCTACCCGTTATCGCGGCAATACCCAGGGTGAAAAGCTACACTGGAAAAAATATCCCGATATGGATATTAAAAATCGCACTTTATTGATTATTGATGATATTTTAGATGAAGGTATCACCATGCAGGCCGTTGTGGAATACTGTGAGCAAGCAGGCGCGCAACAGGTGTATACTGCGGTGTTGGTTGACAAGGAAAATGCCAGAGCGCCGGATGGTTTGCCAGCAGCTGACTTTACCGGGCTTAAAATTCCAAATCGTTATGTATTTGGTTTTGGTTTGGATTATCATCATTATTTGCGCAATGCTGCCGGCATTTATGCAGTAAAAGGGTTATAGACGTGACAGAATTGGCGATTATCGGAGGCACGGGCGTTGCCTCTTTAGAAGGTATGGAAATTGAGCGCAGACGCGCGGTGCATACCCCTTATGGGCCGCCTTCCGGGCCTGTGATGTTCGGGCGTTATGCCGGGACATCCATTTTATTTTTACCCCGCCACGGTTATGGACACACGATTCCGCCACATCAGGTCAATTACCGCGCTAACCTTTGGAGCCTGCAATATCTGGGGGTCAAACGGGTGCTGGCCTTTGCTGCTGTGGGTGGCATTCATGCGGATATGCAGCCAACTGATTTAGTCATACCGCATCAATTAATCGATTATACTTCAGGGCGCGCGCATACCTTTTTTGAAGAATCAGAAGGCTTGAACTCACAGCCTGTGACACATATTGATTTTACCCAGCCCTATTGTGCGACATTACGCAATAAATTATTACTGGCAGCGGAACAGCCTGATTTAAAGGTTCATAACCAAGGTGTCTACGCCGCTATGCAGGGGCCACGTCTGGAAACGGCTGCCGAAATTGATCGCCTGGAAAAAGATGGTTGTGATATTGTCGGCATGACCGGTATGCCGGAAGCCGCGCTCGCCAAAGAGCTGGACCTGTGCTATGCCACCTGCGCCATTGTTGCCAATGCCGCAGCAGGGCGGGGCGCAGCAGAAATCAGTATGGATGAAATTAATCACAATATCCGCATTGGCGTTGGACACGCGCGCACCGTGTTAGCACATTTGATTCCTTTGCTGAATGAATAAGAAGGGTTATGTAAAAGCTTCTTTTTCACACTTTAAGGCGCAAAAAACTGCTTTGTACTTCACGCTGGTTTTTGCGCTGTCCAAACAAAACGGGGCACACAACATTCAGTGAATAAAAAACACCTTAGGAATGAGAATTTAATAAAACCAGAAAGTATAGCGAGTGATTTTGCGCGCAAATCAAGGCGGCGCGATGGGCGCATAGTTATTCTATGCAACCGGAGCGACAACGCAGAGTCGCGCGTAAAAGCGCCGCTAGACGCTGGGGTTATTGAATTCTCATTCTTTACACAAGGTTTCACCCTGTTTGAACTATTAATCGTGCTGGTGATTATCGCGCTTGCCAGCGCCTTGATTGTGCCACGCATGGGGGGTAACGAATTTACCCGCTTGCAGGCAGAAGTGCGTGAAGCCGTTGCCGTACTCAATTACGCCAGACGCATGGCAACTATTCAAGGGCAATTAGCTGAAGTCAAACTCTATGGTGTACCCAAAAACAGTAACAAACAAAAACCACCGCAACCGGGACAATGGATCAGTAAGGGCGCTGAAATTCACAGCACTCAAATAAACAATAAACAAACGGATAACAAGAAAGTCTATGAAGTGACATTTTATCCCGGTGGCGGCTCCAGTGGTGGAGAATTTGTGTTTAAGCGCAAAAGCTTTGAAATTAAAGTGGCGATCAATCCTATCACCGGTAAAGTCACAACCGAGACCACAAAATAAATACATGAAAAATTTACCCTCTGCACAAACGGGTACACAAGGTTTTACCTTATTGGAAGTCCTGGTTGCACTCACCATAGTCGGTTTGGTCTTAGGTTCCATCATGGCGATTTCCGGCAGTAGCAAACGTCTGGCCTGGCGCGCCATAGAAGGACTGGAGCGCAGCATTGATGAGCGCGCGGCAATCAATGTCGGACAGGCAGAACGCAAAACCGACTACCCGGAAACCCACGCCTCCAATAAGACAGATTTAGCCTTACAAACTGAAGATTACTTAAAAGCCCCTCCCCGGCAAACCAAAAAAATTCTTTATGTCCTGGAGCCTTATTACTTAGGTAAAACCAGTCAGGATGTTGGTCAGCTACGGGCATTACGCTGGAAACGGCTTAAATCTATCCCCTCGCAGTAATGAAAAAATAGGTCTTATCTATGATAAAAACAATTTACCTGGATAATTTTAAGTCTCTTGTTGATTTTCAGATAAAACTTAATAAGTTTAATTGTCTTATTGGATTGAACGGTGCTGGAAAAACAACCATTTTACAAGCATTAGAATTTCTGAGCCAATTGACAATAGGGAATTTAGATTTTTGGTTAGAAAAGCGGAATTGGAAAAAATCTGATTTAAAAAACAAACAGTCTCATAAAAGCAATATCAGTTTTAATGTAGTCCTTGATATAGACGGTGAAGAACTAAATTGGAATGGAGAATTTAATCGCACTGATTTATACTGCTCTAAAGAATCTATTACAGTAAATGGTGAGATATTATTAAATGTAGAAAAGCGTACCTATACCTTAGAAAATAATGGGAAATTCAATATACAATTTGATTATCAAGGTTCTATCCTATCACAGCTAAATTTAGACAAATTTCCTAAAATTTTACAGCATCTGAAAAAAGATCTCAGAACAATTAGATCCCTGGAACTTCTCGCTCCTCACTTGCTTCGCCAATCTGCGCGTCCTCAATTCAAAAATATTGGAGTTGGCGGTGAACGTTTATCTGCATTTTTATCCCAACTATCTCATAAGCAGAAATCATCAATAGAAAATAAATTAAAAGAATTTTACCCTAACTTTTCCCAATATCGTATTGAATCTATGCGCGGAGGCTGGAAAAAATTATCTGTTACAGAAAACTACCCTCTAAAGCATTATTCTTTTCAGGATATAGATTCAAATCATATTAATGATGGTATATTACGCATATTAGCTATTCTTGCACAATTACAGACAAATGATAATTTTATCTTATTTGATGAAATTGAAAATGGCATCAATCCTGAAATTATTGAGAAACTGGTAGATACTTTAGTCAATACCTCACAACAGATAATGGTGACAACTCATAGTCCTATGATATTAAACTATCTGGAAGATGAGCTTGCCAGCAAATCGGTGATTTTGGTTTATAAAACACCAGAAGGTTTTACTCGTAGTCAACATTTTTTTGATATTCCCATGCTCAAGGAAAAATTGACAATAATGGGGCCGGGTGAAGCATTCATAGACACTTATCTTGAAGATCTGGTTGCTGATCTAAACAAACAGGAAGAAAGTGTATGATTTTTTTGCTCAGTGGTGAAGGTAAAACAGATTTGGGTTATTGTAAGGTGGGAGGTAAGCCATATGATAGTGGTATATATCGCTATGGACCAATGGCAGTGCTTGTAGATAAATTGGTTTATAAAAAAACTGAAATTTCTATTTTAGAAAATAGTATCATCTCTTTTATCAGTGAAACTGCCTTAAAAGATATCTCAAACAATTCATCAAAAAAACGTTCTATGAGATTAGCAGGTAAAAAACAAAAAAAAGAAACCACATTTTTTGCAAACAACGCCCATGCATTAGCAACTAAAGCAAAGGAAATAGAACGCAAGGAAAATGAAACTGTCATTGCAATATTGTTTCGTGATAGTGATGGTACGCGGAGTTCGCCGCGCTCTCTGTGGCAGGACAAGTGGGATTCAATGATACAAGGCTTTGAACGCGCAGGATATTCTACTGGTGTACCCATGATACCTTGTCCAAAATCCGAGGTATGGCTATTATGTGCAGTAAAAGAAAATCCCTACAATCACTGCGATAAGCTGGAAAAGATTTCTTCTGGTAATGATAAGAGTCCAAAACCCTTGAAAGATCAGCTTGATAATGCTTGCCAGAAATTTTTTTCAAAAAATAAAGAGTATAGACATAAAAAAAGCTATAGCGCAGAAGACTGGAACAATATATTAAAAGATGATGAAATTGATATACATCGTATTGATATGCCAAGTTTTAATACATTCAAAGAACACTTATATACTATTCTGCAAGATTGCTCCCCTGATTGACAATGATAAAAAAACCTTCAATAAGATACCAGTCAACTAAAGGGTTCACTTTACTGGAATTACTCATCGCCATGGCTTTGGCGGCAATGGTGGTGGCAGTATTAGCCAGTGGTTTGAGCATTACGCTGAAAGACTGGAACAGCAATACCAAGCAGTTGGAAAATCAACTGGACAACAGCTTGGCTTTATTGCAAATCGAACAGGCTTTAATCGGCGCTTACCCACATCTGTATCAGGATCGTAAGAAATTAAAAAAATATATTCTATTTGAAGGCAAGCAGAAAAAAATAGCCTGGGTTTCCAGCGTATCCCCCGACAGAACACCCGGTTTAACTGCCTGGGAGCTAAAACCGGGCAAGGACGATAAGGGGCTGTTATTACGCATCGCCCCGGCATTTGCTGATGATCCCGCTAAGCGTTTGAAAAAAACTGAACCCATACATTTATTTCCTGATTATCAAGTGCGTTTTGAGTATCTGGAAATCAAGCCACAAAAACGTTATATGGAACAGGAAAAAACTGAATGGAAGAAAAAATGGTCTGCCAAAAAACGCCAAAGCCTGCCATTTGCCGTGCGTATGGTATTGCGTGATGGCAATCAGGGCAAACCGGTTGCCGAGATTATTGCACCGATTATGGCGCAGGAACATTTCACCTTAAAACCTAAGATTTTAAGGTGAAGGCTTTACGGATAACCCCCCTTTGGAGGGGTGTTATCCGTTGGCGTTCTGGAAAATTAATTATCTGAAAGTCTACGGCTTTGCCTATTTAATTCCGGTAAACCAAATGAAAGCAAGGCCGCTATCAATACAAAACCACTGGACCACCACAAACAGCCTTGCAAGCCATAGCTTTGATAAAGCCAGCCGGAGAGTATGGTACCCGCTAAGCGTCCGCCAGCATTTGCCATATAATAAAAACCTACATTCATCGCCACCTTGTCGTGGTCGGAATAGGCCAGAATCAAATAAGAATGCACCGCAGAATTAATTGCAAACACCACCCCGAATAAAATCAGGCCAATGATTAATACCCAGGCAGGGGGCCAACCCTGCTGCAAAGCCAGCGCAATCAGCACCGGAAACAAAGCCAAAACAAAGGCCCAGAAACGCGCTGTTTTACCGCCAGGGCTTTTGCCTTTTGCCTGCTGGCGCAGCAATTTTGGCGCACTGGCCTGCACCAGTCCATAACCTATCACCCACAAGGCCATAAAACTACCGACTTCGGTAAATGACCACTGCAACACCTCATAAAGAAACACCGGCAAACCCACCACAAACCAGATGTCACGCGAGCCAAACAAAAAAAACCGGCTGGCAGAAAGCCAGTTAATCGCTGCAATCCTGGAAAAAACCTGGCTGAACTTCGGCTTGGCTTTCATCTTGCCCACGCCTGTGGGCAATAACAACATGGTAATGACCAGCACCACCAGCAGCAAACCTGCCAGCACCACCAAAGCCCCACGAAAACCAATCCATTCCAGCAATGCCGCGCCGATAAAAAAACCGCCGCCTTTCAGCGCATTTTTAGAGCCGGTTAACATCGCCACCCACTTAAATAACTGTGATTCCCCGGTATCACTGACCATAGTTTTAACCGATGCCTTTGCCGACATCTTATTCAAATCCTTGGCAATGCCTGAAAGCGCCTGCGCCGCCATTACATAAGCCACTGACAACCAGGCTTCCGGCACCGTCAGCGCCAGCAGCGCCACCACCTGCATTGCCATACCGATATGCATGGTCAGATTCAGGCCGATACGCGCCCCCAGCCAGCCGCCCACCAGATTGGTGACAATGCCGAAAAACTCATAAAATAAAAACAGCATTGCCACTTCAAACGGTGAATAACCCAGCATATGAAAGTACAACACCACCAGCATCCGAATCGCGCCATCGGTGATGGTAAACGCCCAGTAACCGCCAGTGACGATCAGATAATGCCGTATACCCTGTTCCATCTTACAAACTCGCAGCGACCATACGCACGATATCCATCATGCGATTGACATAACCCCACTCATTGTCGTACCAGGCGTAGATTTTAACCTGGGTATCATTAATCACCATAGTTGATGGCGCATCTATGATTGATGAGCGGGCATCATTGACATAATCCACCGATACCAATGGGCGTGTTTCATAGCCTAAAATCCCGTTTAACTCACCTGCTGCGGCTTCCTGAAAATAGCCATTAATTTCTTCAACAGTAACGGCGCGGGATGCCTCAAACACAAAGTCCGTCAGCGAGGCATTGAGCAGCGGCACCCGCACCGCATGACCATTGAGTTTGCCAGCCAGTTCAGGAAATATTTTGCTAATGGCTTTTGCTGAACCCGTTGTGGTTGGAATCAAAGAATTGCCACAGGCACGGGCGCGGCGCAAATCCTTATGCCCCTTATCGACAATGGTCTGGGTATTGGTAATATCATGAATGGTGGTCATGCAACCGTGTTGAATGCCCACTTTTTCGTGCATCACTTTCACCACGGGAGCCAGACAGTTGGTAGTGCAGGAAGCGGCTGTCAGCAAATCATGTACTGCGGGGTCATATTGCTGATGATTAATGCCATAAACAATATTCAACGCACCTTCCGTAGGCGCGGCAACAATGACCTTTTTCACGCCCTGTGCGAAATAGGCTTGCAGCATTTCAGGTGTTTTATGATGTACCCCGGTTGCTTCAATCACAATATCGCAATCTGACCAGTCGCAGGCATCAATACTGGCATAAGAGGAATAAGCGATATTATGCCCATCAAGTCGCATATCACCATTTTCTGCACCTGTCGCATAAGCCCAACGCCCATGCACCGAATCAAACTGTAACAAATGCGCTGAACCGGTCGCATCCGTAGCGATTTCATTAACCCGCACAAGCGTATATTCAGACTGTTCCCAACCCACTCTGAAGCCCAAACGCCCCATACGACCAAAACCGTTAATACCTACTTTTATATTCATTTTTTATCCTTATCAATTAACTTATAAATATTGGATGAAGACTCATTATAGTTGCCTTAAAGAGGCTTCCAACACATGGCGAATAGCTGTTACATGTTGTTTCCTGTCTGTACATTGCATAATTTTATGCATCATGTCATCATCAATCGTTAATCTTATTCACATCACTTTAATCCCATACAAACATAAATTATAAGCATAGCATGGTGTTTGTTTGCGTTCTATCATCCCACGCCAAAGACGCTGAAATGCTCAATGAGGTTATTGTCATTATCTGAATTGCCACCTAAAAACCTGCAAATAACAATGTCTTTCAAACACTTCCCAGCGTTACGCGCACTTTTATTTTATCCTCTGCTCACTGCGGCTGTAGTGGCGCTATTGCTCTGGTTATTTGAGCAACCCTGGAAATATATTCAACTGGGTATTATCTGTGCCTGGGTCTGGCACAGCATGACTCAGCTTGCATTAGGCTTATGGGTTTCCTGGGCACATGGACGACTGGCGGGGTTTCTTGGCGGCTTGCTCAGTGGTTTGTTGCTGTGCGGTATGCACTACGGTATCGTCAGCATATTAGCGGTCAGCTTATTTAGTCTGGGAGTGCTTAGTCTGATCTTGCAGCAACAGCAGCCACCTGTATCGGTAAAATATTCACGCATATTTGCAACAATTGTCGGAAGTTTGTTGCTGGGGGCGGCTTTACTGTTTATGGGTAATTGGCTGGGTATGTTATTAAGCGCGCATATCAGCACCGTGGCAGCTTTACCACTACGCTTAACCACAATGGCGATTCTGGTGGGTGTGCTATCAGGCTGGCTCAGCGGCGGTTTGTTATGGATGCTGCTGAGTATGCTGTTGATGGGGCTGGGCTTTGGCTCTTGGTTGTTGCAAGGCTTATGGTTGTCTGAGCCAATCAGTCAAGGCTGGCAGTATGCCTTGACAGATACAGTGCGAGCAGCGGTATTAGCATTGCTGGGCAGCGGTTTATATGCTTTGGCTTATGTGCCTGCACGGCACTGGGCAGGAATCCGCGTTGCAGTCATTGCTGGCAGTCTCAGTGCTTTATTTTATATGGTTTTGATTGCCTGGTTCAGCGGCGCAGGCTGGTGGGTATTATGGTTGCCGGGGGCATTATTGCTGGGTTGGACTTACCTCTGGTGGCGTTCTCTGCTGCTTTATCCGCTGCTGGAAGTCTGGCATTGGTTATTATTGTTAAAACTGCAAAACAGCGCCATGATATCACCACAAACACTAAGACAAGTCTCCTGGCACGCGGCATTCCGGGATAAATGGCAGTTGTTGCCCTGGCGCAGCCTGTTGGCCTACTTATTATGGTTACAGCAGCAGGATGAAGCGGCAACTCAGGATTATTTGCAGCAACTGGAGCACAGCCACCAGCATTGGGTGATTGCAGAATTTTATCTGGCCTTGAACCTTAAATCACTGGCGCAGGTTGCCAGTCTGGAAGCGATGGGGCAGGTGCATCAGCAGATTCATGCACTGCCTAATACGCATCCCATGCAAACCCTGCTGCAACGGTTTCAGATGGTGAGCCGTGATGTCGCAGTAGTTACGGAACAAACCAGCCGTTACACGCAACGTCTGGTTTTGCGTGACAGTGAAGAATTGCTCAATCGTCTAATTATGGATCTGGAACAATCCCGTCAGCAAGCAGTGAAGCACCTGTTACCTCTGGCGCGGCAATGGCGTGCGCTATTGACTGAAGCTTTTGTGCAGTTTGATAAAACCCTGAATGCTTCCACGGAAATGCACAATCCTTATATCGTCGGCATTCCGCTGAACAGTAAACAAGAGATTTTTGTCGGTCGCCACGATATTATTGCCGATATTGAAAAATCATTATTTACCTTGCCTGCGCCGCCGGTGCTGATTTACGGTCAACGCCGCACTGGTAAAACCTCCCTGCTCAGCAATCTCAACCGCCTGCTGCCCAGCCGTTTTATTTTTGCTTATCTGGATTTTCAAAGCCCACGCATGTTATCCGGGCAATTAGCCACCATGCTGGAAGGCATAGCCTTCAGTGTCAGATTGGCATTTCAACACAGCCTGCAACGCCCAGCGCCTGCACTTGATAAGGCCTTGCTGGAAACTGATCCCCTGCATGCCTTTGCGCTGTGGCTGGAAGCCGTGGAAGCGCAATTGGGTGAACATACCCTGGTTTTGGCGCTGGATGAGTTCGTGGCGTTGGAAGATAAAGTCATGGCACAGACCACATTGCATGAATTACTCAGCCTGTTTCGCCATATCATTCAGCATCACCCAAGCTGGCGCTTACTGCTGGCGGGTTCACATCAACTGGATGAACTGCGTGACTGGGCGGGTTATCTGGTGAATATGCAGGTGTTACACTTGGGCTTTCTGCCGGAAAACTACGCAAGACAACTCATCACCCGCCCGGTTGTCGATTTTCCTTTGTCTTACGCAGAAAATACCGTATCCCACCTGATCAGCCTGAGCAGTGGTCATCCTGCCTTGGTGCAGTTGCTTTGCCGGGAATTGGTTAACCTGAAAAATCGCCAGGATGAAAGTCAGCGTTATCTGGCACAAATGACGGATATCGAAGCAGCAGCGGTAAGTGCCCTGCAAACCGGCACATTTTATTTCAGCGATATGCTACATAACCAGATTACCAGCGATGGACTGGAACTGCTGCGTTACCTGGCAAAACAAGGGGAAGGCATAGTCATAAGCCAGACAGAACTGGTGGAAACCTTTGGTGACAGCCTGGAAAAGCGCCTGCATCAAGTTTTGCGCCGTGAATTATTGCAGTGTGAGCAACAGGGCTATCGTTTTAGTGTGGAGTTGGTGCGGCGGGCGGTTGTTGCAGAATTGGGATAAGCGTTATCCGACCCGCTATCAGGGGCAAACTACATCAATCTGACACCGGCAATCAAAAAGCTTACATCGCTATTCAGATTAGTCATCATATCCGCCAATCAACAAAAATGCTGCCCAGTAATAAGGATGCTGAAACGCCTTATATTCAGGATTTTCCAATAAGGCCCGTTGTGCCTGTTGCAGTGCCTGCGCTTTGTTGACAGTGGGGTTTTGCAGTTGTTGGTAGAACTCTATTAATAATTTTGGCGTGATGCGATCATCAATGCGCCACAAGCTTGCCAGGGCATGACGTGCCCCGGCTTTCACTGCAACCCCCGCAAGCCCCAGCGCGGCGCGATCATTACCCGCTGCTGTTTCGCAGGCACTGAGGGTAAGCAAATCCACTGGCTGGTTACGTTGGGTTTTCTGGTGCACTAACTGCGCTAAATCATTCAGGTTGAGCTTACCATCATAAGTCAGAATAAAAGTATCTTCGATCTGACCGCTGAATTGTCCGTGTGAAGCCAGATGCAGGATATTGTAGGGCTGTTCCTGCCAATGCCGGGACAGGTTGGGCTTGGTAAAGCGTTCGTTGAGCAGCAATCCAGTATCCTGCGCGGTATATAAATCCCTCACTGCGTCCAATTCATGGGGAACACATTGCAAAGCAGGCATCCCCGCCACAGACTGACTCAAACCACCCAGCAATAATGCCGGTACGCCTGTGGGTTTGGCGATTGGAGTCAAACACAGACCAGGGCTGATGCTGACGGCATAGCGCTGGATCAGATAGCTGTTACCATCATGCAATGCACTAAATGGCAGGGTACGGAGTATACCATCTGGCACGATAAGCAAATGCCCGATGTCGTTCTGGCTTAATATGCCTTGCAAGGGTCTGATTAACCATTGATGCAAACGCTGGGATTGTTTGATAACCGCCCCGATATTCTGGAAGGGGTTGGCAACGGATAGTTCAGGAGAACGGCTGAGCGCGGCGCAATTAAAAGTGGCGTATTGCGTTGCCGTCGTTTTTCGAAGCGGCATCTGGTGCTGTGCGGAACGTAACAAGCTGCTGAGAACAGCCACTTCCTGGCGCAGCACTTCAGCCCCTGTCGCCTGTTTGATAACATGCAGTTTGTCACCAATTTTCAGCAATAAAACCAGATACTTTTCAAAAATCAGCGGATACAAAATAGCCGTGCCTTCAGGCGCAGCGATTTTAAGTAAAGGGCAAGCCCGTGCATCTGAGGTTTTACAAGGTGTTTGTAAATAATCTTCCAGTTCCAGGCGTTTAAACTGCTCCACCACAGCCACAGCCTCATGCAACAACTGCTGTTGTTTTTCCCCTTGCTCCTTCTCGGCCTGTTGTAATAAAAGCTCAACAAATCCCATATACAAGGGGACAATTTGCTCGGGAAAACGCGACAGCAGTATCCGATAGCCTTGATAAGCTTCCTGATGCCAACGGCTGCGTAGATGTTTTACGGCTTTACGATAAGCTGTCAATGCGGCTGTCTCAGCACCCCGTTGGTGCAGCAGCCTTGCCAGTTGATGATACCAGCGGTAAAGGCGCGCGCTGTGAGGCTGTTGCTGGGCAAAAAATACTGCCTGCCGGGTCAGCTTCAGTGCAGCATCTGAATGCCCCTGATTTTGCTGAAAACCACCCCAAAGTCCTGTGACATAAGCCTGTAGTGCTGAATTTTTTAGCTTTGCAGCACTGTCCCATGCCGTTTGAAATAAATTGTCCCTGCTTGCGGTATCTGTGATGGAATCTGCTTCTGCCAGTTGCAGCAAAGCCATGACTTGGGCATGACTGGGAGGCAAGCTCAGCCAGGCTTGTTGTGCCTGTTGCCAGAGCGTGTTTACCGACACTCTCTGAGCCTGTGCATTACGCCAACGATTCAAATGAATTTTAGCGCGCACTAAAGTATCCGCAGGGGTGTTTTTTGCTGTTAAAATCCGCAGTGCTTGTTGGTAGGTGTGTTCGGCATCCGTAAATAAAAAAGCCAGTTGTTGCAGGGTTGCCTGATGATTCAGTAAACGCGCTGTCAGGTTGCCCGAGTTCACCTGCTGCGCTGCTGCAAAAGCCTGTATTAATACAGCATCGGCTTGTTCATGGTAATCTTCTCCCTGCGCCATATACAACCGGCTCCAGGCATACCAGAATTCAGCTTGCACTGTAAGTGAGCGTTCAGAAATTGTTGGCTCAAGATTTTCCAGCAAGGCTTGTCCTGCCTGATAATGTCCCAGGTGCTGATAAGCATCCACCATGCGCAGGTGAATCTCAGGTTCCGCTTCAGCAGCCTGCCAGTATGTGATAGCCTGGGCAAAGTCACCACGCAGAAAAGCCTGTTCTGCGTTATTTTCCTGCGCCATTACCCATGCACTGGCAAGGCTGAACAGACAGATGCCCAGTAATTTATTCATTGTGCTAACTGCGCCTTACTCTGCGGATCGGCGGCAATCATATCCAGTTGACGCTGACAGCCTTGCTGCGCCATCCACTGACTTTTCTGCCCGGCACCCGACAAGTTATCGGGCATGGCTTGTAAACTCACCAGCGTTGCGCGTTGCGCCGACATCAATAAATAACTGCCTCCCGCTGTCAGCGGCAACTGTTGGCTTGGCCACTTCAGTGTTGTCTGTCCACGCGACCACGGCAGGCTGATGCGTTTACCGCTGTGCTGTACCTGGATGCTTAATTGTTCAACCTGTCTCACTTTGCTGCGCCATAAAGATAAATTCTGCCCCACGGGATAACAAGTTACGCCGGGCTGATCTGCATCAATCATCCATAAACCTGCTTGTTTGCTATTAACGCTACGCTGCGTGGGTGTCAATGCAGCAATGGTTTGCGCCATATTTGGGCAATAGGGTGGTTTTTTATAAGGACCCTGCAAAGTGCAACGTTGCTTGCCTTTTACTTGTAAAGTCAATGATTCACCTGATTTCAGAGTAATAACCATATCAGCAGACAGGGTTTGATTAGCTTGATAAGCTGTACTATGACTGCTGATGATCTTAAAGCTATCAGCCGCCATCAGCACCTGAGGTGACAAGACAAATAAAACCAGAACGATATAATAATTCATATTACTGTTTCTCCAATTGTTGCAAATGTTGAATACACAGTTCCTGTAAAACTTCCGGCGCGCCCTGTGCCTGGGTGATAATCCGCTCACAGTCCTCCTCCTGGAAAGTAATGGAAGAACGGGCGATGACGTGTTCGGCTTCCGCCTGGGTAAAGGGCGGTAAGTTAACCTGATAACTGAACACATTAAAAAAAGGTGAGGATTTCCCCTCTTGCTGTGCTAATTCTGCCGGGGCAGTGCGCGAACTCAGCAAAAAACCCAGATGTCCATAACAATAATTATGTTGTATGGAACGCAGACCCCACCAGAATTCCTGTGACAAATTCTCTGCTGCCAGTCCGTATTCAATATCATCCATCAATACCAGCGTGGGATGTTTAATCGTATTAAAACTCAGTATTTCCTCAAAATTCACCAAGCTGCAATTGGTTAAGGTTGGCAATTCCAAACCTTGCAGCAAATACTGAAGCAGGCTGCTTTGCTGGCGCATTCGCGCTTCCTTAAAGTCAACCAGTATCACTTGATAATCCGCAGACAATTGTTGTGGCAGCATATGTTTTAAATAATGCAGTAAAGAGCTTTTACCACTACGTCGGATGCCCGTCACCGCAACATTTTGCAGTGGCAGATTACGCCATAACTGGATAATTTGCCCGATAATCTCTTTGCGTCCACAAAACTGCTGCGGGTGAATGATTGGCTGTCCCGCAACAAACGGGCTTAGACGACTTGGATCTATTTCTGCTGGCTTGCCTCCCAGTGATTCATTTGAACCACAGCCTGCCGCGCGTAAAAAAATCTGACGCTGTTGTTTGTTTAATGCTAAATGTGGCAGACAGGCCAATATTTTACGACAATCAGGCCGGGCAATTTCGCCACTACGCCAACGCCGCAGGGTATGGCGGTTAACATCAATCCGTCGCGCCAGGTCGGAGCAGGGCAATCGCATTAAAAACTTAAAAAATACCATAGTGTTATGTAGTTCTTAGTTTTTACGACGTGCCCAATAAAATTTTTAGCAGATATGTTTCATTCCAACCAGCTTTGAGACGTTTGGTTTTAATACCAACTTTAGAAGTTTTTTCTGCCTTTAATAAGTTGAGTGCTATATGGCG